>NZ_CP121471.1:4761350-5417120 GCF_033954835.1 Thiorhodovibrio frisius
GCCGGTGGTCATGGAACCGGTGGTGAAAATTCGCATTGTCGCCCAGGACAGCGCCATGGGCGATCTCGCCGGGGATCTGTCCTCAAGGCGCGGGCGCATCAATGGCAGCGAAACCAAGACTCTGGGCCGGGTGGCCATTGATGGCGAGGTGCCGCTGGCAGAGCTGGATAGCTATGAATCGCGGCTGAAGTCCCTGACCGGCGGCGAGGGAACCTATGGCATTGAGCTGAGCCACTATGCGCCCGTACCGGGCAATGTGCAGAAGCAACTGAGCGACGCCTTCCAACGCGCCGAGGACTGATATCCGGAAGAAGGGAGAAACAGGCCCGCTTGGTTGCGGCCAAGCGGGTTGGCGAGATCAGGCAAACAAATCGAGCTTGCGCGCTAACCGAGACAGGGTACTGCTGGCAACTGCGCCTTCGGCTGCCAGCAGCGCCTCCTGCTCGCTGTCGGCATCGCCGCCTCCTTCGCCGTCGCCCGCAGCGACACCCTCCCCGGCCGCCTCGTCGCGGCTTTGTGGCGGCTGATCAGAAACGGACGCATCTCCCAGCGACAGGCCATCCTGGGCCAATGCCTCGCGCAATTTTGGCAGCGCGGCCTCTAGAACCTCGCGCACGGCGGGATTGGCGGAGACGAAATGCACATGGGCTTTATCGGCTTCCATGGTCACCCGCACTTCCATCGCGCCCAGGCTTGGCGGACTGAGCTTGATCTCGGCCATGCCATCGCGTGCTCGGGCGATGAGCGACAGACGATCCGCCAACTGCCGAGCGCCGTCGGGTGTGAGCAAGCGGGTGAGATCCAGGGTTTTGGCCCCTTCCGCTGCGGCATTTCCCTGCTCGGCACCACTGCGATTGCTGGTGGCAAGCGAGGCTTTAAGAAAGGCCAGCAGATCGGTTGCCGAGACATCACCGCCGGCCTGGCCAATGCGACTGGAAAGCGCCTCGATATCCCCAAGCTCCGCGCCGGATTGCCCGGACCATTGCTGTAGCAGCGCCGCCAGGGCTGCCTGCACTTCGGGGCTTGGGCCTGATTCTGCATCGCCCTTCAGCAAAGCACCCAGGGACATCTCCGCATCCAGGGGCATCTCCGCATCCAGGGAAATGTCCGCCCCCGACGCCTCGGCGTCCAACAGCGGCAAAGTATCGCCACCGGCGGCATCCACTTGCCCCTTCAGCAGCGCCTGGAGCTGAGCGAGCATGGCTTCGATGTCCATGCCCTCAAGCGTTTTGGGATCGACGCCAAGTTCGACTAGGAGCCCGCCGAGTTGTTCTTCAAGCGCCCCGGTAAATTCGCCGTCTTCGCCAAGCTCGCCGGATGCCGGCGCGCCCTTTGCCCCGACTAGGGCGGATGCGCCCGAGCGGCCTTCGACCGCCGCGTTCTGGGTTCCCATCATGATGTCATGCCTCTTTGCTCGAACCGATGTCCCCGGTTGATCTCATTGCCCCATCCCTTGGTCAATACCGGCTTGATTGCAACCGGCGCACCGGAATAAGAGCAATTTTTATGCCGGAAAATAATCCTTTGTGCCAGACGTCAGCGCCTCTCATCATTGTCCCCCGTCTGCACCTGCTCGAAGGCTTTGCGCGTGGCCCAGGCGTCCTGCTCCCCTTGCAGGCGTCGATTTTCCGTCACCTGCTCGACCTGGCGACGACGCTCAATCAGCTTTTCAAGCGACATGCTGTCGCGGCGCTTGTCCATCCAAACCTCTCGGGCTTGTTCGGCCCGAGCTTCGGCGGCGGCGACGCGCAATTCTTGCTGTTCGATTGCCGTGCGCAGCTGCCCGCGCATCTCCGCGACTTGTTTCATGCCAATGACGCTATCGGGCACGCCGGTGTTCAGATAGGACGCCAGCAATTCCTCAAGTTGACCGCGCTGCCCATCCGCCCGGCGCAGTTCCTCGAGCCGCCCGGCGAGGCCAACGGCGGCCTGGTTTTCGATCATCTCGCGCACCTTAAGCAGGCGCTGAAAGCGTTTGACACTCATGGAAGCTGGCCCGGCATCATGCGGCGGCCTTGGCCTCGGTCAGGCCAAAGAGTCCGAACAACTGCGCGCGCGCCTCGGTGAAGGTCACCCGCTCAGTGCGATTCTGGCGCACATAGTCCTCAAGCTTGTTGCGCATGGCCACCGCCTCGTCGAGCACTGGATCAGCGCCCTGACGGTAGGCGCCGACGGCGATCAGGTCGCGGTTCATCTCATAGGTTGAAGTGAGATTGCGGTAGTGATGCGCAGCTTGGCGATGCTGGTCGTCGATCAGGGAGTCCATGACGCGCGAAACTGAGGCGCCAACATCAATGGCCGGGTAGCGCCCACGCTCGGCGATGGCGCGCGAGAGCACCACATGGCCATCGAGGATGGCGCGCGCGGCATCGACGATGGGATCGTTCTGGTCATCACCCTCGGCAAGCACGGTGTAGAACGCTGTAATGGAACCGCCGCCCTTGTCGCCATTGCCGGCGCGCTCCACCAGCTGCGGCAAGCGAGCAAAGACGGATGCGGAATAGCCCTTGGTGGCCGGCGGCTCGCCGATGGCCATGGCGATCTCGCGCGCGCCCTGGGCAAAGCGGGTTAAGGAATCGACCAGCAGCAGCACATTGAGCCCTCGGTCGCGAAAATACTCGGCAATGGCGGTGGCCACCCAGGCGCCGTGCTGGCGCAGCAGTGGCGGCTGGTCGGCTGGCACCGCCACTACCACGGTGCGCTTGCGCGATTCGACATCAAGGATGTCGTGAATGAATTCGTTCACCTCGCGGCCGCGTTCGCCGATCAGCCCGACCACGATCACATCGGCCTCGGTGTGGCGGGTCATCATGCCGAGCAGCACGCTCTTGCCCACGCCACTGCCGGCAAACAGGCCCAGGCGCTGACCACGGCCGACTGACAGCAGGCCGTTGAGCGAGCGGATACCGACATCGAGCGGCGTGCGCACCGGGTCGCGTTTGAGCGGGTTGATTGGCCGGCCCTCAATGGAAATGTGGTCGGAGGCGCGGATACGTCCCAGGTCATCGAGCGGCTTGCCGTTGGCGTCGATGACGCGCCCAAGCAACTCGGGGCCGACGCCGATCAGCCGCGCCTGCTCCAATGGCTCGATGCGCGCGCCGGGCGCGACGCCCTCAAGCTTGCCCTCGGGCATCAAAAAGGTCTTTTCGCCATGAAAGCCGACCACCTCAGCCAGCAGTCGCTCGCCGCTAGCGGTGTGAATGGCTGCGCGCCCGCCAACCGGCAGGCGCACGCCCTCGGCCTCGAGTGTCATGCCGACCATGCGCGACAGGCGCCCCTCGGGCAGCGGGTCTGGCACCCGCGCGACCCGTTGTTGGGACTCGCGCAAGCGCTCGCGCAGGCCCTTGACCAGATCGCCGCTGTGCTGCTGGCGCAACTGCTGGATGCTTTCCGTCATGACGAGACTCCTTCGTTCAAGGGGTTGGCATCTGCGGCTGCCGGCTCGCCAGTTACCTGGCCAGTCGTGTGCGCGCCTGTGTGGCCAGCCTGCTGCTCAGCTGCCTCTTCTGTGTCGCCGCCCTGTGCGCCCCCACTCTGAGCTGCTGAAGGCAGGGATGCAGACGTCTGCGGGGCCTGGTCGATCTCGTCGATCTCCTCGGCTTGCTGGATTTCCTCAGCCTGCTCGATCGGCTGCGCTGGCGGGCGACTCAGCTCGCCCCAGATGGCATCGACCGCTTGCGCGATGCGCGTCTCGACGCTGGCGTCGATGCGACTCGGGCCGCTTTCAACCAAACAACCGCCGCGCGTTACCTCGGCATCGGCCAACCAGCGAATGTTCTCGCCCTGATCTTCAGCATAGGCTTCCACCACCGCAAGGTCTTCGGGGTTCACACGTACCCGCACCTGAACGTGCCGCGCGGGCAATTTCCCCAATGCCTGATGCAACACGCCACGAACCAATTCAGCACGACTATCTAGCTCAGCCATGATCACGCGCTCGGCCAGCGTGGTGACCAGGGTCAGGAGTTCGGGCTCAAGGTCATCGGCTGCGGATTCCAGCGGGTCAGCCAGCTCGCGCGCGATGCTCTCGAGCGCTGCTACCGACGCCTTGAGTTCGCGGTCCGCGCGCGCCTGCGTTTCCTGCTCGGCTTCGCGTTGGCCGCGCTCGCTGCCTTCCCGGTAGCCCTGGTCGAATCCGGCGGCATGGCCCGCCTCGCGCGCGGCCTCCTCGATGGCGGCCACCTCGGCTGCCGTCGGCAGATGATGCTCGACCTCCGGTTCTCGCTGCGGCAACTCACCAAAGTAAGGCGGCTCCCAGGTTTCGACCTCAAAGCCTTCCGCCTGTTCAGCCCACATGACCTCATCGACAAAGGCGGCTTGGGCTGTCACACCATGGCCTCCCCGCCTTTACCACCAAGCGCGATCTCGCCAGACTCGGACAAGCGCCGCGCGGTGGCGAGGATTTCTTTCTGCGCCGACTCGACATCGCTCAAACGCACCGGTCCCTTGGCCTCGAGGTCTTCGCGCAGCATCTCGCCGGCACGCTTGGACATGTTCTTGAAAATCTTGTCCCTGAGTTCCTCGTCCGCGCCCTTGAGCGCGATCACCAGATTATCAGTGGACACCTCGCGCAGCAGCGTCTGAATACCTCGGTCGTCGACATCAATCAGGTTGGCGAAGACGAACATCAGCTCCTGGATGCGCTCGGCCAGATCCTCGTCGACCTGGGACACGCCCTCCATGACCACAGCTTCTTTGGAGCCGTCCATAAAGTTGAGAATGTTGGCGGCCGCCTGCTCGCCACCGATCAGCGACGACTGCGCACTGCTCTTGCCGGCGAGCTGAGTTTCGAGAATTTCGTCCAATTCCTGCAGCGCCTGGGGCTGCACGCCATCAAGGGTGGCGATGCGCAGGATGATGTCCGACTGCATGCGATCAGGCAGGAACAGCAGCGTCTCGGCAGCCTGGTCGGGATCGAGATGGGACATGACAATGGCCACGATCTGCGGGTGCTCATTGCGGATCATATCGGCAATGGAGCGCGCGTCCAGCCACTTGAGCGCCTCGATGCCCTTGGAGTTACGCCCCAGCAAAATGCGGTCGATGATGCCACCGGCCTTATCCCCGAGTGCATTGGTGAGCACCGAGCGCACATATTCATCCGAGCCGATGCCCAGCGATGTCTGGTCCTGCACGGCATCAGAGAATTGCTGAATCACATAGTCAACCTGACCGCGCGACACCCGCTCGAGCGAGGCCATGGCGGTGCCAACCTTCTGCACCTCCTTCGGGCCCATGTGCTTCATCACCGAGGAGGCAGCGCGCTCGCCAAGACTCATCAGAAACACGGCCGCCTGCTCGGGCCCTGTCATTTTGGAAGGATCAGCCGCCATCGTTAACACCTAACCAAGCTTTCATCACTTGCGCAACCCGTTTGGGATCTTCTTCGACCATTTCCCGCACCGCATCAAGATCAAGCTGCTGCTGATCGGGACCCTTGGGGCCGGTGAGCGCGGCGACGGCCGAACTCTGCTGGCTCAGGGACACATGATCCTCGCCCTCGCCGTCCTCGTCTTCGTCTTCGTCATCGCCGTCCGCGACCATATCCTTGCCGGGTCCGCCAAGCAACTGCTTGACACCTGGGCGCACAACAGTGAGCAACACCAGGATCGCCAGCAAGACACCAGCACCGAGCTTGGCCAGATCGGCGAACCAGGGTTGGGTCCAGACTTGCGCCGGCTCCATCTCCTGCTCGGTGGTGAAGGCCGCCGAGATGACATTAATGCTGTCGCCACGCGCCTCGTTGAAACCCACCGCCTCGCGCACCAGGGCGCGAATGCTCTCGAGTTCTTCGGCGGGCCGCGGAATGCGCGTGACCTCGCCTTCCTCGCTGGTCTGCTCAATATAGTCCACCACCACGGCGGTGGACATGCGCTTGATCGCCCCTGGCATCTCACGCACATGCGCGATGGTGCGATCAACCTCGTAGTTGCGAATGCTATCAAGACTGCGGCTCTTCGGCGCTTCCGTCTCGGCACCGGCGGCGGCCGCATCCGCGCCAAGCTGGCCGCCTGCGGGCGGCTGGTTGGTCAGGGCACCGGGCACGCCCATGGGGCCCAGGTCACTGCCGACACGCTCTTGTTCGCTGACCTGCTCGGAGCGCAACGCGGTGCGGTCGGGGTCGAACAACTCTTCGGTACGCTCGACGCGCGAGAAATCGAGATCTGCGGCCACCTGCACGCGCATGCCCTCAGGTCCAAGAATGGGCAGCAGCAGGGAGCGCACGCGTTGGGCGTAGGTATCTTCGAGCTTGCGGGTATAGTCTAGCTGATCGGCGTTGGCATAGAGCCCCATCTCGTCATCATTGTTAGTCAGCAGACGACCAGTCTGGTCGACCACAGTGACAGCATCAGGCTCTAGGGCCGGCACGCTGGAAGAGACCAGATGCACAATGGCTGCCACCTGGGCGTCGCTGAGCCCGCGACCGCTGCGCAGATGCACCACAACCGATGCAGTCGGCGGCTTGCGCTCGCGAATGAAGACAGAGCGCTCTGGTTGCGCAAGATGCACGCGCGCGAGCTCGACCGGGTCGAGCGCTGCAATGGAGCGTCCCAGCTCGCCTTCGAGCGCGCGCTGGTGACGGGCTGATTCCATCAGACGGCTGGCACCGAAGCCAGAATCTTCTTGTAGAAGCTCGAAGCCGATATCGGCGGATTTCGGCAGTCCCTGGCCAGCCAGCAGCAGCCGGGTCTCGGCGATGCGCTTTTCGGGTATTTCAATCTGCCCGCTCTGGCCCATGCGGTTGCTGACTTTGTAGGGCACGCCCATCTGGCCGAGTGCCTCCATCACTTGGGCAGCCTCGGCATTGTCCATGCGCCCGTCGAACAGGGGCACATAGGTAGGGCGCAGGGCCCAGAACAGCACGCCAGCGACAACCACCATGCCGCCAGCCACCACCCCCAGCAGCGCCAGTTGGCGCCCTGCGGACAAGGCGGTAAAGTTTCTTAAGCCGGTCGAAAGGCGTTCCGTCAGTGCCGCGGCCATGGGTTATTTCTCCGTTGCGTCCGTCAGCCATCAGACCGACATGCGCATCACTTCCTGATAGGCCGTTAGCAGCCGATTGCGGACCTGATTGGTCGCCTCGAACGCCAGGCTGGACTTGCTCATGGCCACCATCACCTGCGGCAGGCTGACATTGGCGTCACCCAGCTCGAAGCGGGTCTGGAGGTCTTTCGACTCCTGCTGTAGCCCATTAACCGCGCGCAGGGAGTCGGTCAGGGTTTCGGCAAAGTTCAGCTCACCGGGGCGCTGCTGGCCTTCTGGCGACTGAATGGGACCAGTGGACTCAATTCCCTCGAGTTTGCTCGTCTGCGCCAGCGCGCGCATCTGCTGCAGAACACTTTGAATTTGCATGTCGCTCATGGCACATCTCCGGCGTGATGGGTACCGGCCCTAGCCTGGCTTTGGACTCCCCCGCGCAGCGGGCGGCACCCTATCTGAATAACCGGAGATATGCAAAGACAATGCCATCTTCCTGACAGGCAGGTCTCAAGGTGCTGGAATCGCAACGCCCTCATCGCGCAGACGCGCCAGCTTGTATCTGAGCGTCCGCGGGCTGATCCCGAGCCGAGTCGCAGTCTGCTTGCGATCACCACCTGCGGCGGCAAGAGTGTCAAGAATCACGCGAATTTCTTGTTGCTGGAGCTGGGAGCCCAAATGAAGTGACGGATTTTCGACGACTGTCGGTCTTTGCGCCTGATCGCCATCGGCAAAAAGCCAGTCAGCATCAAACATTACATCCGCCGCGTCCAGCTCGCCGCCCTGGGCCAGCACGCAGCTGCGCTCCATCAGGTTGCGCAACTCGCGCACATTGCCCGGCCAGTCATGAGCCTGCAAGCGCTCCACTGCGTCGGCTGTCAGGCCGGTGATGCGTCCGCAGGAAAGCTCCTGTGCGAAGGACTGAGCCAGGGGTAACAGATCCTCGGCGCGCTCGCGCAACGGTGGCAGATGCAGCGGAAAAACATTGAGTCGGTAGAAAAGATCCTCGCGCAGCAGACCCTCGGCCAGCGCGCTTTGCGGGCAACGATTAGAGGTGGCCAGCACCCGCACATCCACCGACTTGGGTCGGCGCGCGCCCAAGGGCTCCACCTCGCGCTCTTGCAGCACCCGCAGCAGCTTGGCCTGAAGAGGCAGCGGCATTTCGGTAATTTCATCCAGCAGCAGGGTGCCGCCATCGGCTGCGCGGAATTTGCCCGGACGCGCCTCGCTGGCACCGGTGAAGGCGCCACGCTCATGGCCAAACAAGACTGCCTCTAGCATGTTCTCGGGCACGGCGGCGCAGTTGATGGCTTCAAAGGGTCTTGCGCGACGCGGCGAACGGCGATGAATCTCGCGCGCCAGCACCTCTTTGCCCACCCCGGACTCGCCAGTCAGAAAGACCGTTGCGGTGGAGCCAGCGATGCGCTCAATCAGCTGAAGCAGCCGCTGCATGGCCGGGCTCTCGGCAATAAGCGGCGGGTTTGCCTGACCCTCGGGCGCGGGTACGGATTTGACCAACGCGCGCAGCCATTGCGCCAGGGCCTGTGCCTGCGCGGGCAGTGCAAAATGCTGGGCAGCACCGGCCCTGAGCGCTGCCAGCAGCGCATCCTGACTGGCATCCAGCGACAGGCTCGCGGTGCGCTCGGGCACCATGGCGGCGGCGCCGTCGGCAGCCAGAGCGCGCACCGGATCGGCCAGCAGCCAGATGCGTGGGCGCAACCGCTCGCTTTCAGCGGCAATGCGCTCGCGCGTGCAGGTTTCGAGATGAGTCTTGGGGACCGCAGCCAGCACCGACACCAGTTGATGTCTTACCGCCGGCGACGGATCAACCAAAAGAAGCGTGGCTCTGCTCATTGGAGTCCTTTTGCTAACAAGTTCGCAAAGGAGCCAAGCAAATTCAGGGCCAGCCCTTTCAAGCCACTGTGAAACGCTCAGTCTTCTGCCGCCTCGGCGCCGTCCTCGCGCTCCAAGCCGAACTTGCGCATGCGCTCCACCAGGGTGGTTCGTCGCATGCCTAGGCGCCGCGCCGCGCGCGCCACGACATAGCCATGTTCTTCAAGCGCGGACTGGATCATGCCGCGTTCAAGATCGTTGAAAAATTCGCGCAACTCCACGCCTTCGGGCAGGGATGTTGGCACCTCGGTGGACACAGTGGCCGGCGCGGTATTTGGCTCGGCTGCCGGCAGGACCGGGGCCGTGGCATCCTCGGGCCTTACCCGTGGCGGAAGTTGCGGCAGGTCGACCAGCTCCGCCGGATACATAATGGACAGCTGCTCAAGCAGATTGCCCAGCTCGCGAATGTTACCCGGCCATTCCAGGGTGCTCAAATGCGCAAGCACGGCAGGCGTGAGCAGCGCGGGTTCAGCGCCCTGCTCCTTTAAGCGTTCGCTCAGGGCATCGATTAGCAGCGGAATGTCGCTGCGCCGCTCACGCAGCGGCGGCAGGTCGATGGGAAACACATTGAGCCGAAAGAATAGATCTTCGCGAAAATGTCCATCAGCCACCGCCTGATCGAGATTGCGGTGGGTCGCGGAAATCACCCGCGCGTTGGTTTGCAGGGATTTGTTCGAGCCGACCCGCTCGAAGGTGCGCTCTTGCAGCACCCGCAACAGCTTGACTTGCATCGGCAGCGGCATGTCGCCGATCTCGTCGAGAAAAATCACCCCGTCTTCGGCCAGTTCGAAGCGCCCGGTGCGCGCGGTAAAGGCGCCCTTTTCATGCCCGAACAGCTCACTTTCGAGCAGATCAGGCGGAATGGCGCCGCAGTTGACCGCCACAAAGGGCTTGCCAGACCGTGCTGATGCACGATGCACCGCGCGGGCAACCACCTCCTTGCCAGAGCCGGTCTCGCCAAGAATCAGCACCGTCGCATCGGTGCGCGCCACCTGATTGATCAGCCGTCGCACCTGCTGCATGGATGGATGCTGACCGCGCAGATCCTGGTCGTCATCGCTGGCTTGACCCTGCTGACTCTGGACCCATTGCAACAGGCTGATGACCTGCCCAGGCACCAACGGACTCGCCACCAAGGCAACGCGCCGGTCGGCGAAGGACGAATCGACCAGCGGCTGACAGATAATTGGCAGCGCATCGCCATTGGCGGGCTTTTTGCTGCCGGCCAGCATATCCACTGCTGCACGCAGTGGCTCATCGGCATCGCAAATCCATAGCGCTGCGGCATTGTTGTCGGCAAGCTCGCCTAGCGCCTGCGGACATTGGGACAGCACCACCGGCTCGATGCCGAGAAAAGCGAGCACATTGGCAGTCGCGCGCACTTGTTCCCCGTCGCCACAGAGGGCGATGCGCAGTTTGGGGCCAGTCGTCGTCATGGCATCAGGCATGCGGCGGACAGCGCCTCCTTAAAGAAAGTCAATGGCAAAAAATTGGTAGCCAGGCATGGCAAGCGCCCTGGACACTCTTGGAAAAGCCCATGGAGGACACTCGATAACATGCGATACTTGTTCACAACTATAGACCGAAAGCGGATGAATTTTCGACTAATATGCCTTTGAGAGAAGATTCCGCGCAACTTCGGGTTGTCAGCGTGCTACAAAGCGGTTGCGGCCAAGCCCTTTCACTGGCGCGGGGCCAGGCGCACAAAACCACTTAATCTGGAGTAATATCATGCCACTAGAAGAACAAAACGATTCCCAGCAGCAAAATTACGCCCCCCCCATGCTGTCGAGTATCACCAACTATTACGAGCAACTGGTGCTTGATGAGCTTTTCCGCATTTCCGGTGAGGCTTTCACACAGCCGCCCGATCAGGACCTGTTCGCCGACATCATGTGCTTGGCGCTCAATCAGCTGCCGGCCCGCTATGTTCGCCACAGCATCGATTTCTCGGCTCACACGAGCAGCAGCGCCGGCCGCGAAATGCGCCAGCAGGTGGCCGAGGCCGTCGCCACGGCCGTTGCGACGGCCACGCGCCGCGAGGTCGGCGAGCGCTAAAACGCGCGCAGCTAGGATGCCAACACCGGCGCGCTCAGTTGCCGTAATCGCCTTTGGCATCTGTTTCCCCAGGGTCTGTGGTTTGCCCCGTGAACAGATCGCCATGCGCGCGAGCGGCTGATGCACCGGCTGATACTCCAGTTGAAACAGACTCCGGCAACCCAAAATGCCGATATGCCGCCAGGGTCGCCACCCGGCCCTTGGGCGTGCGCATCAGATAGCCCTGCTGGATCAGAAAAGGCTCAAGCACGTCCTCAATGGTGCCACGCTCCTCGCCAATGGCGGCGGCCAGGCTCTCGACCCCCACCGGACCACCGGCAAATTTTTCGATCACCGCAGAAAGCAGGCGCCGATCCATGTGATCGAAGCCTTGCTGATCAACCTGGAGCATGCCGAGTGCCTGGTCGGCCACGACGCGATTGATTCGCCCGTCTGCTTTCATCTGGGTGTAGTCTCGGACCCGCCGTAACAGCCGATTGGCGATGCGCGGCGTACCGCGCGAACGGCGGGCAATTTCGCGCAGGCCCTCGGCGTCGCTGTCGACGGCCAGAATCCCGGCTGAACGACGCAGAATCAGGGCCAAATCGGCAGCCGAGTAGTATTCGAGCCGCTGCACAATGCCGAAACGATCACGCAGCGGCGAGGTCAGCAGGCCAGCGCGGGTGGTGGCGCCGACCAGAGTAAAGGCCGGCAGATCGAGCTTGATGGAGCGCGCCGCCGGGCCATCGCCGATCATGATGTCGAGCTGAAAATCTTCCATCGCTGGGTAGAGCACCTCCTCAACCACCGGGCTGAGACGATGGATTTCATCGACGAATAACAAATCGCCGGCGTCGAGGTTGGTCAGAAGCGCAGCAAGATCGCCGGGCTTTTCCAGCACCGGGCCTGATGTCTGGCGCAGATTCACGCCCATCTCATGGGCCAGAATGTGCGCGAGCGTTGTCTTGCCAAGCCCGGGCGGACCGAAAATGAGGGTATGGTCGAGCGCCTCGTCGCGCGCCCGGGCGGCGCCGATGAAAATCTCCATTTGCTCGCGCACGATAGGCTGGCCGATGTAGTCAGCCAGACTGCGCGGGCGCATGGCGCGATCAAGCGCCTGATCATCTGAACTGGCAGCGGGAGCGATCAGGCGGTCGGTGTCGGGCATGGTGGGTAGGACGGGAGTTTAAGAATCAGGCCGGCGGGTTGGGGTTTGTTATGCAATCCGCAAGTCTCAGCCCCGGTTTAAGGACTTGAGCGCGATGCGAATAATCTCTTCGGTCGTCTCCGCCTGCTCGCTCGCGGCACGCGCCATGCGCGCGGCATCGGCCGGACGATACCCGAGGGCTTCGAGCGCATGGACAGCCTCGGTCAGCGGACTGGCCGCAGCTGCGAGCGGGCGCGTCTGACCGGTCGTGGCCGCACCGCTGGTACCGGTTGCTGGCAAGCCGGCGGCGAGCCGGTCTTTCATCTCGATCACCAGGCGCTGGGCGGTTTTCTTGCCCACACCCGGCACTCGGCACAGGGCGGTGATGTCCTCGTACTGCACGCATTCGGCAAAGCGCGCGGCATCCATCGAAGACAAAATCGCCAGCGCCATTTTCGCGCCCACGCCGGAAATTTTCAGCAGATGGCGAAAGAGCGCGCGTTCACCCTCGTTGCCGAAGGCGTAGAGCACATGGGCATCCTCACGCACGATTAGATGGGTCAGCAGAGTGACGATCGAGCCCAGTTCGGGCAGGTCGTAAAACACCGACATGGGCGCCTCAAGCTCGTAGCCGATACCCTGCACATCCACCATGAGCTGGGGAGGCTGCTTGGCAATCAAGCGACCCTGTATGCGTCCGATCATGGTCTGCCAATCATGGTCTAAAGTCCCGCCAAGAGGCGGCCGCGCGCTTGCGTGCCGGAATACCCATCGAATGCGCATGACAGAGTGCGATGGCCAGAGCGTCGGCCTCGTCCTCTCCAGGCAGGGCGGACAGCGACAGCAGGATCTTCACCATGTGCTGCACCTGCACTTTGTCTGCGCCACCTGTGCCGACCACCGCGAGCTTGACGGATTTGGCGCTGTATTCATGCACATTCAGCCCACCCTTGAGCCCGGCACAGAGAATGGCGCCCCGCGCCTGTCCGAGCTTGAGCGCGGCGGTGGGGTCGCGGGCAAAAATAAGTTGCTCCACGGCCAGTTCGTGCGGCTGATGCTCAGCCACCAAGGCTGCGACCCGGTCGAAAATCAGCTCCAGGCGCTGGGGCCAACCGAACTGGCCGACCCGGATACAACCGCTGGCGACGCAGCGACTGTGGCGTCCGTCGCTGTCGATCACGCCAAAGCCGGTATTGCGCGAGCCAGGATCGATACCCAGAATCCGGTGGCGCAGCGCGGGCGGGGCTGTCATGGCCGACCGAGAAAGCAGTCAGCGCCGTGGCGCACTTCCGCCCCGGCTTCAGCCTTCCAGCTCGGCCATAATGTCATCGCTGATATCGGCATTGTGGTAAACATCCTGCACATCGTCGAGATCATCGAGCGTATCGATCAGCTTCAGCAGTTTCTCGGCCGTGTCACGGTCGAGCTCGACATTGGTCGATGCGTTGAAGCCAACCTCAGACACGCTGGTATCCAAACCCGCCCCGGCCAGTGCCTCGCAGACGCTGACATAAGTCTCCGGCAGGGTGATCACATCAAGCGAGCCGTCCTCGTTGACCACGACATCCTCGGCCCCGGCCTCTATCCCGGCCTCAATCACTGCATCTTCATCGGTGCCGGGCTGAAAGCTGATCACCCCCTGCTTGGTGAACAGATAAGCCACCGAGCCATCGGTACCCAGATTGCCGCCGTGCTTACTGAAGGCATGACGCACCTCCGAGGCAGTGCGGTTACGATTATCCGTCATGCAGTCAACCATCACCGCAACGCCGCCGGGGCCATAGCCCTCGTAGCGAATTTCTTCATAATTGTCGCCGTCATCGGCGCCCGCGCCGCGTTTGATAGCGCGATCAACGGTATCCTTGGGCATGTTCGCACCCAGGGCCTTGTCCATGGCCAGACGCAGACGCGGATTAGAGCCCGGATCAGCGCCGCCCTCGCGGGCCGAGACCGTGACTTCGCGGATCAGTTTGGTCCAGATTTTGCCGCGCTTTTTGTCCTGCGCGGCCTTGCGATGCTTAATGTTCGCCCATTTACTATGGCCTGCCATGCGCTATCCTCAATCATCAAACTGCTCGCCCCAGCACCCGACCTGCGGCAACCTCAAGCGAGTTGCAGGCGCGGGTCGGGCACCCTGTTGGGACGGCAGTTTAGCATCGCGCGGGCCAATCCGGGGTGCCAGACCCAAACCAACGCAGCGAAGGCTTTGACCCAAAGCCTCCAATGCCGGAGAATCAGGGGGTAACAGCGCGAACCAGGACAGCGCGCAAGGACAGCTCGCGCTTGCAGGCGGCGGAACAATCACCGTCAAACCTAAAGCTTCGTAATTTTACCGAAACTGCAGATTCATTCTCCGGGATGGCCGGGGCCATGAGCGTCACAGTGAAACAGCAGATTCATTCTCCGGGGTGGCCGGGGCCATGACAGTTAGTCGGGGGACGTCCCAGTGTCGGACATAACGGTTTTCGAGCATCCGCTGAACGAGCGCATTCGCACTTTTCTGCGACTTGAGCATCTGTTCGAGAAATACGACCATTTCCGCATTGATGAGACGACATGGGGCACGCGCGCCGCACTCGAGGGCCTGCTCGATATCCTCGCGATCACTTCAAGATCCGACATCAAAAGCGAACTGGCCAAAGAACTCGACCGCAACGCCAACGCACTGGGGCGAGTGCGCGATCAGCCGGGCGTCGACCCGACCATGCTCGATGATGTCCTGGCCAAGCTGGGTAAGGCGCAGCGCAGCATGATCGAACTCCACGGGCAGATTGGCGCGGGCGCGCGCGAAGATGACTTCATGAAGGCCATCGCCCAACGCAACAGCATTCCAGGCGGGGCATGCAGCTTCGACCTACCGCACTATCATCATCTGCTGACCAAGTCGTCCGAGGCGCGCGCGCAATTGCTAGCGCGCTGGAGCACCGACCTCGATCCGGTCAAGCACGCCATCGACCTCATCCTGTCGTTGGCGCGCTCAAGCAGCAATGCCCGTTCGGTCACGGCCCATCAAGGCTTTTTTCAGGAGACACTCGAAACGGGTGCTCCCACCCAGTTGATCCGGGTGGCACTCAATCCAGAGCTTGACTGCTTCCCAGAAATCAGCGGTCACAGAAACAGATTCAGCATCCGCTTCCTGACCGCCAAAGATACCTCGCGCCCGACACAGACGGCGGCGGATATTGCTTTTAAGCTAACCTGCTGCGTGTTCTGAAGTTCCAAGAACTGCCCCCATGCCAACATCCGTCCCCTGCCCCACTTGCGACCGAGCCGTCCCCTGGGTGCCGGAATCGCGCTGGCGCCCTTTCTGCAGCGAGCGTTGCCGGCTAATCGATCTCGGCGACTGGCTCGATGAAGCCCACCGCATCCCGGGTGATCCAAACTTCGACGACAGTGCCGCCGCAGGCGAGGACGAGTCGCGCCTTTGCCACTAACGCGCATAGCGCGATGCTACCCCGGCGGATTAATCGGCTATTTCCAAAAAGGCTCCATAGAAACCAGCACTAGGCATCTGCGCTGGGCGACAACGAACAGTCCTGTTGCGCCCGATGCGCGCGCAACACCTCAAGAAAGCCCTCAGCAAAACGCTCGAGCTTGACCTGCCCCACCCCGCTGATGCGTCCAAACTCCTCGCGGTCGCGCGGGCGATGGGCCAGCATCTCGCGCAAGGTCGCGTCGCTAAAGACCACAAAAGCCGGCACATCGAGTTCCCTGGCGACCTGGCGGCGGTGCGCGCGCAACGCATCCCACAGCGCACCAGCCTCGGGATCGCTTGGCGCGACAGACACCGGCGCGCGCGCCGCGCGTTTCTGGGCTTTGTTGTCCGGGTCCTGTCGCAGGCGGATGCTGCGCTCGCCGCGCAACAACGGACGACTGTTCTCCGTCAAACGCAGGCCACCATGCCCCTCAACATCGACCGCCACCAGTCCGGCCGCGACCAACTGGCGGTAGACCGAGCGCCATTGATCAGCATTCAGCTCAAGGCCGATGCCGTGAGTGCTGACCTTGTCGTGACCAAAACGGCGCATGCGCTCATTGGTCTTACCGAGCAGCACATCGGTCAGGTAGCTCGCCCCAAAGCGCTCGCCGGTGCGGAAGATACAAGACAACGCCTTCTGCGCCGCCACAGTGCCATCCCAGGTCGGCACCGGCTCCAGGCAGGTGTCGCAATTGCCGCAGGGCTCGGGTAGCGGCTCGCCGAAATAATTGAGCAGCACCTGACGGCGACACTCGGTGGTCTCGCACAGGCCAAGCATGTTGTCGAGCTTCTGGTGCTCCAGGCGCTTGAATTGCTCCTCGGCGCCGGATTCGTCGATGAAACGCCGCAACATGACCAGATCGCCCAGGCCATAGGTCATCCAGGCATCGGCTGGCAGCCCATCGCGCCCGGCACGACCGGTTTCCTGATAATAAGCCTCCAGGCTTTTAGGCAGGTCGAGATGGGCGACGAAGCGCACATCCGGCTTATCGATACCCATACCGAAAGCAATGGTGGCGACTGTAATCAGTCCGTCCTCGCGCAGAAAGCGGGCCTGATTCGCCCGCCGCTGCTCGGCGGTCATGCCGGCGTGATAAGGCACGGATTGAAAGCCCTGTTCGCGCAGAAACTCCGCCGTTTCATCGACGCTGCGGCGCGAGCGGCAGTAGACAATGCCAGCATCACCGGGATGCTCGCGCTTGAGAAATTGCAGCAACTGCTGGCGCGGGCTGCGCTTCTCGACGATGCGGTAGCGGATGTTCGGCCGGTCGAAGCTGGAGACGAATTGGGCATCCAACGGCAGTTGCAGCCGGGTTAGAATTTCACTGCGGGTCGGGGCATCGGCAGTGGCGGTCAGAGCGACGCGCGGCACCTGCGGCCAGCGTCTGTGCAGCAGATCGAGCTGGACATACTCCGGACGGAAATCATGCCCCCACTGGGACACACAGTGCGCCTCGTCAATGGCAAAGAGCGCGATGGGGGTGCGCTCAAGCAGCGCCAGAAAGCGTCCGCTCAGTAGACGTTCGGGCGCGACATAAAGCAAGTCGAGCTGACCGGCGAGCAGCGCATGCTCTGTGCGCTCAACCTGGTCACGCGCGAGCGAGGAGTTCAGAAAGGCCGCGCGCACCCCGAGTTGGCGCAGTGCGTCGACTTGATCCTGCATCAGAGCGATCAGGGGCGACACCACGATGCCCGTGCCCGGGCGCAGCAGGGCCGGAATCTGATAACAGAGCGACTTGCCACCGCCGGTGGGCATCAGCACCAGAGCATCGCCGCCGACCATAAGCCGCTCGATGACCGCCTGCTGCCGGCCACGAAAAGCCGGGAAGCCAAATACCCGATTCAGGATTTGTAACGGAGTTTCCGCCATGGCTCCAGCCTGACCAACGCGCATGATCCCGCCCCCTGAAGAAAAATTCGTGGGTTTAGGGTCACCGCCAGGGTAGCTCCCTGCTCAGCCGCGCGCCTCGGCCAGCAGACGCTCAATCAGTCCCTCGGCCTGACTGAGATAACCGCGCCCGAACAGGTTCAGGTGATTGAGGATATGGTAGAGGTTATACAGAGACTTGCGCGTGCTGTAACCAGACGACAGCGGCCAGGCTTCACGGTAAGCGGCGTAAAAATCGGCACCAAAGCCACCGAAGAGTTCGGTCATGGCCAGGTCGGCCTCGCGATCACCAAAATAGACCGCCGGGTCGAAAATCACCGGCGCCCCCTGGCTGTCATAGCCAATATTGCCGCCCCAGAGATCGCCATGCAGCAGCGAGGGCTCGGGGGCATGATTGAGCAGCACCGGCAGAACTTCCAGCAAACGCGCGCCACGCTCCTGCAAGCGTCCACCATGGCCATGGCGTGCAGCCAGCTTGAGCTGAAAACCCAGGCGCTGCTCGCGCCAAAAAGCCACCCAGTCAGCATTGAGTGTATTGGGCTGCGCGGTAGAGCCAATGGTGTTGTCCTGCTCCCAGCCAAAGTGCTCACGCGTGCGCCGATGCATTTGCGCGAGTTGCCGTCCGGCCTCGGCGGCGCTGTCGCCGCGCTGGCGGCCAAGATCGATCCACTCCATAGCAATGAATGCCTGACCGCCCGCAATTCCGGTGCATAGCGGCTGAGGCACGCGCGGACCATCGGCGGCTGCAAGCTCGGCCAGACCAGCCGCCTCGGCCTCGAACATAGCAAGCGTCTCGCCCTGGTTGAGTTTGACGAAAAAAGCCCGTTCACCATCGGCAAGCTGATAAGCCGAGTTGATGCAGCCACCGCCGACGGAGCGCGGCGCCGACGGAGAGAAATGCTTGCCGCTCGCAGCGGCGATCTGTTCGGAGATAAGCGGCCAGTGCATAAGTACTATGAGTCTAGTGTCGCGGTTCAGGCCACGCCCGGCATGCTTACCAAACGCTTCAACAGCGGGCTGGTGCGCGGAAAATGCGCGCGCAGAAACTCCATTTGGTCGACCAACACATGCCGGCCCATCAGATAGATGTATTCGGCATGGGTGGGCGTAAAGGGCACAGCAAGCAGCTCCATGCGCGCAGCCTCGGGCGTGCGCCCGGCCTTATAATTGTTGCAGCGCACGCAGGCAGTGACCACATTGTTCCAGTGGTTGCGCCCGCCCTGGCTGATTGGGCGCACATGATCGCGCGACAACTGGCGGTCTGAGAAACGCCCACCACAGTAAAGGCAGAGATGACCGTCGCGCTGAAACAGGGTGCGATTGCTCAGCGGCGGCGTGTAATCATCGCGCAGCTTGCTTGGCGCGTGCTGGGTACCATGGGTGGCGATAATAGAATGCACGCTGAGCTGGCTGCGCTCGCGCGTGATGGCGTTAATGCCACCGCGTAGCAAAAAAATGGCATCCCCGCAGGAATAGGCCACCTGCCCGAGAAAATAGAGCCGCGCCGCCACGCGATAATCGACCCACTCTAAAGGCATCCCGCCCAAATCAGTTCGAAGAATCTGCTGATTGAGTAACACGGTGATACAAGCCTGGATCGACAATACTGGTGCATGATACCGCCTCCGCCCGGCAACGCAACTGCTGGAAGTTTGGCTGACGCCGGGCTACCGCTCGCGCCTGCCCGCCGATGATGCCAACTTTGCAACTGTGTTTTCAACAATGCGCGGAAATCTGCAAAATCGACCAGCGTTGCTAATCGCGGCTATTCCAGCCGGGTCCGAGCATCGGGGCTTGACATTGAGCTCGGACTTTCAACAGCTTCCGAGGTGGCACCCGGTAAGCAACCAAAGAGTCCGAGACGGCTAGCACAAGCTGTCATAGATTGTCCGCACAACGCGACTTATCCATTGTTTTTATTGATATTTCTGAACATCTGGCCAAGAAGTAAGCAACATCAAGAAGTTGTAATATTTCTACCGACTTGGAACCAATGTGACAGCCTTATCCCCATACTTATCCACAGCCTTTGTGAACATTTTTCGGAACCAGCCGCCGCTGCGCGCAGCGGTAGTCGCCGGCCACATCGCCGCTTATTCTAAATCGGGCTGCTACCCGTCTTCTGCTGAGCCGGACCCCATTCACCGACGAAAGCCGCGCGCCTTGCTTGGTGCCGATTACCAGGCGTCGGTCGGCCACATCATTCACCCAGACTTGCCGCGATGAAACCAGCGAGAGATGGCCCCGCGATTCTGCAAGTCGCCGTCGCCGCACCCCTGCCCGAGCTGTTCGACTACCTCCCGCTGACCAATGGTGACACCAGCCCGAAACCCCAGCCCGGCATGCGGGTGCTGGTGCCCTTCGGTCGCGGCCGGCGGGTCGGTATGATCGTGGGAATCGCCGCCGACAGCGATCTGCCACCGGAACGGCTCAAGGGCATGCTGGCGATTCTCGATCAGGAGCCCCTGTTACAACCGGCAGATCTGGAATTCATTCTCTGGAGCGCGCGCTATTACCGCGCAGCCCCTGGAGAAGCCCTGTTCACCGCCCTGCCAACGCGACTGCGGCGGCCAGAGCCTGCGCAAACCCGCAACCTGCCTGGGTGGCGGCTGACTGCGGCCGGGCAAACTACCGCGTCTGCCACCCTTAACCGCGCGCCACGCCAAAGGGCAACCATTGACTACTTGCACGAGTGTCCAGCCGGGGTCAGCCAGCGTCAGCTCAATGACGCGCTTGGCGCCTGCGGCCCCAGTCTGCGCGCCTTGGCCGAGAGAGGGCTGATCGAGCCTTGTCAGGTGGCACCTCCCGCGCTGGTGCCTCAGGAGGCTGACGAGCCACCAGCGCCCGCCGAGATGGCACCCACTCCGGAACTTAACCCGCAACAAGCCGAGGCGGTCGCTGCCGTGCGCGCCAGCCAGGGCTTTGCGGGCTTTCTGCTCGATGGCATCACAGGCAGCGGCAAAACGGAGGTCTATCTGCGCCTGATCGGCGACGCGCTCGACCTCGGCTGCCAAATTTTGATCCTGGTGCCCGAGATCGGTCTGACCCCGCAGCTCGAGCAGCGTTTACGCGCGCGCATCCCGGCACCCATGGTGGTGCTGCATTCAGGTCTGAGCGAGCGCGAGCGCGAAGAGCGCTGGTTCCAGGGCGCGCGCGGCCGGGCGCGGGTGCTGCTCGGCACCCGCTCGGCCATTTTCGCACCGCTGCCAGAGCTTGCCCTGATCATTGTCGACGAGGAACATGACTTGTCACTCAAGCAGCAGGACGGCTTTCGCTATTCGGCGCGCGATCTCGCCGTGCGCCGCGCGCAACTATGCGACTGCCCGGTGATCCTGGGCTCCGCCACGCCCTCGCTTGAGAGCCTGCACAATTGCGAACGCGGGCGCTACCAACGCCTGGTACTGTCGCACCGCGCCGGGCAGGCCCAGGCCCCGCGCGTTCAGGTCGCCGATATTCGCGGCCAGTATCTGGATACCGGCATGGGTCCGCTGTTGCTCCAACGCATCGAAGAGCGCATCAACCAGGGCGAACAGGTCTTGTTGTTTCTCAACCGGCGCGGCTTCTCGCCGGTGCTCACCTGCCATGATTGCGGCTGGATCAGCGAATGCATCCGCTGCGACGCGCGCCTGACCATTCATCGCAACCGCAGCGAGCTGCGCTGCCATCATTGCGGCCTGATTCGCCCGCTGCCGGCGCGTTGCCCCTATTGCGAAGGACCGGATCTGCGCCCGCTCGGCCAGGGCACCGAACGCGTCGAGGACAGCCTGCGCCAGCGCTTTCCCGGCATTCCGCTCGCGCGCATCGACCGCGACAGCACCAGTCGCAAGGGCGAGCTCGAGCGCCTGCTCGCCGGGGCACTCAATGGGGAGTTTCGCATCCTGCTCGGCACCCAGATGCTGGCCAAGGGCCACCACCTTCCAGGCATCACGCTGGTTGGCATTCTTGATCTGGACCACGGCCTTTATGGCGCCGACTTTCGCGCCACCGAGCGCATGGCGCAGCTGCTGGTGCAGGTTGCCGGGCGCGCCGGACGGGCTGAGAAACCCGGCACTGTCATACTGCAAACCCGCCACCCGCATCATCCCATGCTGCGCGCCCTGCTCGAACGTGGCTATGGCGCCTTCGCCCGCGCCGCGCTCGCGGAGCGCCGCGCCGCCGGCATGCCGCCTTTTTCTTACCAGGTACTGATCCGCGCCGACAGCCCGCGCGAGGAAGCGGCAATGGCCTTTTTGCAGCAAGCCGCGACCCAGGCACGCGAGCTACAGACTCCAGACATCGAACTCTGGGGGCCAGCGCCGGCAGCCATGGAGCAACGCGCGGGCAGACACCGCGCCCAATTGCTCCTGCAAGCACCCGAGCGCGCCCCGCTGCACCGACTGCTCGAGCGCCTGCTGCCGCGCCTGCGCGCCCTGCCCCGCCCCCGCGAACTGCGCTTCAGCCTGGATGTGGACCCGCAGGAGACGCTGTAGGTGGTGTCCGCGAACAAGTATCCCGGCAGTTTGCCTGTGGGCGAATCAATTCGCCTCTACGGCACTGATCGGCAGGTTTCCGAAGATCCATAGCCCCAAACACCCCGAAGAATTTCAGCTGTACTTTCACGGTAATGTAGCGATGCTTTCATGCTTTCCGTTATCCTAGCCGCAGTCGCTCTTTAAAGCTTGGGGCCATTCAGATGCCCCATCTCTACCGCCTTTGTCCGAAACACGCATGAAGCAAGCACTCCTCTCCCTGGTTGAACAAGCCTGGGCTGCCCTGGCGAGCCAGGATGGATTCGACCCGAGCGCCGCCCAAGGCCGCGCGCAAATTGATCGCGCGCGCGATCCGGCCCATGGCGACTTCGCCACCAATGCCGCCTTGGTGCTGGCCAAGACCGCCCGCAGCAAGCCGCGCGATCTTGCCGCGCGTCTGCTCGCGCATCTGCCTGGCTCACCCTTGGTGGCGCGGGTGGAGATTGCCGGGCCTGGCTTCATCAATTTCTTTCTGGCCGAGGAGGCCTACCTGCGCCTGATCCCGGAGATTCTGGCCGCCGGCCCGGCCTACGGCCGCTGTGATCAGGGTGCGGGGGCGCGGGTGCAGGTGGAGTTTGTCTCAGCCAATCCAACCGGGCCACTGCATGTCGGGCACGGGCGCGGCGCGGCCTATGGCGCCGTGGTGGCCAACCTGCTCGAGGCGGTCGGCTATCAGGTGCATCGGGAATACTATGTCAACGATGCCGGGCGGCAAATGGACATTCTCGCCACCTCGGTGTGGTTGCGCTATCTCGAACTCTGCGGCGAGGAACTGCGCTTTCCGGCCAATGGCTATCGCGGGGATTATGTCTGGGACATCGCCGCCGCGCTGCATCGCGAGCACGGCGATGCCTACCGGGCCGAGGCGAGCACGGTCTTTGAGGGCGTGCCCAAGGATGCTCCGAGCGCGGATGAACTCAGCGAGACCGGCGAGCCACTGCCAGGCGCGCCCACTGGCGACAAAGAGGCACATATCGATGCACTCATCGCCCACGCCCAGCAGTTGCTTGGCGACAACCGCTACCGGCTGGTGTTTGAGCTGGGGCTAAATACCATCCTTGATGATATTCGTGATGATCTGGCCGGCTTTGGTGTGGAGTATCAGGAGTGGTATTCCGAACGCAGCCTGGCCGCGAGCGGCGCCGTCACCAAAGCCGTCGAGCGCCTGCGCGCCGCCGGTCATGTTTACGAGCACGAGGGCGCGCTCTGGTTTCGCTCTAGCGACTTCGGCGATGAAAAAGACCGCGTGCTGGTGCGCGAGAACGGCCAAGGCACCTATTTTGCCTCCGACATCGCCTACCATGCCGACAAGCTCGAACGCGGCTTCAGCCGGGTATTTGATATCTGGGGCGCGGACCACCACGGCTATGTGCCAAGAGTTAAGGCCGCGTTGCAGGCACTCGGCGATGATCCAGCGCGACTCGAGGTGCTCCTGGTGCAATTTGCCATCCTCTACCGCAACGGGCAGAAGGTGCAGATGTCAACCCGCTCAGGTGATTTTGTCACTCTTCGGGAACTGCGCAAAGAAGTGGGAAAAGACGCCGCGCGCTTCTTTTACATCATGCGCCGCTGCGAGCAACATCTGGACTTCGACCTAGATCTAGCCAAAAGCCAAAGCAACGACAATCCGGTCTACTATGTCCAGTACGCCCATGCACGTATCGAGAGCGTGCTGCGCCAGGCGGCTGAGAAAAACCTGCCCATTGAGGGCACAGCCGGCATGGACCAACTCGCCCGCCTGCGCGAGCCGCACGAACAGACCCTGGTGCGCACCCTGTCGCGCTACCCTGAGGTGATACTGGCCGCCGCGCTCGAGGCCGAGCCGCACCAGCTCACCGCCTATCTGCGCGAGCTGGCGACGGACTTTCATGCCTATTACAACGCGCATCAGTTCATCGTCGAGGATCAGCCCCTGCGCGAGGCGCGCGGCGCGCTGATTCTGGCGGTACGTCAGGTCCTGCGCAACGGGCTTGGACTCATCGGCGTCTCGGCGCCCGAGGCAATGTAGCCTGATCACCACCAACCAGCGGACAATCTTCTGATCATGGCAAAAACCGCGACACGCAGCAGTCCATCATCACGCAAGCGCGACCGTCCACAGAGCACTGGCGCGTTCTGGTTTCTGCTTGGCTCCCTGGTCGGGGCCTTCGGGATGGGACTCGCCTGGATGAGGCACGACAGGCTTCCAACGCAGCCCGCCCGGCCGTCGACCGCCCAGGCACCAACGCCCAAGCCCACCTTCGACTTCTACGAGAGACTGCGGCAGGAAGAAGTCCTGGTTCCAGTAGAAACGCCTGTGACCCAGAACTCGCCGCTGCCGCCCCCCACACCCAAGCCCGCTAGCGAAGCGGCAACAACACAAACCAAGCCCGCCGCACAAAACGCCCCCACTGCAAGCCCGGCGTCGACCGCCAAGTATCGCCTTCAGGTGGGCTCCTTCCGCGACCTCGCGGATGCCGAGCGGCGCAAGGCCGAGCTGGCACTCATGGGGTTTAGTGTGAATATAGTCGAGGCCGAGGTTGGCGGCGCCAAGACCTATCGGCTCAGATCCGGGCAATATGACAAGGCCGGCGCCGATGCGCTCGGCAAGAAACTCCAGGCTCAGGGTGTAAGCAGCATGGCAGTCAGAGACAACTGAGTCCTGAGGGTAGTTGCTCCTATCAAGTGACCAATGCTCTGAGGATCAACAATGCCCGAAGAAGCGGTTCTGGACGTTCAGGCGCTTGGTCGCCAGTTTGGTAGCCGGCAAGCGGTGCGTGGGCTTGATCTGCGCCTGAAATCTGGCGATATCCTCGGCCTACTCGGCCCCAATGGTGCCGGCAAGACGACCTGTCTGCAAATGCTGGCTGGTCAGTTGGCGCCCAGTCGTGGCCAGGTTCGCATCCTCGGAATTGATCTCTACCGCTCGCCACGCCCGGCGAAGCGCCAGCTCGGTTATCTGCCCGAACGCCCGCCCATCTACCCCGATCTGCGCCTTGGCGAGTATTTACACTATTGCGGGCGGCTGCGCGGCCTGCGCGGCGCCAGTCTGCATTCTGCTGTGGCCGGCGTGATTGGCGAGTGTGCTCTGGAGGCCGTCCGTGATCGTCTGCTCGGGCGGCTGTCGAAAGGTTACCGCCAGCGCGTCGGTCTGGCACAGGCGCTGCTGCATGATCCCGCGCTCTTGCTGCTCGATGAACCTGGGGACGGACTCGACCCGCTGCAAAGCCATGAGCTACGCGCGCTGATCCGTCGCCGCGCCGAGCGCGGCTGCGCGGTGGTCTTCTCAAGCCACCGGCTTGATGAAGTGCGCAATCTTTGTACCTCAGTGCTCATGCTGAATGATGGACGCGAGCTGTATCGGGGTAATCTCGCGCCTGAGTGCAACGCAGCGCTCGACAGCGCCGAAGGCGCCATTGTCCGCGTGCGCTTGGTACCCCCAAGCACACCGGAAGCGCTCGCCAAAGTGGAGCAAGTTGCGAGCGCCGAGGCGATGGACGATGGTCGCATCCGCCTGCGTCTGCAACCGGGCACCGACCCTGCAAAACTCAGCCGCGCGCTGGTCGAACGCGGCTTTGGCCTCGCGGAGCTCAGCCCGGAGCCGAGCGATCTCGAGCGACTGTTCCTGGACGGCTTCGGCGCCCTTGATCGCGCGGCCTGAGGAGCTGAAGCCATGCTATGGACCATTGCCCGACGCGAGATGCTGACGCTGTTTCAGACCGGTCTGATTTGGCTACTACTGGCCGCTTGCGCCCTGATTCTCGGCTGGATATTTCTGTCCGTGCTCGACCCCTTCGTCGGCGTCGAGCGCGAGGGGCTTGAACAAATCACCATCGGCGCGCTCAATCTGCGCCTGGTGCGCGAACTTTTCGGCGCAGCCGCCGTGATGCTGCTATTAATCGCCCCACTACTCGCAAGCCGCTTGCTAAGCGGCGAGTTGCGCGATGGCCGTTATGCGCTGCTCGCCAGCGCACCTGTGGCACCGGTCGAGATTCTGCTCGGCAAATGGCTGGCGCTCGCCCTGGCGCTGCTGGCCTTGTCCCTGGTGCCGCTGTTTTTGTGTCTCTCGCTAGCACTGAGCGCGCCTGTCGATCTCGGCCTGTGCCTGTCCGCCACCCTTGGCCTCTGGCTACTGGGGCTGCTGTTCGCCGCAGTAGGGCTCTTTGGCGCCAGCATCAGCGCCCAACCCGCCGCGGCGGCCGTGATCGCTTATGGCATCCTGATTCTGCTGTCGGTCATCAATCGCGCCGAACTGTCTGGCCTGCAGGCGCTCGGGCTGTTCGACTGGCTGTCCTGGGGCCAACATCTGTTTTGGTTCCTGATCGGTGCCGTGCGTCTAAGCGATCTTGGCTATTTTCTGCTGCTCAGCGCCTGCTTTCTGGCCCTGGCCGAACGGCAACTCGTGAATCGGCTTGATCCATGACGGCACCCCAAGTACGACCCTCCTCCCCGCCCGGCGCGCGCCCAAGCAGAGTCTCGCGGCGCCTCGCCGACGCCGTCTATGTGCTCTTGCTCTGGGCTCTGGTGCTGTTGGCAGGCTGGCATCTGGCCCGGCACGAGATTTACTGGGACTGGTCGAGTGCCGGGCGCAACCGCCTGAGCAACGAGAGCCTGGAGGTACTGTCCGCGCTCGACGCGCCGCTTAAGGTGCGGGTGTTTATCGCGCCTGATCATCCGCTGGTGCGAGAGATTGAGCAGATCCTGATGCGCTATCGGCGCGCCAGCGATCAGGTGAAAGTCGAGTATATCGACCCGATACGCGCCCCCGAACTAGCGCGCCGGCATGATGTGCGTTTGCTCGGGCAGATTCTCCTCGAGTACCAGGAGCGGCGCGAATATCTCGACCGGCTCGATGAAGCGACCCTGACCAATGCCATCGCGCGCCTGACCCTGACCCAAGCACCCTGGGTGGCCCTGCTAGAGGGACATGGTGAGCGCAGTCCGGGTGGCGGCACGGGTCGGGATATCGGACGTTTTGCTCAATGGCTGGAGCAGCGTGGATTTCGTCTACAACCGGTAGACCTGTCCCGTCTGAGCCGGATTCCGGCCAATACCAATGTCCTGATTCTGAGCACCCCGGCCATCGCGCTCTTTCCCGGCGAGGTCGAAGCGCTGATCGACTATGTCGCCGCCGGCGGCAATCTGCTCTGGCTACTCGACCCGGGCGATTGGCAGGGCTTCCAGCCACTCGCGAACTTGCTCGGTATCGACAGCCTGCCGGGGCAAATTGTCGATGCCGCCGGCAGCGCTTTCGATGTCGCATCGCCCAATGTCGCCGTGGTCAGCGACTGGCCCGCACATCCACTCTGGCAGGGCCTGGGCGCACCCGCGTTCTTTCCGGGCGTCTCGGCCTTCGCGCCGGAGACCCTCTCCAGCTTGGCGCCGGACTGGCAACTGATCACGTCGCTTGAGAGCAGCGCCCAGAGTTGGAATGAAACCGGTCCCATCCAGGGCAAGATCGCCCGCGAACCCGAACTGGGCGAACTGGCCGGCCCGCTACCCTTTGCGCTGGCAATGACGCGCCAAGTGCCCAGTGCCCTGCGCACAGGTGGTGCTGAGATGGCCGCATCCGCGATGGACCAACAGCGCGTGATGCTGATCGGTGACGGCGATTTTCTCAGTAACGCGGCACTTGAACGCGGGGCAAATCGCGCGCTCGGCCTGCGTCTGCTGCGCTGGCTAAGCGGTGTGGAGATGATGGCCAGCGAGGCGGGTGAAAAGGATGCGCCGCTCGCGCTCACGCCAGGTCGAGCCTTTGTGCTGAGTGTCTTGGCGCTGGTGGTATTGCCATTTGGCTTTTTGCTGCTGGCGGTCGTGAGCTACTGGCGTCGCCGTCATGGTTGACAAGGAGCAGGCCCGATGAGCGGTCGCTGGCTGATCAATGGTCTGCTGCTGGCAGTCTGCACGCTGTTGTTTCTGCTCGCACGCGGGCAGCCCGAATCGCCTCCGGGTCTGGCCGGGCTGGTTGGCCTTGCGCCAGAAGCCATTACCCGTATCCGCCTGCAGCAGCAGGCCGAGCCGCCGCTGATGTTCCAATCGAGCCCCGAAGGCTGGATGATGCGCGAACCGCTGCAGGGCAAGGTGACAGCAACCATGGGCGAGCGGCTCGATGCCCTGCTGCGAGCACCCGCCACTGAGGCGTTCAAGCTGCCAGAAGCAGAGGATGCAGCCGCTAAGGATGCAACCGCGCGCGATGAAACGACCGGGGATCGGGCGTCAATGCTGGCGGATCTTGGCCTGGCCGCCCCCTGGCTGGAGCTTGAGCTGAATGATCTACACCTGTGCGCCGGCGCCGCCGACCCCATTGACCGCCGCCGTTACCTGCTCGCAGGCGATGCCGTAGTGCTGATCGACGACCGCTGGCTGCTGCCATTGCTAGCGGCACCTGCGGATTATCTGATCGATACTGATCCTTCCGCCGATCTTCTGGGTAGCGATTAGATGGCTTGCCTTAACAGCATAACGCCTTGGGCGTGCTTAGGTTTTGCAAATCAAATTGCCGCCAGCTCGGCCAGCTCGGCCAAATCGGCCACCTCAGCGAATCAAATCACCGCCGCGACGGCTCTCTGAGATGCCCGAGCTGCCGGAAGTCGAAACCACATTGCGCGGCATTGCGCCGGCCTTGACCGGACAGCGCATCGACAGACTGCTGGTGCGCGACCGGCGCCTGCGCCAGCCGGTCTCACTTGAGACCGAGGCACAGGTGCCAGGTCAGCGGATATTGCACCTGCGCCGGCGCGCCAAATACTTGCTAATTGCTCTGGAGGAGGGGTCGGTGCTGGTGCATCTGGGCATGTCTGGCAGTCTGCGTCTGGTGCCTGAGACAGCGGCCTATCGTCCGCATGATCACATCGAACTGACACTTGAGTCTGGCGTTGCGCTGCGCCTGCACGACCCGCGCCGCTTCGGCATTTTCCAGTGGATTCCCGAGCCGGCCGAGACCCATTCGCTGCTCGCCAGCCTGGGGCCGGAGCCGCTGTCGGCTGACTGCGACGGCGCTTACCTGTACCAGATATCCCGCAACCGGCGCGCAGCGGTCAAGTCGCTCATCATGGACAGCCGGGTGCTAGTCGGCGTTGGCAATATCTACGCCAACGAGGCGCTTTTCATGTCCGGCATTCATCCCGCCCGCGCCGCCGGGCGCATCGGCCTCGCGCGCTACCAACGCCTGGCCGACGCCATCAAGCAGGTGCTCAACGCCGCCATCGAACAGGGCGGCACCACCCTGCGGGACTTTCTGCGCGAGGACGGCAACCCCGGCTATTTCGCCCAACAATTGCGCGTCTATGGCCGCACCGGCGAACCCTGCCGCCAATGCGGCGCGCCCATCCGACTCGGGCGCATCGGCCAGCGTTCCAGCTTCTATTGCGCGACTTGCCAGCGATAAGTAACACCAGCGCGTCATAATGGTATGAGCCTAAGGTGCGCCAGTCAGCACCTTCGCCTCGCCTTGGCCGCGCGGATCGCTCGCGGCCTGGACGCGCTGCTTGCTCCGGTCCCAGTAAATGACCTGCATGTTACCGAACATGCCAGGGTCAACTGGCTCCAGCCGATGGCCCATGGCCTGGAGTGCGGCGGCCTCTTCGGCGTCGAAGGCGGCCGGCTCGTGCTGGATGACATCGGGCAGATACTGGTGGTGAAAGCGCGGCGCGGCCACCCAGTCGGCCGGCGTGCCGCCTTCGGTCAACGCCAGCACGGCATTGAGCACCATGGTGATGATGCGGCTGCCGCCAGGCGTGCCGAGAATGGCCACACCCTGATCGGACTCGACAAAGGTCGGGCTCATACTTGAAAGCATGCGCTTGCCGGGCGCGATGGCGTTTGCCTCGCCACCGACAAGGCCATAGGCATTAGCAACCCCAGGCTGGGCGGCGAAATCGTCCATCTCGTCGTTCAGCAGCACGCCGGTTCCCGGCGGCACAAAGCCGGCACCAAAGGGGTAATTGATGCTGAGCGTGGCGGCGACTCGGTTGCCTTCCTTGTCCAGAATTGAGAAATGGGTGGTGTCTCGACCCTCGTCGGCCGGCTCACCCGCAGCCTCTTGCAGGGCCGGCGGCTGGCTGGGGGTGGCCCAATTCGGGTCGATATCGCGTGCCAGCCCGACAAGATAGAAGGGATGCATCAGGCGCGCGAGCGGCATCTCGACCTGATCCGGATCGCCAAGAAAGGCCGCGCGGTCCCGATAGGCGCGGCGCATGGCCTCGACGCTCAGATGCACGCGTGTGACGCGGTCCTGGGCATTAATGTTCAGGTCGGCCAGCATGCCAAGCATCTGCGCCAACCCGACACCGCCTGCCGAGGGCGGCGGCGCACTGGTGATCGTCCAGTCACCGTAGTCAAACACAATGGGCGCGCGCTCGATGATACGGTAGTCGCGCAGGTCTTCCATCGTCCAGATGCCGCCGGCTTCGCGCACGCCGGCGACCAGTTGTTCGGCCAGTTCGCCGGTGTAGAAGCCGTCACGCCCACGCGCGGCGATGCGCTCTAGCGTGCCGGCCAGCTCGGGTTGGCGCAGCAAATGGCCCTCGGGCGGCACTTCGCCGGCGAGCAGGAATTGTTCGTCAGCGGCGGGTGATGCGCGCAGCACCTCCAGGCGCCAGTCGGCCAGTCGTCGGTAATGCGCATCAATCGTGAAACCATCGCGTGCCAGGCGGATGGCGGGGGCCAGACTTTGACTTAGAGGCAGACGCGCATAGTGGGCCGCGAGATGATCCAGCGCCGCCGGGACACCGGGTATTCCGGCCGCTAGCGGGCCGTTCAGCGCCAGCTCTGGCACCAGTTCGCCGGAATTGTTCAGATACATATCGGGACTGGCAGCCAGCGGCGCCCGTTCGCGGCCGTCGACAAAGACTGAGCGGTCTTCGCCGCTCAGGTGCAGCAGCCAGAAGCCGCCACCGCCGAGCCCGGAGCTATAAGGCTCTACCACGGCCAGCGTTGCTGCCACCGCGATGGCGGCATCGAAGGCATTGCCCCCGGCGGCAAGTATTTGCTCCCCGGCTTGCGTGGCCGCCGGATGCGCGCTGGCAATAGCCGCAGCTGGTGGGGTGACGGGCGCGCCATGGGCGGCGGACAGGCCGAACAGCAGGATCGCGCACAGCAGCCGCACGCCGGGCAACACCCTGAGGGGGCGGGCGGTTGGAATCATGGTTTGGATAGCGCTCGGGCGGGGCTTGGAAGAAGGAGGGCGCGATCCGGCAGCAGGCGCGGATCGCGCGGGACTGAGTCGGGCGACCAACTCAGCCGTTTTCAGACGTGATGCGCTCGTACTTGGCGCGCAGCTGTTCTTCGTTCTCGGTATTGTCCGGGTCGGTGATGATGCAGTCGACCGGGCAGACCTCCACGCATTGGGAGGTTTCATAGTGGCCGACGCACTCAGTGCAGAGATCTGCCTGGATCACATAGATCTCGTCTCCCTGGGAGATGGCGCCGTTAGGACACTCGGGCTCGCACACGTCGCAGTTGATACATTCGTCGGTGATGATTAATGCCATGGGAAAACTCCTGAAATAAAATAATTGGCGGTTGGCGGAAGGGTACCTGCGCAGTTTAGCGAAAGCGCTCGCGCAATGCAGCATAGACGCTCGGCGCCACGAAACCCGACACATCTCCACCGAGCCGGGCGATCTCCTTGACCAGGGACGAGGAGATATAAGCGTACTGCTCTGCGGGCGTAAGGAACAGGGTCTCGATGTCCGGTGCCATGCGCCGGTTCATGCCAGCGAGCTGGAACTCGTATTCAAAATCTGACACCGCCCGCAGCCCGCGCATGATGACAGGTACGCCCATGCCGCGGGCAAAATCCACCAGCAGGCCAGAGAACGACGTTATCTCGACATTGGGATGGTCCGCCGTAACTCCGCGCAGCATCTCGAGCCGCTCAGCCACAGAAAAGGTTGGTGGCTTGATGGAATCCTCGGCCACCGCAACCACCACCTGATCAAACAGCCGCACCGCGCGCGCGATCAGATCGCTATGGCCATTGGTGACGGGATCGAAAGTTCCTGGATAAACGATGCTACGCATGGTTCGTCAGTCGCAAGGGTGCCGGGTAAGGGAAGTAAAGGCCGCCAGCATAACAGAGGGCGATGAGCGTCCGCGCAAGCGCGAATCAGGAAAAGGCCGTTAGGCGCCGTCAACACCGGACTCCAAATCGGTCAGGAGGGCTTGGATCACCCGCTCTTCTTCAATCACCTGCCCACGCGCTTGCATGGCCCGGCTGAGCTCCGGGTCCCATTCGGCGGTGACCGGGCCGTCAGTCAACGGCTTGCCTGAATCCGATGCGTCGAGGTAGTCCGCCGCACCCATGCGCCAAGGGAGCGCACCGTGGCGATTAATGATGCCGTTGGCGATGCAGATGCCGGGCCAGTCGAAGTCACCGTGGTATCTGAGCTGAGCTCCGACTCCGGCGAGCTGGGTCAGCAAGGTGGTGACCGCTGCGCTAGGTTGGCCTCGGGTGCAAATCAATGGGGCGCAATCCGAACCCAGGGCATTCGCGGCCTCGGCGACGACGGCGGGGTTCTCGCAGATGGAAATCGGGGTCGTGCCTGGGGTCCAGACCGGCGGATCTTTCAGGAGCTGTCTCAGGGTGAGGTAGAGCGGCTCGCCACTGCCGGCGGCGGCATGGATGATGGACGCGGTGGCGCCGCCCCCGTCAATGCTCAGGTTTAGAACCAAGACCGTGCTGGTGATGCCGCCGCCGACCAGAACACCGGCAGCCGCCCACAGCTCATCAGTGGAAGCCGTCTGGTCGTCGACGCACAGGGCGCGTTTGACCAGGGTGGCCACGGGCCGACCGTCGTCCAGGCCGTGGGCGTCGCCGAGACAACCGGCCGCCACTGTGCTCAGGGTTTTACCCCGTTGCGGGAGACATTGGAGAACACTCAGGGCTTGGCGCAAGAGCGTTTCGGCCCGAACAGGATCCTGGCCGGCGAGCCGCTTCAAGAGGCCCTCGCGCTCCAATGCCGCGAGCCATGTGATCGCATTGAGCCGTTTTGCCTCCGCGCCATGGCGGTCGAAGACCTGCCGCCAGGCCCGCTGGCGATCTTCACGTTCTGCGCCGAGATCGCGGAGCGGTCCACTAAGAGCTTCGATGGCCGTGCGCAGATTCGGGGCCAGATCGGCGCGTTGCAGGATGTCTTCCAAGTACTGTAAAGGCAGGCCGAGTCGGTTGCCGCTGCTGGGCCGGCGACCCAGCAGCTCGTCCAGCGCCCGGCGCTCCTGCTCGGTCGGATCGGCGATGGAGACCCGCTCCGCGCCGCCGCGCTCCAGTCCGACCCGGACCGCTTGCAGGATGCGTGCAAGTTCGGGGCGATCCAGCAAGGACCTGAGCCGCTGCAAATCGACCCCGGAATGGTCAGAGCAGAGATTGCTGCGGGTCATGATCCTCTCGTTCCATGACGTCCGCTTCCTCGGCGACCGGTGCGCGCATCGGCGGCGTCTCGTCGGGACGGCGCTGGACACCGTCCCAAGTCCAGCGCGAGATATAGACAGCGTCGATGCCCTCCTGGCGCACCAGCTGGGCGATGGCCAGACCCGGCACCTCGGCATAACAGCCCCATTCCCGCTCGCTGGTGAGCATGAAATCCAGGTCAAATTGGGCCATGAGCCCCAGGCATTTGGCGCGCGAGTCGTCGTCGATACCGGCGAAGGCCTCGTCGAGCATCACCAGACGCGGGGCCTTGGGGGCGGCACTGCCGTAGTGGCTGGAGGCGGCGGCGAACAGCGGCAGGGTGACCACCAATGCGCGCTCGCCGCCGGAGGCAGGTCCGTAGGCGGGACGCCAGCGACCGCCCTGCCAGCGCTCGACGGTAAATCGGTGCCAGCGGCGGTAGTCCAGGGCATGGGCCAGATGCTGGATCAGGGTGCCGCCGTCGTCGGACTGGCGGACCTCGTCGATGCGCCGTTGCAGGAACTCGCCCACCGCGCTGCGATCCTCGTTGGACCAGGCGGCGACGGTCTGGCGCAACAGCCGCTTGCGGGCCTCGGCGAGACCGGCCGGTGCCGCGCCGGACTCCTCGTCCAGTGGTACCCAGGCCAGACGCAGTTTCATGCCGGTGCTGGTGGGTCGGTGCTCCAATTCCTTGTTGATGCGCTCCACCATGCGCTCGCCGTCGCCGATGAGCTGTTGCAGGTGGGTGGCCACATCGCTCATCAGGTGGGCCTCAAGCAGCTCGCGTTCCTTGGCGTCGAGCAGCGCCTTGCGCTCGGCGATCTCGGCATCCAGATTGTCGGCCAGCTCGTCGGGACCGCAGGGACGGGATTGGAAGATGACCCGGATCAGCAACAGCTCCCCATCCTGCTCGATATGCGCGGAATGGTTGTAGCGCGACAGGGTCTGCTGCAAGGGCTGGAAGCGATCGTAGAGCCCCTGCTGCTGACGGCGCCAGGCGTCCTCGCCGTGGTCCACCGCGATCAGGCTCTGCTCCATCTGCCGGGCCAGGCGCACCGAAGGATCCACCGGCCAAGGCGGTTCACGCTCCGGGGCTTCGAGCCCTGGAGTCGCGATCCCCAGCAGCCCGACCTGGGTGAAGCGGGCCAGGATGTCGATGGCGTCTTGGCGTTGTTGGTCTCTGTCGCCCAGGCTCGTGGTCAGACTGGTGTGGCGCTCGCCCAGGCGACTGACGTCGGCGGAGATTTCGATCTGCTTTTCCTGGCAAATTTTTTGTTGTTGCTGAAAGTCCTTCTCTTGCTGCTCGGTGTCGCTGATACGCCGCTGCAATTGATCGACGCCTTCGCCAAGGGTTTCCCGCAGGGTATGCATAATCGCCTCGGCCTCGCGCTGTCTGAGCGTGGCTCGCTCCAGCTCGTCGGCCTGCTCGGCGCGCTGCTCCGCCAATTCGGAGACCCGCTCGGCCAATTCGCCGGTTTGCCGAAGCTGGTCCCAATGGTGCCGCAGGCCGGGCCAAAAGGCCGCTGCCTGCTTGTCATACTGAGACAGGGTCTCGGCGACCCCGTCAAGACCTTCCGTCTCCGCAGGGAGATCCAGGTCGAGGGCAGCTTTGTCGCGCGCATCCCGACAGTGCTCGGTGGCGGCTCGGCTCTGCTCCAGAATGCCGGTCAGGTGCTCGACGGCTGCGCGGCTCTTGGCCAGGCGCTCGCGCAGGTCGTCATGGCGCTGATGGGCCGCGCGCACCGCTTGATCGCTCGGGAGGGCCTGCCATTCCAGTTCCAGGGATGACAGCCGGTTTGCCAGCTGGTCGATGTCCTCGCTCAGAGTCTGGATCTGCTGTTGCAGTTGCGCCCGTGTCTCGGCAATCTCCCGCAAGCGCCGCTGCCGGGCTGCTTCCCGTGCCGCATGACCGATGTAGGCCGGTTCGGGCTTGGCCCAGGCGCCGGATGCGGGGCCGAGACACCAGCGTCCGTCGCCGTCGACCCAGGCGCCATGCGCCTGCTCGCCCCAGCCGATGCCGGCGAGGATGCCGGCAAGCGTCTCCGGCGCGATCCGGGCCGCTGCGGTGTTGTTGGGATCGATGGCAATCTTGAGCGCCTGGTGCAGGTTGCGGGCGGTGGGTGTGATCGGCCCGAGCATCCGGTCCCAGGTCTTGGCATCGCGCAGCGTCCCATCGGGCAGGACCCAGGCGTCCAACAAACCGCTGGACTCCAGAGCGGCTTCAAGCCCTGCCCGTTCGTTAGCGGACAGGCTGTCTGCGAACTCCAGGAGCTGCCAGAAGGGCGCGCCGTCGCGCTCCTTGCGTGCCTCCGGATCGCGGGTGTAAGGGATCGGCGGCTGGGCAAGCTCGCCCCGCTCGATGCGGTCTTGTTCTTCTGCCAGCGCGGTGACGACCGCTTGGGCCTCCGCGCGAGTGCGCGCGGCTGCTTCCTTGGCGCTGCGCAAGCAGTCCCGCGCGCTGTTGTAGCTTTGCAGCAGGGCAGGCCGCGCGGGGTTGTCGCCAGATAAGGTTTGGCACCAGTCCTGAAGCTCGGCGAGCAAGATCTCCGGGTCATCCAGTCGCAATTCACGATTAGTCTTCAGTGCCTGGCGCAGGGCCGAGACCAGCGCAGTAGCTTGCTGGTCGACGACCTCGGCGGCTTGGACGCGGTCCTGATTCAGGCGCTCCATGGTCTCGATGGCTTGCTCGCGGCGCTCCCGGTGCCGTTGTTCCTCTTGTCTGGCCGCATCCAGTGCCTGGATGAGGCTGCGCACTTGCGCGATGGCTTCAGTGCGACGCTGCACCGCGCAGCGGACGGCCTCGGCGGCCTGGCCGATGGCGGGGTCCGAAGCGGATGACTGACCCGGACCGCCATCGGGCAGAACCAAGGGGGCGAGCGCGCTTTCATGCGCCCTGGCGATGCCCGCGCTGCGCGCCAGTTCGAGCCAGGTGCTCAGGTCTCGCATGCATGCCGCGCTCTGCTTCGCGCACGCCTGCTGTTGCGTGCGCAAGCGGGTTTCCTGGCGCTGGCTGTCGGCGCGCAGGCGCTCGAGCTTGTCCAGCAACGCCTGGCAGCGCTCGCGACCTTCCACCAAGCGAGCCGAGGCCTCCTTGAGCCGGTTGGCGTCGCGCATCTCGGGGCTGTCGCGCAGGGTCTGCAAGCGGGCGCGACACTGCATCAGCTTGGTGTTGAGGACTTCGTAGCGCCGTTCCTCCTGGACTTTGGTCGCCCTGGCCTCGCGCAGGGCCTGGGCGGTCTCGCGCACTTCCGTGCCGATCTTTTCCCAGGCGCCTTGGGCCTGGCGCACGGCTTGCGCTCGGCGTCGGGCCGCCACGGCACAGTAGCCGCGGTAATGCTGCAGAAAGTCGCCCACGGAGGCGCGGGCCTCATTGAGACCGTCCAGGGTCTTGCGCTCTTCTTCCAGGTTGCGGAAGGCGTCCGCCACATCGTTGAGCACGGACTGGTCCAAGGGCGGCAATGCCTCGGTGAGGGCCGAGGACATGGCCTTTTCGTCCGGGCGTTTGGACAATTGCGGCTGGCGCAGTTGGATCAGCAGATTGAGCAGGGCCTCGTAGCGATGCGGGCCGAGTCGGAAGAGCAGCGCGTCGACCCGGGCACGGTACTGGGCGGAACTGGTGTACAGCTCGCCCTGTTTGCCCAGTGCGTCGAGAAGCCGATCCCTGGACAGGGCGCGGCCGTTGCCGTCCACCAACATCAGGTCGCGGCGCACGCGCTGAGGAGTGATAAAAAACCAGCGCTCCGGTGCGCCGCGTCCGGCCACGGCGCGCATGCCGCAACCCAGAGTGCAGAACTCCAGCGTGCCCCCATTGTCCCGGCCGAATTCCATCCAGACGTAGCCCAAGCGCTCCTGATACTGGCCACCGAGCAGAAGGTTCCATTCCATGCGCTTGCCCGGATCGCCGTCTGGCTCGACGCGCGAGGGGATGAGTTGCCCGTCCAGCAAGAAGGGCAAGGTCATGGCCAGCACCTTGGACTTGCCGGTGCCATTGTTGCCACGCAGCAGCAGGTTACCGTCCCTGAGCCAGATCTCCTCGTCGTCGTAGTGGAACAGGTCCACCAAGCCCAGGCGCAGGGGTTGCCAGCGGGGTCGCAAGGGCAAGGGAGCGTCTTGGATTTCGTTCATCTATTGGGGGCGCTGTTGAACCGAAAAGTCTCGAAGGGCGAGAAGGGGGGGGTCAATGTCGCGATACGCAGAGATGCATGAAAAAAGGTCCATGCTCGGAGCAGCAGGACAGGCTTGTTGATGCGATATTCGGCACTCAGAGTATCAGTGCCTACCGATACCTGGGACAGATCGTCACCGATGCCGTCGATATCCGACTACAGCAGGATGACCTCATCGTCACAGGTTATGAGCAGATTCGATTCGGGATCAACGCCGTGGAAGGCAGAACCCTGCCTGAGCGAAGTGCTGATCAAAAGCAAACGCGGTAGACAGGTTCAATCGACGCATCACGACGAAAGAGATGCAGTCCACCATCCCCCATTGCTTGTCTCCATGCTGCTGATAAAGCGCGAAGCCAGCATCGAAAAGTTCCGGAGTCAAAGACACGACAGTCACTCCGGCAGAGTCTCGGAAGTCCTGGATGATTTGGACCGCTGCCAATCGGGCAAACCGTGACAGGGCGTTGCCGATTTCGAGCAAGACCGCGTCCGTGACGACGACAGGGTGGTCGTTATAGCGATCAGACAACCAAAGAGCTTCCGCGTGATGTTGGTCGTCCTCGTTAACCAACGCGATCACGTAGCCGGTGCCAACAAAGACAGCCTTACGCATCAGGCTCCCCGTTCACGTAGGACTCATGATTGACCGACAAATCGGATGGACCCTGAACACGAACGCGCCGCAAACGCGCAAACAACGACTCCGAACCCTCATCCGCCCCGCTCTGCGAGTCGACCAACAGGACACGCACGCTCTTACCGTCGAGCGCATGGCGATACTGCATCGGAATCTCGAGCATGCCATCATGGGCAATGGTTTGAAATTCGATCGCGTTCATGGATTCACTCCAATGATGAGGTGCGCTGCTGTGTAGGATTCAAGCTTACCACCAAAAGATTATGCGTCATCGAGCCTTGCCGACTCGGCCGATGCACGTAGTCTCCAGCGCGTAGCAAGCGATTGCGGGGAGTGGGCGAACGCTGTCGGGTCGAGCCCGGCCAGCGCCGTGGCGTCGATTCGTGGTTTGGGTATAGACGCCGTTGAGCTGGCGCATTCCCTTGGAGAGGTTGGCATCGGGCGTCTCGACGACGAAGTGATAATGATTGGTCATCTCGCAGTAGGCGTGGCAGCGCCAGTTGAACCGACGGCAGACCTCGCCAAGCAAAGTCGGCCAATCCAGGCGGTCCTGATCGTCGCGATAGATTGCCTCGCGCCGATCACCGCGCGCGGTCACATGATAGAGCCCGCCAGCAAGCTCAATGCGTAGAGGTATGGACACGTGAAAGATCATAGGTTAACGGTGCCGGATTGCAAGACCTGCCCCCAATTCCCCGCCTTCTGATCTCAGGCGACCTGATCGAGAAATAGCTCGCGAAGAACCTCCGGACGCTTCTGCGCAACACGAATGAGCGATCGCACCGCACCGCTCGGTTCGCGCCGGCCCTGACACTCTCAGGACCCTCGGCGAGTAACGGCTATACGCGGATACCGGACAGTCCGCTCTATCTCCGGATGCTCTGCTCACGCCCCAGAGCTGCCACTGGACTTACGTCGCCCGGCGGCAGCTGAAGAAGCGAGACCAGACGTTATCTGCGAGGACGAAGGACTCCACGGCGGTCGTCGGAAGGCCAAGATGTTCCTTTAAGTAGCATATAGCGCTACAATGCGCCAAAAAGGAGATCCCTAATGGCCGTCAACGTCAAGCTGCCCGAGGAGTTCGTCAACCAGGCGAAGCACTATGCCCGGGCTGAACATCGCTCGGTGCCCAAGCAGATCGAATATTGGTCGCAGATCGGCAAGATCGCCGCAGAGAACCCGGACCTGCCATTCTCGGTGATTCGCGAGATCCTGATCGCCGATCAGGAAGAGGCGGTTGGCGAGTACCAGTTCGGCTGATGCGCCTGCTCGTTACGCCGACTTTCGCTCGCGCAGTCAAGAAGCTCCATCGCAGGCAAAAGGTCGATCTCGACGAAGCGGTGAGAATCATCGCGCAAGATCCCGGGATCGGAGAGACCAAGGTCGGCGACCTCGCCGGTGTCCAGGTCTACAAGTTCCGTACGGCCAACCAACTGTGCCTGGTCGCCTACCGGGTCATGGACGCAGACACCGTCAAGCTCCTGATGGTCGGCCCACACGAGAATTTCTATCGAGACCTTAAGCGCGTGGAAAGCTGACCAAGCGAGTAGCGTCGTTACGCGCGCGATTCCCAACCATGTATCCGCTCGGGAATTAGGCCGGTCGCCTCCTGGATGCGCTGGACGATGGCGTGACGCTGGTTGAACAGATAGGCCCGTTCGTCCTCGTCCAGCGCGTCGTAATAGAGCAGGGGGTCGTCGAGCAGGCGCTCGGTGAGGCGCTGGCGCAGCTCGCAGTTGCGGGCCTCCGCGGACGTCGGGGTCAGGTCTTGCAATCAAGCACTCGTCGGCTTGATGGGTAGGTGCACTGGCGATTCAATCCCGTTTTCAAGCCGGCCCACGGATCGACCTAAGGTGGAGTAGTGTACACCTAATTCATCGGCGATCTCCTGCATGCGGTAGACGCCGCTCTGATAGGCCCGTGCTATCGCCTCGGCTCGGACGGGGTAGAAGAGGTGACACACCAGCCCATTGCGTCGATTCGTGGTTTGGGTATCGACACCGTTGAGCTGGCGCATTCCCTTGGAGAGGTTGGCATCGGGCGTCTCGACGACGAAGTGATAATGATTGGTCATCTCGCAGTAGGCGTGGCAGCGCCAGTTGAACCGACGGCAGACCTCGCCAAGCAGAGTCGGCCAATCCAGGCGGTCCTGATCGTCGCGATAGATTGCCTCGCGCCGATCACCGCGCGCGGTCACATGATAGAGCCCGCCAGCAATCTCAATGCGTAGATTTCTGGACACGTGAAAGACCATCGGTTAACGATGCCGGATTGCAAGACCTGACCCCAATTCCCCGCCTTCTGATCTCAGGCGACCTGATCAAGAAATAGCTCGCGAAGAACCTCCGGACGCTTCTGCGCAACACGAATGAGCGATCGCGCCGCATCGCTCGGTTCGCGCCGACCCTGCTCCCATTCCTGGAGGGTGCGCACCGAGACACCCAAGAGTTTTGCGAATTCGCTCTGCGGCATCTTGACGCGATAACGGGCGAGCGCCACCGGGCTATGAATACCCCCTGTCGTTCCGGCCTTCATTTCGCGGATGGATTCGAGCAACTCGGCGCCGATGTCCCGCGCTGCATCCCTTTCGAGGAGTTCTTGTTCAGTCTTCGGCATGATCCAGCATCTCCCGCGCAGCATTGAGCACATGGTTAAGTAAACTGTCACTTGAACTAGGCGTCACCGTTGCTCGGCCTCTGAATGCCCTTAGTGCTACCGTTCTCGCTTGGAACTAAATGCAACCACGTGATTCACTCAGCGACTAACTTGGATCGCGAGCCGGGTGAATCCGACGATTGGCTCAAATCTTTGACAACCCCGCCAAGGCAGTTCTGGAAACGAAGAACTCATGCTATCCTGTTAACATGAAAACATGCCCTTATCGCTCCATGACTAACCAAAAGCAGAAGCGACGAGCTCCGGCCACGGGCACACTCGTGGGCACGCGATTCCAATCGGACATGCTTGACGCGCTCGACGCATGGCGGAGGGATCAAGAAGATATTCCGACTCGCCCCGAAGCGATCAGGCGCTTGGTTGAACTGGGCATGTCGATCCGCTCCGCGACACCCGCAGCGCGGACGCAATACAGTAAGGAATGAATCGATGGTTGCCCAATGAAGAAGCCGAAAGAGATCGCCCCCAAGTTCACAGCAGAGAAGGATGCGGCCGAAGAGCAGATCCGTGAATTGTCCAAGCGGATCGAGTTCTATCTGACCGAATACTCTGTAGAACTGCTCGCCAACAAGATGCGCAACGGTGACTTTTTCGTGCCGCCCTACCAACGCGAGTTCACCTGGGAGCCTGAACGCAAGTCCAAGTTCATCGAGTCTCTGCTAATCGGTTTGCCCATCCCTTTCCTCTTCTTCTGGGAGAGACCAGACGGAAATCTGGAGATCGTGGATGGTTCGCAGCGGCTGCGAACGATTGAGGAGTTCGTCTTGGGAGAATTCTGTCTCGGTGAGTTGGAGAGCTTGACTGCCGTCTCCGGATTCACGTTCTCGGAACTTCCAGAATCAAGGCAGAAGAAGATCAAGAACCGCTCGATTCGCGGCATCATCCTGAACGAGCACGCCGATGAGCAGGCCCGTTTCGATATGTTCGAGCGCATCAATACGGGCAGCAAGATCGCGAACAAAGCTGAGGTGCGTCGCGGCGCGCTCGGGGGACCTTTCATGGACCTCATTATCGAGATTTCCTCACACTCGAAGTTCGTCGCTTTGGCTCCGGTGCCGCCGAAATCCGTCCAGAAACGGGAGCGAGAGGAACTGGTTGCCCGTTTCTTCGCTTACAGCGATGGACTCGAAGGTTATCGCGACCGCCCCTCGGAGTTCGTCTTCAAATACGTGAAAAAGATGAACGACGAGGTCGCTTCAGACCCCGATAAGATCGAACGCTACCGTAACCGATTCCTGGAGATGATCGACTTCGTCGAACGAGTCTTTCCTCACGGATTCAGACGAACCCCCAAGGGTACGGCCAGCCCTCGCGCTCGGTTCGAGGCCATTGCGGTCGGATCCAGGCTGGCCTTGGATACTCGCCCAGACTTGGCCGAACAGGAATTCGTAAGCGTCGAGTCATGGCTGAATGGCGACGAGTTCAAGGCGGTCACGGGTTCCGACGGCGCGAATGCCATCGCTCGTTTGAGAGACCGCATCGGTTTCGTCAGAGACAAGCTCTTGGCCGACGCATGAGTACCTTGGCCGTTAGCTTCCTGGAGCGAAAGGCAGAGGTGAAGGCATACTTGGATTTTCTATCCGTGATGGAGCAGCAAACCAAGCAGGGTCCTCCGCGCTTCGAAGGTGCCGAGCACCCAATCACCGTCGAACAGCAAAGAATTCTCTATTCGACCGTTTACCTGCAATTGTACAATCTCGTCGAAGCGACGATATCCCTCTGCATTCAGGAAGTTACGGACGCAACGAAAAACAATGTGGCATGTACACCGAACGACTTGAATGATGACCTTCGCCGCGAATGGGTGCGCGCGATCGCACGCACCCACGAGCCACTGACCCCTGACAATCGATTGAAGCATGCACTTCTGCTTTGCGATCACTTGGTCTCAGCTCTACCGATCAACAGCTTCGATTTGGACAAGGCAGGTGGAGGAAATTGGGACGATTCTGCGATAGAGCTCATGACCAAGCGACTTGGGTTTAGGCTGCGGATTGGGCGACCGATCTACAAAGCGATCAAGAGACATATTCGAGATGACATGGGACCCTTAGCCTTGGTGAAGAATCTCCGCAATCGCCTGGCGCACGGATCCATCTCCTTCGTGGAGTGCTCCGAGAACGAAACCTTTTTAGGTCTTCAGAACTTGGCGAATAGCACTCTGAATTATCTAGAGGCTGTAGTCGGCTGTTTCGATAAGTATATTGAAGGACACGAGTATCTCCTGCCGGATCGGCGGCCATGATGAAGATTAAGCCCAAAAAAAACCAAAAAAATACAATTAATGTTAAAGGGGTAGATTTATTCTGCGGTGTTGGAGGATTGACTTACGGCCTGTCGCGCGGAGGCATTCGGATCGTAGCTGGCATCGACATTGATGCCAGTTGCCGTTATCCCTACGAAGCCAACAACTCGGCTCGATTCATCGAGCATGACGTCGCAAGGCTAAAACCGGATGAGATAACGCCTTACTACGAAAGCGCAGACTACACTTTGCTCGCCGGATGTGCACCTTGTCAGCCATTCTCGACCTATAGCCGCAGTGGTCGCAATCGGGAGTACGAATCGCAATGGCCGCTCCTCTCCTCCTTCGGCAGATTGGCGGAGGCGATCCAGCCCGACTTGGTCACCATGGAGAACGTCCCCCAGTTGGCGGATCATCCGGTTTTCGGAGAACTGCTCGCGAGCCTTGCGGGTTACGCAACTTGGTGGAAGATCGTCGAATGCTCAACGCTCGGCATTCCCCAGACCCGGAAACGTTTGGTGCTGCTTGCATCTCGTCTCGGCAAGGACTCTTTGGGCCTGATAGAGGAATCCAACCAGGAAGCAACAGTCCGGCAGACCATCGGAATGCTTCCTCCCATTGATGCCGGGGAAATTCATCCAGGAGACGAATTGCACATGGCATCATCGTTGAGCCCGCTGAATCTAGCTCGAATCAAGGCGTCGCGCCCCGGGGGAACTTGGCGCGATTGGCCAGATGAGCTGCAGGCCGTGTGTCACCGCAAGCCCAGTGGCGCCACATATCCGAGCGTCTACGGACGAATGGATTGGGATCGGCCGGCTCCGACGATCACGACCCAATGCTTCGGCTACGGGAATGGTCGATTCGGGCACCCAGAGCAGCCGCGCGCCATCTCTCTGCGCGAGGCAGCCATGTTGCAAACCTTCCCGGCAGATTATTCGTTCGCTCCTGCTGGAGCCAGGTTCAAGTTCAACAAGATGGGGCGTTTGATCGGCAATGCGGTGCCCGTTCGGCTGGGAGAGGTGATCGCCCGGTCGCTGATCGCTCATGTTTTCGCTTGCTCGTCCCAGCCTCCAGGAACTGAAGCCAATCAACCACCAACGACTCCCCGGCTTCATTGAGGAACTGGTGCTCCCAGAGGTGGAGGACGCACCACCCGCTGATCTGGAGCCGAGCATCCGTATCTTGCGTCTCGCGCTCGATTCGGGGCGATCTTGTTCTCCCACCACTCCCGATTGGACCTCGGATCAGTCATCCAGTCTTGCAACTCGGCTAATCCGCGGCGCTTCCACCGCATAACGGGCGATGGCCGGGAGGGGGCAAACGCCGTCGGATTCGAGCCTGGCCAAGCCCAGGCCAGCCAATCGCTCGGCGGCCTCCCGGCAGAAGGATTGTCCGGCATCGGGCTCCTTGGCGGCCTTCTTCCAGTAGCGTCCGAACTGCTCGGTCCAGCCCCGATAGGCGTCATGGAGGCTGGTCCAGGATTGCGCTTGATCTTGGGACAGGCGCTCCGCGAGATGTCCGGCCATCAATAGGGTGATGTGTCCCTCGGTGCCCTCGGAGGGCATGCGCTGGTCGGCGAGGTCGCCCTCCGGGTCGACCATGGCGATGCCCTCGGCGCGCATCTCGGGGACCAGTCCGGTGGCCTCCTGGATGCGCTGGACGATGGCGTGACGCTGGTTGAACAGATAGGCCCGTTCGTCCTCGTCCAGTTCGTCGTAATAGAGCACCGGGTCGTCGAGCAGACGCTCGGTGAGGCGCTGGCGCAGCTCGCGGTTGCGGGCCTCGGGGGTGTCGGCGACGAAGCGGGCGGTGATGGCGCCGATGCGCTGGTCGAGTGAATCCGCTGGCTGTTCCAGGGTATCGACCAGGGAGGGGCCGCGCCGGGTCACCAGGAGCGCGGAGAGCACGTGACGGTCGATGTCGTAGAGGACGTCCTTGGTCTCGTTCCGGATATAGGCGTCTTCGCTGCCGGCCACTCGGACCAGCACGCCGAGATTCAGCAGGAGACGGACGACGGCCACCAGGTCGCGGCGATCTTCTTGGCTGCGCAGCTCGAACACCAGCCCGCTGGCCTGGATGGCAGGCTCGGCGGACTGGTCCATAGCGGCCTTGCCCAGACGCCCCAGGGTGCTCTGCATCTCGCCGCGCTCCAGGCCCGCCAACACCAGGCACAGGAGGGCGTAGCGGCGGCGCGTGAAGTCCAGGTCCACCGGGCGTTTGCCGGGGCGGGCGGCGCGGCTGCCGTCGTCGTGCTCGGGCGCGGTCTTGGCCAGGCGTGCGAAGTCGGCTTCAAGACGCAGGTCCCAGCGGGTCTCGCTGTTCAGCCAGTCCCTGAGCCAGTCGATATGGCGTTTGACCAGTCGGTAGGCCGGGTGATCGGCATAGAGCAGCGGCTGCATCAGCAGGGCGCGCAGGGCCCGGCGCCGCTCGTCCTCTCTGAGCTGGGAGAGACGGTCGCCCAGTTCGAGCTTGGGTTCGAGGCTGGTCTGGCTCATACGGCGGCCTCGTCGCCTGGCGCCGGATTCCGCGCTGGCGTCCGCTCAGTCTGCGGGCTTGGGATGGCCCCGGCCTCCAGATCGGTCATGCGCACCCGATAGTCGCGGCCGCCGAAGGCCCCGTCCGGGGTCTCGATGACCGCGCGGGTCTCGGGTCCCAGTGGCTCCAGATGGATGTCGATGGTGCCGTCGCCAGTGACCGTCTGCACGGCCTGCTCCGGATCCCGGGTGGCCGCCAGGGCCTCGCCGAGCAGACGCAGGAAGAGGTCGAAGCTGGCCGGATCCAGACGTCCGATCGCGCTGAGCCGGGTCTCCTCGCCGGTCGCCAGACGGCGGCGGGCGTCGCGCGCCTGGAGGCTCTCCCGATCCAGCCGCGCCCGGAGCTTTTGCTTATCCGCGCTGCGGTCCCGGACCTTGGGCGGGACGCCGCGCTTGGCGTGGCTGCCGGTTTCGCGCAGACGCGGGCTGATTCGCAGCGGCGGCGCCTCGGCCCAGGGGCGCGACGGCGGCACCGGCTCCTCGGCGCCGGCCTGCAGGCTGTCGTCGTCGATGCCCAGATGGCGCGCCGGGGTCAGCCCGAAGGCGGCGCGCCAGAGCCGATGGGCCTCGGCATCAGTCTTGCAGTCCATGAACCAGGCGGCCAGAGTGCGATAGTCGGCGGAGCGGTCGCTGCGCCCGAGCCGGCGCTCGTTGAGCTGGACCACGGCGTCGACCAGATCGGAGATGGCCCGCCGAGCGCGGGAGCGCAGCAGCTCCGCCTGGGACGGTCGGTCCGCCGCGCCGATGAACCAGGCCTCAAGCCCGGACCAGCGGGCCTGCCATTCGTCGAGCATTTTGGCCCGATCCAGGACCGGGTCGAGCTGAGTGGGCTCGGCGGCGTCCAGACCGGGCGCCGGGGCCAGGTCGGCGGCATCGCGCTCGGCGATCCGCTCCAGCAGGGGCTGGAAGGCCGGATGCTGCTGGATGTCGAGGATCAGCCCGGCGATCTCGGCGGATCGCGTCACCAGGTCGCCGATGAATCGACGCAGATAGTCCAGCAGACGATCCTTGTAGTCGATGAAGGCCGCCCGCTCGGCCCGGCGCAGATCGAGCCCTCGTGCCAGTCCGGCCATGAAGTCGCGGGCATTGTCGGCAAGATCGGTAAAGACCCGGGTGATGTCGCGCAAGAGCAGGTGCGCCTTGGCGCTATCGAGCCCGGCCTCGCTGTCCTGGGTGTCGAGCAGGGTCCGCAAGGCACGCAACTGGCTGGCGATGTCGGCCAGGGCCACAGACTGGAGGGCGCCATGATGTCCAAGCATGCGCTCATAGGTGGCCAGGGCAGCCTGGGCGGCCTCGCCCTCGCGGGTGATCTGGTAGAGATAGCGGGCGCGGTAGAAGTCCTCGACCGTGGTGACCCGGCTGGTGTCGGGCTCGGCCTGGAGGTTGCCCCATTCGACCAGCTGGCCGAGCGCGGCCTGGACGGCATCGATGTCGAGTTGCCGGCCGTCGCGCCTGACGTGATCGAGCACATCTTCCGGACGCAGATGGACCAGGAAATGTTCCTTGGCCTCTGAGAAGGCCCGCATCAGGGTCCGGTAGAGGTCCGTCTTATCGGCGGTCAGGTAGTTGAAGCTGGTATCGGGCATCCGTTTCGTCGGCTCTTGAGTGGCGGGTGCTGCCTCTTGTCCTCCAGCTTGTCGATCAGCAACGATAGGGTATAGGAATCTGCAGACGAACTCCCGCTGGTTCAGTCCCCCGCGCTTAGGGACTCGGCGGCATGGGACCTTGCCGCACCGGCGCGTTTTCCGTGTCGGCAGGGTCAGATGCCGCTTGCGCTCCGGCTGACTCGGGCGGCTGAATCAGGTCTGTCGCCTTGGTTTCGACCAGTGGTTGGAGGTCGAATTCCGACAGCAGGAAGTAGTACGGCTGGTTGTCAGCTTTTAGCACAAAGTTTTTGCCGGCGTCTTCTGCTTCGCTTGGTTGCTCGGCGATCAGATACCGCCGGCTGTCGCCTTCGGCGAGGTCGATGTCGAGCGCGAGCAGCGGGGCCGCGGGGTCGAAATCTTCGGGCGCTTCGGTGCCGAGGACGTCGCGGTAGCTGAGATTGGCCAGGGTGCTGAGCAGTTCGTCGACCTTGGCCTGATCAAGCTCTCCGTCGGCTCCGGTCAGGCGCCAAGTCTCGCCGTCTTTGGTCAGGGTCCAGTCGTTGGTGGCGATGCGCTGGATCTGGTTAGGTTCCAGTTGCAGCCGGTCGTGCGCGATCCAGTCGCTGGACCGATCGGACAGGTTGAAGACCTCGAAGCGCACATCATAGATGCTGTCGTCTCCCGCCGGGCGCAGATAGCGGCGACGGAAGCCGGGGGAGTCGCCGAGGATCAGTGTGGAGACGGCCCCTTGGCCGTCGCTCAATACGATGCGCTCCTCGAAGGCGTCATCCGCGACCTTGAAGCGTTCCCGCGCCTCCGCGCTGGTTGCGATCGGCAGCGGGCGATGCAGGCCGGCCAGGGCGTCGAGCAGTTGGTCGACGCGCGTGGCCTCGGCCGGGAAGTCGCCGAGGGCCGGGATGGTCCAGCTGGTGTCCGTGCGGCTTAATAGCAGCGGTGCTTCGCTGTCCGGCGTGGTGACCTCGATGCGCTCGATCTGTTCGGCGTCGAAGGCCGCAAACGGTGTGTCGGTCGCGGCGGGCGCCAGGCGACTGCTACCGCCGCTGACGGCGCCGCTGACGGCGGCGAGCAAGAGCTGCACCGCGAGCAGGGCCGCAAGCCCGATGACCGCCGGGGTGCGGAGGACTGCGGGCCAGCCTGAGTCGCCCGGCCTCCTGGATGGGTTGAGGATGGTCTTGGTCATGGTTCAGCCCTCCAGCATGGCCGCCTGGGCCTGTTCGTGGCGTCGGCGCAGGATGCGATGCACGACATACACCAGCACCAGTCCGCCCAAGGCCAGGATGTAGTTGAGATATTCCCAGAACATGCGGCTATCGCGCCCGCCCGGCTCCAGCAGTCGACTGAACTGGCCGCGTCCGCGCAGGGCGAGCAGGCCGCGATCTTCGAGCGACCATTCGACGGCGTTCTGGATGAATTCCAGTGGTTTCAGATAGCCGCTTTGGGTCGCCTCGGAGGCCAGGCTGATGGCGGTGTCGGTCAGGAAGCTGGCCGAGCCGATCAGGATCAGGCGCGAGGCGGCCGGGGAATGGGCGACCACGCCCGAAATCACGGGTTTCTTGTCCTCGGGCGCGGCTGTCCCGTCGGCGTCTGGCTCAACGGCCTCGTCGAGCGGATCATCAAGTGGGTCGTCGAGCGCATCAAGCGCATCAGATGCGTCGTCGGTGGCGCCCGTTTGGTCGTTGAGCAATGGTGAGGGCTGACCGGCAAAGGCCGACTGGAAAGGTCCGCGAACGGCGACGGCGAGCGTCTTGCGGCCGATGTCGTCGCCTTTCGGGAAGCCAAGCGCGCCATGCGCCTCAAAGTCCGGCTGCATGTCGGTCGAGGCGCTGGTCCAGGCGGCAGCTGAGCTTTGCAGCAGGGTTTGGATGCGGCCGGCCAGGTCGGCGGGCTTGGTCTTGCTGGCGGCGCCGGTCGCGGCTGAAGCCGCTCCCATGGGGTGCTCGGCGCTGTCTTCTTCGGCTTGATGGATGCGAATCGGTGAGGCCCAGTTCATGGTCAACTGCCCGAGGTTGGCGGTGATGCCGCTGTCGGCCGACAGGCTGTCGCCGCGCAGGTCGGGGAAGTAGGGATAGTCGAGCGTCTGTATCTCCTCGACCAGGAAGCCGCCAAGATCGCGCTGCACCGGAATCGGAAAAGGCGTGTTGCGCGGGTCGAGCACCAGCGCAGGCTCAAATTCAAGGCCGAGGTGCGCCAGCCAGTCCTCAAGTCCGGTGGTCTGGATGCTGGCGTTGATCTCCCCGCCGCTCAGATCAACATCGTAGGGCGAGGCGGCCATGACCACGGTGCCGCCCTGCATCAGGAACTGATCGATCACGAAGCGCTGCCTGTCGTTGAAATCCTTGGGCGCGACCACCAGCAGCAGGTCAGCATCACCCGGCACAAAGCCATCGGCGAGATCGGTCGGACGCAGGTTGAAGCTCTCGCTCAGACTCTCCTGCAACAGCTGATAGCCCGGCCCCGCCGGTGCACCCATGAAGCCACCTCCGCTGGGCTCCGGCGTGTAGAGCGCGAGGGTGCGCAGTACGCCGGGCGCAAAACGCTTGATGCCAGCTTCCAACACGCGCTCCAGGCCGGCTTTGTCCAGGGTTTCGGGCAGAGGCACGGGCACGGCGGTTCCGCCTTGCTCCAGCACCAGCGAGAAATAGAAGGGCGTGGGATTGAGCAGATCCAGAATCAGCGGCGCAATGCCATAGCGTTCGGCGATGTCGTCGGCCAACGCCGGATCGGTGGCCGGATCGGTGATCTCAAACTTGAAGCGCTCACCGCCCTGGGCGGACAAGTCGGTCGCGACAGCCTCAAGATCCTCGCGCAACGCCGGCAAGGGCTCGGGCAGGGCATCGGGGGCGGAGACGAAGGCGCGCAGGCCGATGGGTTCCCCCTGGCTTCCAGAGGCGCCGGCGAACAGATCGCCGCCGCCCTGATAGCCGTAGAGCACCTTTTTGATCGCGCGGGTCAGGTCATACTCCGGATTGCGCAGTTGCACGTCCAGATCGGTCTCGCCACGCGCTTTGACATCGATCAAATCGCGGAAGCTGAGTGTGGTGTATTCATCGCCGTACTTGACCAGAATGTCGAAGTAGGAATTGACCACCGAGGCCTGATACTTGGTCTCCGTCTGGAAGGCGACCGGCTGGATGCCATACTGCTCGCCGGCCTCGCGCTCCAGCTCCGGCGACTCGGCCGGATCGACAAATTCCACTTGCACCTTACCCTTGCCGGCCACCTGATACTCGCGCAGCAGATCGCGCAACCGGGGCACCAGAGGCGCAAGCAGCGGGTGGGTGTCGGCGCTGAAATAGCCGCGAATCAGCAGCGGCTCCTCAAGCTGGCCGAGATAGTTCTCGGTCGCCTCCGAGATGCTGTAGAGATGGCCGGCGGTCAGATCTGCACGCAGCTCGGTGGCCTGTTGCAGCCACAGGTTGGCCGCGAGCAGATTGGCGGCGGTGAGCCCGACGATCAGACTCCAGCGATGATGCGCAGCGGGCCGATCAGAATCCGCCGCCCAGCGCAGGCGCTCCAGGCTGTAGATGGTCAGGGCCAGGAAGACGCCAACAATGCTCAGGTAGTAGTAGAGATCGCGCAGGTCGATCACGCCCCGGTTGATGGACGCGAAGCGTGAGCCGCTGCCGAGCAGGCGCAGCAGCTCGCCGCCGCTGTGCCCGACCAGAGCGGTCAGGGCCGGGGAGCCGATCAAATAGAAGACCGCACAGATCAGCACCGTGCCGATCAGCGCCACGATGGGATTATCCGTGCGTGCCGAAACGAACAGGCCAATCGCCAGATAGGACGCCGCCAGCAGCAGGGTGGCCAGATAGGCGCCAAACACCGGACCCCAGTCGAGCGGCCCGAGGATGGCGACGGTGATGGGCAGCGGCCAGGTCAGCGCCAGAGCCACGGCGACCAGCGCCCAGGCAGCCAGGAACTTGCCCAGCACCAGCCGCCAGGTCGCCACCGGCAAGGTGGCGAGCAGCTCGAAGGTGCCGGCGCGGCGCTCCTCGCTCCACAGGCGCATGGTCAGCGCGGCGGCAAGGAAAATCAGCAACACCGGCATCCAGTCGAACAGGGGCCGGGTGTCGGCAATATTGCGGGCAAAGAAGCCCTCGGCCCAGAAAAACACGAACAGACAGGCGGCCAGAAAGGCGCCGATGAACAGATAGGCCACCGGGGAGCCAAAAAAGGACGACAGCTCCTTGCGGGCGATGCGCGTGATCTCAGACATGGGTCACCTCCGGGGCGGTTGTCCGGGCCGAGGCCGGCGCCCCGACGGGCGGCTCGGCACTCGACACCGCCTTGAACAGGGCTTCCAGATCATGCTGTTCCGGCTCCAGGCGATACAGCGACCAGCCGCGTTCGTTGACCAGCCGGGCAATGCGCGGTGCCAGCGCAGTGGCATCTGTGGTGCCGAGCGCATAGCTGTGTTGTTCCGTTGGGCCATCCTTGGCGGCCAGTCGCTCGAAGTCGGTCACGCCTTCGGCCGCAGCCAAGGCTTCGCGGGCGCTGTCTTCGGCCTGATCCAGGGTCACCAGCAGTCGCGGTGCACCGGCCAGCTCGCCGAGCTTGCAATCCAGCGCCAGGTGCCCGGCGCGCATGATCAGCACTCGCTCGCAGATGGCATCGACTTCTTGCAGGATGTGGGTGGAGACAATCACCGTCGCCGCCTCGGCCAACTCGCGGATCAGCTCGCGCATGTGCTGAATCTGGGACGGGTCGAGCCCATTGGTCGGTTCGTCCAGAACCAGGATGTCCGGCTCGTGCAGGATGGCCTGCGCCACGCCCAGGCGCTGGCGATAGCCGCGCGACATGGTCGCCACCTGAGCGGTCGCCTTTGCCTCAAGCGCGGTGCGCGCGATAGCGCGGCGGATGGCTTGCGCGCGCGCTGTGCCTGAAATGCCGCGCAACGCCGCCTGGTAGTCAAGGTGATCAAGCACTGTCATGTCCGGATACAGCGGGCAGTTCTCTGGCAGGTAGCCGATGTGGCGCTGCACCGCGCGGCGCCCTTGACGGCCTGGGGCGGCAATGTCGAGCCCGGCGATGCGAATGGTGCCGCCGCTCGGCTCCAGAAAGCCGGTCAGCATTTTCATGATGGTCGTCTTGCCGGCCCCATTGTGGCCCAGCAAGCCAACAATCTCGCGGCGACCGATGTCAAAGGACACCCGGTCAACTGCCTTGAGCACGCCATACTGGCGGCTCAGATCCCGTACTTCGATCATCGCGTCTCTCCTTAGCATTCTTGCGGCGAATCGCAGGCATCGCACCAAGGCTCATGGTCCCGGCTAACCTGGGAAATGAATCGATCAGATATCGCTCAAGCGACCCTCAGCATCCGCCCAGCGGCGCAAGTTCTAATGCAGAGAGCCAACTCTCGGCAAGTCCCGGAGCATGACAATTTGGTAATCCTCCAATTTTGGTCAGCCCAGTCTGTTGCAGAAGCTCAAGGGGCGCAGCGAGCTGACGCGGCCGAGCCCCCCACGTCCATCACCCGATCCAAAACCGAAAACGCGTTTGCGATTGGTAGTTTTCCTGATGACACTTGGCGCCTGAGCTTCTAATCTGGATGGACACTTGCAACCTCCAGGAGAGATGAGAATGACTGAACGCGCCGATGATCCATTGTTTTCCCCGCTGACAGCCGGAGAGCTCGAGCTGCCCAATCGCATCGTTCTCGCGCCCCTGACGCGCTCGCGTGCCGGGCAGCCGGGCAATGTGCCCAGACAGCTGAATGCTGATTACTACGCCCAGCGCGCCGGTGCGGGACTGATCCTGTCAGAGGCGACCAATATCTCCCAGATCGCCACCGGCTATGCACTGACGCCCGGGATTTATACCGACCAGCAAGTCGCCGGCTGGCGTCTGGTGACCGATGCCGTGCATGCCGCCGGCGGGCGCATGTTGCTGCAGCTGTGGCATTGCGGGCGCATGTCGCATGAGTCCCTGCATCCAGGCGAGGCGCCGCGTGCGCCCTCGGCCATCCGCTGTGATAGTTGCCAAGTGTTCACTGTCGATGCCGAAGGCCGTGGCGGTCTGACACCGGTCTCCCCGCCGCAGGCCATGACCGCGGCTGAGATCAAATCCACTATCGACGACTACGCCCGCGCGGCGCGCAACGCCATGGCGGCCGGCTTTGACGGCGTGCAGGTGCACAGCGCCAATGGCTATCTGCTGCATCAGTTCCTCGCCAGCAACACCAACACCCGTACCGACGGCTATGGTGGCAGCTTGACCAATCGCTGCCGGCTGTTGTTTGAGGTGATGGACGCGGTGCTAGCCGAGGTGCCGGCAGGGCGCGTCAGTGTGCGTCTCTCCCCGCTGTTTGGCCTGAACGGCATGGCCGATGCCAACCCCGCCGACACCTTCGGCACCGTCGCCGCTCATCTCAACCGCCTGGGCATTGCCGTGCTAGAGATTGCCGATACCGATGTCATGGCCGGCGCCGAGCCACGCATGGAGCAGATGCGCGATTTCACCCGAAAGCGTTTCGATGGTGCTCTGATGTTGAATGGCGGTTACACGCCAGAGCGGGCACGCGCGACCATCTCCGCCGGCGATGGGGATTGCGTGTCCTTCGGGCGGCTGTTCCTGGCCAATCCGGATCTACCCGAGCGGATCGGCCGCGACGGCCCATACAACGAGCCGAACCAAGCCACTTTCTATGGCGGCGGGGCGGAAGGCTATACCGACTATCCAGCTCTGGCGGGCTGACCACCCGGGTCGGATGAGGCCGCTGCCCGCGCGGGCAGCGCCCAATAGTGACGACAAAGAGCTTTACAGCCTCGGCTTGGGTGTCGTGGCTGCTTCTACCGGCAGCATGGGATAGTCGATCTGCGGCGGCACGCCGGTCAGGCTGTGCAGAAAGGCCGCAATGGGCGCAATGTCCGCATCGGTCAGGTCAACGCCAAGCTGGGCCGAGCCCATGACGGCAATGGCCTCTTCCAGCGACCAGACCTGCCCGGAGTGGAAATAGGGCGCGGTCAGTGCGATGTTGCGCAGCGGCGCGGCACGGAAGACATACTCATCGCTTGGCGTATGCGTCACTGCAAAACGTCCCTTGTCTGCCGGCGGGCGAATGCGCTCGGCGGGCTTGCGGATCAGCCCGAAGGGAAAATACGCTTGTCCGCCCACATTCACTCCGTTATGGCAGGCGGTACAGCCCTTGTCGACAAAGCGCGCCACGCCTTGCTTGGCCAGTGGGTTGAGCGCGTCATCTTCGCCTTGCAGCCAACGGTCGAAGGGTGCGTTTGGTGTCACTAAAGTGGCCTCGTAGGCTTCGATTGCCTTGGTAAGATTATCGAAGCTCAGCGGGTCTTGATCGTCCGGAAAAGCGCTGGTGAAATTCTCAACGTACTCCGGCATGCTGCGCAGGGTTGCGACCGCCTGCTCCGGCGCATTCGCCATTTCGACAGCCGCTTGAATCGGGCCTTTGGCCTGGGCTTTGAGATCTGCGGCGCGGCCGTCCCAGAACTGCGCTGTGTTGTAAACCGCGTTGTAGACGGTCGGCGCATTGCGCGGCCCGCGCTGCCAGCCGTGCCCAACCGAGGTGGGCAAATTATCGTCACCACCGAGCGCCAGGTTATGGCAGGTGTGACAGCTAATGAGGTGGCTGGAGGACAAGCGCGGTTCAAAGAACAACTGCCGACCGAGTGCGATGCGCTCGGGTGTCAGCGCATTGCCGGTGACCGGACCGGGTCCGGCAGGCAGTGGCTTGAGCCCGGCGGACAGGGCCTTATTGCGCAGCGCAGCATCCGGGCTGGGCTGCGCGGGCACCGGCTCGAGTGGCGTTGAGGTAGCCACCGCAGGCTCAGTTGCAAGGATCTGGGGCGATGGACTGGTTGCCGGGCGGTCAAACAGCACAAGCAGCACCGCAGCCAACACCAGCAGGGACAGGATAGAAGAGGGTTTCATCGACGGCAAGCTCCCGAAGTGTGAGAGAGAAGGCGCCATTGTCGCTCACAACCAGCGCTGAGGCGATCACCGCGCGAATATACCGAAACCCTCTGAGATTTCGGCTCGTTCTGGGCCGGGTGACGACCCAAAACCGAAAATCCGTTTACGATTGGTATCAAGGATCAGTCTGAGTCATCCCGCTGCGGTAACAGACGCATTGCGACCAGGCAGCCCATTCCCAGCACCATGATGGCAGCGACCATCAGCAGCGACAGATCGAAGCGTCCGGTCCTCTCGGCCAACTCCCCCGCCACCACCGGAGCGATGATCTGCGCCACGCCATAGCCCAGCGTCAGCCGCGCCATAATGGCGGCAGGGTGCGCCGGATAGCGCACGCCAACCATGGTCAGCACCAGGGAGACGATACCAATAAAGGTAAAGCCAAACAGGATCGCGCTGATCACGGCCGCGACCAGGGTGGTGCTGAAGACCGGTAGCAGAATGCCAAGGATTTGCAGTCCGTAGCCCCACTGCAGGGCGCTTAAATAACCCAGGCGGCGCGCCAGACGGTCCCAGAGCAGCGGGGCGGGCGCGGCAGCCAGGCCGACCAGCATCCACATCAAACCGCCTTGTCCAGCCAAGGCCGGTTGTTGCTCGGTAATCAGCACAGTAAAGGTGGCATTGACCACATATCCAAAGCCCGCGCACAGGTAGGCCGCTTGCAGCAGCCACAACCACAGGGGGCCGGGTTCTTGAATGCCGGCGCTATGATGCGGCGCCAGTGGAGTGCCCTGGTTCGGTCGCGGCAACCAGCCCCAAGCGGGCACCAGTAGCAACGCGCCCAGGGCGGTGAGCAGCCACCATTGGCCGCGCCAGTCTGTCGCCAGCGCGGCCAGCTCCACCACCAAAGCACCGAACAAAATACCAAGACCAATGCCGCTGAAGTGCAGGCCCAGTTCGCTGCGGTGGCCGTGACGGATGAGCCAATTCAGAATCAGTCCGGAACCCAGCATCAGCCCGCCCGCCGTGCTAAGTCCGGCCAGATAGCGGCTCACGCCCCACAGCAGGGGCGCGTCGCCGAGCGCCATCATCGCGGTGGTCAACACCGCCAGCACCAGGGCGATGCGATAGAGCCGGTCCTTGAGCATCAGGTCCTTCATCGCGGTGATCAGCAGCAACCCGGACAGGTAGCCGAGATAATTCCACCCCGCCAGCCATCCGGCCAACGCATCGCTCAGCCCTGTTTGTGCCTGCATGTAGGCAAGCATTGGGGTGTAGGCAAAGCGGGCCACGCCCATGGTGAGCACCAGGGCAAAAATGCCCGAGGCGAGAACGCGCAGAGACCCTGACCCTTGCGAACCAAGCCTGTTCTTGTTGTTTGCCATCCGATTCGCTTTCAATCCTGGTGTTACAGAACCCAAACCTGCCAGCCGGATCCGCAGACACTTACCGGCTCGATCTGCAATAATCGCCCAAAACCAACGAACTGATCGAGAAAAATCGCCATGAAAGATGCCGAAAAGATCCAAGCCCTGTCCCAATCCGTACTGGGGGGCGAACTCGACAAGGACCAGGCCAGCCAGCTGGCCGCGCTCATGGGAGTGATCACACTCGAGCCGGGCGAGACCTTGGTCGCCGAAAACGAGCAGCGCGGAACCCTTTTTGTACTGGCCCGCGGCCGACTGCAAGTCTGCAAGCTGGTCGGGGAGCGCGAGGAGACCGTTTATTTGATGCACCCGGGCGAGTGTGCAGGCACCCGCGCCTTCATTGACGGAACACCGCGCCGCGCGGCCTTGCGCGCGGAGGACCAGGGGTCGGAACAAACCCTGGTACTGTCACTTGAACCCGAGATCTTCGACACCCTGATCGAGCCAGCGCCGCGATTGGCACACAAGGTCATGCGCGCGATCTTCTGCGTCACCCACCGCAACCTGATGCGCATGAACTTGGAAAGCGCTGAAATGCGCAACTACCTGCTAAAAACCGGCGGGCGTTACTGAGCGAAAAACCTCGCCCTCTAAAGGCTGCGGCCTTCTAGGCCGTCAAACTAGCCCGTCAAACGCATGACCCCGGTGACAATGCCGAGGATTTCAATATCCTCGTGGCGCAGGTAGATGGGTGCCATCTCAGGGTGCGCGGGCTGCAAGCGGATACCGTCGCGCTCGATGAAAAACCGCTTGAGGGTGACCTGATCGCCGTTGATCTGGGCAACGACTGTCTCGCCGTTTTCGACACTCTGGCGCTGTTCGACAATAATGATATCGCCGTCCTGAATCTGGTCTTCGGTCATGGAGTGACCACGCACCCGCAGCGCATAGCTGGCTTTGCGGGTCATGTGCGCGGGGACGCGAATGGTCTCGCGGTCTTCGAGCGCCTCTATCGGCAGACCGGCGGCAACCGTGCCGAGGATAGGCAGTTCCCGGCCTTGCTCGAGCTCCAGGTCGATAGGGCTCAGGTTTAACGTCCAGGTAGGAATATGCCGGGGTTTGGGCAGACGCTGGGAGGCATGATTAGGAATCAGCAAGGCGGGTTGGGACACGGCGGACCTCCGGGGAGTCGGTGCATGAGAGCCCGGCGAAGGGCTTGAGCCGGACAGCGCAGTAATTGGCTCGACCTTCAGTCTAGCCGAGCATTGCGACAAAGACTGACTTCAGGGCGGGCACGAAACTTGCTGCGCCGTTGAATCACAATGACTAAAACGGCTGCTTCAAGGCAAAATCACCTAGGCACGGACACTGAGCAGATGCACGCGGCGGCTGTCGGCGCGCAGCACGGTGAAACGAAAGCCGTCGATTTGGACCCGCTCGCCGCGCACCGGAAGTTTGCCGAGCGCATGCACCACCAGCCCGCCGATGGTATCGACGTCATCGCCGCTTAGCGTGCTGCCGAAGTACTCGTTAAAGTCTTCGATGCTGGTGCGGGCCTTCACGGTGTAGTCGCCCTGGCCGCGCTTAAAGATGAAAGCACCTTCGTCAAAGTCGTGCTCATCTTCGATTTCCCCGACAATCTGCTCGAGCACATCCTCAATGGTGGCCAGGCCGGCGGCCGCGCCGTATTCATCGACCACAATGGCCATGTGATTGCGGCTGCCGCGAAACTCCTTTAGCAGCACGTTCAGCCGCTTGCTCTCGGGCACGAAAATGGCGCTGCGCAGGTGGTCGCGGATGTTAAACGGGCGGGTGTTGGACTTGGTGCAGTAGGCCAGCAAGTCCTTGGCCAGCAGAATACCGAGCACCTCGCCCTTGTCCTCACCGGTGACAGGGAAGCGCGAGTGCGAAGATTCCACCGCGATGGCAAGAATCTCCTCAAGCGAGGCGTCGCGGCGGACGGTGACCATTTCAGCGCGCGGGATCATGATGTCCTCGGCGCGCAGGTCGGCGACCTGGAGCACGCCCTCAATCATGCTCAGCCCATCGCGGTCGAGCAGCGCGCGGCGCTCGGCATCGCGCAGAATTTCAAGCAGTTGGTTTTTGTCGCGCGGCTCGCCGCCGAGCAACTGGCACAGACGTTTGCGCCAGTCGCTAAGCGGCTTGCCGCTACGCGGTCGATCGCTGGTCATCGGGTCCACTGCCTGATTCATAGGGTGTATCAAATCCAATTTCTGTAAGAATACGGGTCTCCAAGGCTTCCATCGCCGACGCTTGCTCGTCGCTCTGGTGATCCTGGCCGAGCAGATGCAGGGTGCCATGCACAACCATGTGCGCCCAATGCGCCCGGGGGGATTTATCCTGGTCGGCAGCTTCGGCAATCACCACGGGCGCGCAGATGACCAGATCGCCGAGCAGATCAGTGGCGGGCGCGCCGGGCGGGTGCTCAAAGGGAAAAGACAGCACATTGGTCGGCCCCGTCCGGCCACGATAGGTGCGGTTCAGAGCGGCGCTTTCGGCCTCGTCCACCAGGCGAATGGTCATTTCGGTCGCCGCTGGTGTTGGCCGTCCGGCGAGGAGAGCCGCACTGGCCCAGCACGCGAGATCTTCCTGCGTCGGTACTTCTGCCAGAGTGGCGCACTGCACATCGAGCACCAAGGGGGCCGCGTCTTTGGCAAGGGACTCCCTGGACTTGGAGGCTGGGGCCTGATCGGTGAGCATGGGATCGTTAGGCATGGGATTGGCAAGCATGGGCGGTTTCAGCCGGCAGCGGCCAGGTCTGGTTGGTGCTGATCGTGATGATCGTAGGCATTGACGATGCGCTGCACCAAGGAATGGCGCACCACATCCCGCGAGGTGAAGAAGGTGAAGCTGATGCCCTCAATCTCGCGCAGCACATCGACTGCCTGGCGCAGCCCCGAAGGCTGACCGCGTGGCAGATCGACCTGGGTGACATCGCCAGTAACGACGGCCTTGGAGCCGAAGCCAATGCGGGTCAGAAACATCTTCATCTGCTTAGGCGTGGTGTTCTGGGCTTCGTCGAGAATAATAAAGGCGTCGTTCAGGGTGCGCCCACGCATGTAGGCCAGCGGCGCAACTTCGATCACATTGCGCTCGATGAGTTTGTTCACCCGCTCGAAGCCGAGCATTTCAAAGAGCGCATCGTAGAGCGGGCGCAGGTAGGGGTCGATCTTCTGCGCCAGGTCGCCTGGCAGAAAGCCCAGGCGCTCGCCGGCCTCGACCGCCGGGCGCACCAACAGCAGGCGTCGCACGCGTTCGGTCTCCAGCGCTTCAACCGCGCTGGCCACCGCTAGATAGGTCTTGCCAGTGCCGGCCGGGCCGATGCCAAAGTTAATATCGTGGCGCAAAATGGCGTGCAGATAGGCCTGCTGGCTAGGGCCACGCGCGCGGATCAGGCCACGCTTGGTTTTAATCAGAATCTCCGGCAGCTCGGCCTCGCTGAGGGCGGCACCAATGCCTGACTCCTGTCCAGCTTGCTGCCAGGTTTGCTGCAAGTGTAAATGCACGGTCTCGGGCGAGAGAATTTCCTCATCAGTCAGGGCATACAGATCGCGCAGCAACTGTTCGCCATGGGGCAGGGTCGCGGCCTGGCCAATGAGACGAAAACTCATGCCACGGTTATTGATCTCGATGCCAAGCCGGCGTTCGATCAAGCGCAGGTGCTGGTCGAACTGCCCGCACAGATTGGCCAGGCGGATGTTGTCCTCGGGCACGAGTTCGAGATCGAGACTGTCTGCGGGGTTGGTCAAGATAGGGTGAAAGTGCCGGTGGCGATGCTGGCAGCCTTGCTGGGCTCAATCTGGGGGACCCCTGCCTCGCGAAGACACTCGCCGCGCAGGGAATTGGGCAACGCCTCGGTGATGCACACATCGACAAAGGAGCCGAGCAGCTCGCCCGGAGCGTCGAGATTCACCACCCGGTTGTTTTCAGTCCGCCCGCTCAGCTGCGCCGGGTCGCGTTTGGACGGACGCTCAAGCAGCACGCGCTGGACGCCACCAACCATGGATTGACTGATGGCCTGGGCCTGGGTGTTGATCAGCGCCTGCAAGCGTTCGAGCCTTTGTTGCTTCACGGCATCTGGGGTGTCATCCGGATAGTTGGCCGCTGGGGTACCGGGGCGCGCGCTGAAGATGAAGCTGAAGGACTGATCGAAGCCGATGTCCTCAATGAGCTGGAGCGTAGCCTCAAAATCTGCCTCGGTCTCGCCCGGAAAGCCGACAATAAAGTCCGAGGCGATGCTGATATTGGGCCGCACCGCACGCAGGCGGCGAATTTTGTCCCGATACTCCAGCGCCGTGTGGCCGCGCTGCATCAGCGCCAGAATGCGATCCGAGCCGCTTTGCACCGGCAGATGCAGAAAATCGACCAGCTCGGGCACCTCGGCGTAGGCATCAATTAACTCGTCAGAAAACTCCACCGGATGCGAGGTGGTAAAGCGAATGCGTTCAATGCCCTCGATGGCCGCCACTTGGTGAATCAACAGCGCCAAATCACCCGGCTCGCCGTCGTCCATCAGGCCACAATAGGCGTTGACATTCTGCCCCAGCAGATTGATCTCACGCACGCCCTGCGAGGCTAAGGCCATCACCTCGGCGACGACATCATCGAAAGGTCGGCTAACCTCGGGGCCACGGGTGTAGGGCACCACGCAGTAGGTGCAGTATTTCGAGCAGCCCTCCATCACCGAGACGTAGGCGCTTGGCCCGTCCGCCCGAGGTGTTGGCAGATGATCGAATTTTTCAAGCTCAGGGAAGGAGACATCGATCCGCGTCCCGCCGCGCTGAATCTGGGCACCGCTGCGCTGGCTGGGCGCCCCGCTGCGTTCCGCGCGCAGGGCGTCGAGCATGGCAGGCACGCGGTGCAGAGTCTGGGGACCGAAAATCAGGTCGACAAAGGGCGCACGCTCGCGCAGCGCCTCGCCTTCCTGACTGGCGACACAGCCGCCCACGCCGATGACCAAGTCAGGTCGCCGGGCCTTGAGCGGGCGCCAGCGCCCGAGCAGGGAGAAGACTTTCTCCTGTGCCTTCTCGCGGATAGAGCAGGTGTTCAGCACCAGGACATCGGCATCCTCGGGCCGATCAACCCGGATCATGCCGTGGGACTCGCGCAGAAGATCGGCGATACGACCGGAGTCGTATTCGTTCATCTGGCAGCCCTGGGTCTGGATGTAGAGCTTTGCGGTCATCAAGTTGGCGCAACGGCAGGTTCGCCGTAGAAGCAGGGCGGACAAGGCTAGACCATTGTCCGCCCGCGGTCCAGTATCAGGCGCCGAGCGGTGCGACCCTGGATGCGACCCTGGAAGCGATCACGCAATAGCGGCTATTTCTCACGTGGGAAAGGCCAGGCCATAATGCCACCTTCCATCACCTTCAGATTGCGCCAGCCATGGGCTTTCAGGATGGATGAAACCTCGTAGCCGCGCAGGGAGATTTTGCAGTAGAGAATGATCTCTTTGTCCTTGTCCTGTGGCAGCTCCTCAAGACGGTCGCGAATGGCGCCCTGGGGGATGAGTGTTTCGCCGATACCTAGCCGCATTTGCTCATATTCCGCCGGGTTGCGAGTGTCGAGAATAAACACATCCTCGCCAGCATCGACCTTGCGCTTGACCTCGCTGACCGATATCCCCTGCATGCGACCTTTCAGTTTATTCTCAAGCGCATGGGCCGCGATGATGACGTGGTCGAGCGCGAGCGAATAGGGTGGCGCGTAGGGCAGATCGGCATTCACCATGTCAGTCACAGTGAGCTTACCCATAATCGCGGTGGCCATAATGGCGACCCGCTTGCTGACATCGCCCGGACCAACGCAATGAAAGCCCAGAATGCGGCCGCTGCCGCGCTCGGCCACCAGCTTGCTGATCAGCAATTTGCCTCCCATGAACACCGGGATATCCAGGCCCGAGATGACCACGGTTTCGACATCCAGCCCGGCGGCGCGAGCGGCGACGTCTGACAGGCCGGTAACGCCGACAGTGAAGTCGAAGATCTTGCAAATACCGGTCTGGGTGTTGCCGGGAAAGCGTGCGCTGCCGGGTTCGATCACATTCTGCCCGACCACGCGCCCCTGGAGATTGGCCAGGTCACCATAGGGCGCGCGATTCTGCTCCTGGGTAATCAGCGAGGTGCATTCCACGCAGTCGCCAGCGGCATAGATGTCCGGGTCGGAGGTTTGCATGAACTCATTGACCCGGATGCCACCCTTGGCGCCGATCTCAAGCCCGGCCATCTGGGCCAGGGCGATATTGGGTCGCACACCCACGGCAATCACGGCCAGCTGGGCCGGTAGCTCGGTGCCGTTGTCGAGCTTCACGCCAGTAAGCTGGCCGTCCTCGCCAAGAAACTCCGCCACGCCGTTACCGACGATAATGTCCGCGCCCTGAAGACGGGTGTGGTTCTCAACCAGTTTGGCCAGATCGGAATCGAGGAAAGGCAGAACCTGCGGGGTTTTTTCAATAATGGTGGTCTCGATGCCGGCCAGGCGCAGTGCCTCGCAGACTTCAAAGCCGATCAGCCCACCGCCAACAATAATGGCGCGGGTGACCTTGCCCTCGTCGCGAATGCTGCGCAGGGCATCGGCATCCGCCATGGAGTGCAGTGTCAGCACGCCTTCGAGGTCAAACCCAGGCGCAACCGGGCAGACGGGCGCTGCGCCTGTGGCCAGCACTAAGCTGTCGTAAGAGACTGTGCCATTTTCTTCCGTGTCCAGATTCTTGTAGGTGACGGTTTTGTTGGCGGGGTCGATGTTGATCGCCTCGGTGCGCACCAGGGCATTGATGCGCTTGGCCTTGTCGAAGAACTTCGGATCGCGCGGAATGCCCGCCGGGGTGCACACCAGCAGATTGCGATCATCGAAGGTGCCACCGATGTAGTAGGGATAGCCACAGGAGGCCATGGAGAGGTCCGGATCGCGTTGGATCAGGGTGATCTCAGCAAATTCATCCGTGCGCCGCGCCTTTGCAGCAGCCTTAGGGCCGGCTGCCGAGCCGCCGATGATCACGATTTTTTTGGGTTCAGAAGACATGGTTCGACCTGCTTAAAATTAAGGACTAAAAAATTTCCAGGTGGCCAGATGCTAAGCCATGATATTGAGCAGCCCCCGGCTGAGGACTTGTTGTAGTCAGTCCAGCCAGTCCGCGCCAAGCCGCTGGAGCAAAGAGACTCGCGCGAACCATTCACGCTATAGTTGCAAGCCCTGATAACACACTTCAAGGAGTTCCGACCCATGCTTTATCGACTGTTCAATTCGACCCGCTCGAGCACGGCCCAAATCAAACCCGGCATCACTGCCGCCCTGCTTGGCCTGGCACTCACCGGCTGCAGCGGCGGCGGCTTGATCGCACCTGAGACCCCGCAATCCAACGACTTTCTTAATCAGCTCAGCGCCAACTGCGGCAAGTTGAACATTGGCAATCAGCCGATCGACTATCTGCTGAACATGGACAGCAACGATACCTATTTCATCGACGAGGCTAGCAAGCTCTCGGCAGGCACTGTTGACAAGGCCACCTTCGCCAGCGACATCAATGCGTTTTATCCGACCGGACGCAATCAGGCTGCGCTTGAGTGCATTTTCACGCAACTCGGAACCAGCGCACCATGACAATTGGATGACGGGCAATTTGGGGATGAACGACCCGGCCGTGCTTGGCCGGGCCGAGACGGCTCTGCGGGGGATTTTTTGGGCAAATACATTCGCCCTTACAATTCGTTTGCGAAGCGGACGAACTCAGCAGCCGGTAGTGGTTTGGCGAACAGATAGCCCTGGCCAAGTTTGCAGCCCTCTTTGAGCAGGAAATTTTGCTGCTGTTCGGTTTCTATGCCCTCGGCGAGCAATTCAAGCGACAGGCTGGTACCGAGCGCGATGATGGCGCGCACAATGGCGACATCGTTGGTATCTTCCGGGATGTCCGACACGAAGGAACGGTCGATCTTTAATTTGGTCAGCGGCAGGCGTTTCAGATAGCTCATTGATGAGTAACCGGTGCCAAAGTCATCCACGGCAATCTTCACCCCAGCCTGGCGCAACTGGCGCAGGCAGTCGATGGAACGGCGCGGCGATTGCATCACGGTGGATTCGGTAATCTCGATTTCCAACGCAGCCGGTGCCAGACCGCTCTGCTCCAGGATGCTGAGCACCTTCTCTGCCAGTTCCTCCTGCTCGAACTGGCGCGCAGACAGATTCACCGACATCATCACCTCGGGCGCCACCACTCCAGCCTCACGCCAGACACGCATCTGCTCGCAGGCAGTGCGCAGCACCCAGTCGCCCAGGGGATTGATCAGGCCGGATTCCTCCGCCAGCGGAATAAAGCGCCCCGGTGCGATCAGGCCCTGCTCGGGATGGCGCCAGCGCACCAGCGCCTCAATGCCGCTTAAGCCACCCGCGCGCAAGTCGATCTGCGGCTGGTAGTGCAACTCGAATTGCTCTTGCTCCAGAGCCTCCTGCAGGTTCGCCTCCAGCAGCAGGCGATCGCGCGCATCGGCGGTCAGTTCCTCGGTGAAAAAGCGCGAAGTCTTGCCGCCATCGGCCTTGGCCGAGTAGAGCGCGGCATCGGCCTTGCGCAGAAGATCATCGGCCGTGTTGCCCTGCGCCGGATAGACGGCGATGCCGATGCTGGCTCCCACCAGAACCCGCTGGCCATGCAGCATGAAGGGCGGCTGTAGCGCCTCGTGGATGCGCTCGGCAAAGCCGCTCGGCTCGCGCTTGTGGTGGAAGGGCACAGGAATAATGCCGAACTCATCACCGCCGAGGCGCGCCAGAGTTTCGTGCTCACCCACCAATTGCTGAAGGCGCGCGGCGACAGACTTGAGCACCTCGTCACCGTCATGATGATCGAAGCTGTCGTTGATGTGCTTGAAGCGGTCCAGATCGACGATCATCACTGCCAGACTAGCCCCGCGCCGGCGCGCCTCGGCAATGCCAGCGCTCAGACGGTCGGCAAACAGCAGGCGATTGGGCAGACTGGTGAGTAGATCATACTGCGACAGACGCAGCACGCTGAGTTCACTGCGTCTGAGTTCCGCGGCCACCGCCAGTTGCTCGGTAATATCCCGGGCGATTTCGATAATGCCAACAACCTGACCATGCTCGTCAAGAAGTGGACTGGCTGAAATCTCGTAGCTCTGCTGATCCGGTTCCTCACTGTCGGATTCATCGAGATGCACCACTTTGGCCGGCTTGTGGTCTTTCAGCACCGAGGCAAGCGGGCAGTCGAGCTCGCGCTTGGCGCAGGGCACATCGCTGCCGTAGAGCAGCGTATGACAGCTAAGATCGGCCAGAGACAGGCCACGCGCCTCAGCACGACGGGCTGCGGCACTGTTTACCCGGATCAGGCGATAGTCTTCACCAATCACCATGATGGGATCATCAATACCGTCGATGACATGCTGCAGGAAGGTGCGCTCCTGCGCCAGTTCCGCCCCGACCTGGCGCCGCTCAGTCACATCGAGCCCGGAACTCAGGGTGCCGATAATGCGGCCATCAGCGTCGCGCAGAGGGCTGTTGCGCCAGCTAACAGTGTATTCCTTCCCATCAGCGGACAGGATGGGTCCATCGACATCTTCGGTCAGCTCAATCTCGCCCTGAAGCATCCGCTCAAAGGCATCCCGTGCCGCAGGCCGCTGCTTGGCAGGCAGAAAATGCTCGTACCAATCGCATCCGACAATGTCGGCCTCGGCGCGACCGAGCAGCGCGCAGCCCTTGTCGTTGACCATGGTGACGCGGCCACGGGTGTCAAGCGCCACCATCACCACACCGGCCACCTTCAGGTAATCCGCCGCGCGTTGCCGCTCGCGTTCAACATCGGCCAGCGCCCTTTTTAGTGGCGTGACATCGGTGTGAGTGCCAACCAGACGCAGCGGCTCGCCATCGGCGTCGCGCACTAGGTAGGCGCGCGTGAGTACATCAACCCAATGCCCTGCCTTGTGCCTGAGCCGAATATCCATCGCGAAATCGGCCTCCTTGCCGGCGATCACCGCATCCAGCAGCTTCCAGGCGCGTTTGTCGGTCCCGGGTTCGACCAGACGCTGCCAGGTTGACATGTCATTGGGCAATTCTTCGTCGCGGTAGCCGAGCATTTCCTTCCACAGTGGCGCGAGGTAAATCTCCTGCGTTTTGAGGTTCAGATCCCAGAGTCCGTCATGGGTGCCGCGCATGGCCAGCTCCAGACGCTCCTCGCTGCGGCGCAGCGCTTCCTCACTGCGCACCAGCTCGGAAATATCCTCCGCCATCGACAGCACTCGGGCGTGCCCGTCGATTTCGATCAGGGTGCCAGAATACTGTAGCTCCAGGCAGTCTCCGTCGCTCTTGCGGCCGCTCACGCGACTGTTGCGCACCGCGCCATCGCGCCGCAATTGCTCGAGCATGGCCTCGCGCTGATCGGGGGTTGTCAACCCAAGCTCTGGCCAAGTGTGCCCAACTGCCTGCTCGCGCGTATAGCCCGTGATACGCTCGAAACTCGGATTGACCTCGATCAGCTTGCCGGTCTCTGGGTCGGAGAAGCTCATGAGCGTGCCGGTCGCCCGGAACAGGCGATCAAACAGCGTGGCATATTCCTGGTGCCGTGACTCAGCCTCTTTGCGCTCGCCGATGTACTGCAGCATGCCGCGGATATGGCGCGCCTTGCCGTGAGCGTCGCGCACCACCTCCGCAGTGACGCTGAGCCAGGTAATGCTGCCTTCGGGGAAGCGCACTCGAAACTCGCAGGCCAATGCCTGGCCAGTCGCAAGCGCTTTATCGAGCACCTGATTGAACCGATCGCGATCCCCGGGATCCACCATTTGCTCAAACAGGCTCCGCAACGGCCGCTCGTGCATATCGGCCCGCCAGCCGATCAGGGATTCGACCTCCGGCGACCAATCAACCCGGCCCGAGCGCAGATCGCATGACCAGAAACCGATGCGCGCGAAACGGCGTACCGCCTGCAATTCGCTTTCGCGCAGCTCAAAACTACCGAGCAGCGCGTCGACGTCCCTGGCCAAGCCCTCCAGCTCATCAATGGCCCTTGCCGGGGCAATGACTTGTTCGCACGTGCTCTCTTCTGCGGTGACCTCTGCGACCGCTTGGAGTCGTGTGCGCAGGTGACGCAAGCGCCTACCCGGTAGCGCGCGCAGCAGCACTGCCATGGCGACCAGCAACAGCAGCCAGACGATCAGATCTCCCGGCAGAGTGGTTGCCCATTGGCGGGCTCCCGCCTGTCGCAGACCTTTCTCCGGCGCGCTCAACACAAAATCCAGCGCTGGCAGCGGCTCGGCATGGCAATGCCCACAGCCATCGGCACGCGGAATCGGGATGGCGACGCGATAGATTGCCCCTTCACGACCGGCGTCGATTCCATGCGCTGATAACTCTCCGGGGCCAGATCGCGCTTCGATATTGATATCGAGCGCCAGCTCGGCTGGCAGCGACAGGCTGGTATCGGCATGCAACCGGGCCAGCAGGGCATCGGACAGAAAGCCGGCTCCCGCAGTGGTCAGTGAGTCTGGTGGGTCAGCCAGGGGTTGGACGACAGCCGGTCGATCAGGGATTGCCGCCTGGTCGAAAGCGTGGAATCCCTGATGCAGGCGCTGCATTCGCTCGCTGAGAATCTGCGCCTCGCTCGCCAAGGTCGCATGTAACTGACTGACCATGCGCCGGTAGGCCTGATACTCCAAGGCCGCGAAGGCAAGCGTTAGCAGGATGGAGAGCAGGAGCCAGAGCTTGACCCAAAGCGGCAGGCCGTCCCGGAGCGGGTCCCTTGATGGTCCTTGCGAGCTGCTCATTACATTGCTAGAGCCCAAGTCGAGGCATTCAAATTTGCTCTTGCGCCGGTTTCAATCATCGCCACGCGACCATTTCTTGTTCTCGGAGGATTCTTCCACGCGCATCTCATCCAGACGCGCTTGCAGCTTGGAGGCGAGATGGTAGTCAACTCCGGATATTCGCACAGCGCGCTCGAGTTGGCGAATCGCGGGCTCAAGATCGCCCTGATAGTACAACTCCTCGGCACGATAGCCATAGGTTTTTGCTTTGGCACCTGAGCGACCGGCGGCATCGGCCAGCAGGCCGAAAATCTGAGTGACCGATGGGCGTCGACGATGAAATGCCTCGAGCATGCTCAGCGCGGCTTTGACCTGACCGGTCTTCAGCAGGGCCTCAGCGTAGGTTTGCGCGATGGGCCAGTTGTCGCCGCGCAGACCGTAGGCGCTCTTTAAGTTGCGAATCGCCCGGCCAGGCTGCCCGCCCTCAATGTCGATGCTTGCATCCAGCACAATAAACTCCACCTGACTCGGACGCGCCTTCAGCAAGCTAGCGGCCTGCTCCCGCGCGAGCTCGAAACGACCGGCGCGCAACAGCGCCAGCGCATAGCCGTAGCGCTCGGCAAGCGCGTTGCGATAGCGCCCGCTGGCGAGCGTCGACTCGAAATGCTCCACCGCCCGCTGCGCGCCGGTGTAGCTGCGTTGGCGCAGGTTGGCCCGGGCGAGATGAAACTCCAGGCTATCCGGGCGCTGGCGCAGTCCATATTGCTCAGCACGGGCAAGCGCATCGGCAATACGGCTAGTGGTCACCGGATGGGTGCGCAGAAACTCCGGCGCGCTGTTGTCATAATAACGACTGCTGCGCCCAAGACTTTCAAAAAAACCCGGCATCGCAAAGGGGTTAAATCCCGCCTCGGCCAGAATATCAATGCCAATGCGGTCGGCTTCCTGCTCGTTGTCGCGCGTGAAGTTGATCTGGTTCTGGATGGCGATGGCCTGCACGCCGGCCATGGCCGCCATACCGGCCTGGGAGTCCACCTGGGCACCAAGCAGTGCTGCGGCAATGAGCAGCGCGGTGGCTGGAACCGCCATGCGCTTCTGCGACTCGAACGAACGCATCAGATGCTTCTGGCTGACATGGGCAATCTCGTGCGCCACCACGGCAGCAAGTTCGCTCTCGGTTTCAGCCGCCAGCACCAGCCCCGCAAACACGCCGATTTGTCCCGAAGGGCCGGCAAAGGCGTTCACCGAGGGCTGATTGATCAGGAAAAACCGATAGCCGGCGACGGCACCACTTTGTTGCGCCAAATCGCGTCCAAGCGACTGGATGTAGTCGTCCAGCACTGGGTCTTCGATCACCGGCAGTGCCTTGCGCACGCTCTTCATAAAGGCGCGCGCGAGTGATCGCTGGTCGGCCAGCGACAGGACGGTATCGGCGGAGCTACCAAAATCCGGCAGGCGGTAGGGATCAGCGGCCAGCGGATTGGCCACAATCATAATCAGCAGTGTCAGGGTCAGCCAGAAAACGCGCATCGGTTATTACACAAAGATAATGTCGCATCTTGGCTTGGAGTGCGGCAGCGCGACATGGGTTCCGCCGCAGTTTTCTAGGGGCGACAGCTTCTCAAGCCGGCGACCTGAAAGCAAGCCGAGCGCGGCATCCTGCCAGGTATGAACCCCTTTGGAATGTCGGCTCGTTCTGGGCCTAGTGACGGCCACGGAGGACGCTGTGAACACTTCCTTATAGGCTTCCCGGCGGCATCCCTGATCCGATCAAGGGCCGCCGAGCCCCCCTTGGCCATCACCCGACCCAAAACCGAAACCCATATTTGCAATCAGTTGAGCTGAATGCGCTCTCCCCAAGGCACTTGAGAACGCCCCTTGACCAGCCACAGCACTGGAAAGGCCGGCGCGGCCGGCGGAAAAGCCCCTTGCGCATCGGTGAAGTACAGCAGCAAATCGGGCTGGTGATCGCGCGCGGCCAGCCAGTCAAACACCGGCAGGAAGCTGGTACCGCCTTGGCCATGCAGCTGCTCCGGGCGGTGAAAGCGCTCCCAGGGCTCGAACTCAAAGGGAGCGCCGGGGCTCAGAGCCGCATCACAGGGCAGCAGGGTCACGCGGGCACGAAGTTGGCCTTTGAGCGCGTCGATCTCGGCGATGAATTCCTCGATCTCCGCGTCGCGGATGGAGCCCGAGGTATCCAGCCCAATCACCAGGTCGAGTTGGTCGCTGCGCAGGCGCGGCAGGATAAAGTCGCCCTCACGTCGCGACGGGCGTGCGTAGCTGTAGTCATCGCGCGCCAAGGCGCTCAGGTAGCGCGCCAGCAAGCTACGCCAGGGCAACTGGGGTTGCAGCAGATAATCGATCAGGCGGCGCAGCTCGCCGCCGAGCTTACCGGCTTGCATGGCCTGCTGCGCGGCGCCGGCCAGGCGCTGTTGCCACTTTACCCGCAGTTGCTCGCGCTCATCGGGCGTCAGGGATTGCGGCGCGCTCTGGCCATCAGACGGCGCGGGCCTCTGGCCGTTGCTGTCGTCGGCTTCAGCCTGCTGCGATTCGCCCTGGCCCATGCCACCGCGCTCACCCTCGCCCGACTCCCGCGCGCGGCTGCCGTTCGCCAAGTCCCGCTCGCTTAGCTCCTGCCCCTGGCTGCCCTGCTGGCTGTCGCTGTCTTGATCATAGGCATGGGTGTCGAGCGTCTCAGACTGGTCGTTGTCGTCGATCAGCGGATAGATTTCCTCCGCCGTCATGCCAAGGTAGGCCGGCATAATGAGCGCGTTGGGTGGCGGTTTCAGCCCCTCGTCTATCAAAAGTGGGTTAATCGCATAATCGCAGGCCACATCCCATTTGTGACGCACCCGGTGCTGGCGACGCTCGAAATGCGACAAGGCGCAGTGCAGCGCCTCGTGCGCGAGCATGAACTGGGTCTCGGCCAAACTGAGCGCGGCGATGTACTCGGGGTTGAAATAGAAGGCCCGAGCATCAGTGGCCGTGGTCGGACACCAGCCGGCATCGGCCGCGCGCAATGGCAAGCGCAGCACCAGAGAACCAAGAAAGGGCTTGTCGAGAATCAGTCGGGTGCGCGCAGCCGCGAGCTTGGTCTCGAGCGCAGTCAGATCGGCGTCAGTTGCTCCTGCTCCGGATCTCGCCATGATGCGGCTCAATCAAACAGCATCACGTCCGCCACCGCCTGCGCCCAGTCGGCAAAAGCCGGCACCGAAAAAAGATCGTTACCCAGGGCACGATGCAGATCGGACACCAGCATCACCCCCATTTCGCGCTGGCGAAAACGCCCGGCGTAGGTCAGGATGTGGCCAATGGCGGCAGCGCCATCGCCCTCCTCGCGCGCGCGGATGGCGCGCCCGACCAGGGCGGCAGCCACCGCGTATTGCAAATCGATTTCCTCCGGCACCGGTACCGACTCGCCGCGCACAATGGCGTCGAGGTCCGGCATCTGCTCCAGACTATTGACGAAGGCGGTCAGCTCGATACCCGCCGCCGGCCCCACGCAGGCTTGCAGGCAGCCTTGCAGCAGATCCTCGTCGTGCTGAAACTTCTGCAGCGCACGATGAGCAAACTCCCAGGAGCGCGGCGACGGGAAGGCCACCGGATTGTGCGCCGGGTCAAAGTCGAACAGCAGCTCCGGGCGGAAACGCAAAAAGCCGATAACACGCTCGTCGATGCCAGCGGAATAGGCCCAGGTCACCCAGTCATCCAGATGGGTCTCGACCTCGAAGTGCGAGAAGCGATTGGCCAGCGGGGCCGGCATGGCATAGGTGACACCGCGATCACCCTGACGGTTGCCGGCGGCAACAATGGCCCAGTGCTCCGGCACCTGGTAGTCGCCCAGACGGCGGTCGAGAATCAACTGATAGGCCGCCGCCGACACTGAGGGCGGAGCCGAGGTAATCTCATCGAGAAACAAAATCCCGGACGGCCCGTGACGCGCAGCATCCGGCAACAGCGAGGGCACCGCCCATTCCACCCGCTCATCGACGCGAAAGGGAATGCCGCGTAGGTCGCTCGGCTCCATTTGCGACAGCCGGATGTCAATCATGGGCGCCTTATGTCGCTCGGCAATTTGCGCCACCATCTGCGATTTGCCCACGCCGGGCGGTCCCCAGAGCATCACCGGTGTGTGATGGCCAGCAGCAGTACTTCGGTATTCGCGGTCAAGAATTTTCAGCAGATAAGCGGGGCGCATGGGCAAACTCGGGTCGGGTTTGGGCGACTTGGGACCGGTCAAAGCAAGGGGCGTGACTTGGACAAAAGGTTGGAGCGACAAGGCAGCTTCACAAGGCGGGCGGCCTGAGTCGCATCCATCAATGCCGGTCACGCCATCCCAAGGATGACAGCCATCGGAAAAATACAGTATTCTAATCAGCTATCCTCCCCCGGACGGGGTTCAGGCTGCGCGCCGCCCGCGAGCGGGGCAACAGCCTGGGGCCGGATTTAACTCCCGCAACCCGTCACCGCGCGCTGAATCCCAGCGGGCGCAGGCTTGAGGATGCCCCGTCGATTCGACACAGGAATAACCATAGGTCACAGACCATCAGCTAGCAGTCCGGAGAGCGGAATGAATCAGTTCTATTACGATGCAGTCACCAAAATGGAACAACTCGGCGTCGACGACGAGTACATCCAAGGTTGGCAGTGTGGCTTTCTGCAGAACCCAAAGCGCGAGGAGCAGCGCCTAACCGAGGCCTACGAGTCCGGCTACGGCGACGGCGAGGAAAAAACCACCGACAACTTTGAGAAGTGGGTCAAAAACTGAGCCGAGGCCCAGAGCATCGGCGACCGGCAGGCCCGGGCCCCGTCGGCCCGGCAGCGCTCATGGCCGATAACAACTACCTCAAACATCTCATCCTGCTGCGCAACGACCCCTCCAAGGTGCCGGCGGTGCGCGCAGCCGCCCTGCGCGGTGAAGTCGACGCCCAATTCGCCATGGGCCTGATCTATGCCGAGGGCCGCGGCCTTCCCATCGACCTTGCACAATCTCACTACTGGCTGTCACTGGCCGTCGATCAGGGCGACCGCGATGCAGAGAGCCTGCGCAATATCATCGGCAGCCAAATGACCGAAGAACAATACCAAGCCGCGCGCCGACTGCGCTCTGGCGCCGTGCTGTCGGTCATTGAGGGTAGCGGAGCCTCGGCCACACAGACCCCAAACAGGAGTGACCAAGGCCCCATCCCCACTAGCGCTGATTGACGCGATTAATCGCCCCAGTTACGCCCACCCCACACCCCTCGCGGTCTTCGTGTAACATACGACACGCCTGACCCAATCGCCTAGCCGCGAGGAACACCATGCCATCTGTCGTATTAGCGCCCGGGCGCACCCGGCTCCGCCTGAGTATTTTCTTTCTGCTAATACTGGTCGCACCGGCACCGCTCTGGAGTGACGCGCGCAACAATCAGCCTGACACCGGGATCAGCGAAGCAGCAGCCACCGCACACCCGCATCCACCCACACCGCCGGCACTGATGCTGGCCAAAACTCACCAAGCGGGCACCGATGTCGCACATTACTGGGTGAGCGAAAAGCTCGACGGCGTGCGCGCCCGCTGGGACGGCAGCCGCCTGATCAGTCGCGGCGGCCATGTCATCCAGGCACCGGATTGGTTCGTCGCTGGCTTTCCGTCCGTGCCACTCGACGGCGAACTCTGGCTCGGGCGCGGCCAGTTCGCGCTCATGTCCGGCCTGGCGCGACGCCAAGAGCCGGACGAAGACGCTTGGCGCGAAGTACGCTTCATGGTGTTCGACCTGCCAACCTTGGACGCCCCCTTCAGCGAACGGCTGGTCGAGCTGCAACGCCTGCTTGCCGACGCACCCTCCGAGCGCATCGCCCTGATCGAGCAATTTCGCGTCGCCGACGAGAAAGCACTGTTGGCACATCTCGCCGCCGTCGAGAGGCTTGGCGGCGAAGGCCTGATGCTCCACCATGAAGATGCGCGCTACCGCGAGGGCCGCTCCAGCGACCTGCTCAAAGTCAAATCCAAGCAGGATGCCGAAGCCAAAGTCCTGGCTCACCTGCCCGGGCGCGGCAAATACCAAGGCATGCTCGGCGCCCTGCTGGTCCAGGACGACCAAGGCCGACGCTTTCGCATCGGCACCGGCTTCAGCGACGCCGAACGCCGCAACCCGCCACCCATCGGCAGCACCATCACTTTTCAATACCAAGGCGAGACCAAGACCGGCCTCCCCCGCTTCGCAAGCTACCTGCGTCTGCGCGAGGCAGAATAGTTCCCCAGATAGCAGGGCTGGCACAGGCAATCCAAGCGGTATACGCAGACCTTGGCACGGCTTGCTCTGTCGCGGTTTTCACTATACCGTTCCGTTCATTCCCGGCCACCTGCCATCGGTGCCTCTGGCGTCCAACATCACCGCATAAAACCTCGACGCCCCCGCGCGAACGCGATTCCGATCTAATCAATGCCGAGATTGCCCTTCAGCGCGCCGCTCTGCGCGCCCGCGAGAAGGCGCGGCGGCATCGTGTGCCAGTTGTCTATTCGGAAGATGGAATCATCAAGCATGAGCACCCTCGCACATTACATTAAATCGGGAGACGACTATGCTCGCGCATAGACGTTATGTCACCATTCCAGCATCCGGGAATGTGGTTCTGGAAGACCTGCCGTTCCGTCCTGTTCAGCAGGTAGAGGTGGTTCTGATCTCCGATGACGGAGAGCGCATCGCACTCGCCAGTCGAGTTCTGGCTTTGTTCAAGGAAACCCAGGCGCTGCCGGAAGCCACGACGCTCACGGACGCCGAGATCGCCACAGAGGTCGACGCCGTGCGGGATGGGCGATGAGGGTCGTCATCGACACCAATATTCTGATCTCCGCGATGCTCAAGGATCGCTCGCCCGAGGCGGCCATCCTCTGCGTTGTGAGTCGGCCGGACCTCGAATGGGTGGTATGCCCCGAGATCCTTCAGGAATATCTGGAGGTGATCACCCGACCGAAGTTCGCATTCTCCAAGGATCTACTGAATCGCTGGCAGGACATCCTGACCCAGGCCACCGTCTCAATCGAGACACCCCGGATTGCCATCGACTTTCCTCGGGATCGCAAAGATACTCGTTTTCTAAGCTGTGCGATGGCGGCGGCCGCAGATTTCTGTGCTGCTCGAGATGTTTGGGTGATTTGCGTTGGCTCGCCTGCTCTCGCGTTCGAGCACGACTTGAGAGCATCATTTGATCTCATATTCACGTTTCCGATCCCATGACCACCCTTGTCCTCGCCGAAAAGCCCAGTGTCGCCCGTGACATCGCGCGGGTGCTGGGCGCGCGCTCGCGCCACGAGGGTTATCTGGAGGGCAGCGGCTACCGCGTCACCTGGGCGCTGGGACATCTGGTGCATTTTGCTGAGCCGGATGACTATGGGACGCGCCGGGGGACACCAGAGAAAGCCTCGCAGCAGGCAGCAGCGCGCGGGCAGACGAACGCTGAAGACGGTGCCCAGAGTGGCGCTCAACGGCAGCCTCAAAGCGACCCCAAAAGTCAACCAGCCGCAACGGCCAGCTGGGCCGGTCGCTGGTCGCTGGCACAACTGCCGATGATCCCGGCGCGCTGGCGGCTGCGCACGGACAAGAAGACCGCCGCGCAGTTCAAGATCGTCAAGGCCCTGCTCAACGCACCCGAAACCAAGCGTGTGATCTGCGCGACGGATGCCGGGCGCGAGGGCGAGGCGATCTTTCGGCTCATCTACCAGCATGCGCGTTGCACCAAACCGGTCGAGCGGCTATGGATCTCGAGCCTGACCGATGAGGCCATCCGCGCGGGCTTTCAGGCGCTCAAGCCCGGCAGCGCCTTCGATCCGCTGGCCGCCGCCGCGCGCGCCCGCGCCCAGGCGGACTGGCTGATCGGCATGAATCTGACCCGCGCCTATACGGTGCGCAACCGGGTGCTCTGCACCATCGGGCGGGTGCAGACGCCAACCCTGGCGATGATCGTCGCGCGCGATGCGGCCATCGCGGCCTTTGAAAAAGCTTATTTTTACGAGCTGGTCGCGCACCTGCGCGAGGGCTTTGATGCGCGCCTGTGTCCGAACTGGCCGCACGATGGCGAGACCCGCATCGACGACAAAGCCAAGGCTGAGAAGCTGCGCGAGCAGCTCGCCCCACACCAGAGCGGCCAGGTCACGGACATCCAGCGCAAGGAGCGCCGCCAGCGCCCGCCGCCGCTTTATGACCTGACCAACCTGCAGCGCGACGCCAACCGGCACTTCGGCTTTACCGCCGCCAAGACACTCGAGCTTGCCCAGCAGCTCTATGAGCAACACAAGCTGATTAGCTATCCGCGCACCGAGAGCCGCCACATCAGCGAGGACATGCTGCCGCAACTGCCCGGCATTCTCGGCGCGTTGAACCACCCGCTCGCCCCCATCGCTGCCGAGCGCCTAGCCACCGGCCACAAACTCAGCAAGGCTTATGTCGACAAGACCCGGCTGACCGACCATCACGCCATCCTGCCCACCCAGACACGGGCACCGGCCAGCCTGCCGGAACCGCTGCAGCGCATCTATGACCTGGTCTGTGCCCGCTTCGTCGCCGTCTTTCTGCCCGAGCAGCGGGTGTTGGACATCCATGTCAGGCTCGACATCGGCGACGCCTGCTTCGTCGCCCAGGCCGCGCGGGTGCTCGATCCCGGCTGGAAAGCAGCGGAGGTCAAAAGCAAGCGCAGCGCCAGCGAGCCCGAGACCAAATCGCCACAGACTGCCGCCCTGGCTGCGTTGGAAAAAGGCCAGAGCGTCCATGTCGCGGGCATGGAGGTAGTCGAAAAAGAAACCAAGGCTCCGCGTCCCTATGATGACGCCAGCCTGCTGAATGCGATGAAAAACGCCGGGCGCGAGATCGAAGACGACGCGCTTGCCGCCGCAATGAAAGACAGTGGCCTCGGCACCCCGGCCACCCGCGCCGAGATCATCGAGAAGCTGATCCGCACCGGCTATGTCGAGCGCCAGCGCAAGACCCTGCGCGCCACCGAAAAAGGCCGGGGGCTGATCGATCTGGTTGCCGAGCCGCTGCGCAGCCCCGAGCTGACCGCCGACTGGGAGCAGCGCCTGAAAGCCATCGAGCGCGCCGAAGCCGATGCCGGGGCCTTCTATCAGGACATCTGCGACTTCATTCGCACGCTCATCCCCCAGGTGGCCGCAGGCGCCACCATGTCGCCTGAGCAGATCGACGCCGCGCGCGCGGCCGCGCCTGGCAAGACCGGGAGCAAAAAAGGCGGCAAGAACGCACGCGGGAAAGGCCGCGGCAAGCGCGCAACTCAGTCAGCCGGGGATCTCGGCGCCTGCCCCATCTGCAACGAGGGCCAGATCAGCGAAAACTCCCGCGCCTTCGGCTGTAGCCGCTACCGAGACGGCTGCGGCTTCACCGTGTGGAAAACTATCGCTGGTCACAAGGTCACCGAGGCCGAACTCAAGGCCCTGGTCGATACCGGCCACAGCGAGCCCATCAGCGACTTCCGCTCCAAAGCCGGCAAAGTCTTTTCCGCCCGACTAAGGCTCAGTGCCGACGGCCGGGTCGCGCTCGATTTCGACTCCCCTATCAAACCCGGCATCAAACCCGGCGCCGCACCATTGTCGCCGCCACCTGCGCAGCCCAGCGCGCCCCAAACCGCAAGATCAGAAATTGCAACGGCTCGTCCACCCGGCATCGCTTCCTGTCCAAAATGCCACCAGGGCCGCATCATCCAAGGTCGCCGAGGGTACGGCTGCAATCGCTATCGCGAGGGCTGTGACTTCGTCATCTGGCGAGAACAGTTCGGCTTGGTGCTGACTGAAGACCAGATTGTCAGCCTGATTGAACTTGGACAGACAGCCCCCATCAAAGACTTTAGGCTGCCAGATGGCGAGGTCGGAAACGCCCGACTGCGCTTGGCCGCCGATGACAGCATCCAGCTTGCCCCCTGTTCCGTGCAATAAATCCTGCGGGGAACATGACTTATCGGCCAAAATGGTCGATACTATAGATAAGAAGGACGACATTCACCTCGCCAGACAAGGCAAGGTTTGATTCGGGCAAAGATTTTATCAACGCCGCCCAGCGCAAGAGCAGTTGCGTCTTCCTTCGCCAGACGAACTACCGCCAGAGATTGGCACGGAGACCGCGATGACCTCAATAAACAGCGTTTCCAGCTACCAGCCGCTTTACAGTCCGCAACAAACCATGGGCAGCCAGCCACAGCCGGCAGTGCGCGGCGAATCTGGCGGTTCAAGCGAATCTAGCGGCTCAACGGCAATGGCGGTCAATACCAGCGCGCGCATGCGCGAGCAGTCCCAACTGCAAACCCAGCTACAGACCCGAGTACAAGAGGGGATGCGCCCGGCGGAGCAGCAGCGGGTGCCGTCAGTCGCGCAAGATCAGACTCCGGCGCAGAATCAAACCGGGGTTAACACGTCCAGTCCGCAGCAAACCAATCCGCAGCAAAGCAGTCAACTGCAAACAGGCACAACGACCCCATCCAACGGACTCACGCCGACACTGCAAGCCTTGGCGCAGAGCGCTAATTCATCAGCCCCATCGACAGGCACCCCTGCGAGCACCTCCTCCCGCACGATGGCGCAATCCTCGCAAGACATGAATGTGAACGAGCAAGTCCGCCAGAACGTCTCCCGGCTGATGGAGTTCTCCGGCGGTCAGGCACGCGGTGGCGACGTATCGGCTTACAACTCCTTCTCCGCTAGCGCCTGATCCAATGCAGAGGTATCCAGGCTCGCGTCTGAAACGCCGCTGAGCCCGCTGACCAAACGGCCAATCTCTCTTGGCTGAGTAAACAGATACTCCGGCTCCAACGTGCGCAGTGCGGATGGATCGTTGTACCCCCATGACACCGCGCCACTGGCGGCGCCGGCCGCCCGCGCAGCCTGCAAATCCCGCATCTCATCGCCAATATAGAGCAGCCGCCCTGGCTCGAGCCGATACCGCCGGCGCAAGGCGCGCAAACGCGTCGCTTTACCCCCAAGGCCAAGGCCAGACTCAACGCATTCAAACAGGCCAAGTTGCGACTCACCCAATACCGCAGCGATATTCCCGCGCGAATTGGAGCTGACAATCGCAAGCGGCAGACCGGAACTACCCAGGGTGCACAGCAGGTCGGCAACCCCAGGAAACAGCCTGACCTGATGGATCTCCCGCGCCATTAACCGGCGCAGTGCGCGGGCAAGGAGCGGGCGCTTCCACAACGCGATGTCTAACCGACGCAAAATAGCCGCCGCGCCGAGTTGCCGCAGTTCCGCCTCCTCCGCCGGGCTGACCGCGCGAAAGCCATAACGAGGCGCCAGGCGATTCAGCGCGCTGACCAGCCAAGCGTAGCTGTCAGCCAGGGTGCCGTCGAAGTCCAAAGCAACCAGGCCAAAACGCCACGACACCGGTCCACAATCTCGCGATCCGCTCATCTTCTTCCCCAGCGCCTGATCGCTTCGCCGACAGCATGATGAATTTCATCGCCATCGAAGGGGAAAAGTGCTCGAATGTTGGCTTCTTGCCCCATCAAACCCTCAGCGAAACCCCCAGCTGTCATGAGTCCCATTCAGATTCAGCTCCTGTACGACAACATACCCGGCGCGCCTGGCACCAAGGCGCTCTGGGGCTTTGCCGCCATTATCACATTCGGCTCGGCCGATAAGCGCCAGCGTCTGCTGTTTGACACCGGCAGCAACGGGCGGGTGCTGCTCGCCAACATGGCAGCACTGGGCGTGGCACCGACCGGCATCGACTGGCTGTTTCTGTCTCATCAGCACTGGGACCACATCGGCGGTTTGGATTCGGTACTGGAGCTAAACCCCGGCATCAAGTGTGTGCTGCATCAGGGCTTCTCCAAGCATCTGATGGGCGATCTTGACGACCTGGGCATTGCCTATCAGATTGTCGCTGATGATCCGCTGGAGTTCACTCCCGGCTTGCATTCAACCGGCCTGCTGGCAAGCGAGCCACCCGAACAAGCGCTCGTGCTTGAGACCCCAGATGGCGCGACAGTGATCAGCGGCTGTGCTCATCCGGGCATGAGCGCTCTGGTCGCCAAAGCCAATGGTTTTCTGCCCGCACCAGCGCGCCGTGCCATCGGTGGTTTTCACCTGATGTACTCCGACGGCGAGGCCATTGAGCAGGAAATTCAGGCCCTGCGCCAGCTTGGCATCACCGAGGTGCTGGCCACCCATTGTACAGGCGAGGCCGGCATTGCTGCCTTTGCGCGCGCCTTTGGTGAGCAGGCGCGCGTTGGCGGAGCCGGGGCTCAATGGCGACTCTGACCAGACCCAAACCCGAGCCGCGACAGCCGTTGCTCGAGCCAGGCAAACAAAGCGCCTGCTGGAGACCCCGCTGCCAGCAAGCCGAGCCATACCCCCAAGGCGTCGGCCAGCAGATCGAACAGGCTGGCGTCACGCGCCGGCACCAGCCCCTGAAGTCCTTCCAGTCCGGCACCAAGGAAGATGAGCCCAAGCAAAATCAGGCGTCGCTTGCGCGGATAAAGCGCCGCGAAGCAAAAGCCCAGTACCATGTAGGCCAACAGGTGCTGAAGCTTATCGCCACCCTCAAAGCCCGGCGGCACTGAGGACGGCAACAACGAGAGCACCACCACCAGGACCAGCAGCAGCCAAGCACCGAGTCGCCAGAACCAACGCCAGCGCAGGCTATCAGCCGCTAATGGCGAGCCGTCGGGATGTTTATTCATTGCCACATGTCCATGACCACAGGAGATTTCCGCATGAGCCAAATTCCAATGCATTATCACACCGCTTACACCTGGACCGGAGAAGGCGAAGGCGGCGATATCGCCATCGACGGCCACGCCCCTCTGCCGGTCGGCTCCCCGCACAGCAACGACCGTTACAGCCCCGAGCACCTGCTGGTGCTGGCGGCAGAAACTTGTCTGGCGAATTATGTACTGGTGATTGCCGGGATGTCGAAGCTCGAGATCAAGGACTACCGCTCGACCGCCGAGGGCGAACTGCTGCAAGAAGATAAGATCGGCTACCGCTTCAAGCGGATTGTGATCCGCCCCGAGCTGACAGTGGCGGCCGGCAGCGAGGCACAGGGCCAGCGGATTTTGGAAAAAGCCCACAAGCTCTGCCTGATCGCCCGCTCACTCAACTGTCCGGTGGACATGGAACCGACCGTCAAGATAGCGTCCGATTAGTCCGATTGCAGTGCACCGCTGGTCAAAGATTTCGTTGCCGAGCTTTCTGACGCGAGCACAAGATCATGAACACCGCATTTCCGGATCAGAGTGCATCAAAATGCCGCATTCACGCCTTGCTTGCGGCGAACCGCGCTCGCAGCCGGCTCGCGAGCGGCACCGGCAGCCCGGTCATCTACGCCTGGGATCAGAACGCGGCTTGCCTGCTGATGGATTGCACCGGGCTACTCGGCAGCGAGAGCCTGCATGCGGTCAGCGACTGGGCATCGGGCTTGCTGACGGTGCACTGCAACGACAACCTGTTTGAGGAAGGCAAGGTCACCGACCTCGGGCTGCCGTTTGGCTTTTACCCCGACATCGCTTTCCGGCAATGGTTCGCCACCATCCCGAACGCCATTGCTGAGCCACTGGCGCATCTGCCAGCCGCTCAGTATGCCCTCGCCCGCTTGGCGCAACGCTCAGAGCCCGTGCGGGACCTCGTCATCTCCAATGTCAACCTGTGCTACCTCCTGCATCAGTTTGCCACCGAACACGGCTACCCGGAGCAGTCGCTCGCTGAGATCGCGGCTCGCAAGCAAACCGACATCCTGCGCGAGATGGGGTTACCGCCGCACAAGCGTGTCGTCAAGCTGATTCGCAAAATTGCCATGGAGGAGATCGACAAGTTCGCTTTCAGCAGGCTGTTTCGTGTCCTTGGTGATGAAGCCGTCTGCAACGCACTGGTCCATGAGCAACGCCTGACCCGACGCCTGTTCCTGGTCCTTGCGCGCTACCCCTGGGTGGCCGGGCGCCCGCTGCAACGCCTGCTCTGTGAGGCGACCGACCCGTCACGGCGCGAATGGGTCGAGGACAACATCCGCATGGGTGGCGAGGAGGCCGTGCGGACAATGCAGCGATTTAATCAAATCTCCCAGCTGCGCCGTCTGCACGACCGCCTGATCGCCGCCCAGATGCACCAAGACAGATGCCGGCTGCGGCGTTACGACGCAAACGGCAAGGTCCTATCATTCCCACCAGCGCCCTTCGCCGACACGCAGAGCATTCAGGCCATCAAGACCCCGGACGCGCTGCAAGGCGAAACCGAGGAGATGGCGCACTGCGTCTCATCCTATAGCGAGCGCATCTACAACGGCCGCTATGCCGTCTACAAGGTGCTCGCACCTGAGCGCCTGACACTTGGGCTCAAGATTCGTGAAGGACATGTTTCGTTCGATCAATTACGTGGTCTTGCCAACAAACCGCCCAGCCAACAAGCACAAGCGGCAGTCGAGCAGTGGTTCCGCGACTGCCTCGAGCGCCCAATGCAGGCAAACCCGGGGCCAGCGCCGCAAGCGCCAATCTAAGGCATGTCATTGTTGCATCGCGTGACTAATCAGACCGGTACTGGTTATCAGCAAGCACTGTTAACACATTTCCCGGGAGTTGCCTAAGACTGGCCTTACCCGGTATAGCTCGAAAAGAATTTTGCCCCGGCCCCATTTATCCCAACCCCGGCCCCATTTATTCAGTCTGGTGAGCGACATGGGCTCGGCCTCGATTAGACTATTGCGCCATGGAACAACCAAAAAACGCCAAACTTGAGCTAACGGGGTCAGGCGACACTCGCGACACCGAGATCGCAGCTCGCCTGGCGGCTATCGAGGCCGACCATCAGGTTCGCATCCTCTGCGCCTGCGAATCACCATTACATCCAAATGGCCCGAGGTAATTATCTGCGCATGTCGCCTTGTTGATTCGAGTGTGCCATCTCAAGGTGGCTTCCTGGACGTGATGAACAACCATGCCTATACCGACTGAGCGAATACATTCGCCCCTACGGGATGACTGAGTTTTTGATCCTTGGCCTGGTCCTAGGGCTCGCCGCTGGTGTCACGCCTGGGCCTTTGTTGACGCTGGTGCTGGCGCAAGCCCTGCGCCATGGCACGGCTGCCGGGGTGCGGGTTGCGCTTGCGCCCCTGATTACCGACCTGCCGCTGGTGTTGGCGACCTGGCTGCTGCTGCGTCAATGGGCGGATTCTGCGACTCTGCTGGGTGCTCTGTCGCTGGTTGGCAGCCTGCTGGTGTTTGGCTTTGGCGTGCAGACCTTGCGCGCGCCGTCACGACTGCCTGACCCCGAGGCAGTGCCGGTTACGACCCACTCGCTGCGCAAAGGTCTGTTGGCCAATGTGCTAAGTCCTCACCCCTATTTGTTTTGGCTGGGCGTTGGCGGCCCGATTTTGACCCGCGCCGCCGACAGCGGAGCGCTGGCACCAGCGGCTTTTCTGCTGAGCTTTTATGGGTTTCTGGTTGGCACCAAGGTGGTGCTCGCGGTGCTTATGGGTCGCGCGCGTGGGCGTCTGGGACAGCGCGCCTATCGCACAGTGCTTGGGGTTCTTGGGCTCGCACTTTGCGCGCTAGCCCTTGGGCTAGCGCGCGACGGTCTGCAACTGCTCGGGTGGTGGTAGACCGAAACCCTTTGAGAGTTCGGCTCGTTCTGGGCCGGGTGACGGCCACGGGGACGCCGTGAATACCACCCTGTAGGCTTCCCGGCGGCATCCCTGATCCGATCAAGGGCCGCCGAGACCCCCGTGGCCGTCACCCGACCCAAAACCAAAAACGAGCTTGCGATTGGTATAGACCGCAGAAGGCAAGCCGAGGACAATCGCGCCCATCGAAACCGCCTGGATTGTCTCTTACGGAAAGTACGGAAAATGATGGAGACCAGCAAGATGAGCACACCACTCGCCTTTGGACTGATTGTGATTGGCGATGAAGTGCTAAATGGCACCCGCACCGATGGCCATTTTCCGGCGCTGCGCGGGCGGCTGCTGGCGCGCGGGCATCAGCTGGCCTGGTACTGGATGTTGCCCGATGACCCGCCGACCATTGAGCGCCACTTGCGGCTGTCTTTTGCCGCTGGCGAGCCGGTTTTTTGCTGCGGCGGCATCGGCGCGACCCCGGATGACCATACCCGCGCCTGCGCTGCCGCTGCGGCTGGCGTACCCCTGGTGCAGCATCCCGAGGCGCGCACCATTATTGAGGAACGCTTTGGCGACGAGGCCTATCCGCACCGGATTCTGATGGCCGATCTGCCCGAGGGCAGCCGCCTGATCCCCAATCCGGTGACGCGGGTGCCGGGGTTTCAGATCAAGCGGCACTGTTTCCTCCCCGGCTTCCCCTCCATGGCCTGGCCAATGGCAGACTGGGTGCTCGACACTCAGTTCGGGAAACCCGGCGAGCAATCGGCACCGCTGGCAGAGCAGGCCGTCGAGGTGCTTGGGGTGCCAGAGAGTCACCTGATCCCCATGATGCAGGCTCTCGGCGCGGAATTCCCGGCGCTAAAGTTGTTTAGTCTGCCGCACATGGGCGAGGATGCGCATATTCGCTTCGGATTTCGCGGTCGCGGTGACCTAGAGAGTGCCATGTCTGCGCTCAAGACACGGCTCGCGGCGGCAAACATGAGCTACCGCGACGCGCGAGCCTGAATCCCGCTTGATGCGAGTCGAGGCCCGCCCTTTCCCCAAACCAGAAAAACTAGCGCAGACCCGATACCTCGGCCACAAAGCGCGACACCGCGCGCGAGCTGGCGCGGTTGAATCCCGCCACAACAGTGTCGAGCGAGGCGCCAGTCGGCAGCGGCTCGCGCTCTTGGATCTCGCCCGTCTTCAAGAGCAGGCGGTCCCGTGGTGAGAGGAGCTGAAAGCTCAGCGACACGGCGGCATAGGGGGTTCCGCCGGTTTGCGGCTCGACCATCTCGAACTGATCGAGCGAGGCGCGCAGGCGTGGATGGGAGAGCGCCCCTTCGGAGCTGTCGCGCCTTGGTGCGGCGACATCCACACGCGGATTCAGCTCGGCGACCAGGGCGCGTTCAAGCACCGTCTCGGGCGATTCTTCCCAGCGACCGGCGCTGAATTCATCGACCCGCACCACCTCACCGACCTCGGCGACCATAATGCCCAGAGAGCCACCCTGGGGGCGATTGGAACGCAGTGGCATCAGCTCAAAACGGGACGCAACGGAACCCGGATCCATGCCAGCCTCTGGCGTAACCACCAGCCGATACATGAATGCAGGCTCTGCCGCCTGAAAGGCGCAGCCGCTGATCAGGCTGACCACAATCAGCGCCAGCGCGACACGCCCGAGAAGTCGTACTTTCGTCATCTTGTTCCTCCGCCCGAGCCGCGCAGGAAGCCAACGGGATCCCGCTCCAGTTCCCAGGTAATACGATTGAGGCCGCGAGTGATAGCAGCGAGATTTTCCAGTGTCTCCTGGCTGCCTCGCCCGGTAGTGGCGATCAATTCCTCGAGCTGCGCGATTGAGCGCGCAAGAGAAGCAATGGTCTCTGGCGTGATCATGCGGTCCACCCGCTCAACCATATCGCCGCGCAATTGTTCGGTCACATCGGCCATGCGGGTGGCGGAATCCTCAAGCGCCGCAGGCAAGCGGTACAGACTCCCCGGCTGGTCGCTCAACATCACGGCCAGACGCTCGTTGTTGCCCCGAACCTCCTTGGCCAAAATCGCGAATTCCGCGATGGTCGTATCCAGCGTGCCCAGCGTCTTTGTGGCGGTGGTCAGGGCGTCGGTACCGGCGTCAATGAGACCGCTAAGACCTGGGCGCATGTCCTCTTCGATGGCCAGCGTGGGGATACAGCCCCCAGAGGCAATCAACTCACCGACGGGCGGTTGCGGGGCGGGACAAGGGTAGATGACCCTGGTCGAGTCCAGGCCATCGGGAGCCTCTGCCGTGTCGCCCGCCGCTGTGCCCGGAAGCTGTTTGATCACCAGTCGTGCCGGCGCAACCGGATTGACCTCCTCGACGTTGAGAAAGGTCTCTCTCGCCGGGAACACCACTGGCGCGACGATTTGAAAGTCGACTCGGAACAACAACTCAGCCGCAGTCTGGACTTGACCGTCGCCAGACTCGAGCGACACCGATGTGACCTGACCAATCTCGAAGCCATTCAGGGTGGCAATGCTGCCAACCTGCACGCCCATCACGTCCGTAGTCAGGGTAAAGTAAGACGCACCGCCCTGGCGCTCGCGCAGGTAACCGACCAGTGACACGACCGCCCAGATTACGAGCAGCAACACGACTGTCCCCACCACGCGATTTTGCAAAGTCAGCGTATTGTGCCGCAATCGATGCCTCCTCTAAGGCGCCCCGCTGTTGGTTCCGGGCTGATCATATAACAATCGCAAATTAATGGTTTTCGGTTTTGGGTCGGGTGACGGCCACGGGGGTCTCGGCGGCCCTTGATCGGATCAGGGACGCCGCCGGGAAGCCTACAGGGAGGTATTCACGGCGTCCCCCGTGGCCGTCACCCGGCCCATAACAAGCCGAAATCTCAAAGGGTATCGGTATACCGAATTGCTGTGCCCTCTGGCAGCAACAACATCCCCCCGGCGTCCTGAGAAAAATCTTCCGGTCGGCTAGTGGTAGCGATAATGGTTGCCACCCGCCCGCTTGGCGGCGACAAAATGCGCACAATCAGCGCCCGACCGGCGGCATCCAGCCCGGCCAGAATATCGTCGAGCAACAGCAGTTCAGGCTGCACCGCCATGACCCGCGCGAGCAGCGCGCGCCGGCGCAGTGCATCGGACAAACGCCCCGGTCTAGCATGCATGATGTCTACCAGGCCAAACTGCGCCAGCAACACCTGGGCGCGAATCATGGCCACACGCCGCGGCAACCGCCGCCCAACCATCAGCGGCAGCAGTAGATTCTCAAGCACCGTGAGTTCGGGCAGCAGCGAATCGCGCTGAAAGACCGCGCCAACCTGCCCCGCCGCCAGCGCCTCGGCAGCGGGTCGCCCGCCAACTTGAATCTCGCCGGCATCGACACTCAGCACCCCGGCCAGGGTTTGCAGCAGGGTGCTCTTACCGCAACCTGCGGGCCCAGTAATCACCAGCAGATCGCCTGCGGCGAGTTGAAAAGACAGATTATCCAGCACCCGGCGCGCTCCACGGCGCACCACCAGCCCGCTGACATCCACGCGCAAACCAATGGCTGCGGCATCCGGCGCGGCTGATTCTGACGCCTTGCTCATCGCCACACCAGCACCGGCAGTTCGGGCAAACGCGAGAGGGCGAAGGACGTATTAACCACCAGCACTACAGTGGCCGCCTTGAGAATGCAGACCATGCTGACCTGGGCCAGGTCGACACGTTCGTCGCCACTGTCCTGAATGCCCTGCACCACGGCCACCGCCACCACCAGCACCGAGGCGGTAAGCAGTTGCAGCCCGATCAGCCCGACTTTCCAGAACACCGGCAGCAGCCTGAGCGCGCCAAAAAAGGTCTCGGTCGGCACGATGCCAATCCATGACAGCGTCAGCCCCGTCGTCAGACCAAAGACAACCATGGCCAGCAGGGCATGCACCATCGAGGCCAGAATGACAGCCAGACAGCGCGGCACCGCATGGAGCATGACCAGATCGACGCCCATGATGGCCATGGAGTCGATCTGGCCGCGATCAACCATTTCCGCCAGGCGAATCGACAAAGGCAGCGCTCCACGCGCAGCCAGCACGCCACTTGCAACGAAGGGAGGAATCTGTTGCACCGTGGCGACAATGACCAGATTGGCCGTGCCCGTCTGCGACAGCAGACCGGAGGCAAAATTCTCAAGTACCAGGGATACGGTCACGCCCAGCACAATGGAGAGCGCCACCACCCGCAGGGCAGGACCAACAAGCAAATCGGCAAGATCGCGGCCCAGCATTAGCCAATGAAAAGCGAAACGATGACGCGCGAAAGACGCTAGGGCGATGAACTCGGCCATGCGCGCGAGCAGCATCACCGCCATGCCGATGATCTCGACCGGGGAGAGTGCTACAACACCGAGCCCGTCGATCAGCCCGAACAGGCGCTCGCGCAAGCCGGGTGACTGGCGGCGCCCCAAAGCTCTGACAGCCAGGCCGGAGCGCACGATCATGAGTGGCCCGCCAAGTGGCGTTCGATCCGCAGACCGCCGCGCTCGGCCACCATGGCTTCGAGCGCCGAGGGCGCTGTGGGCGCGAGCGGGACGTCCTCATCCCAGGTCACTTGACGGCACAGCGCCAGACATTGCAAGAGTGCGGCGCGTCGCTCAGCATCTGCGGCCAGAGACGCAACATCTTGCTGCTCAGACAACCACAAAGACACCGGAAAGCCGAATTGGGCCAGCATGATGCCGACATGGCATTGGCGAGGCTCAGCCGGATCGAGCAGAAACTCCAGCACCGCCGGTGAGCGTTCCTCGGCTGCTCGCGCCAGATCGCGCCGCCAACGCCGCTTCAGCCCGGCATGGCCACCAAGCTCAGGCCAGGCTCCCACCAGCCGCACCTGGGCGAGCGGGCGCCAGCCGATGCCGCCCAGTTGCAGAATAAAGGGGATGGTGGCCACAGCCACCCGGTCTTTCTCGCGCAGGTCTTCAGACAAGTCGTCGTAGGGAATCAGGTCCGGATGCAGCCGGGCGGCATTGTCGCGCGTTGGACCATAAACCCAACCATCGAGCAGCCGATCACTGGCCCAGCGGTCATGTTCCATGCGCGACAAGGGTTCGAGGAAGTCCGGTCGCGACCACAGCGGCGCCTGACTGCCATCGGCCATGAGTGGCTCGGAGGTGGCGATCAGCCCGCCGCAGGCGAGTTTGGCCGCGATGTGCTCGGCCTGGGATCGGTTGGCGATACGATAGGTCTCATCCAGCCGCCGCCAAGGATGCAAGGCCGGGGTCGCGCCGCGCCGCTCGCCGCGTGTCCAGGCATTCTCAAGGAACATTTCATGGATGATGCGCCCGAGACGCTCGCTGTCGAGCTGCGCGGTGGCCGCCGCCTGCTCAGCTGCTCGGCCCGCTCGGCCCATGGGCCGCCCCGAGACCTTGCCAGGCACCGCCACAAACAGCGGCAGCCAGCCAAGCGCCAGCATTCGCCCGGCGATCTGCTCTTGCTGCTCGGATGTTGCAGGCGCAGGTAACAGGGCCAACCCAGAGGCGCCCGTAAATCCGGCTAACAGCGGCTCGATACGCCCTGCGCTCAGTTCCTCGTGGGGCAACGCCAGAAACAACAGCGTGCGCCGCTCAGGCTGAAGGCCATCGCGCTCGGCGAACAGCGACCCGAATACCTCAAGGCTGGCATCGCGCTCGGCCGCCGGAGGTGAATCCAACACCGACAGCACCAATGGCAAGGGTGCATCGAAGGGACGCCCGACCATTCGCCCGATACGATGCAGCAGCGCGACGCAGGCATCGAGTGCCCCAACAACTGCCAGATCCAGTTGCCCCTCGCGCACCTCAATCAGGTTGGGAATCACCCGATTCACCGCCGCCCCAGCCCACAAGTGCGCGTCCAGTCGCGCAGTGACGCCTGGCATGGGGTCTTGGTTGGATTGATGATCGGAAGTCTTCGCGCGGGCACGAATGAGCGTAGGGGATTCCCGTCCGCGCCGTCCAAGCCGCCATCGGTTGCCAGTCCAGGCTGCCAGCATGATCGTCTTTACCCAGGCATATTGGGACAGAGGGCCCAAGCCTCGCCCTCGCAACGGCCTTTTGGCGTTAAGTCTAGCATGCCCGCCCCTCGCCTTCCTCAGTGGACAACTGAAAACCGATACCAACTATCATTTTACGACACAATGCGCAGATACTTCTTGAATAAAACACACCAAGCGAGCTAAGCTCCTAGAATGCACAACAATCCGCACCATGTTCGGGACAATGCACGCGCAAGTTCCTAACCATCGCACGCGCAACCGGCATTGGCGCCTCAGATGACGACTTGCCGCCGCCCCGACCCTTTCGCCAGGCTCTTTCCTCCCAAGGTAGAGCAAATGCCTACCGCCTGGCATCATCTGCGTGTGCCTAGCGCACCAGCAGCCTTCCAACTGCGCGCCGATGAAACTCAGGGCCCACCCAAGCAGCGCTTTCTCCGACGCACCATTCTTGCCTGGGACTGCCCGACCCCATCACCCGGAGCGCAGAACCAGGATCAGCTGGCGCTGATCGACAAGGCACTGCCCCACGCCCACCTCGACCTGATGCTGAGCGAAGCCTCGGCAACCCCCAAACCCACTGCGGCGGCGGTGCTCCCCGTCACCGGGCGCTTGCTGTGGCGCAGCGCGCTTGAGTTTGTGCGCTTTGTCTCGCAGCCCGGCCCGCGACAGGCGTTCCAGCTAGACGGCGGGCGCCTGATGCTGGCCTTAAACTGCGACCCCTACACAACGGATCGTGAAAGCGTGCAGGCGGCCAAGCAATTCCATCTGCACCTGCTCTACTGGAGCGCCCGCGAGCTTGAAGCCATCGCCGCGCCGCTGCCGCTCAGCGCCACCACTGATCCGCGTAAGCGACGCCAACTGGTCGATCCACTGAGCTTTCTCGCTGGGCCACTAATCGCCTCCGCACTCGAGGATATAGATTTTGCCGCAATTGGCGGGCGCCTACTCAGGATGGACGATCAAGCCGTCGTGCGCGGCGAACGCCCGCCAGGTTGCCTGATTGAACTACCCGACTGGAAGGTGCTGGGCGAGCCGACCTTCGAGCCCCTGATGCGGAGCATTCATCAGCGCCTCGCGCGGCTCTCCGCAGGAATTTGCCAAGCGGTTGTCGGCCAAGACGAGCCGCCGGCTCCCTGGCACCGCCATCGGCTGCGCCCGGCACACCAGCGCCATACCGCGTTGCAAGCACTGGGGCTACCGGAGCCAGTGGCGGCATCGCTCGACACCCTGACCAGCAACCTGCGCAACCTGTCGCCTGCCACAGCAGCAAGGCTTCAACGTGCCAGCCCGGCAACACGCAAGCATTGCATGAGCTTGAATCAGCCCTGTTATGGCATCAACCTCTACGCGCCCCAAGCCAATACGGCAGAAACTCCTGTGATGGCCGGCAGCCCGGTGTATCTGCTGCTGTCGGCAAAACTCTTCTCCGGTATTGGCTGTGCCGGCCTCTTACCCATTGGCCAGGTGCCAAGCGTGCGTGTGATTCGCGGCGCGGGAACGTTCAGCGCAGAGGATTGGCAGGCGCGCGCCGCCTGGCAACACGCCTTTGCCGAGCATTTACGCCAGTCACTTGCAGATCAACCGGGCCTGCACATCGACCCGCCCAAGCGACTGCGCAACCTCACATCTGGATGGTGCTAGGGTCCTACCGTGGAACTTGCCGGCTACGCACATTTCTGGATTCTGTTTTCGCTGCTGTCGGCGTTTTTTCACGCATCCCGACTCGCGGTCACCAAGCATTTAAGCTTCAGCTTCTCGGCGCAGGCACTCACGCTCTACGTCAATCTGACCAGCCTGGTCGTGACTGTGCCGCTCATTGTCTGGTATCACGACTTTCCGCTTGAGCAACCAGCCTATGTTGGCGCCGTGCTTTTTGGCGGCCTGCTATCGGGCTTTGGCGGCTGGGCGCTAAATGTCGCCATTCAGCGCGGCGAGATTTCGCTGGTTGGCCCGATACTGACCCTGACCCCGGGCTTTGTGGTCTTGATCGAGTGGCTGATCACTGGCCAGTTGCCGAGCCTGCCCGGTGCCTTAGGACTCGCGCTTTTGATGTTTGGCAGCTATGTGATCAGCTTGGAACCCGGCGTCAAAAGCTGGTCGGCACCATTGGTGACGCTGGTGACCAACCCCGGCAGCTTGTTCACCCTGGCGGCGGCGCTGTGCTTCGCGGCGGCCTCGACCTTTGGGCGCGTGGCCATTCAGTTATCTGATCCGCTCTCCTTCGCAGTCATGGTGGCGCTGATTAATCCGTTGATTCTGTTTGCCATCTTCAGCCTACAGAAGCGCGACTTTTACAACGAAGTGCTCTCGCCTGAGGTGCTGCGTCACGCCCGCCCGCTCTTGGGGCTTGGCCTGCTGTTCGCCCTGATGCGGGTCGCGGACCAGATTGCGCTCAGCCTGACGCTCGCCTCCTACGCCATGGCCGTGAAACGCTCAGCGGGGCTGTTCGCCGTGGTTCTCGGGCGCTGGCTTTATCGCGAAGAGCGTCTGCTGGCGAAAATCACCGGCACCCTGATCATGTTGGTCGGGCTGCTCTTGCTCACCTTTTTGTGATTGGCTGAGGATACCAATCGCAAACTGATTTTTGGTTTTGGGCCGGGTGACGGTCGCGGGGGTCTCGGCGGCCCTTGATCCGATCAGGGACGCCGCCGGGAAGCCTACAGGAAGGTATTCACGGCATCCCCCGTGGCCGTCACCCGGCCCAGAACGAGCCGAAATGCCAAAGGGTTTCGGTATCGCACCGCCCCAACCAGCGCTGAATCATCTCAATCGTCGTCGCCAGTCGCCGTCGCGGCCTTGGCGTCCGCAGCGCTCACCTGGTTGTCATTCTTAAAGCGGTAAGCCTCTTTCAACAAGGCCAGGCGCGCCCGATCCGGTCCCCAATCGCTGACTAGCTTGGCATCCGCCAGGGTATCTTCGCGCCACAGGCGCCACAGGATCGCAGCATTATCCCAGTAGGCACCCGCCACATAACGGCCACCGGGGCTGAAAGCGGCAAAGGCCGCTCCGCCGCTATTCGCCTGCAAGGGCAGAAAATCACTCAACTGCTGGACCTCGCCCAGAGTCCGGTCGGCGGATGGCGCCTGCCACACGCGCAGGGAGCCATCGCGCGCGGCGGTCAGCAGCCAGCGACCATCATTCGGGCTAAAGGCGGCATGGTAGACGCGATCCTGATGGCCATTCAGCACGGCCAGGGGCTGACCGGTGCGCGTCCAAAGACGCGCCGTTTTATCCAGCGAAGAGGTGAGGAGACGCTCACCATCCGGCGAGTAGGCAACACTATAGAGCCGCGCGCTATGTCCGCTGACGTGCTCGAGCTGACCACAGTCGCCTTCGCCCAAACCAAGTATCGCCAGGTCGTTGGATTCGCCGGCGATGGCTAGCGCGCCACCATCGGGTGCGATAGCCAGGTCGCTGATCGCCCCTACATCGGCCGCGCGCGCGCAGACCTGGTGCCAGGTGCCGGCCTGATCCACGCGTAACACCAGCACCCGACCGGCGTCGTCGCCAACCGCGACCAGGGTGTTGGTACCAAGCGCTCGCACCGCGGCGGCTTCAGTCGCCACGCCCGGCTGTTCAAGCAACGCGATGCCTGCGATGGGCTCGCAGGATCGGGGATCGAACAGGCGCAGGGGTCGCAAGGGGTCATCGGAGGTTGCCAATAGCCAGCGCTCATCCGGAGCGAAAAGCACCTGAAAGACCTTGCCGGCGCCACGCTCATCGGTGCTGGTACTGCTCCGCTCGGCAACCTCGAGCTGGCACGAACGCCCGGTGAGAAGATCGTAAAGACTCGCGCTGCCGTCGAAACGGGCTGCTGCCAGGCGTTTTCCACTCGGCGAGAAGCGCACCCGACGCACCGGGCGAATATCCTCTGGTGCCACGGCCCCGGCAGCCGTTCCGTGCTGCGGGAAACTGTAGCTCAACTGGGGCGGCTTGGCGTCGCGCTCGTAGCGCCAGACTTGCACCCGCCCGTCATAGCCACCGGTCGCGAGCCACACCGGAGCAGCAGCGGCGCTGTCGGCAGGATCATCCTCCCCCAGGAGTTCCGCAGGGACCGCTGCCATGTCCAAGTGCCAGACATGATTGGCTGGATCAGGATGCCGCAGCCCGAAGGCGAGACGTGACACAGGCACGACATTCCACAGTCGCAGGGAGCCATCGCGCACTGAATGGCTGAGCACACGCCCAGCCGATGCCGCGAAACGCGCCCAACTCAATGCCGCGTCATGTCCAAAAACCGCCAGTGGCTTGCCGGTCGCAAGACTCCAAAGCCGCGCGGTGCCGTCGAGCGAAGCGGTCAACACCAGAGTGGGCCGCACCTCGGCGACCTGGCGGTCGGACGCATCCTTAGGCGGCAGGGTCAGGGCCACCTCCACGCTCACAATGCTGAGTTCATGATGCCCAAGCACGACCGCCTGCGGCGGATCACTCAGCGACCAGCGCACTACCTGTCCCTCGTCATCCACCGCAACCAGTGAGCGCCCGTCGGGGGCGAAAGCGAGATCGCGCACGGCGCTGTTGTGAATTTGCACCTGCCGACCATCAATATCGACGCTTTTGAGCGCGACGATCAGGTTTCCCTCCAAGTCGAACAATCGGACTTGCTCATCGGCGGCGGCAATGCCGATGCGCTCGCCCGCCAGATCGAAGATCGCCCGATTGAAGGGCCGCCCGGTCGGCCCATCGAGAGGCAAGGACAGCCGCACCGGGTCCTCGCCAGCGGGCGTATCCAGATCGATCAAGTGCGTACGCCCAATCGAGGAGGCCGTGAGCAAGGCCGAGCCATCGGGTGAAAAGCTCAGGCCGCGCAATTCCTGTTCTTCCAGGCCGTAGTTCAGCAGCACCTTGCCGGACTCGGTCAGATCCAGCACACAAACTCGCTGATGCGCGCCCTCGCCCGGCACTGCCAGCGCAAGACGCTGGCGCGCGGAGTCCAGCGCCAAGCTGCTGCCAGCGACGGCGCCGCAAGGATAGTCAGGCACATCGCCGGCAAAAGCTGGCAATCGATAGACACCGTCCTCGGCAATGCCAAAGACCTCGTCTGTCTCAAGGGCCATCACCAGTGAGTGAACACCTAAGCTGCCGTCGCTCAGCACCGCCGGATCGGCGGGGACAAAGCTTCCATCACTCAAGCGCCAGCGTCGCGCGCCCTGTCCCGGTTCCAGGGTCGCCAGCAGATCGCCTGCTGCATTGGCTGCGGGTTGCGAGGGCTGACTGAGCGAGGGCGAGGGCGCGGCGGTCATGGCGATGAGCCGATTGCGGCTAAAGGCATCGCTCAAGGTGCGCACGGACGCAGCCGGCAGATCGACGCCAGCCGCCAACGCCCTGCTGACAGCCTGCGGCGTATTGCCGCCACGACTCTGCAAGTCGGCCTCCTTGAGCTGCACCCCGTGCATCGCCAAACGGGCATCCTCGGATTTGCGCTGGGCAATCCAGGCTGCGGTGCTGGCCGTGACCACCAGCAGCACCAGCAGCAGTCCGAACGCCCGCACCAGACGATTGCGCCGGCGCACAAAAGCCAAATAGGCCGCAGTCTGCTGCAGAAACTCACACTCCAGTGGCTCTAGCTCGTCGGGAAAAGCCTCGGCAAACCGCCGCACAGCGGCAAATCCAGCCTCACCGAAGAGATACTCCCGATTACAACTAGTGCGTTTCCACAGCCGTGCCTGCCGGCTCAGTTGCTCGCGCAGGCGCAGCAACGCGCGATTGTCCGGGTCGCTCAGCCAATCGCGAATGGGTTGCCAACGGCTGAGTAGCACCGGGTGAGCGACACTGACCACGCCTTTGTAGTGACTGAAATCGATCGTCTCGGCAACCGCCCCGGCATCGGCCTGCACTGAGTCGCCTGCTGATTGCTGCATAGGCGCATCCGTGGCGAACCCAGAGCGGTCGGAAGCGCCAGGCACGGAAGCCACTGGAGCGACTGCCAGAGGATCGGCGGACGGAGCCACGCGCGCGCCCTTATCTCGCGCCCTGGCGTCGCGCCCCAGGCGCCAGAGCGCGTGCACCGATTTGAGCAAGGAGTAATTGGGGTGCTCACAGATCGCCGTCAGACTGGGGTCGCACTCGGCCTCGCTAGTAAGCAGGCGCGCGGCGACCATGGCCGTCAGCAGGCGCCGGGTTTGAAGGTCCTGCTCGAGCACGGTCAAATCGCCCATGCGCGCCTGGGGCTGACCATTATTGTCGAGCACCAGGAGCGCCCGGCACAGCCTCGGCAAGGCCGCGCGCGCGGCTTCGTCCAGGTTGTCCCGCCAGAGCGCGTCGGCCTGGCTCAGGACCTGACCGGCTAGCCCGCCCTGTGTGCACCAGTGCTCCAGGCTCAGGCGCAGGGCGTTATCGTCGGCCGGGGCGCCATCACGGGCGTTCAAATAGGCCGCGTGCAATAGCGCCTGCAAGGGCGGCGCCCACTGGCGCAACCGTCCGGCTTCGGCTTCGATCAGCTCAATCAAGCCCCGGCCGGGGCCGTTGGCCTGATCCTCGAACTCAATCCCGGCAATACGCGCCGGAATTTCGACGATCTGGCGGATACGCGCACCCGGCAATGGCTCCAGGCGCTGCCAGGCCGACGCATCAAGCATGGCGGCAAGCGCCGGTAGCCGCGGCAGATGGCGCAGGGCATCGCTGCGCATTCCGACCAGCACCCAAATCTCGCCGCTGCGCGCAAGCTCCGCCAGCGCCTGAGCGAAAAGCCGCAGTTTCTGTTCGCCCGCCTCTTGCGCGACGGGATCTTCGCTGTCCGCTTCCTCTGGTGCATCAAAAAGCACATCCAGGGGATCGACAATGATCGCCAGACGCACCTGACCCTCGAGTATCTGCACCCGGGCCGAGTGCTGCAACGCGGCACTGAGCTGGCGCGCACCAACCGCTGGGTCTTGCGCCAGCAAGGTGGCAAGGGCTGGCGCATCCAGCCCGAAGCCGCCCAGCGCATCGCCCAGGCAGCTCTCGGCGCACAGGGATTCCGCCAGGGCAACCAGGGGGTCTTGCGGCAAGCTAGGCGGACTGACCAGACAGCAGCGCACTGCGGCGATGCGCTCCACGCGGAAGGGGCGCGTGAGCCGCGACACCATGCCGGCGCGCAACAGCGAGGTCTTGCCGCTACCGCTAGGCCCGCTCAGCAGCACCACCCCGGCGCCGGCTTCAGCGCGGGCCTGGAGACGCTCGGTCAGCTCCCGCAGTTCGGTCTCGCGACCGGTAAAGACCCGCTCATCGCCGGGCTCAAAGGCTTGACAAGCGCGGAAGGGGCTACCGCGCCACTGATGCTCGCCAGCGGCCGCGCGCCGCTCCGCGCTCACCCGCCGATTGAGCAGCTTGCGCAACTGTCCCTCGATCAGCTCGCGAAACTGAGCATCGCCGTCGAAGGTACGGAAAGCGCGCCTGAAGGTGTTGTCTTCGTTGAAAAAATGGGAGCGAAAAAAGTCCTCGAGCCGACGCCGATCAGTGATCGCCTCCTGCGCCTTCTCGGCGTCGGTGATATCGACCAGCTTAGAGGTCGCCTTCTTGAAGACCAGCACCTCCGGCAGGCCTTCGTCGTCGGAATTGGTGACCGCATCGATGAATTCCCACTCGGTTCCAGTCATGCCGTGATAGGGGTCATCGGGCAATGGCGAGCCCAGCCGCGTCCACAGGATAACCAGAACGATTTCGCATTCCGATGGCTGGGTGAGCCCGGCCTGAAAGGTGCGATCTGCGGTCAGGGCTTCTTCTTCCCACAGAATCGCGCGCAGCGGAAAATAAGGCAGATACTCCTGCGCCAGGCGCTCAACCACGTCCTTGACAATCGCGCGCTCGTGATCAACATCCGTGGGCGAGGATACGAAAATGCGAACCTGATCGTCTTTCATCGCGTTGCGCCTGCAAGCCAGTCAAAAATTGATGTAGCGAAACCCTTTGAGATTTCAGCTTGTTCTGGGCCGAGTGACGGCCACGGGGACGCCGTGAATACCTCCCTGTAGGCTTCCCGGTGGCATCCCTGATCCGATCAAGGGCCGCCGAGACCCCCGTGGCCGTCACCCGACCCAAAACCGAAAATCAGTTTGCTATTGGTATCACACCCATCTTCAATGACACCGAATTGCAGTGACAAAGTCGACACCCAACCGGCATCTCGCGCTAGAATGCCACAGCGATGCGATGGCAGCAGCGACCTAGCGGAGTGAACCGGGGAGTAAACTGGGGGTTGTCATGATTCAGCGCGAAAGTCAGGACGCCGAGCGCATGGGAGAACTCATTCTAGCGGCGGTCGACGAAATCTTCCGCGACCAAGACCTACAGCGCTTCCTTAACTGGGCGCGTGATGCCATTCCCAGGTTCCTCGAGGTCGACGAGACCGAGTTGACAGCCGAGGAACTCAATCGCCTCGGCGCCCTACTCGGGATCGCCATCTGGAACGCAACACCCTTGCCCGCGCAGGGCTACCAGTTGCGGCCGGTCCCCACTCCCTCTGCCGAGCAACCCTGCCTGTGCGGCTCCTCCCGCCCCTTTGCCGATTGCTGCGCGCAGGCCGGCGACCTGCCGGAAATGCCAACCGACCTGGTCTGGGAACTGCTGCTCGACAAACTCGACGATAGCGCCGTCCAGGATGCGATCAATCACCAAGCCATCCCTGAGCATCTGCTATCACAGGTTGCTGATCGCTGGCTTGACAATGATCGTCCCGGCCGCGCCGCGCACCTGCTCGAACCCCTATTTGACCGGGATCTCCAAGAACTCGACGGCCGCTATGAGGGCGCGCTCGATGCGCTTTGCGACGCCTACGAGACACTGGACTTTCGCAACAAACGCCAGAGCTTTCTGCGCCGGGTGACAGAAACTGCCGGGCGGGAACTGCAAGCCGCTGCCTGGCAGCGCATCAGCACCAGCCACATCGACGACGGCCAGTTTGCGCAGGCGCACGTCGCCTTCGAGCAGGCCCTGCGCAGCGCACCAGACAGTCCAGCCAATGCCCTGCTCGAAATCACCCTGCTGGCGGCGCAGCATCGCGACCAACTCGCGCGCGAGCGTGCCCGCTTCTGGCGCGGCAAACTGCGGCGCAATGGTCTGGGCAGCGAGCGCACGCTCGATTTTCTCACCCACGCCATCACCGATCCTCAAGATGCGCTGGCGGCCACCCATGCTGACGCCATGGACCCCATGCTACTCAAATTGCGCGACTGGATCGAAGCACACCACAGGCGCCCGCTGCCAACCTATGGTTTCGAATGCCCGCGCGGCAGCGCTAGCCTGGTTCTGGACGAACAACTGTCGCTGTTTGCCGAACAGGACCTGCCCCTGCCGCCGGGCACCGCCCCCAACGCGCCAAGCGCCAGCCTGACGCCACCGGCCACCCTAAAACGCATCGAGCGCGCCTGGCATCGCAGCTTCACCGCTTCCAAGCCCCTGGCCACCCAACTCAGTTCGCTTGACGATGGCAACATCTGGGAGAGCGACGGCTGGCTGAAGTTTCTCGACCACCATCCGCAGGCCATCGACAGCCTTGACATCCTCGATGACCTGGCCAGCGCGATTGAGGAACACCCCGAAAGCCGGCTGCCCTGGCTTCGCGTCCGGCTGCTGCGACCGATCTTTCAACGTGCCCAAGCCATTTTAGAGCACAGCGTGGCAGCCCATGGCCGACATCGGCTACCCTGGTCAATCTCGGACAATCGCCCGCTGCTGCGCCTGCTTCTAAGATTTTCCCAGCAGCGCGCTGAAGAAGGCCCGCCCGCCGCCGCCGGGGCCCTGCTCGAGCAACTGCTCAACCTCAACCCCGAGGATGACTTCGGTATCCGCACCGAACTCATGAACCACTATCTGCGCCAGAAAGAGGACGAGAAGGCCGTGGCCTTAGCCCGCCGATTCCCGACTGATGTGACCGCCGAGCTTGCCTATGGCGAAGTACTCGCACTCTACCGCCTGGGACACACCGAACGCGCTGCGGCCATCTTGCACGACGCTTTCGGGCGCCTGCCGCGCGTACCGCGCTACCTGATGCGCAAGCGCATTAAGCGCCCACCGCTTGACCAGAGCCACAGTACCCCCGGCAGCGACGACCAAGCCTGGCTGTACCGCGAAGCCATGCGCGACGTCTGGGTTTCCGAGCCCGGGCTGCTCGCCTGGATGAACAAACAAACCGCATGAGCAATCTCACTTGAGCAAGCCCTGCCGCAGGTAACCACCATGAGCAAACTCTGTACCGTTGTTTTCACCGGCCAATTACAGCCTGGCAGCGACCCGGAACAGGCAGCCAAAAAATTCGCGTCCGTCTTCAAGGTACCAGAGGACAAGGCTCGCAGACTCATCCGTGACGGCCAGGAGAAAGCGCTCAAGAAAGACGTCGACCCGGCAGCGGCTGCTCACTACCGCGAGATTCTAGACGAGATCGGCCTAATCACCCGGATCGACACCGGCGCGGGTAGCGGTACCCCATCGCTGGGAAAAGGCTGCCCCAAATGCGGCTCTAGCCGCGTCGAAAATGGCGTATGCAAAAGTTGCGGCGTCTTGGTCGACGCCTACCTGGCCAATCAGACCGCCGAGCGCAAGGCGCAGAGCGCGCCTCTGGGCTCCCCGAGCACCGGTCCGTCCGCACCACCACCGCATCCGGGCAGCAGCCCGGGCACAGCCCCGCCACTGCCGGGTTACCGGGCCGGAATGACTTCGGGTCAGCCACCCGAGCCCGAGTCTGTGCCAATGGGCCATGGTCTGGGCTGGATCGGCGCCGGGTGGGCTTTGTTCAAACAAGCCCCCCTCGCCTGGATTGGCGCCCTAGTCCTGCTCCTGCTGATTAACCTCGCGCTTGCCTTTGTGCCGCTCATCGGCAGCATCGCATCGGTGCTCATTGGCCCCGTCCTCATTGGCGGACTGATGGCGGGCGCCCATGAACAGGCCAGCGGCGGCCAGTTTCGCGTCAATCATCTGTTCGAGGGCTTCAGCAAAAATACCGCCTCCCTGATCGGGGTAGGCGGACTCTACATGCTCGGCTCCATCATCCTGACCATTCTGACCATTCTGATGGTAGTCATCCTGGTCAATTCCGCCATGCCCGGCGGGATGGGTGTCCAGGCGCTCGACGCCAATCCCGAACTGCTGCTGCAAGCCCTGGACGCGAACCTCGTGCTGCTGTTTTTGCTCATCATGGCCCTGTTGGTCCCGCTAATGATGGCTTACTGGTTTGCCCCCGCACTTGTCATGCTAAAGGGCCTGGGCGCTGTTGCCGCGATGAAATTGAGCTTCCTCGGTTGCCTGAAAAACGTCCTGCCCTTTCTAATCTACGGCCTTGTCAGCGCCGTGCTAATGGTCCTTGCCCTCATCCCCTTCGGACTTGGCCTGCTGATCTTATCCCCCATCCTGATCGCGTCCATGTACGCCGCCTACCGCGATATCTTCCAGACCACTCGCTGACGCACCTCCAACGCCCTCTGCCAAGAATCACAAGTCATCTGGTTTTCGCTTGCACTCATGCCTCGCTGCCCCAAACAGGGGAGCGAGTGCATGGCTGTCGTTGTCGAATCACTGGCGGCAATGAACTTGCGAAACACCGCGCTCAGACAGATGGCATGCAATTTGCTTAAGCTATCTTAAAGCTGCCGAAGGTGCCGATATTTTGACAGTGCGACTTCCGCACCAATCAAAACAAAGCGCTTCGTTGCAAGCACTCGCACAGCTTTCGACTAAACTTGATGGGCGGGTATGGATTAGCTGGGCAACCGAGCGTCGCGCACGCTTGGCGCGCTCTCACATCTTGGCTGCCATTTTGCTCAAGACGCCAACATCTCTGGAGGTTCCATGGAGATCTGGACTATTGCCAACCTCAAAGGGGGCGTTGGCAAGACGACAACAACGGTAGCCCTCGGCGGGCTACTAGCGGCATGGGGGTTTCGCACCCTGCTAATTGATGTCGACGCGCATGCCTCGCTGTCGGCCTACTTTGGCTATGATCCCGATGAGCTCGAGTTCAGCAGCTACGATTTATTCCTGGCGACAGCCGAACGTCGAAACATTGACATCCGCCAACTGATCTTCTCAACCGATAACCCGCGTCTGGACCTCATTCCGGCCACCACGGCACTGGCCGGGCTGGACCGGCAATCCGGACGGCTCGACGGGCTTGGCCTGGTGCTCAAGCGGGCGCTGCCGCCGCTGGCAGCCAAATATGACCACATTCTGATCGACTGCCCGCCAGTCCTGGGTATCCTGCTGATCAACGCACTTGCGGTGTGCGACAAGCTGATCATTCCGGTGCAAACAGAGTTCCTGGCGATGAAGGGACTTGAACGCATGCTGCGCACCATGAACATGGTCCTGCGGGTGCGCCAGAAACCGCTGAGTTACACCATCGTGCCGACCTACTTCGACCCACGCACCCGGGCGTCGATCGAGAGCCTGGCGCAACTGCGACGGGATCACCCCGACCACCTGTGGCACGGCTATGTGCCAGTCGATACCCGTTTGCGCGACGCGAGCCGCGCGGGAGTGCCGCCATCCTTTTATGATCCGCGCTCACGCGCAGTCGCGGCCTATACGGATCTGCTCGAAACTCTGCGCCGCGACTCACCCATTGCGCCCCCTGTGCCGGCCCCACCGCCCAGAGTGCAGCCGGCTGTCTCAATGGCCGCGACCTGACACGCTGGGTTTCGCGCTAGTGGCCTTCTTCCTTTGCCTCCAGATGATCGAGCACCACGCGGGCGAGATCGTCGGGATGGTATTTCTGGATGAACTTGTTCGCCCCGGTGCGCTCGACCATATCGATGTTGAACACGCCGCTAATGGATGAGTGCAACAGAATATAAATATTGTTAGTACCCGGATTGGCGCGAATTTGAGTGGTGAGTTCGTAGCCGTCCATCTCCGGCATTTCAATATCGGAAATCACCATGAGAAAATGGCTTGCGATATCAATGCCGTCCGCCACCATCTGCTCGATCAACTCCAACGCCTGACGACCATCGTTCATCAGGGTGCACTCGATGCCAAGCTGCTCGAGCGCGCGCTGAATCTGATGGCGCGCCACAGATGAGTCGTCGATCACCAGCACCCGCCGGCCCTGGGCGACTTTCCCTTCGGTCAAGCCTGCGGAGACATGGGTGCTTGCATGCACCACCTGATCCAGAACCTTCTCGACGTCGAGAATCTGAATCAGCTCCTTCTCGACCAGAGTGACGGCCGTGGCATAGGTATCACGGCCGAGCCTGCGCGGCATCTGCTGAACCTGATCCCACTTGGTGTGAATGATGCGCTCCACCCGGCGGATCAGAAAACCATGCACCGAGCGGTTGTACTCCGTAATGATGATGTGGCCTTTTTGCGGCTCTTGCAGCGGCGGGAGTTGCATCGCCAGCGACAAGTCCAGCACCGGCATGGTGCGCCCGCGCAGGGTTGCCACACCCAGCACCAACGGATGCGAGCCCGCCATTTTGGTCAGCGGCTGCCAGGGCACCACCTCCTGCACCTTAAACACATTAATGCCGTAAAGCTGCGTATGGTCGAGCCGGAATAGCAACAGCTCCAGGCGGGTGCCAGCCGCGCGGTTGATTTCAACGGTCGAGCCGTAATCAGTCTGAGTCATCAGCAGTCGCCCAAGTGTTTGGGTTTAAGAACTTCAATCGCTCGTTTGAGGGTTCCGCAGGTACTGGCCGCGTCTCACGGCTGACCAGATCAGGCAGCCGGCTCAGCGGAAGCGTCCCCCATAGGCTTGCATTTCGCGCACTGTCTCATCCCAGCGCGCCAGGCGCTCAGCCGGGTCGGGGTGGGTATCGAAGGAATGGCGCTCGCCATGCTCGGTGCGCCCGGCGCGGGCGAGCTTGGCCCACATGGTGCGCGCCTTGCGTGGATCATAGCCGCCGCGCTCGAGGATATAGGCAGCGAGATAGTCCGCTTCATTCTCCTGATCCTTAGAGTATCTGAGTTGCCCGATCACTGCGCCCACACCGGCGCCAAGCAGGGCAGAATCGGTGATGCGCGCTGAGCGCTGACCGCTGTCATAGCCGCCGCCGGAGGTGGCTGCTGCACCCAGAGCACCCATCAACAAACCACCAACTAGGGCGCCGCTCATGGCGTTCATTTTGGTCTCGGAGATATGGTTGGCGGCATGGTGGGCCATTTCATGGGCAATCACCATGGCGATTTCCTCCTCGCTGTCGGCATAGCTCAGCACGCCTTTCTGGATCACGATGGTGTCGGCACCGGCGGCAAAGGCATTCAGCGCCGGGTCGTTGGAGTAGCGCAGATCCCACTGGCAATTGTCCTCGCCCATCTGATAGCAGAGATCGCGTGCACCGGGCTCGAGCCGATTGAAAATGGCGCGCACTTTCGCCTCGGCCGCCCGATCATTCAAGCGCCGCTCGTGAGGCGGCGGCGTGCCGCGAATTTCCTGATCCGCCTGCGCCACAGCAGCCTCGCTGACCGGCTGCGACAGATGCACCGGCGTGGCGCAGGCGCCGAGTAGGAGCGTGAGCAAGGACGCCGTCACCAGGGCCGAGCGACGCCGGCTGGCATGAACGCATTGGTGCCGAGCTTGATTAAAGGTAGATTGATTCATCAGTAAAAACCGACAGGTAGAAAACTAAAACCGCTCGGGCCAGCGCCGGGCACCATGCAAAACACGCAGAACGAGAACAAGATCACCAACGACACGATAAGCCACAATTTAGGAGGTTCCGCTGATCACCAACTCGCGGGTATCCCTGACTCTGCCCAAGCGACCAATGGACGGATTTTGCGTCAACTGAGAAACGGCTGCAAAATCCGCTCAGCCACCTGCGCGGCCGTTTGGGGATTGTCTTCGGCGATATAAGCCCTAACCGCCTGCAAATCGCCAATTGCCCGTTCGTGCCATTTTAGCCGCAACTTGGCGGCTCCAGTTCAACGCTCGCCCCCCAACTGCGAAGCCAGCGTTCGACCTCCTCATGTTCCACGATGCGCGCATGGCCACTCTCGAGTTCACTTACGGCATCCTGAATGGCCGCCACCTGCCAGTCCCCATGCGCGACATAGCGCTCAATGGCGTCGACCATCAGCGACCCAGGCTGGCACCCAGTCGCCTGAGCCAGCAGGTTCAGACGATTCAGGGTCTCTGACTCCAACCGGAGCGACACGGCTTCTTTCATACCCTTACCTCAGGTGTATTGGCCGACCTAAGAAACCAAAGACTGTGGACTGACACTCCAGGCCAACACTCCCAGCAATGCACCCTGGACTTGAATCAAGGCTGCGGTATCCGGTTTTCCGGAAACCGCCCAACAAGATGAACCCGAGAATCAGCGAAAGTTCCACACCAAGGCCAGGGTCAACAGCAGCAGAAGAATGCCATGCAGGCGATAATCCCACCACCAGCGGGTTCCGGGCTCGGGTTTGGACAGCGCCGGTGACCAGAGTGCCGGCGAGCGCTCAGCGGCGCTGACCGGCCAGAGCCAGCTGGTGGTGAGAAAAATACCGGCGCTGACAAAAAACAGCAGCCCAGCAATCAGGGTGAAATGCAGGGTGATCACACCGAGCAGCCAGAGCCCGAACAGCACTGCCGAGATCAGATGCCCGCCGAGCAGCGTCGCGAGCGCGCTGCGCGGTCCGGCGCGAGCGACAAAGGCGCCGAGCAGAAAGACTGCGGCCACCGGCGGCACCAGATAGGACAGCGCGGTTTGCAGATAATGGAACAGCCCCTCGAAATGGCCGATCAGGGGTGCGATGATCGCCGCGAGCAGCATAAAGAGCAGGATGGCGGCACGGCCAATCCATGCGGTGCGCCTTGGTCTCAAGGTTGGCCAGGCCGGCTTGATGAAATCGAGCGTCAGCAGGGTGGCGGCGGAATTCAGGGTAGAGTCGATGCTCGACATCAGGGCCGCAACAAGTGCGGCCAGAATCAGGCCGGTCAGGCCCACTGGCAGCAGCTCGGCGATCAGTGCCGGGAACACTTGATCGCCATGCTCAAGCCCAGGCAGGATCTGAATCGCCATCACCCCGGGCAGCACCATGATGAAAAGCACCGGCAGCTTGAGCAGCCCGGCCAGCAGAGCGCCGGCGCGCGCGTGGCTGATGCTGCGTGCGCCTAGCACCCGCTGCACGATGAACTGATTAGTGCACCAGAAGTAAAATCCCAGCACCGGCACGCCGATCAGGGTGCCGAGCCAGGGCAGATTCGGATCATCCAGCGGTAGGAACAGGTGCAGCCGTTCCGGCGGGGTGGCGGCGACCAGCGCGCCCCAGTCGAAGCCCAGCTCGGCAAAGCTGAGCCAGGTGACCAGGCAGGCGCCGATGATGAGCAAAATGGCCTGGAGCACATCGGTGTAGACCACTGCGGCCAGTCCGCCGGCGGCGGTGTAGCTGGCGGCGACTGCGGCCAGCAGCAGCGCGGCGGTGAAGAGATCCAGCCCCGGCACCAGACTGGCCAGCACCAGGGCGCCGGCAAAGAGGGTGCCGGCGGTGTCGACCAGGATATTGGCGAGCAGCGTCAGCGCCGAGAAGTAACGCCGCGCGCGGCGGTCGAAGCGGCACTCCAGCCACTCGGGCACAGTGCCGATGCGGGCATTGAGATAGAGCGGAATGAACACCAACGCCATGACCACCAGAATGGGTGCGGCCATCCATTCGTAATTGGCGACCGCCAGCCCCCAGGTGTAAGCCGCGCCGGCCAGGCCGATCAGGGTGGTGGACGAGATGTTCGAGGCAAAGAGCGACAGCCCGACCGGCGCCCAGTGCAGCCGCCGCCCGGCCAGGAACAGATCCTGATCGTCATGGGTACGTCGCGCCACCAGCACACCGATGACGGCAATCAGCACGAAGTAACCGCCGATAACGGCCAAATCGACGGCGGTGAGCGAAATCTGACTGAGGTTGATCTCTTTCACGCGAACCTCGGCAACCGTTCAGCCGTCATCCCTTGCCTGTTCGGCCGTTTGCGCGAGAAAGCCATCGATTTCACGCGCAATGCGCTCCATCAGGGCCTCAACCGAGCCATAGGCATGGTGCAAAGCGACCGCCGCCTGCGCGCTGCCTGCCGGGTCGCGGGATGACAGCTTGAGATTGCGCAATTCCTCGACACGCCTGGCCAAGGCTTCGCGATCGAAGCGAATTTCCGCGCGCAACCGCTGGATGGTGCCGTTCACAATGACTCCCCCTCACTGTCGATGCGCTCGAGAAGGCTCGGCGGCGCTTGCTCAATCTCGACCAGATCGACGGGAGCCTGGAAGATGTTCATCAAGTCTCCAAGCGCGGCGAAGTAGCGCTTGGACATCAGTCCGGCAACGGCCAGATCCACGTCGCTGTCGGCATGGCAACGACCTGTCGCGAGGGAGCCGAAAAGCACCACCCGCGTTGCACCATACTGATCTCGCAACAAGGCAACAGCCTGCGGCAGGTGCCGGCGCAGCTCAAGCGCACGCGCGCGGCCTTGGCGGTCGGATTCTTGCGCTAAACAGCGCAAATGCGCGGCGGCTTCAGCCGGCGTTACGACCACCCGTGGCCGGGCTGCATCTGACGCCAAACACGCTGAACTGTCAGATCGGGAGTTGCCGAACATGCCACAACGACCTCGCTCGATTAGCTTGCTTGATTAGCTCGGGCGCGCGGATTCTTCCTCGTCCTCATGACCACTCGACTGGTCATCGCCATCAGCCGGGGTCTGCGACGCCGCTCCCGACTCATCTGACTGCGACAGCTCTGTCAGCGATGCTGGCTCTGCATCGGGCGCCGGCGGCACCTGACAGGCGGCAAAGAAGTCGTAGTGGTCGATGGCTTCCAGAATACCGGCCGCAAATGGCTCCTGTGCAAAGTAGATACTCTCGGTGTCGATCAGCTTGGAGAGTTCCTCGTTGTGGCGGTTGGCGACCACCACAGCCAGGGTGTTGCCGCGCATCATGTCCTCGTCCGCGCCGGAGCCACCGGCGCACAGGCAGTGCTCAAGCGGGATACCCCATTGATCCGCCACATAGCGCAACGCCAGCCCTTTGGATGCGCGCGCGGGGACCACGTCGAGGAACTGGCCGAAGGACAGATTGAGATGGACGTTCAGGTCGGCCTGATGCAGCAGACTGCCGATGTCATCGAGCGACGGAGCATGCTCGGGGTCGTAGAAGAAGCTGACCTTGAAGCGACTCTGCTCAGACTTTTGCTGGGGCTTGACGCCCGGCAACTCAACAAGCAGGTCGCGCACCCGGCGCGGATACCACAGATTGTCAATATGCCGCGTCCAGGAGCCGTCGGCCGTAAGCTGGGGCGCGTAGTAAATCTCGGTGCCCAGGGCGGTGATGAGCACATCCGGGCGCGGAATGCCATAGCGACGCATGATGGCCAGCGCCGAGTCCAGCCGCCGGCCGGTGGCGATGCCGAAGGTGGAGCACTTGCGGTTGTCGCGCAGGATGCGGATGAAATCGGCAAGCGAATCCGGATCACCGAGCAGGTTCTGGTCGAGATCGGTAAAGATGGCGCGGTCGTGGTAGAGAATCCGCCGGCGTGATAACGGCGCCTGCGGGGGCGGCTGGACTTTCTCAAGCAGCGGGCCAAGCGCTTCCATGTAGCTGTCGGCATGGGCGCTCCAGGCATAGTGCTTACGCACCCCGGCCAGGCCATTCTGCGCGAGTTTGCGCCAGCCGCTGGCATCGCACAGCACCTTGAGCAGCGCCTTGGTAATGTCCTGCTTGTCGAGAGGGTCGATCAGGATGCCGTTTCTACAGTGGTCAATGATGTCGATGGGCCCGCCATCCTCGGTGGCGACAATGGGCAGACCGCTGGCAGCGGCCTCAATCAGCGTCAGGCCGAAGGGCTCGGTCAGTGCGGGATTGATGAAGACCCCGCGCGAGGCAGCGGCAATCTGGTAGAGCAGCGCAACCTCATCGGCGCTGTGATGCTTCGGATAGGCCACCCGGCCGTAGAGATCGTAAAGGTCGATCAACAGCAAAATGTCGGTCAGCACCGTCTGGGCGCCGCTGTCCATGTCGCGCAGATCATCGCGATTACCGGCGACGATGACCAGATTCGCCGTTCTTTGCAGCTCCGGCGACTCACCATAGGCCTCAACCAGGGTGGCGATGTTCTTGCGCTCATCGGGCCGCGACAAGGCGAGAATCAGCGGCTTTTTCGGCTCGCGCAGAAAGCGCAGCAGCTCGTTGCGGATAGGCGCCTTCTGCTCGCGGCCATCGGGCGGACGGAAGCGTTCCAGATCTGTCCCTGGCGGGATCACCTGCATGCGCTCGGGCTGGTAGTGATCGTAGAGCCCGTATTGCTCTTCGATCTCCTGGGTGGTGCTGGTAATCACCAGACTGGCCGCACCGAGGGTTTCTTCCTCGGCATTGATGCGCCGGGTCATGTTGTAGCGGGTGTCGATGACATCCTGCTTGACTCCAGAGGCCAGCAACCGTCGCCGCTTAACGCGCCCGAGTGAGTGGCCGGTATGCACCAGCGGCACGCCGAGCTGGGCGGACAGACGCACACCGACATAGCCTGCATCGGCGTAATGAGAGTGGATCAGGCAAGGCAGCCGGTCGGACTCGCGCAGAAAGCTCAGTGCGTTATCGGCAAAGGTGTCGAGATGATCCCACAGCTGTTCCTTGGGCAGATATTCCGGCGGCCCGGCCTCGATGCGCACAATGCGCGCGCCATCGCCGATGGGCTCAATGGGCACGGCGTAGTCCGGACTGATATTGGGGTCATCGACCAAGCGGGTGAAAAGGTCCACCTGACCGACATCGGGGCGCTTGGCCAGCGCGCGGGCCAGCTCGATGACGTAGAGAATCTGGCCGCCGGTGTCGGCATCGCGGCCCAACTCTAGGTTGTGACCACGAAACAGACCGTGGACGCTCAGCAGGACAATATGGCGAGATGGCGCTTCAGCATTCATATCACAGGCAATCATGCAAGGGTTGCAAGGCTGTCGGGAGTTGAGGCAAAGTGCCGCCCGGAACCGACAACGAACGCCATCAGTCTAACAAACTCCAGCGAAAAAACTGCGCGGTGGAGCAGACATTCATCGAGCCCGAGATTTTGCCCCAGGCGCCAGCAATTCCGAATTGCAGTCGCTCGAGTGCCAAAGAGGCGGCTTGCCACCGCTTCAAATCGAGCCAGGAGCCACCTCGACTTGGGGCGATAGGGCTATGATGCTCTGTTGCCATCGGACGATGGCATCGGATCAGCCAGCCACAAAGTTCAAGCAACGACCCATGGGAGCATCTTGCATGCCACAGACAGATACCACGGCCTTGTACCAGAAATTCCCCCATTTGAAGGAAATCGACAAACTCTGGGGCACCCGTGACGCACGCGATTTCATCAAGTCCCTGATGAGCGACAGCCGCGATGGGGCACGCCAGGGGTTTTCCCTGGAGCATAGCTCGACCCTCTTCGCACTGTTGGTCGAGCATGACGAGGAGTTCCCTCAGTTCGACGATTCCCACGCGTTTAATACTGGCGACGACTGACGCCTCAGCGGCCTTTATTGCCTGACGGATTTGCTCGCCGAAACCCTCTTAAGCCTCGCCGGTGACAATCTCCGGCAGACAGCAAACCTGACGCTCGGCGCCGAACGCCACAGCATCGGGGTAGGCGCGCGCGCACTCTGGCCTCGCCTGCGGGCAACGCGGATGAAAATGACAACCTGACGGGGGATTGGCCGGAGATGGCATATCCCCACTGAGGCGAATCACCTCACGGCCACTGTCCTGATCAATACTAGGCACAGCGGAGAGCAGTGCCCGGGTGTAGGGGTGGCGCGGATCATCCAGCACAGCCCCGGCCGGCCCCTGCTCGACAATGCGACCGAGATACATCACGGCCATTTGTTGGGCGAGGTAAGACACCACCGCGATGTTGTGGGTAATGAACAGATAGGCGATGCCAAAATCCTGCTGCAAGGATTTGAGCAGGTTCAAAATCTGCGCCTGAACCGAAACATCGAGCGCGCTCGTCGGCTCGTCACACACAATCACTTTCGGCTCCACCGCCAGCGCCCGGGCAATACAAATGCGCTGGCGCTGACCACCGGAGAATTCATGCGGATAGCGCGTCATGGCCTCAGCACCAATGCCGACGCGCTCGAGCAGCGCAGCCACGCGCTCGCGCCGGCGCGCCGCCTTGGATTCGAGGCCCAGCGCCTGCAAGCCTTCGCCGACAATGTCGCCAACCAGCATGCGCGGGTTCATGGCGGCGAAGGGGTCCTGGAAAATGATCTGCAAATCCTTGCGCAGCCTGCGCATGCGCCCGGCTGACAGAGCCGCGAGATCCTCACCCAGATAATGCACACGTCCGCCGGTGGGCAGCTCGAGCCGTAACAGCCCCTTGCCAGCCGTGGTCTTGCCGCAGCCGGACTCACCCACCAGCGCCAGGGTTTCGCCAGCCTTGAGAGTCAAATCCACCCCATCGACCGCCCGCACCTGGCCGACCACGCGCTTGAAAAGCCCCCTACGAATCGGGAACCAGACTTTGAGTGCCTCAGTGGTCAGCAGCGGCTCGGCGGCTGGCGACGATGATGCCTGGTCTTGATCCGCATCGGATGTCGCAGCGACCGCCGGCGCGAACTCCACTCTCCCATCGCGCCACAGCAGGCAGCGCACCTGATGGTCCCTGCCCGCTTGGTACCAATCCGGTGCGCTACTGTGGCATTCGGATCGCGCCAGCTCGCAGCGCGGCGCGAAGCGACAGCCGCTGAAGGGCTGATCGAGCGGCGGCACACGGCCCGGAATCATCGCCAGCGCACCGCCGCGCTTGGCCGCCGTTGGCAGACTTTCGAGCAATTTGCGGCTGTAGGGATGGGCCGGCGCGGCAAAAAACTCGGCACAGCTCGCCTGCTCGACCAGCTGCCCGGCGTACATCACCGCCAGGCGGTCGGCGGTCTCGGCCACCACGCCTAGATCATGGGTGATCAGCAGCACACTCATGCCGGTGTCGCGCTGTAGACCTTTCAGCAGCTGCAAAACCTGCGCCTGGATGGTGACATCCAACGCCGTGGTCGGCTCATCGGCAATCAGCAGCTGCGGATTACCGGCCAGCGCCATGGCAATCATCACCCGCTGTTTCATGCCACCGGAGAGCTGATGGGGGTATTCCTCGGCACGGCGCTCGGGGTCGGGAATGCCAACCGCACGCAGCAGTTCAACGACCCGCGCGGCTACCTGACCAGACCCCGCAGCCGCAGACACCAGCGCTTCAGACTGGGCAGCTTCAGAGCAAGGCGCGGTCTTTTCAGCAGTCGGCCCCTCATGCAGCCGCACCGCTTCGGCCACCTGGGTGCCAACACGCAACACGGGGTTCAGCGAGGTTTGGGGTTCCTGGAAAATCATGGCCAGACGCCCGCCGCGCAGCGCGCGCATGTCACGCTCCGCCAGACGCAGCAGTTCTTGCTCGCCGAGCTTGACCGAGCCAGAAACAATCCGTCCGCCGAGTGGCAACAGCCGCATCAAGGAAAGGGCCGTCATGGACTTGCCGCAGCCAGACTCGCCGAGCAGCGCCAGGGTCTCACCAGGAGCGATGCGCAGATCAATCCCATCGACCACGGTCACTGATCGCGTTGCGCCGCCTAGTTGGGTGCGCAGGTTGCTGACTTCCAGCACCGAATGCTTTCCGGCCATTAGATTCTTCCCGGACATTATCCGATCAGACATCAGTTGCAAGCCCACTCATGGTGAATTCCTCAAGCGCGGATCAAAGGCGTCGCGCACCACGTCGGCGAGCAGATTGGCGGCCAGCACCAGGGTAAACATAAAGACAAATGCCGCCGCCAGGGACCACCAGACGATGGGGTCGCGCGCCAGTTCCAGACGCGCGCTGTTGATCATATTGCCCCAGCTGTTCATGGTTGGATCGACACCAATGTTGACATAGGACAGCACCGCCTCGGCCAGCACCAGGCCGCTGAAGTCAAGCACGATGGCGATCATCACGATATGCAGCACATTCGGCAGGATATGGCGGGCGATGATGCGCGAATGCCGCACCCCGAGCGCAGTGGCCGCTTGCACATAGTCGGCCTCGCGCAGTTTGAGCGCCTCGCCGCGCAGCAACCGGCACAGTCCGGTCCAGCTGGTCACGCCAAGGATGATGCACAAAAACAGCAGACGCAAATCGGCGCGCTCAACCAGGCTGTTGAACTCATCGCCGTGGTTGGTCATATAGACTTGCAGCATCAAAATGGCGGCGGCAATCAAGAGCACGCCGGGGATGGAATTGAGCGTGGTGTAAAGGTATTGGATGATGTCATCGGTCAGACCACGGAAATACCCGGCCATGATGCCCAGAATCACCGCCGCCGGCAGCATCACCAGGGTGGTCAGGGTGCCAATCACCAAGCCGGTGCGAACACTCTTGAGGCTCTGATAGAAAACATCCTCGCCCACTTTGTCGGTGCCGAGGATGTGATAGTTCAACGCCAACTCACCGGCGATGAAGCTGATGGCCAGCATCACCAGCAGCGTCCACAAAGCTACCCGCCAAGGCGCCTGCTCCGGCGCTTGCCATAAGGATCGCCAGAGTGCGTCAAACGCCTTTCGCCGATGCCAGGCCCAGCCGCCCAGCCCCACCAGAAGGATGGCGGTCCAGGCGATCAGCGCCTTGATCAGCCCAAGCAGGCTGGAGACCACAATATCCCAGCCACGCCCCTGCTCCGGGTCATCAAGATGCACGCCGCCATATTTGAGCCGGGGATAGGTGCGCACCAGGCTTCCATCCGGCTGCTCAATGGGCTCTTTGACAAACAAATGGGTGGCGAAGGGCGCCGAGAAGGTTTTTTCCCCGCGCTCGCGCAACGGCGTGAGCCAAAGATCCAGCAATGAAAGGATTTGGGTCGAGTGCGCCGGCGCTGGCGCGTCTGTTGCAGATTGTTCCGCAGCCGCCTCCAGCCGCGGATGAAAGTGCACCGAGTCGAGCAAGCCGATGACGACATAAAAGCCCAGCACCACCAAGGCCGCCGCAGCCACCCGCGAGCGCCCCACCTGGCGCCAAGGCTCGGCCAGGTGCGGATGGTGCGAGGCATAGAAGGCAAAGCTGAGCGCCACCGCAATCAGCAGAAAAATGAGCGCATCGGTCCAGAGGATTACCAGCATGGTGAAGCAACCAAAATCCAAAGGTCCAGCGCGCGACAACTGCGGCCCGCTAACCACTGACCACTGACCACCCGGCTCATGACAGCCGCACCCTCGGATCGACCAGCGTGTAGGAGATGTCCGTCAAAATCAGCCCCAGAATGTAGAGCACCGAGCCGAGAAACACCATGGCGCGCACAATGGCAAAGTCCTGGCGGCTGATGGCATCGATGGTGTAGCTGCCGAGCCCCGGGATACCAAAGAAAGACTCGGTAATGAGCGCGCCCATGAACAACAGCGGCAGCACCGCCACCACGCCGGTCAGGATAGGAATGAGCGCATTGCGCAGCACATGGCGGAAGAGCACCACTCGCTCGGCCAAGCCCTTGGCGCGCGCGGTACGCACATAATCGCGGTTGATCTCCTCAAGGAAAAAGGTGCGATACAGGCGAGTACCGCTGCCAATGCTGGCGATAACGCTGACAATCACTGGAAGGATCAGGAATTTGAGCGCCTCAAATCCAGTGTCATAGCCAGAGATGGGCACCAAATGCAGCAGCTTGCCAATCAAAAACTGCCCGCCAATGATGTAGAACAGACTGGAAATAGACATCATGGCCACCAGCAGCACCACGCTGCCGAAGTCGATATAGGTGGCGCGGAAGAACACAATCATCAGCGCATAGCTGATGTTGATGGCAAGACCCGTGAGCAACACAGGCACCGCGATGGCCAGACTCGGCCACATGCGCTGGGAGATGTCGTTGCCAATGTTACGCCCGCTGTCGGATGAACCAAAATCAAAGGCAAAGAGCTTGAGTGACTTTTGGAAAAAAATCGTCTGGGTCAGCGCACCCAGCCCCTCGGCGGCCGGATTGACAAACAGCGGCTGGTCATAGCCATGCTCGGCCTTCCAGGTGTCGATGGCTTCTTGGGTCACGCGCTTATCCCCAAGCTGCATGCGCGCCATGTCATCGGGCGAGTTGACCACGAAAAAGAGCGCGAAAGTGAGAATATTCACCCCGATGAGGATCGGCAGCGCATAGGCTACCCGGCGCAAAATATAGGCCATCATAGAGCGCGGCTCCTTTCGCGCCGGCGCGCCATCAGCCAGGCCGGCAGGGCACCGAGCACCAACACCAGCGCCAGCAGCCCAAGCGGCCAGAGCACGGGCGGATTCCACGCCAGGCGTTGCTCGGCGCGCCGATCCGGATTCAGGCGACGGTACTTCAGGGTATTGTTCGCCATGAGATTCGGCTTCACATTGCCAAGCCACTGATGGTAGAGGCTATAGGACTTGGGAAAGAAACCAAAGGCCACCGGCCCGTCGCGGCGCAGGATATCGGTCATCTCATCGATCAACGCCTGACGCTCGGGGGTGTCGTCCATCACCCGCATCTGCTCAAACAAGCGGTCGAACTCCGGATTTTGGTAATTGAAGGCGTTCTCCCCGCCCTTGACCTTGGCGTTGGGGCCATAGAGCAGGAAGAACAAATTCTCCGGGTCCGGATAGTCGGCATTCCAGCCCCACATGAAGATTTGCCCGGTGCCCTCGCGCATTTTGTCCTGAAAGCGATTGTAGTCGGTGGCGCGCACGACCAGCTCAATGCCGAGTTTGGCGAACTGTTTGCGCATCCAATTGAGCCGCGCCTTGCCATCGGGGCCGGCGTCCATGGCCTCGTAGTAGAGCGTGAGCGGGCGACCGGTTTGCGAATCTCGCCCATCCGGGTAGCCGGCCTCGGCGAGCAGGGCACGGGCTTCGCTGATCGGCTTGCGCACCGCACGGTTTTCCTGCCAATCAAAAAGATAAGGGTTGAGTCCGGCGCGCCCCTCGCGATGCCCGTAAATGCCCGGCGGCAGCATGCCCTGGGCCTCGATGCCGCGGCCATTGGCGAAAATGGAAATGTACTCGCCAAAGTCAACCGCCATGGCGATGGCCCGGCGCAGCAGGCGCGCGCGCTCGGAGTTACCACCCAGAACAGGGTCGAGCATGTTGAAGCCCATGTACCAGATGCTGGTATCCACGGCAGTCGCGAGCGCGATACCCTTGGCGCCCATATCCTCGGTCAGCTCGGCATCGCCACCGGCGCTAAACTGAATCGCCTGGTCGAAGGCATCGGAGGCGATGCCGGAGCTGTCGTAGTAACCCTGTAGAAACTTATTCCAATAGGGGATGCTTTCTTTCTCGAGCGCGAAGATCACCTGATCGACCAGCGGCAGCGGTTGGCCAGCATCCTCAAGCAACCCTGCCGCGACATCCTCGGGCATACCCTCACTCGGGTAGGTCTCACCATGAAAATGCGGGTTGCGACTGAGCACCATGCGCAAATTGGGATTATTCTCACTCAGCATGAAAGCACCACTGCCAAGCGGATACCAGTCCAGGGTGATATTGCGCTCGGCCAGCCCAGGTTGGGCGTAAAAAGCTTCAGCCTCCCAGGGCATGGGGCTGAAAAACAGCATCGCCAGCCAATACTGAAACTGCGGATAGCGCCCCTCGATGCGGATGCGATAGCTATAGCGGTCGACGACCTCGGCACCGGCAAAGGGCATCTTGCGCAGGTCGAAAAAGGGCCGCTCCCCTGTCTCAGGTGCCGGCGCCGCCTCGGCCAGGCGCTCACTCAGCTCAGCAAGATCCAGGATGTGCTTGTTCATCAGCCCGGCAATGGGCGAATGCAGCCAGGGCGCAGCCAGACGCTTGATCTGATACACATAGTCCTCGGCTGTCACCTCCCGGGTGCCGGTGGCAGGGAAGTCGCCGAGATCCTCAATGCCGCGCAGATCGGCGGGTTTGAGATGATGATAAAGATAGCCCTCCCCCGCCGGTGCGCCCTCGGCCCGGGCCAGCGCCGGGTGCGGCTGATACTGAATACCGGGGCGGATGCGAATCAGATACTCACTGACGGCGACCTGCTCGGCCGGTGCCGAGCCCGGCAGCCGGTTACCCTCGGCATCGAAATAACGCACCTCGGGCATGGATGCCGCCGTCAGCGGCACCAGGGTGTAGGGCCGCTTAAGAAAATGGTATTGCAGCGGGGGTTCGTAGATCTGCCCGATAAAGACATACTCGTTGCTGTTGTATGAACGCACCGGGTCGAGATGTTTGGGCTGCTCGGAAAAGGCGCTGTAGACGATGTTCGCGCGCGCTTCGCTGGCTGGATAGGGGTTGTTCCAAGCGGTGTCGCCGCAGCCGCCCAGCAGCAAAACCAAGGCTAGCGACCAGGCCAAAGCCAGTGGAACCAGAACAACGCCGCTCGGGCCTTTCAACTGGGGCGCACTTTGGTTAATGTGGCAAGTTGCTTTCACGCGCACAATGATCGCACCCTAGGCGCCGGCTTACCAGTGCCGAAGAGGATACGATGGCAACGGCGCCAGAGCCAGGACACTGACAAGTAAAACACCTCACAACCCAAACCACTCACAATAGAGACCAGGAAACCATGGGATTTTTAGCAGACAAGCGCTTTTTGATCACTGGCGTCGCCAGCAACCGCTCCATCGCCTGGGGTGTGGCTCAGGCCATGCATCGCGAGGGCGCACAACTGGCCTTCAGCTATCAGGGCGAGAAGCTGCGCGGGCGGGTCGAGGACCTGGCCGCCAAGTGTGATTCATCCATCGTGCTGCCGCTGGATGTGGCAAGTGATGCCGAGATCGATGCCTGCTTCGAGCAACTCGCCGGGCATTGGGATGGGCTCGATGGCATTGTGCATTCCATTGCCTTCGCGCCCAAGGAGGAGCTTGAGGGAAGCTACATCGATGCCGTGACGCGCAAAGGCTTCAATACCGCGCACGAGATCAGCGCCTACAGCTTCGCCGCCCTGGCTAAGGCGGGCCGCGCCATGATGGCCGGGCGCAATGGCGCGCTGGTGACCATGAGCTACCTGGGGGCGGTGCGCGCGGTGCCGAATTACAACGTGATGGGCGTGGCCAAGGCGAGCCTGGAGGCCAATGTGCGCTATCTGGCAGATTCCCTCGGCCCCGAGGGCACCCGGGTCAATGCCGTCTCCGCCGGGCCGATTCGCACCCTAGCCGCCGCCGGCATCTCGGATTTCCGCTCGATGCTCAAGCAGGTGGAAGAGCGCACCCCGCTGCGGCGCAATGTCACCATCGATGAAGTTGGCAATGCTGCGGCGTTTCTGTGCTCCGACCTGGCCTCAGGCATCACCGGGGATGTGCTTTACGTCGATACCGGGTACCACATCCTGGGGCTTGGATAACGCCTATCATCACAACCTCTTCCCGCGCTCATGAGCGCGGGGAGGCAAGACCAAGCCTTACTCCTGATCGGACGCCAGCGCCTTGCGCTCGATCTTAGCGCTGGCTTCGAGTCCCGACACCACATGGGTGAAGTCCGAACGGCCCAGGCTCTGTGCCAGCACGCGGGCCTCGGCGGCACGGGCCTCGACAGTCAAATCATCGACGGAGCCATCGCGCACTGCTGACACGGCAATAACAAAGGCGTCGCCCTCGCCATCGGTGGCCGTCCCGACGCTGGGACGCTCGACGCCCGGACGCGGCAGCAGGAAGGCTTCGCGCACCACAGCAGCAGGCAACTCGCCCGACTGACGCTCAATCATGCCAGGCGCCTCGACCGGATAGGTCTCGCCAGCAACCGCCGGCAGACTTTCTCCCTGTTCAATCCGCGCGGACAGCGCCTCGGCCGCCTGCAAGGCCGCCGCCGCCGCCTCACGCGCATTGAGCAGTTGGACAATCTCTTCGCGCACCTCCTTGAGGGGGCGCACTGCCTCCGGGCGATGCTCGTCAACCCGCAGTACCAGTGCCTCCAGGCGCTGGGGATCGGGTTCGATCAACTCGCTGTTATTGCCCCTGCCGAGCACTTCCTCACTGAAGGCGGCGGCCACCACTTTCTGGCTTGCAAAAATGCCAGCTCCGCCACTGCGGTCGATCCAGTCACTGGTCTGTATGTCCAGCCCCAGTTCCTCGGCGGCAGGCACCAGACTGTCGGGAACCTCATAGACCCGAGTCGCGAGCCGCTCGGCATGGTCATAAAAAGCGCCCTCGGCGGAGCGGCTCTGCAACTCCTTGCGCAATTCACCGGCGACATCATCGAAAGACGGCATCACACTGGGTTCGACAGCTGTGACCTCAAGCAGGTGGTAGCCGAAGCGGCTACGCACGGGTTCGCTCAAGTCACCGAGATTCAGGCTGAAGGCAGTCTGCTCAAGAACCGGGTCGAGCATGCCGCGTTCGATCTGGCCGAGATCGCCGCCCGCCGCAGCCGAGACGGGATCATCTGAAACATCGCTAGCGACACTGGCAAATGCCTCACCAGCGAGAATTCGCTCGCGCGCAGCGGCGGCTTTTTCGCGCGCAGCATCAATGCTGGCTTCATCAGCATCCGCTGGCAGCGCGATCAGGATATGACGGAGCGAGCGCATCTCTGGCGTCTTGAGAGTCTCGGCGCGTTCCTCGTACAACGCCTGAAGATCCTCCTCGCTGACGGTCTGATCGGCGCCAAGAAGCTCGGGGGACAGCAGGATATAGCTCAGCTTGACTTGCTCCGGAGACTTGAAGCGATCCGGGTTTTCATCATAGAAGGCGCGCACCTTCTCTTCATCCGGCGATTGCCCAGGTGCGAAATCCGCCTGCGGCAGCTTAATGTAGCTGATCTCGCGCTCTTGGCGGATCAGACGGATACTTTGATCAACCTCGCTTTGGGGGGCGAAAGCTGTACTCTCCACCGCACGCTCAAGCTGAGTTTGGAGCAATTGCAGGCGCAGGTTCTGTTCAAAGGCGGCTGGCGAGAGCCCCTGATATTGCAGCACCTGCGCATAGGTCGCCTTGTCGAAGTGGCCGTCTTTCTGGAAGGCAGGCTCTTGCGCGATGGCTGAACGCAGTACCGCATCGGCGACCCGCAGACCCAATTGCCCCGAGGCGTCAAGCAGCACCTGAGACTCAATCATCCGGTCCAGCACCCGTTCGCGCAGGCCGCCATCCTCAAATAAGGCCGGGTCGTAAGCGTCGCCCAAGCGCTCGCGCAAGTCCACGCGAGTGCGCTGAAGATTCTGATTCAGCTGCTGCTCGGTGATTTCAGCGCCATTGACGGTTGCCACCGCCGGTTCGCCACCGCCACCAAGATAGGACTGGATACCCCAGAGAGCGAAGGGAATGCTGATCAGGATTACGATGGCCCAAGCGACCCAGCCCTGGGCGCGTTCACGAATCTCGAGAAGCATGGTGTAATGATTGGCTCGTGCAATGCGCTGATACACCAGCGCGGAAGACGAAGTGGCCCGGAACGTCGATCAATGATTTCCAGGCCGAGATCAAGAAGTAAAGAACGACCGGACTCGAAATAGGCGCACCAAACAAAAACGGGGTACCCAACCGGATACCCCGCGATTTTTGCGACAAAACTTGGCACCGATCATGCCTGCTTGTGCGCCTTTATTGGCGGAGTGGACGGGACTCGAACCCGCGACCCCCGGCGTGACAGGCCGGTATTCTAACCGACTGAACTACCACTCCTAAAACTGACTCTTGCCTTGGCCTGAGCGTTCTTGAATCATAAGGGTTGAATCAAAAACGCTGGTTCCAAGACCTTACTCGAATATATGTAAATCGTCTGGGGTTTATTTTGTCAAAATCGCGTCTTTCGCGAAACCGCAGCCTTTAAAGCTAGTACATAAAACCTAGCGCATCAAACCGGAGCAAAAAAACTGGGTCAACCTATAGCCTCTAAGCGGGTAGCTAGCCTTATGGTGGGTGCTGCAGGGATCGAACCTGCGACCCTCGCCTTGTAAGGGCGATGCTCTCCCAGCTGAGCTAAGCACCCTAGAAACATCGCACCCCTAGGAACATCCGCTAGAGCGCGCCTGATTAGGATGCCCCTGCAAGGCAGAGCCCAGTCGGGAAATCCAGATCAGTAACGTCTTAAAGCCGGCTATTTTATCGCATCCTTGAGCGCTTTGCCAGCCTTAAATGATGGGGATTTCGACGCGGCTATCTGAATGGATGCACCGGTCTGAGGGTTGCGCCCGGTTCTTGCGGCACGCTCCTTCACGACGAAATTTCCGAAGCCAATGATGGAAACGGTATCGCCTTCCTTCAGCGCATGTGTGATGGCATCGATAAACCCGTCAAGCGCCTTGGCAGCCGCTGTTTTGGAGATATCTGCTTTTTCCGCCATGGTATCGACTATTTCAGATTTGTTCATACTTCCCCCGATTGTCTGTGCTTTTCCGAACGATTGCCTGAGAAAATACACGATTGCCTTAGAAAATAACCCGCTTGCCAAGGCAGGAGCAGCATCGCAATCTGCCCGCCATGAACCTGAAGAGTCCAGAAGCCGCATCAGATGACCACGACCTCAGCCTGCAAGACGGCCGGTTAAACAGAAGCGACTCATGGTCACTCCGCTGACGTGGGCGATTGTTGTAGAGATCGCCGTGGCCTGTCAAGTCACATACCGGACAAAATACGAGGGTACGACGGAGCCCAATTCGTGATACAGACTCGCGCTCCTGCGCGGACCGGCCTGACGAGAACCCGACTATTCCGCACAAATCATGAACAACTGAGTCGGGTTTTGTTGCCGCAACCGAGGCGCCAGGACAAAGACTGAACTGTGCCGGAGCGCACAGAAAGCAACCCTAAGGTCCATAGCCCACCAATCGGCCAAGTACGCCATAATTCCGCCCCGGCTGGCGCTGGCAGAATCTGGCGCTTGTCCGATTTATATCTCTCAGTGATGGGTGCGCGCGCCCTCGGGTGATCGTTTGGCCTCGGAGTCCGGCGGAACGCTGTCGTCCGGCTCGGCCTCAGCGCCGTCGCGAATCACCGGATGCGGAGTCTCCGTCAGAGCGTGAGCGAACACCTCATCGATCCAGCGGACCGGGCAAATCTCCAGATGTTGCTTGATATTCTTTGGAATCTCGACCAGATCGCGCTCGTTCTCGTGCGGAATCAGCACCAACTCGATGCCGCCGCGGTGCGCGGCCAGCAGCTTTTCCTTCAGTCCGCCAATTGGCAGCACCTCGCCGCGCAGCGTAATTTCCCCGGTCATCGCCACGGATGAGCGCACCGGCACCTTGGTCAGGGCCGATACCATGGCGGTGCACATGGCCACTCCCGCACTGGGGCCATCCTTGGGGGTGGCACCTTCTGGCACATGGATGTGCAGGTCAAACTTCTGATGGAAGTCGCCGTCGATGCCAAGCGACTCGGCGCGACTGCGCACCACCGTGAGCGCCGCCTGAATGGACTCCTGCATGACATCGCCAAGCTGGCCGGTGTAAATAAACTTACCCTTGCCGGGCACCAGCGCGGATTCGATGCGCAAGAGTTCGCCACCCACCTCTGTCCAGGCCAAGCCGGTGACCTGGCCAATGCGATCATGCTCATCGGCACGCCCGAAGCGAAAGCGTTGAACACCAAGATACTTTTCCAGACTCTTGGGTGTGACGACAATGGCGGAGTCCCGCTTCTTCAACAAGACCTCCTTGACAACCTTGCGGCAGACCTTGGACAGCTCACGCTCGAGATTACGCACCCCCGCTTCGCGGGTGTAATAACGGACGGTATCGCGCAGGGACGATTCGCGAATCGAGAGTTCGCCCCGCTTGAGCCCGTTGTGTTTCATCTGTTTCGGGAGCAAATAACGCTCCGCGATATTGACCTTTTCATCCTCGGTATAGCCGGAGAGCCGGATCACCTCCATGCGATCAAGCAACGCCGGCGGGATGTTCAGCGTGTTGGCCGTGGCGACGAACATCACTTCTGACAGGTCGAAGTCAACCTCAAGGTAATGATCGTTGAAGGTATCGTTCTGCTCGGGGTCCAGCACCTCAAGCAGCGCAGAGGCCGGGTCGCCGCGGAAATCCATGGCCATCTTGTCGATCTCGTCGAGCAAAAAGAAGGCATTCCGCGAGCCCGCCTTGGACAGATTCTGGATAATTTTCCCCGGCAAGGCACCGATGTAAGTGCGCCTGTGACCGCGAATTTCCGCCTCGTCACGCACGCCGCCCAAGGACATGCGCACGAATTTGCGGTTGGTGGCGCGCGCGATGGACTGTCCGAGAGAGGTCTTGCCCACTCCAGGAGGCCCAACCAGGCACAGGATCGGCCCCTTGAGCTTGCGCACGCGCTGTTGCACTGCGAGATATTCAAGAATCCGTTCTTTGACTTTCTCGAGTCCGAAATGATCAGCATCTAGCACTGATTCTGCGACGCGGATGTCATTTCTGATCCGGGTGCGCTTCTTCCAGGGGACCGACACCAGGGTGTCGATGTAGTTGCGCACGACAGTCGCCTCGGCCGACATGGGCGACATGAGCTTGAGTTTGTTTAGCTCGCCGACGGCTTTCTCGTGCACATCCTTGGGCATACCAGCCTCGTGGATGCGCCTGCCAAGATCCTCGAGTTCATTGGGCGCATCTTCAAGCTCACCCAACTCCTTCTGGATGGCCTTCATTTGTTCGTTCAGATAGTACTCGCGCTGATTCTTCTCCATCTGCTTTTTGACGCGCCCGCGAATCCGCTTTTCCATCTGCAGGTTGTCGTTTTCAGATTCCATCAGCCCCATCAGGTGCTCGAGACGTTCCTGAATATCGACAATCTCAAGCACGCGCTGCTTTTCATCGAGTTTCAGCGCCATGTGCGCAGCCATGGTATCGGCGAGACGACCAGGCTCGTCGATGCTCGCAAGCGAAGTCAGCACCTCGGGTGGGACTTTTTTGTTGAGCTTGACGTACTGATCAAACAGCGAGACCGCTGAGCGCATCAGCACCTCCTGCTCGCGCTCATCGGCCTTGAGTTGCTCGCGCAACGGCAAGGCCATTGCACCGAAGTAATCAGTCGTACTGATAAATTTGGTCGCCTCGGCACGATGATTGCCCTCGACCAGCACCTTGACGGTGCCATCGGGCAATTTCAGCAACTGCAAAATATTGGCCAGGGTGCCGATGCGGTAGAGATCCTTAACGCCCGGATCATCAACATCCGCGTGCTTTTGCGCCAGCAGCAGAATCTGCTTGTCGCTGGTCATGGCCGCATCAAGCGCGATAATGGATTTTTCGCGCCCAACAAACAGCGGAATCACCATGTGCGGGTAGACGACCACATCCCGCAGCGGCAGCACGGCAACGTCCTGCGGTACCTGGGTGACATATCTTTCCGGGGAGGGGGTCTTCGCCATCGGGGGATTCTCGCGGTTATTTGCCCCGCGACGGCCGCTCAGGCGCGCAACCGGGCAAGTGAGTGATATCAGGAGACATCAGGGCAGGCATGCCCAGCTTCAACACAGATGCGCGGGTGGGCGTTGCCGCACACGACTTGCCAGGCGCTTGTCGTGCAAACACACGACAAGCCGCCCTGTCCCGATTATTCAGGAGCGCTCACGCAGACTCGTCCGCTGCCACCTTCGGCTCGCCGCCCTCGTAGAGAATGAACGGCGGGTTTTCGCCAAGAATCACCGAGCGATCCACGGTGATTTTGCTCACATTATCCATCGACGGCAGGTCGTACATGGTATCGAGCAAGGTCTGCTCCATAATGGTACGCAACCCGCGCGCCCCGGTTTTGCGCTCCATCGCCTTAATGGCAATCGTGCGCAGGGCGTCCTCGCGCAGCTCGAGATCGACACCTTCCATCTCGAACAGGCGTTTGTATTGCCGGTAAAGCGAATGCTTGGGCTCGGTCAGAATGCGAACCAGGGCCTCTTCATCAAGCTCCTCAAGCGTGGCCATCACCGGCAGGCGCCCGACAAATTCCGGAATCAGACCATAGCGAATCAGATCCTCAGGCTCCACAGCACTCAGGAGCTCGGTCATCTGCTTGTCGTCGTCCTGGCTGTGAACCTCGGCCGAGAAGCCAATACCGCCTTTCTTGGAACGGGTGCGAATGATGCGGTCCAGACCGGCAAAGGCACCACCAACGATAAACAGGATGCTCGAGGTATCCACCTGCAGGAACTCCTGCTGCGGATGCTTGCGCCCGCCCTGGGGAGGCACCGAGGCAACAGTCCCCTCAATCAGCTTGAGCAACGCCTGCTGCACGCCTTCGCCAGAGACATCGCGGGTAATGGAAGGGTTGTCCGCCTTACGCGAAATCTTGTCGATTTCATCGATATAGACGATGCCAGTCTGCGCCTTTTCGACATCGTAGTCGCACTTTTGCAGCAGCTTCTGGATGATGTTCTCGACATCCTCACCGACATAACCGGCCTCAGTCAGGGTAGTGGCGTCGGCGATCGTGAAGGGAACATTAAGCAGTCGCGCCAGGGTCTCTGCCAGCAGAGTCTTGCCGGAGCCGGTGGGGCCGATGAGCAGAATATTGCTCTTGGCGATCTCGACCTCGTCCTTGCCGCCGGAAAGCTCCATGCGTTTGTAGTGATTGTAAACAGCCACTGAAAGCACCTTTTTGGCGTGCTCCTGGCCGATGACGTATTGATCAAGGCTGTCGTTGATCTCGCGCGGCTTTGGCAGCTTGCTTGCCGCCTCATCCGCCGTTTCCTGCATCTCCTCGCGGATGATGTCGTTGCACAGGTCAACGCACTCATCGCAGATAAACACCGAGGGACCCGCAATGAGCTTGCGAACCTCGTGTTGACTCTTGCCGCAGAACGAGCAGTAGAGAAGTTTTCCGTCGTCGTGTTTGCCTTGGCTGTTTCCGCTCATAATTTCTAAAGACCGTCTCTAACCAATGGGGCTGCGGGCCTTACTCTCTGGACTCTCCCGCGACCTTGAAGCCAGCGCCGAACTCGCACTGCGCGATCCGGCGGATACCTGCCGCTCAGTGACTGATACGCATCATATACGCATCATAGCGACCTTCCGCCCGATAACCAAGGCGACAAGACCGGGACCGACCTGACTCGCTTGGGCGAGCATCCCCAAGACCGGTGGGACAAGACTGTCGATACCATGCATCCCCGCCGGCGAATCAGGATTTTTCGGTATCAGTCTTTTTGTCTGGCATATCGCGTTTGTCGATTACTTTGTCGATCAGACCATAGTCCACCGCCTCCTCGCCGCCGAGAAACCGATCACGCTCGGTATCATCGGCAATTTTCTCAATCGGCTGTCCGGTATGGTGCGAGAAAATGCGATTCAGTTGCTCGCGAATTTTGAGAATCTCGCGCGCATGGATGTCGATGTCGCTGGCCTGACCCTGAAAGCCGCCCAACGGCTGATGAATCATCATGCGCGAATGCGGCAGACAGAAGCGCTTTCCCGCAGTTCCGCCGGCAAGGAGCAAGGCGCCCATGCTGGCGGCCTGGCCCACACACATGGTGCTGACATCCGGGCGAATGAAGCACATGGTGTCGTAAATGGCCAAACCCGCCGTCACCGACCCGCCGGGAGAGTTGATATAGAAGTGGATGTCCTTGTCAGGATTCTCGGACTCAAGGAACAGCATTTGCGCAACCACCAGATTAGCCGTGTGATCATCCACCGGCCCAACCAGAAAGATGACCCGTTCCTTGAGCAGGCGCGAGAAGATATCGAAGGAGCGTTCGCCACGTGCCGTCTGCTCGACAACAATGGGCACCAGGCCAAGGCCCTGAGGATCCCAGGTACCGCCTCCGTTCCCGCTTGCGTTCCCGCTGTTGATCCCACCGTTGATCAGGCTGCGCTCCATGTTGTGTTCTCTCTCGCGAAGGTAAATGGCAATAGGAAAAAACCGATTTGACGCTCGTGACGCCAACCACATTTGCAAGCAATATGCGCGCCAGGCATTACAGCCCCAGACTGCGCAGGCGCTGCCTTACTGCCCGGTTTCGGTCAACTCAAAAAACGTCTTGGGTTCATCCTCGACCTGGGCTTCTTCCAGCAGGTGCGCAACTACCGTCCCCTCAAGCAGGGAGGCGCGAATCTGGGATAAACGCTCTTTATCGGCAAGGTAGTAGTTGATCACTTCCTGCGGCTGCTCGTAGCCAGCCGCCAGAGCCTCGAGCTTGGTGCGCACGGCATCGTCACTGACACTGAGCGCGTGGTGTTTGACCACTTCATTGATCAGCAGGCCAGTTGCCACCCGACGGCGCGCGGTCTCGAGAAAGAAAGACGCAGGAAAAGGCAGAGGCTGGTTGTTGGTCGACTTGCTGAACGACTCCTGCATGGCCCGCGCCTCCTGATCGATCAGCGACTGCGGCAACTCGGTTGGATTGGCCTCAATCAGGGCATCAAACACCCGTGATTTGACGGTTTCATCGACGCGCTCGCGCAACTCCCGCTCCATGGTCTCGCGCACATCGGTGCGGAAATCGGCCATTTCGCCACTGGCCACACCCATCGATTTGATGAAGTCAGCATCCACCTCGGGCAGTTTGGGCTCCGCAACCTTGTGCACCTTCACCTCGAAGTGCACTTGCTTCCCGGCCAGGTGCTTAGCGTGGTAGTCCTCTGGAAACTGCAAGTCGAACTCGCGCGCTTGTGCGGGTGCGGCGCCAATGAGTTCATCCTCGAAACCCGCGATCATGCGATCGGCGCCGATCTCTACGGTGTAATCCTCGGCCGTCCCGCCATCGAAAGCCTCGCCATCGATGGTCCCTTTGAACGCCATGCCAACCTGGTCGCCTTTGCGCGCCCCGCGCTCGACCTCGATCCACTCGCATCGCTGCTGGCGCAGTCGCTCGATCATCTGATCGACATCGGTGTCGGCAATCTCGGCCACCGGGCGCTTGATCTTGGCGTCGGCCAGGGGCTTTAGCTCGACTGCCGGAAACACCTCAAAGCTTGCGGTATAGGCATACCGACGGGCTTTCTGGTCGATATCCGGCTCAATACTCGGCATGCCAGCGGGCTTGAGATCTTCCTGTTCCACTGCGGTCGGAAAGGTGGATTGCACCATTTCGCCAAAAACTTCGCTGCGTACCTGATCGCCATATTGCTGGCGCAACACCCGCACCGGCACTTTTCCTGGACGAAAACCCGGCACTCGCGCCGAGCGTGCAAAGCGCTGCAAGCGCTTGTCGATCTCGGCCTCGATGTCATCCGCCAGAAGGTCCACGCGCATTTCGCGCTTCAGCCCCTCACCCGCCTGCACAGATACTTGCATGAAGCTCTATCTCCTGATTTTCACCATCGCGCCTGGAGCAAAATTTGCCCTGGCAAACGCAAAACCCTGCATTCTAACCGCCATGCGCACTCCACTCCAGCGAGAATGTTGCTTTGACCGCGCGCCTGCGCAAACATTCAGTAAGGAAGCAGCGATGAAGAAACCCCCAGCGGCGCCCGGCATCGGGCCAGAAGGCAGTCGCTTTAGATGACTTTCGAGAAGCCTCCAGCCCCTTGTGTCGCTTCGCGATAGGCATCGAACCCCATGCAGATGTTGCGAATCAGCAGCCGTCCTTTGGGCAGCACGCGGATGCCGCTTGCGTCGGTTTCGAGCAGGCCGTCGGCTTCCATCCCCTTGAGCCTGGCAAGCCCGGTGGCGAAATAGTCGACAAAGTTAATATCCCACACACGCTCGACCTCGGCAAAGTCGAGCTTGAAGTTGCAGATGAGGCGGGTGATGACATCGCGGCGCAGTTCGTCGTCGCGATTGAGCTCAATGCCGCGGAAGACGGCCAGCCGGCCAGCGTCGATGTCGGCGTTGTAGGCCTCCATTTCGCGCTGGTTCTGGCCATAGGTGTTGGCCACCTTGCCGATGGAGGTGACACCCAGGCCAATCAGGTCGGCATCGGCATGGGTGGAGTAGCCCTGGAAGTTGCGATACAGGGTGCCATTGCGCTGCGCCAGCGCCAGTTCATCGTCCGGACGGGCGAAATGGTCCATGCCGATGTAGAGCCAACCGGCGTCGGTCAGGCGCTCGATGGTCATTTGCAAGATGTCGAGTTTGACCTGAGGCGGCGGCAGATCATCGTCCTTGATGCGCCGCTGCGGGCTGAAGCGTGATGGCAGGTGGGCGTAGTTGAATACCGACACCCGCTCGGGCGCGGCATCAATGACCTTATCGAGTGTCTTGCTGAATTCATCCGGGTCCTGGAAGGGCAGGCCGTAGATGAGATCGATGCTAATAGAGCCAAAGCCGACCTTGCGCGCGGCCTCAAGCACCGCCATGGTTTCAGCTTCGGTCTGAATGCGGTTGACGGCTTTCTGCACCTTGGTGTCAAAATCCTGCACGCCCAGGCTCATGCGGTTAAAGCCCAGCTCGCGCAGCAGCTTGACGGTGTCGCCTCCGGCCTCGCGCGGGTCGATCTCAATGGAATACTCACCGCTGTCATCATCAAGCAGGCGGAAATTCTTGCGCGTCTGATCCATCAGCTCACGCATCTGCTGCTGGCTGATGAAGGTCGGGGTGCCGCCGCCCCAGTGGAGCTGCTCGACCACCCGATCATCATCAAAGAGCGCACTCTGCATTTCCATCTCGCGGTACATGCGCTCAAGATATGGCTGGGCGAGGCTGCGATCTTTGGTGGCGACCTTGTTGCAGGCGCAGTAGAAGCACAGGGTGTCGCAGAAGGGGATATGAAAATACAAAGACAACGGGCGCTTGCTTGCGTTGCTGCGCTCACAGGTGGCGCGGTAGGCTGCCTCGTCAAAGCCCTCGTTGAACTCCACTGCGGTGGGGTACGAGGTATAGCGCGGGCCGCTCTGGTCGTAGCGCTTGATGAGGTCAAGGTCAAAGACGGTGCGCTGATCCGCCATCTGCGCCTGGGTAGTCTGCGGTTGGTCAAGCATGGTTCTTTCGCTAGCTGTTGGAAGTTGAAGCGCGGGCTGCGGCAGACCCCGGAAGTCAGGGTGATGCCATCGCCTGTGCGAACTGAGCATGATAGTCGATCAGCTGCTCGCGATGGAGCAGAAAAACGCCCTCACCGCCATGTTCAAATTCAAGCCACACAAAAGGAACGCTCGGCAGCCGTTCCTGTAGCAGCTCCGCCGTGTTGCCGACTTCAACGATGAGCACCCCCTGTTCGCTCAGGTAGTCCGGCGCTTCATGCAGAATGCGCAGCACCAGATCAAGGCCCTCTTCGCCGGCCGCGAAGGCGGCTTCGGGCTCGTGCGCATACTCGGGTGGCAAGCTGGCTAGTTCGGCTTGCCCGACATAAGGCGGATTGGACAGCATCAGATCGTAGCGGCAGCCGCCAAGCGCGCTGAACAAGTCCGATTCGACCACCCGCACCCGCTCTTGCAACCCCGCGTCATTCATCAGGCTGTGCATATTCCTGGTTGCGACCCGCAGCGCGGCAGCCGAGCGCTCCGCCAGATCGACTTGGGCTTGCGGCAGGTAAGCGGCGGTAGCAATGCCGATACAGCCGCTGCCGGCGCAAAGATCGAGCACCGCCGCGATCTGGTCCGGGTCGAGCCAGGGCTCAAACTGGTTTTGGATCAACTCCGCAATCGGCGAGCGCGGAATCATGACCGCTTCATCCACGGCGAACTCGAGCCCGGCAAACCAAGCGCGTCCTGTCAGATATGCGGCGGGAATTCGCTCTCGTACACGCCGCTCGAGCAGTGCAGTCAGCAATGAGCGCTCGCTAGGCGTTAGACGGCAGGGATGCAGATCGGCGGTGAGCGGCAGCGCAAGATGCAGAGCATCGGCGATCAGCCAGCAGGCATCATCCACCGCATTGCCGGTACCATGACCAAAGAACAGGCCGGACTGGTTAAAGCGGCTACTGGCCCAGCGGATAAAATCCCCAATGGTGATCAGGTCCTGGGTATCAGTAAGCAAATCGGGCGAGGGTTGTTCCATGAGCGAGGGGCGCGGCGGCCATGATGAGGCAACTAACAAAGAGGCCTTCAGAATAGCATTGGCCGCCCACCGGTGCGCGACCCGGCAAGGGTCCGCCTGCAATCTCGCGGAAAGATCGGTCCGCAACTCCGGCGCTTGCCGCCCTCCCACCCAGGTCGCAGGTTTCAGGCCGCACGTTTGTTCAGAGGCTCGGCCACCAGGCGCGCGTTGGGCTGGAGACGCGGATCGCGATGGCCACCGCGCTCGACCAAGTCCCGCAGCGAGATGTCGCTGAGAAAGCCGAAAATCTCTTCGCTCAGCTGATCCCACAAGCTGTGCGTCAGGCACTTCTGCCCGTTGCGACAGTTCTCGCGACCACCGCAGCGGGTGAACTCGACCCACTCGTCGACCGCGCAAATAATGTCGGCAATGGAAATCTCGCCCGATCCCTTGCCCAGATAGTAACCCCCACCCGGCCCGCGCACGCCGCGCACCAAACTTTTGGCGCGCAAGGCAGAGAAGAGTTGCTCTAAGTAAGAGAGCGAAATGCCCTGGTTTTCAGAAATATCAGCCAGCGTGACTGGGCCCTGACCGTCGTGGAGCGCCAGGTCCAGCATCGCCGTGACTGCATATCTACCCTTAGTGGAAAGCCTCATAATCGCGTACCCCAAATCCATGCGTCGCGCCAGGCGACCCTAATACCCTACTCATTAGCTTGGTTTTAAGGTGGCAATTGTCAAGCATCGGAGCAGGAATATTTTTCGGGGCGCGCCGGGCAGTCAGCACAGAGTTGCAGGGTCCGCCACTCTGGCCTTGGTCGTGTGCTGACGCGCCGGGAAGAAGCGATAGTCCTCGCTCACGCAATAAGACAACCACTTGGCAAGAAACCAGTTGGCGTTCCATTTCGATTGCAGGTTTGCCAGACGATCATCGCCAAGCAGCGGCAGGGCCGTCTGACGCAGCGCGATCACCTCGACCTGGCGCGCGTCATGGCAGACGCGCAATCTGGCATCAGGGTCTGCCTGAAACGATTCTGCTGGCAAAGAGTCTGACTGGAGATGTCCGACTGGGAACATTTCCTGCCCCATCTCAACACACTGAGGCCCACCCTGGGGTGAAAAGCGGTAGGTCAAGCGCACCATGGTGGTATAGCGCGCCTGATCAATCACGTCCAGGTAAAGATCTGTGCCCCGACCCGGTGCCCGATGCGCCCCTGACAACAGGCGCAAATCGGGCGCCAGGCACAGGAGCAGACGGTGATTTTCTTCCATCAGTTCGAGCAGGTCGCCGACCGTTGGGCCGCGCAGCCAGGAAATGGCCATAACAGAGAGGGCTCCGGAAGAACACAGGCAACAGCTGTCAGCCGTTGTTGGCCGCCGCCTGCTGCTGCTCCATGTCGGCGCGCACCTTGTCCATGTCGAGCTCGCTGGCCTGGGTGAGCAGATCGCGGAAAGATGCCTCCGGCAGCGCGCCAGCCTGGGAGAAAATAATCACCTGGTCGCGGAAGATCATCAGCGTGGGGATCGAGCGGATCTGGAAATGCGCCGCGAGCTGCTGCTCTTCCTCAGTGTTGACCTTGGCGAAAACGATGTCGTCGTGATCGTTCGAGACTTTCTCATAAACAGGTGCAAAGGAGCGGCAGGGACCGCACCACGGCGCCCAATAATCAACAACAACGAAAGGGTTTTGCGTAATCGTGGACTCGAAATTGTCGCTGGTCAGTTCAACGATAGCCATCTTGGCCTCCTGTTAGCTTGAATCTGGTTGCAGTATGGCTGCCAGTGTAACAGATCAGCACAATCCCGACAGCGCCGCTCTGGTGCTCGAAAGCGCGGCAATCGAACACTTAAAGTAAAAACAGCGCCGGCTGGATGCCGGCGCCGTGGTCTTCAGCCCGCTTCGGCCAGCGCTTGCTGAATGCGCTCGCGCACTTCATCAACACCCGCCACGCCCTCAACCCTGCAATAACGCGGGGCACCTTCGCCACCCTGCTCCGCCCAGCTTGAGTAATACTCAATCAGCGGGCTGGTCTGATCATGGTAAACCTCCAGACGCTTGCACACCGTCTCTTCCTTGTCATCATCGCGCTGCACCAATGGCTCGCCGGTCACATCGTCCTGGCCCTCCACTTTGGGCTGATTAAAAACAACGTGATAGGTGCGCCCCGAGGCCAGATGCACGCGCCGCCCCGACATGCGTTTGATGATTTCCTCATCCGGCACCGCGATCTCCACCACCGCATCGACAAAAACCTTGCCGGCCTTCAGCCCCTCGGCCTGGGCGATGGTGCGTGGGAAGCCATCGAACAAAAAGCCATTCTGGCAGTCATCCTCAGCAATACGCTCCTTGACCATGGCCATGATGATGTCATCCGACACCAGCCCGCCTGCATCCATAATGGCCTTGGCCGCCTGGCCAAGCTCGCTGCCAGACTTAACCTGGGCACGCAGCATGTCACCAGTGGAGATTTGCGGAATCTTGAAGTGCTCAGTAATGAAACCGGCCTGGGTACCCTTGCCCGCTCCCGGTCCGCCGAGAAGAATAACGCGCATGTTCTTAAGCCCTCATGATGGTCAAGTGAAGCCCGACTAGGCTGCCACAGCGGCGGGAAGGGGGCAAACTTTGGCGGATAGCACTTGCTCATCAGGCTTTTAGGGTCAAAGAAGTATTTTGTTTTCTGTAACACTATTGCAAAGCGTTGATAAAACGCCTTTTTTCATGATCTTTTCGCGTGCATTTTTAGGCGGGCTTCGGGACATGTAGGCATTCAAGCAGCTTCCAGTAACCGCGTTCATTTCGCTCGCGGGGCCGGGCACGGTAGTGCTCGAGCCCCTGGCGCGGGTCTTTGTCAGGGTTGTCCGGGGCTTCGTTCACCATTGGGAAAATGTAGCGGATTGCGCGGCTGCGGGCATCGCTGTCACGCCCCCCCCGAGGCGCAAAACCCGGGGACTAGAAGGCATCTTGAGATCAGGCTGAATCAATTCGGAAATCGGCCGTCCTCGCACCGGGGGCGCGAAAAAGAATTCGAGCCTAATGGACCCTTTGATTCCAGACCCTTTGATTCCATCCGCGCCTCACCGCCAGCCGCCTTTATGCCATGGTGCATAAGCGCGGGTCTACCGGCGGGCCGGACTATTCCCGTCATCTCATCACTCATGTGCGCCCGAAGCCTATCTGCGCCTCAAGACTCTGCCCGGAGAGTAAGCGCAGGTCGATCTGGAGTTGTTTCATGATGTCGCAAGGCAGCATGCCGTAATTGGGTGCTGCAACCAGGAGTCGGGCTTCGCGCCGAACCTGGAGTGGCCGCAAGACAGGACTACCTCGGAAACATCGTCGAGCCGATGCCCTCTGGCACCCAGAATCGACCACGGCCTGAAGTGGCTGGTAGCCCGCCCGTGGGTCGCATTTCCCACCTGCAGGACGGTAGTATGTGAACGGTTTCACAAAACGCGATGCTCGGCTCTGCTAAAATTCACACTAATTCATCCCCTGTCGATATATATACTGAAATGCTTCAAGAGCAAAATGCTTCAAGAGCATCATGAAATTGCCAGCTAAAGAAGCTGTGCACATTAGACATGAACCCAATCATTAGCCAGATCGGACAGAACCTAATGACGTCCGCCTTAAACAAAATTCAAATTGAAACGCTTCGCGATTTATGCCACATCTACCCTGAATCCAAAAGCACGCTTATTGGTGCTGTCGCATTAGGGTTTTATTTGGAGGTATCTTGGCGCAAAACCGCCGATATAGACCTTGTTGTTGCATTAGGCCGAAATGAAATTTTGACGACACTTTCGCAGTATTCTGATTGGACGAGGCATCCAACGCGTGAGTGTCGTTTTCAATCGCCGCAAGGCCCTTTCTTGAATATTATTCCTGCCGGAAAGGAGCATTTAGAAAAAGGAATAGTTCAGCTGGCAAATGGTCAGGCCATGAACTTGGTTGGGATTGATTTGGCATTAACTCACTCCGAGCCCCATAAGGTGGCGGATTCTCTTGAAGTCAAGGTTTCGCCTCCTTGCTGTATTGCAATTTTAAAGATGGTGTCTTTTTTGATTCGTCCCTATGAAAGACTTCGCGATTTACAAGATATTGCCCAACTGCTTGATGTTTATATCGATGATACATCCAATCGCTTTTGGGATGTGGGCGTGGAACATATCGGGAATTTCGATTTGGTTCCAGCTTATCTTCTGGGGCAAGATATCGGTAAAATAGTAACCGAGAGACACGTCCAGACACTTCAAGATTTTTTTCAAACGCTGATCGATCCTGAATCTGTGCATCACGCATGGATGGAGAGGCATGGGCCCTCCCATTGGAATGCTGAAAAAGAACCGCTTCTCCAAAGGTTAAAAGTGTTGCGTCAAGGTATTGAACATAGTCTTGGAACAAACATACTTGATGGGGCAACTTAAATACGGGAGAGGCAGCCCGTTCAACTCGAGATGATTACAAAACGGAGGCAAAATGGGAATTCCAAAAGATATTTTAAACTCCCTCAACGGCGATGTTGAGGGGTTACAGACGGCCGCGCTCTTTAGTTCGGACGGTCTCCCACTATTGATCAACAACCCGGCCAATGCCGATGTGGAGTCGTTTTCGGCCAAGTTTGCCATGGTATCGAAACTGGTTAGCAAGACCGTGACGTCACTCAATGGTGGTCGCACGGACGAGATCCTGGTGGAGCAGGACAAGGGCTGGATTCTCTTGCGGGCCGTTGGCAAGGCGGATTTGAATCTCATTATCAGTGTCACGCCCGATGCCACATTGGGGAATCTCAGAATGGTAGCCAAGAGACTGGTGGCGGACATAGCCGCGGCCGTTTGAGACGACATAATCTAAGACTATTTGAGTTGGAGGTGACCAATGGCAAGTGAAGAGGAAAAGAAAAGACAATTGGTGCGCGTGCTTTCGTTGATGATCGAGGGTCTGGCGAAAGGAATCTATGATCTGTTCGACGATTCCGCCTTTGCCCTGATGAGGATAGTGGGCACCGACCTGCTGGAGATCATGCAGAAGGAGATGGGGCTCGAGATCGAAGGTGAAAACCCAACGGATGTGCTGAACGAATTACTCCGTATCTGGGTCGATGAGATCGGATTCTTTGATGATGCCACCGTAAAAGAGATTGAGAACGGATGGATGATCGAGGGAAATCGGTGCAAGGGCTGGAATCTTACACAGAAGATTTTGGCCACAGGGGTCAAGCAGCCGTTCACCTGCCCGGTGATGAACACCATGAACGCTGCTCTTGCCAAGATGGAGGTGCAGACGCACATGAACATCGAACCGATTCCCGAAACCCGAGGGACACGGTTTACGCTCACCCGTATCTAGCCCGCTTTGCCGCGGTTCTCTTACCTGGTGGACTTGAGGAGAGCGCCGTGGCAATCGGGCCGGTCACGTGAGTGGCCGCGTGCGCGGCGGATCATGAGGAGATGAGTTGCCGATACGACACGTTTGAGCATTCCGCGGATACTCGAAAATATAACGGTGAGGAATGTCAGAGGAAATCTTTTTCTTCAGAAGAGAGGATACGCTCTCGCACGAGCAGGACCGATACTATCAGGATCTTTTCTATCGCGTATTGAAGATCGGTCCAGAACTGGAATGCGGACTGCCTGGCGGGATGCAGCCCAATGTATTCCGGGCTCATCTCGAAAAGCGACTCCGACCTTCACGGGACCTTGAGAATCTGGGAGAACTGGGCATTTTTGATGTGGTTAAGGAACACTGCGGGGTGGAAATGCAGGTCATCGGCCGGCATCCTCAATGGAACTCCCTCATGGAGCAGTACAGGCAGATCATCGATATCCTCTTGGAAGAGAAGATGCGCATGCGCCAGACCTGCGGCCTCCATTTTCATCTCATTGCCGTTGGGCTATCCGAGCGAATCCCGCAGATCATTCTGGCCAACCTTTGGAACCTCGTGCGTAAACATGCGCCCGGATTAAAGTACCTGTTTAGCGGTGGAGATGTGTCCAGTGGCATGTGCCGCCGCCGACAGCACAATGCGCATCAGGAGTTCATGGAGCACGCTCCCGTTCAAAAGGATATGCCGGAGATTCAAGCGCTCCTGAAACAAAGCCAGAAGGTACCTGAACATCAAAACTTCTTCAATCTGGAACATGTGGAATTCGATGAAGATGGTCGCATTAAGACCTTTCACTTGGAGATGCGGTTCCCCGACGGGGATCTCGTGCCCACCTCCATTGTAGCCAAGACGTTTCTTTTTCTGGCATTGGTTTTAAAGGCGGTGGAGCTATCCAAATACGGACTGATCCACACGGGGAGGAAGGGTTCCTGGGAACGGAAAAAGCAACTCCTGGACCTGCTGAGCAATAATGACGGGGAATTGGCACGAAGTGATACCTCCGGCATAGGAGACGAGGAGATCCGTGAACTAAGACAAGACGCCACGGACTTGTTGCTGTTCCTCAAGTCCATTTTCAACAAATTCACCAACCCGGCCTACTCGGTACTAAAACATCTGGCCGAGCGGCCGATTTCCGCCTATCGCATTGAGGGCCGCGACTGGAGGGATATTGAGCGAGACCTCCAAGGGCATGTTAACTATCCGGTGTTCGTGGATGATGTGGATAAGGTGATCATTAAGCATATCGAGTTGGGACTGGTACGGGGACAGTCCTCGGCAGATGACTGGCTTGGTTGCGTTTCGGCCAAATCGGGAGTGACCAAAACGGAGGTGAAGCAACGCATCAATCAGTATCTGGAAAGGTACCCGTCGTGGGATGGCGAGGAGGGGTCCTATGTGTTTGGAAGGTAGGATGTCAGATTTGATGGGCTTGTGGTGGCTTGGTTACCACTTTGGCCTGAAGAAGTAGCGCTGGCTCAGGCTCGAGCGAGATTGATTGAAGTGTATAGGGGTGGGGCGAAATCGTGTGTGGATTGATGGGGATCCAGTTGGGTCGACGATTGACATGCGCCGAGCACCAACGGGTCAAGGAACTCTTCACAGGGGTGTTGCTGGCCAACGAGGAACGGGGGCGTGAGGCCACGGGCGTGGCTGCATTCTGGCCGGACGGAAGCCACAACATTTTGAAACTGCCGGTATGTGCGAGTGAGTTCGTCGCTTCCCAGGAATTCGCGGATTTCATGAATTCATGGGACCTCTCAACCTGCACGTTACTGGGACACACACGGAAACCCACCAAGGGCTCCGTCTGGAATCCCGACAACAATCAACCGATTCGGGTTGGGCAGACGGTGGGAATCCATAACGGCACCATACAGAATGACAACTTCTTATTTGATACCCAGAACCTTGAGCGCAAGGCTGAGGTGGATAGTGAAATCATCTTCTCCATGCTAAACACCATTGAGGATATCTCTCGCATGGACTTGGAAACGATCAGCGCCATTCAACGCGTTTCCAGAGAGCTTACCGGATATTTCACCACTCTTTCCGTGCAACTGGAAAAGCCCCATCAGGTGTTGGTAATGAAATATAACAACCCCGTTTCATTTCATTATAGCCGTTCGTTGCAGGCCTATTTTTTTTCCTCGAGATATGTGTTCCTGCGAAAGGCGTTTGGTCGGCAGGTGGTAACGGAGGCACTGGAAAGCAAGACTGGTTATCTGTTCGACGCCATGCGTCAGGAAGAGCCCGTGGGGAGACCCCACGTCCACTTTCCCTTGCAATCCACATCAGATTGTTGTTGTTGCATCGAAGCCACGGGTTTTTGAAAAATGTGTCTTCAACTACCCTGATGCTTCGCTTTTGGGTAGTTCTTGAATCTTCATCCCGTAACGGAGAAATGCCTTGGCACGCCCAAGGTGCGGCTCGCTGCCGATACATTCCGGTTTGCGGATACTAGAGCGATCCGGATACTTGTCGTTCATGGAGGTTTTTAGAATCCATCGATTAAGAAGGGGATAGATATGAGCGAAAATGAGAATAATAAAGATCGGCGTATAGATCGGTCTGCAATTCCCCTGATCGCCGTTAGAAAACAGCTGGAACGAATAGTGAAAGATGGGAATCTGAAGGCAGCTGTACTGGCCAGCAGCGACGGTTTAACTCTTGTTGCTCCAGTTAACGATGATCAGTCCGAGGCGATTTCGGCGCTTGCGGGGTATTTAAACAAAGCAAAATCATTGATTGAGAAGAATCTGCTTAATACCGCAGCAACGGATATCACTTTCACGGGACAAGATGGTACAACTTTTCATTGCCGATATCTTGAACTTTTTGATGAATTGGTAACTCTAGCCGTTATTACCAAAGGGGCTGCACCATCGGGGGAAATCCTGAGCCGTGCCATGAGTGGGATCATGCGTATCATGCGGAAGCACGATCAGCTTTCTACTAGGCACGGATGACGATGCCGGCAGTGCCTGAATGGGGTGACGCCACTTCAGTTCATCGACCAGCTCTCGGGCTAAACTGATCCGACATCGTCAGCGCCCGCACGGCGCCGCGTCATCGCTACTATGGGGTGCTTAGGTTCCCAACTCGCCTTGGGGCGCCGCGGCGAACGGACATGGGCGGGTTCCGAGGGACGAGCCGGACGATACCCTCGCGGCCACCACGGCCAAGCCAGCGGCGAACCCTCGCTTCTCGGCACGATATCTCTGGGTCATACAGCCGTCTGGTCGCTCGCGCGACCATATTGGCTCAGACCACCCGTTTAACCAAATGCGCGCGGATCATTGCGTTTCCTGCGGTATAGGGTCTTGAAGCCGGAATACAGAGAAAATGGCCGTCACAAAAATAGAATTGGGTGTAATCCTAGAGGAACACGCGCATTGGCTCTGCAGAAAGGGCGGCAGTAGGGCTAGCCTAGACGGCGCCGACCTTCGCAACGCCAACATTCGCAACGCTGACCTTCGCAACGCTGACCTTCGTGGAGCCAACCTTGACGGCGCCAACATTCACGGAGCAAACCTTCACTGCGCCGACCTTTATGGCGGCGACCTTCGCAGCGCCAACCTTGGTGGAGCAAACCTTCACGGCGCCGACCTTTACGGTGCCAACCTTCACGGTGCCGACCTTCACGGCGCGGATCTTCGCAGCGCGGATCTTCGCAGCGCCGACCTTCGCAGCGCCGACCTTTGCGAAGCCAACCTTGGCGGAGCCAACCTTCGCAGCGCCGACCTTCGCGGAGCCGACCTTGACGGAGCCGAACTTGACGGCGCCGATCTTTACGGCGCCGATCTTTACGGCGCCGACCTTCGCGGGGCCAACCTTTACGGCGCCGACCTCTACGGCGCCGACCTTCGGGGAGCCAACCTTCACGGCGCCGATCTTCACGGCGCCGAGCTTTACGGCGCCGACCTTCATGGCGCCAACCTTCACGGCGCTCACTTACCAGACTTTACAATTTGCCCGGAAGAAGGAGGGTTTATTGGTTGGAAATACGCGGATGGCGCGATCCTTGAGTTATACATCCCTGAAGATGCTGTTCGCGCATGCTCGTTAGTAGGGCGGAAATGCAGGGCAACGCACGTTGTCACGCGCGCGGTCATTAGTGGGCCAAAAAAGCCGGCCTACAGGACGCGAAAAGGTACGCGATACATCGTCGGAAAAGAAACTTGGGCGGATGCTTGGAATGATGATCCGCGTATTGAATGCACGAGCGGCATTCATTTCTTTATGACTCGGAAAGAAGCCGAGGAGTATGGCGCGAGCTAGCCCTTTTCCATTTATCCTTCCGCGATGTCCATGCCGCCGGTGAGCTCCTTCATGGCCTTGGCGGCAGCGTCGGCTGCCTGGGCCTGGGCGGCAGAGATGGCGGCTTTGATGAGGGTTTCGAGCAGGTCATAATCCGTGGTGGGATCGTTGCGAATCTGCTCGGCGATTTTGAGATCGACAATGCCGAGTTTGCCATTAACGGTGGCGGAGACGGCCCCGCCGCCAGCCTCGGCTGTGAAGTCGGTGGCGGCAAGTTTCTCTTTCAAGGCCGGCATCTCGGTTTGCATTCGGCCGGCGATTGTCAGAATTTTATCGAGATCTTCAATCATAGTACACCCCACTGAGTTTAGGCGTTCGCTAGGCCGCAGGGCACGGCGGCGGATTAGTCTATGTCGTCGGCGTCCTTGTTCTCAGCGACGTCCACGGGCAGGTCGTCAAAAGCCGAGATTGATTGTATCGTTTTGCCCGTGTCGATGTGTTTGAGATCGCTCTCGAAGAGTCTCCTGACCGACTGCACAGCCCGGTCGTGGTGAGCACCTTTTTGCTCAGCCGCATCACCGGCACGGGCGGCGCGGCGGCGGGCATCGAGTTCGCTCTATGGCTCGCGGACTCGCCATCTCCTCCAAATGGGGAGAGGCTTTGCGCCGTCGGTGCGGGTCCCCACCCTCCAGCAGGCAATAGACGGAATCATGACTAACCATCCAGCCGCCGCAGATAGCGCTCGCCGCCGAGTTGACGCATTTGCCGGCGTATCCAACGCGCGCGCTGTTGGAGTCGGTTTGATGGCGTGTCGAGCGATACAGGCGCGGGTTGGTCAGCATCGCGGCCATGAAAATTAAAGGTTCAAAATTAATGGTTCCAGGTTTGAATTCTGTTCAGGTTCGAATTCTTTTGATGATTCATGCCAAAAAGAAACCGCCAACCTCGTTAAAGGTAAAAAGCTGATAAAGCATGGACGCTCCGAGCGTGGGCGACTGTGAACCCGATGACACTATATAACACATTGCTCGTATCCGGAAAGAACCCAAATCTGGCGAAAATTGGAAGCCTATTGGTCTTGGGTTGGTCGATGGCGCCATCAGCAGTCTTGTTGCCGCTTGGGTGCGAGTACAATCCCGCGATTCCTCTCATATCTGGACGACGTCACATGTTTCTTGATTCTTTCCATGCCGACGAAGCTGGCGCCATCCGCATCTCTGCTGCGCAGGGCAGCGCCTTCGCCAAAGATGTCGCGGGTGATTTCAATCCAATCCACGATGCGGACAATCCGCGCTTCTGCGTGCCGGGTGATCTCCTGTTCGCGCTGGTAATGGCGCAGAATGGGGTCGCCAGCCGCATGGAGCTTCGTTTTACCGGGATGGTCGGTGCGGACGTCCCGGTCGCTTTCATCGCGAGGGATGATGGCGTGACGGTCATTGACGCTGTGGGGAAATCCTGTTTGGAAGTCGCATCCAGCGGCCCGGTCAGCCGAGATCGCAGCCTGGTCGAATCGCTGGTGCGCAGTTATGTGGCCTTTTCGGGCCAGAATTTCCCGCACATTCTGGTGCCGCTGATGGAAACGCACGCAGTGATGATCAACCCGGATCGGCCGCTGGTGATCTATGAGCGGATGTCATTCGAGCTTGACCGACTGGATCGCGAGCAGTTGGATGTAACGCTGGTCGACAGCCAATTGAATGTCACGGGCCGCCGTGGCGAGGCGCGGTTGGAGTTTCAACTCAGCGCCAATGCCGAGCCGGTGGGCCGGGGAGCAAAAACGCTGCTGCTGAGTGGCCTGCGTGCGCATAACACCGCCGCCTTGCAGGGATTGGTAGAGCGTTACGAGCAGCGGAAGGCGGAATATCTGGCCGCTTCTCAGGTTGTCTGATCTGAGGCTTTGTGCGTAGCAGATCAGATGCGGCGGGAAGTGCAGGCGTTGGTCGAGAATTGTCCGCTTCAGTGTTATGAATTGGGCGTGGTCCGCTGTTGGACACTGCCGATTGGCGCTATTCTTTAAGGCATTTCACCTCAACAATCTCTCTCAGCTCGCAATCCGGACAGCCGAAACAGACTTCCGATTTATAGACATTGGTTCCGGAATCTGCTGAGGTGATGCGTATATCATTTCCCTCGAGCGAACTGCCATTTTTAAGGTTGATTTCAAAGCGCTTGGCAAGCAGCGATTGGTCCGCATCTGCTGCCAGGGTCTCGCACAAAAAAAACACCACACTCGCGCATGTCTTGAAGGCAAGCTTTTCTGACTGCCATCTATCGCCTGCCTTTTCGACGACGGGCATCTTGTAGGTCGATTCATAGCGCATAAGTTTCAGCTCACCGCAATCGCCATCCTTGGTCATTGGCAGCCATTCGGGCGGCGGGCAACCCTTGGGCTCAGCCTCGCTCGCAGGGGCCTTCTCACATGGAACACTCTGAAAACGCGTTATCCCGTCGGATTGCTCGCACTGAAACACCGCAGCACTTGCATTGCACGCAATCAATAGACAAAGGGAAAGAAAATGGTGCCGCTTCATCATTGGCATCTCGCTGTCTGCTTGCGGACTCTGGGCAACGGAAGTTTAGGCACGCATTTGATGATCTGGCGATAGGGGATCTTCTGATTTGGAATCAGAGGAGGCGGACACCTGTGTGCTGAGCAGCGGACGTCGATTGCTTTGTCAGTTCCGCTGAACCGAGAAAAGCGGGTTTCGACGTCCGCAGCAATCCTGGCGTTGGGAAACAAGGGCACGGCGCGGGCGTATTGGCAGCAAAACGGTCTCAATCGCTGAGCGCGCCAGGCCCCTGTGACACTGGGCTTGGACTTCACCCTCCGGTCATAAAGAGCCCCAGCATCAGTTTGTTGAGCCGCCCGACGAAGGCAGCTGGATCATCGAGCTGACCGCCTTCGGCTAGTTCGGCCTGATCAAGCAGGATGAGGCCAAGATCGGCAAAGCGGGTCTGGTCGGATTCGGACTCGAGGCGGCGCACCAGCGGGTGGTCCAGATTGACTTCCAGACTTGGCTTGGTGGAAGGCGCCTCCTGGCCAACGGATTTGAGCACGCGGGCCAGGTTGGCGCTCATGTCATGCTCGCCGACGACGATACAGGCAGGTGAATCGACCAAGCGGCTGGAGGCGCGCACTGACTCGACCCGGTCGCCGAGAGCGTCTTTGAGGCGCTTGAACAGGTCTTCGTGCTCCTTGGCGGCCTGTTCGGTTTTTTCCTTCTCCTCTTTGGCGCCGATTTCGCCAAGATCGAGTTCGCCCTTGGTGACGGATTGCAGGTGCTTGCCCTTGTACTCGTGCAAGTTGGAGACCAGCCATTCATCGACGCGATCAGACAGCAGTATGACTTCGACCTCTTTCTTGCGGAACATCTCCAGGTGCGGGCTGTGGCGCGCGGCGGCCGGGCTGTCGGCGGTGATGTAGTAGATCTTGTCCTGGCCCTCTTTCATGCGCTCAATGTAGGCATCGAGTGAGGTGTCCTGTTCGTCGCCTTCGCCAACCGTGGTGGAGAAACGCAGCAGGCCGGCGATGCGCTCGCGGTTGCTGAAGTCCTCGGCCGGGCCTTCTTTGATCACCCGACCGAATTCCTTCCAGAAGGTCTTGTAGTTGTCCGGCTCGTCCTTAGCCATGCTTTCCAGCAGACCGAGCACGCGCTTAACGTTAGCGCCGCGAATGGTGTCGATTTTGCGGTTGTGCTGCAAAATCTCACGCGAAACATTGAGCGGCAGGTCGTTGGAGTCCACCACGCCTTTGACAAAGCGCAGATAGTGCGGCAGCAGCTTGTCGGCCTCGTCCATGATGAAGACCCGGCGCACGTAGAGCTTCACGCCATGCTTCTGCTCGCGGTCCCACATGTCCCAGGGCGCGCGCTTGGGCACGAACAGCAGGGTGCTGTATTCATTGGTGCCCTCAACACGATTGTGTGCCCAGGCCAGCGGCTCCTCAAAGTCGTGCGAGATGTGCTTGTAGAAGCTCTTGTATTCGTCATCGGAGATGTCGGACTTGTTGCGCATCCACAGCGCCTGACCGGTGTTGACGCGCTCGTATTCGGGTGCTTTGTCCTTGTCCTCGTCTTTTTCCTTCTCCTCGTCACTGCGGAAGTCCTGCTTGAGCATCTCCACCGGCACGGCAATGTGGTCGGAGAACTTGCTAATGACAGACCGCAGGCGCCAGTCGTCGGCGAATTCTTTCTCGTCGTCTTTCAGATGCAGGATTACGTCGGTGCCACGACCGGGTTTGTCGACCGTCTCAAGGGTATAGCTGCCGCGACCATCGGACTCCCAGCACACACCATGCTCGGCGCCCAGGCCGGCGCGACGGGAGATGAGTGTGACCTTGTCCGCGACGATGAAGGCCGAGTAAAAACCGACACCAAACTGGCCGATCAGGGTGCCGTCGGTAGCGGCATCCTTGTTGCCGCTTTGCTCACCGCTCTGATCATTGCTTTGGTTGCCGCCTTGGCGGTCTTTGAGCGCCTCGACAAAACGCCGGGTACCGGAGCTGGCAATGCTGCCGATGGTTTCGATCATCTCCTGGCGGCTTAAGCCAATGCCGTTGTCGGACACCGTCACAGTGCCGGCGTCCTTGTCCACCAGCACGCGCACGCGCAGCTCGGGGTCGTCCTCAAACAGGCTGGAGTCGGTCAGGGCCTCGAAACGCAGCTTCTCGGCTGCGTCCGAGGCGTTGGAGATCAGCTCACGCAGGAAGATCTCTTTGTTTGAGTACAGGGAGCGAATGACCAGGTCGAGCACCTGGCTGACTTCGGCTTGAAATTCCAGGGTTTCTTTCTGGGCTGAGACTGTCATCTGTCTGGTTCACCTAAATGTTGGAAGTGGAAATCATGGTGGCGGGTGAAGCCGCCGTGACGCGCGCGGTTCCCGCGCCGATCACGGCAAAAAATCAATCGCCCATTGTCGCACAGGATCATGCGGTTACAATCGGCGTTCCGACTGCTTCTGTGTCGCGCCAGTCCATAGAGGCAAATCACCGCGTTTTCAAGGGTTATCAGATGGAAGCAACAGCCGTCAGCACTCAAGCATTTGCAGGTCAGAAACCAGGCACCTCCGGTCTGCGCAAGAAGGTCAAGACCTTTCAGCAACCGCATTATCTCGAAAACTTTGTCCAGGCCATTTTCGACACCCAGGCCACCCTGCGCGGCGGCACTCTGGTGGTGGGCGGCGATGGCCGCTTCTATAACCGCGAGGCAATACAGACGATTTTGCGCCTGGCTGCGGCCAATGGCGTCGCGCGAGTACTGGTCGGACAGGGCGGGATTCTGTCGACCCCGGCAGTGTCCTGCATCATCCGTAAGTACGCTACCCAGGGCGGCATTGTGCTCTCAGCCAGCCATAATCCCGGCGGACCAGATGAAGACTTCGGCATCAAATTCAATGTCGCCTCTGGCGGCCCGGCGTCCGAGTCGGTGACCGACGCCATCTACCAGCGCACGACTGAGATCGACCAATACCTGACGCTGGCATCCGACCCGATTGATCTCGACCAGATCGGCGACAGCCAGCTTGGTGAGATGCGCGTGAGTGTGATCGACCCGGTGGCCGACTATGCCGGGCTGATGGAGTCGCTATTTGACTTCGATGCCATCCGCGATTTATTCAAGTCCGGCAGCTTTCGCATGTGCTTTGACGCCATGCACGCCGTCACCGGCCCTTATGCAAAAGAAATACTGGAAAACCAGCTCGGCGCCGCACCCGGCACCGTGATCAACGGCGTGCCGCTGGAGGACTTCGGCGGCGGCCATCCCGACCCCAACCTGGTGCATGCACACGAGATTGTCGAGCTTACCCAAGGCGCCGAGGGGCTGGACTTTGCCGCCGCATCAGACGGCGACGGCGACCGCAATATGATCCTGGGGCGAGATTTCTTTGTCACCCCCAGCGACAGCCTCGCAGTACTGGCCGCCAATGCCGAGGTCGCGCCAGGCTACAAAGCTGGCATTGCCGGGGTGGCGCGTTCCATGCCCACCAGCCAGGCGGCGGATCGGGTCGCTGAGGCGCTCGGCATCGGCTGCTACGAGACACCCACCGGGTGGAAGTTCTTCGGCAACCTGCTTGATGCCGGGCGCATCACCCTGTGCGGCGAGGAAAGCTTCGGCACTGGATCAGCCCACGTGCGCGAGAAAGATGGCCTCTGGGCGGTGCTTTTCTGGCTCAATCTGCTCGCCGCCCGGGGTCGAACGGGGCGCCAGTCAGTCGCCACCATTGTGCGCGACCATTGGGGTCGCTTCGGTCGCAACTACTACACCCGCCACGACTTTGAGGCCATCGACAGCGCCGCCGCCGAGGGCCTGATGCATCACCTGCGCCTGCTACTGGCCGATCTGCCCGGTCGCCAGCTCGGCGATTACAAGGTCGCCTATGCCGATGACTTCAGCTACACCGACCCAGTCGATGGCAGTGTGTCAGACCATCAGGGAATTCGCATCGGCTTCGAGGACGGCTCGCGCATCGTCATGCGTCTATCCGGCACCGGCACCTCGGGCGCGACCCTGCGGCTTTATATCGAGCGCTTCGAGCCCGACCCGGAGCGACATGACCAGGACGTGCAGATCGCCCTGCAACCGCTGATCCTGATCGCGCAGGAGCTAGCGCAGATTGAGACGCGCACCGGACGCGCGGAGCCGGATGTCATCACCTGAGCCCCCTCCCTCCCGAGGATGGCTCCCCGGCGGGAATGGCCAGCGGGCCTGAAAGTATCAGCTGAGATTAAGACCGCACCAGCGCAGCCGCGACCTCGTCGCGCCGCGCTTCGCCCATCAACTGCGCGATGAGCTCCAGCGCGAAGTCCATCGCAGTACCAGGGCCTCGGGAAGTGACCACGCGCCCATCCACCACCACGGGCGCGTCGGTAAACTGCACCCGCGGATAGTCGGCTAGATTGACCGCGCCCGGATAGCTGGTGGCCTGATGGCCGTCGAGCAGACCGGCACTGGCCAACACCTTGGGCGCGGCACAAATGGCAGCGACACGACGCCCCGCCTCAACCTGGCGTCGCAGAAGATCGCGAATGCGTTGATCGCGCTCGAGATGATCCGCGCCAGGCAGGCCGCCGGGCAGGACGATCATGTCGAATTCCTGCTCGAGCACCGCGTCCAGCGGCTGATCCGGCAACAGGACCACGCCACGACTCGCACGCACCGGGCCGTCTTCAAGGCCGACGGTGATCACCTCAATCTCAGCGCGGCGCAGCAGATCGATAATGGTCACGGCTTCGAGTTCTTCGCACCCCTGGGCTAGGGGAACCAATACGTTAGGCATGATATTGTCTCCTTTGGAAAGACCTGCTGCTCACTGAGCCGCCGGGGGCTCCATGATCTCGATCTGCTCGACACTGCGGGCATGGGCGAGGCTGAGCGCCTTGAGCACATTCAGCGCCTCGCTGAGCGGATAGTCCTTGGCAGCAAGCGGCTGTTTGGTCGCATCCTCTTCTGGCGTCTCGTCTCCCGTCACTTCTTCTGCGAGATGACGCATCAGGTTGGCTTCTTTCAGTGGCTCCACATCCGGCTGGTCGGCCAGGGTCAGACTGCCCTGGTCCAGGCGGATATCGGGCTCGATACCATGGGCCTGAATCGAGCGGCCAGAAGGCGTGTAGTAGCGCGCCGTGGTGAGCTTGAGCGCGGTGCTCTCATCGACCGGCACGATAGTCTGCACCGAGCCTTTACCAAAGGTGTCGCTGCCCATGACGATCGCCCGGCCCTGATCCTGCAACGCACCGGCGACAATCTCGGAGGCCGAGGCACTGCCGCCATTGACCAGCACCACCATGGGCGCCCCACCGATGACGTCGTCCGGCCCGGCCTTAAACTCCATGCGCGCATCCTCCATGCGACCCTTGGTATAAACGATCAGCCCCCCACGCAGAAAGGCATCGCTGACGCCCACCGCACTGTTGAGCACACCGCCCGGGTTGTTGCGCAAATCCAGCACCAGACCTTTGATGGAGCTGTCCCCGCTCAGGTCGCTTGACGGCGGCTGGCTCGGTGACTCGCTCACCTCTTGCGACCCAGTGGACGCTGGCTCGGTACTGTCCGCAGACTGATCGGCATTCGCCTTTGCTTTGAGTTTGAGTTCCTCGATCTGCCGGCGCATGTCCTCAGTGGTACGGGACTGAAAACTGGCGATGCGAATGTAGGCGTAGCCAGGTTCGAGCATCCGGCTCTTGACGCTGGCAACTTGAATGATGTCGCGCTCAATGGCGATTTTCAGTGGCTTGTCCTCGCCATCGCGCATGATGGTCAGCTCAATGCCAGTGCCGGGCTCCCCACGCATCAGCTTCACTGCGTCGCTCAGAGCCATGCCCTTCACGGGTTTGTCGTCGATGCGCACAATCAAATCCCCGGCTTGCACGCCGGCGCGTTCGGCGGGCGTGTCGTCGATGGGAGAGATGACCTTGACGAAGCCATCTTCCATGCCGACCTCAATGCCCAGGCCGCCAAACTCACCCTTGGTGCCCTCCTGGAGTTCTTCGTATGCATCGGCATCCAGGAAGCTGGAGTGCGGGTCCAGCCCCGCCAACATGCCGCGAATGGCAGCGGCGAGCAGGTCCTTGTCATCCACCGGTTCGACATAGTCGCTTTTAATGCGCCCGAACACCTCGGCAAAGGAGCGCAATTGCTCCAGCGGCAGCGCCGATTGCGAGGCATCATCCTCTGCCTGGGCTTCCTGATCGGCAGCGGTGTCAGATTCGGTATCCGATTGGGCATCCGGCTCAGCATCCTCTGACGGCGGCATTGCACCAGGCGGCTGCGACGCAGGTTCGGTTGCAGCCGGAGGTGTGACCGGCAATGCAGGCTCAACCAGCGGCTCGACCGCAGGCGGAGGCGTGAAGGGCTTGGGCGGCTCGGCGCTGACCGCAGAGGCAGCCAGAAACAGCAGCAAAGCGGTCGCAGCCAGCATGGCGGCCATGGGAGCAGCAAAAGCGCCGGGATGCTCGCCAGCCTCTGACACTGAGCCTGGGCGCGGCTGTTGAAGCGCGGAAAAAGAAAACATGTGCATGATGATGGGTTCTCTGTTCAGTGTTCCTGATGCGGCCCGAACGCAAGTTGGCGCCGCCTTGCCGGAATGACGTGGGCAGCCTTGGGGTGCATTGTGACGATTTGTAAGCACTTGGCAAGCGCTGCCGGGAATTCGCTGGCCAGCGCTGCTCTCAATTGACGGGATCGGCGCACCACAGGCGCGGGTCGAGCGGTTGGCCCTGGTGGCGCAGCGCGAAATACAGCCCATCGCGGTCACTGCCGCCACTTGCGCCAGCCAATGCAATGGTCTCGCCGGCCCCGACCCATTCTCCGGGCTCCTTCAGCAGGCTTTGATTGTGCCCGTAAATGGTCATGTAGCCATCGTGATGGTCGATCACAAGCAGCAGACCAAAACCGCGCAGCCAGTCGGAGTAAACCACCTGCCCGCCATGCACCGCTCGCACTTCTTCGCCTGGGGTCGCGGACAGCAGCACACCATCGCCATGCAGGTCGCCGGTTGCCCGTGGACGGAAGCTGGTCAGCACCCGGGCATGGCGCACCGGCCAGCTCAGAGCGCCGCGCCGGGTCGCCAGGCTTTCTTGGTCGAGGTGAAAGACATCACGAATTTCGCTATGTAGACTCAGCTCTTTGGCCAACTTGCGCAGACGCGCAGCATCTTCGCGCAGGCTTTCGACCCGGTCACGACCAGCGACGATGGAACGCTCCAGATTGGCCAGTATCTGGTTGCGCTCCTGCTGTGCTGCGGCGAGACGCTCGCGCGTATCTTCCTGGCGCCGTGCCAGCTCGGCCAGACGCTCGGCCTCGGTTGCGGCCTGCTGGCTGAGCCCTTTGAGCCGCTTGGCCTGCTGGTCGACCAGCGCAATCTGGCGCGCGCGTTTCTGCCCCAGCGTGCGGTAGTAGCCGAACAGGCGCCCGCTGCGGGTCACGTCTTCTTGATTGAGCACCATGCGCAGCCGATTACCTCGACCCATTGCGTGGGCCGAGCGCAGCAGCTCAGCCAGCACCACGCGCGCGGCGCTCAGCTCACCGCGCACCTCCTCGAGTTGCACGCGCAGCGCGGCCAGCGCGGCGCGCTGCTCAGCCACCATGGCGTCGAGCTGGCGCCCGCCGCGCGCGAGCGCGGCAATGTCGCGCTCGGTCTGCTCGAGATCAGCGTACATCTGGTCGCGGCGTTGCTCGCGCGCGCGCAGATCGCGCTCAAGCACCTCGACCTGCTCCTCAATTGCGGACAGACTTTGCGCGTCATCCTCGCCCGTCGCTGGCGTGCCCTGCGCTGCCTGCGCCGCAAACCAGGCAAGCTGGGAGGCAAGCACTGTCCCCACCAAAATGGCGCTTACAGCCACTCGATGTGGCACAGCACTTGCCAGACGCGAGAAAAAGCTTATCATCCACAGGTCTCAGTGTTCGATCATTAGAGACGATCATGAATTATGGCATCCGATCCACAACAGCCATTCGCAACGTCCAACGGCTCTAGCAAGACCGACCCTTTCGGAGAAGAATTCAGGGAAGAGTTGCTCGGTGACGACGGCGATATTGAGCGCGCCTCGCGCTCGCTCAAGGCGATGTCACATCCGCTGCGGCTCAAGATTCTATGCATCCTTGGCGACGAAGAGGTCAGCGTCCAGGATATCGTCGAGCATGTCGGCACATCGCAAAGCAATATCTCCCAACATCTGGCCATTTTGCGCGACAAGGGTATCCTCGCCTCGCGTAAGGATGCCAATCGGGTATTCTATCGCGTCAGTGACTCGCGCACCCTGCAACTCATCCGCCTGATGCGCGAGGTTTTCTGTCACCACGGTCACTGACAGTCCAAAGCCAGCCGCCTAAACCCGGCTGATCAAGGTTGGTCGATCAAAGCTGGTTGATCAAAATGGGCAGCCCCGCGCCCAACCAGTTTGAGCAAGAACCAATCGGAGTCCAGGCCAAGCCGAGTCCGGGCTAATCTGAGTCCGGGCTAATCGGAACAGGTGACGCCCGGGCCGCGCATCCTTATACTGCGCGCTGTCGCGACTGAAGACTGCCTTCAGACATCAGCATCCATTCGTTCATCAGGTCCATTTTTCTCGCTATGCTTGCCCAACTTATTGAATTTGTAGGCAACCACTGGATTTTATTCATCGCACTGGTTGTCATCTCGGCGCTGCTGATTCATAACCTGATTGTCGGTGACCGAGGCTCCATCGACCCGCTCGGCGCGACCGATTTGATTAACCACAAGGATGCAACCGTGATCGACGTGCGCCCGAGTGCCGATTATACCAAGGGGCATATCATCAACGCGATCAGCATCCCGATGAACGGTTTCCGCAACCAGACCGCGACCCTTGCAAAGCACAAGAACAAACCGCTGATCATCTCCTGCCGCTCGGGTTCTCAGTCGCAGATGGCTTGCGGCATCCTGCGCAAACAGGGTTTTGAGGAAGTCTACAACCTGCGCGGCGGCGTAATGGCCTGGCAGAACGCCAACCTGCCGCTCACACGCAAAAAGCACTGATCCGCGCGCGTCATCTGCCAGGCAGTCCTGGCCCGCTGCACGGCTGCCATTGCATCCGCCCCCTCACCCCAAACAGGCTCGCCCAAACAAGTTTCCACTCACGCTCATGGTCCGGGACCCCCGGATGATAAATCCATGAGCTTCAAGGCAAAGGTTCCCCATGGCTGAAAACCAACCCCAGGCAGAAGACCATCAGGTCCTGCTTCGCACCATCTACACCAAAGACCTCTCCTACGAGGCACCCAATGCCCCGGAGATCTTTCGCGAGGAATGGAAGCCCGAGGTCGCGCTGCAATTCGACATCAAGGTCAATCCGCTGGTCGAAAACACCTTCGAGGTGGTTCTCACTCTGACCATCACCGTCAAGACCGGCGAGAAAACCGCCTATCTCGTCGAACTGCAACAGGCCGGCATCCTCAGTGTCAAGGGCTTTCAGGAGCAGGAACTCGCACCCTTGTTTTATGTGTATGCGCCCAGCGTTCTCTTTCCTTACGCACGCCAGACGGTGACTGATCTGGTCGTCAAGGGCGGTTTCCCGCAGCTGGTGCTGCAGCATATTCACTTCGATCAGGTCTATGCGCAAAAGGTCGCCGAGCAACAGCAGGCCAGTGAGGCATCCGGCGGCGACACTTCCGCCGGCAAAGCCTCTGGCACCCCCACCCCAGACGCGAAAGCGTCCAAGCTCCACTGACCCTTGGCGAGCCCGCGCGGCTGACTCAACCCGACGAGAATGACCATGGCAACAGTGGCAATGATCGGCGCCGGCTCCTGGGGCACCGCGCTCGCCTTGCAGCTTTGCCGCAACGGCCATCGGGTGCGCCTCTGGGGGCATGAACCCGCACTAATGGAGCGCATGGCCGAGGCGCGCGAGAACCGCGACTTTCTACCCGGCTTTCCGCTGCCAGACAGGCTCGAGCCGGTCAGCGATCTCAGCGCCGCAGTGGCAGATGCCAGTGCGGTCTTTATCGCCGTGCCGAGTCAGTTTTTCGCCCGGGTGACAAACACCTTGTTGCCCCTGCTGCCTGCCGAGATGGGTGTCGGCTGGGCGACCAAGGGGTTCGACCCCGAGCAGGGGCGCCTATTGCATGAGGTCATCCGCGAACAATCCCCCGGGCGCGAGCTTGGCGTGCTCTCCGGCCCCAGCTTTGCCGGCGAGGTGGCGCGCGGGCTGCCCACAGCCGTGACTGTGGCGGCAACCTGCGATGCCTATGCGCGGGAACTCGCCGGTTTATTCCATGGTGAGCGCTTCCGCGCTTATCGCCATGACGATCTGATTGGCGTGCAGGTCGGCGGCGCGGCCAAGAATGTGCTTGCCATCGCCACTGGCATCGCTGACGGCCTGGGCTTTGGTGCCAACACCCGCTCGGCGCTGATCACCCGTGGCCTGACCGAAATCATCCGCTTAGGCTGCGCCCTGGGCGCGCGACGCGAGACCTTCATGGGGCTTGCGGGCCTGGGCGATCTGGTGCTGACCTGCACCGATAATCAATCCCGCAACCGTCGCCTCGGACTAGCACTGGCTGCCGGACAGCCACTCGACCAGGCCCTTGCCGGCATTGGCCAGGAGGTGGAAGGGGTGATCACAGCCACCGCCGTGCACAAACTCGCCGCCGCTCATCAAGTGGATATGCCTATCTGCGAGCAGGTTCACGCCGTGCTCTACCTGGACCGCACCCCGCAAGAAGCCACCACCCGACTGCTGGAACGCTCAGGCAAGCCTGAACTGGACTGGGACTGAGCTAGCTTCCCGCACCAGCACCGGCAAAACCGCTCTGCCGCCAGACCTCATAGGCCACCAGGGCCACGGCGTTGGACAGATTCAGGCTGCGGTTACCCGGGCGCATGGGGATGCGCAGGCGTCTGTCAGCCGGCAAGGCAGCCAGGACCTCCTCCGGCAGACCCCGTGTCTCGGGGCCAAACAACAGCGCATCCCCGACGCGAAAGTCGACCTCGGCGTAACAACGCCGGCTGCGGGTGCTCAGAGCAAACAACCGTGGCGGCTGCAATGCGTCCAGACATGCCGCCAGGGAGGCATAAGTCTTGACCCGCGACCAGTCAGCGTAGTCGAGCCCAGCGCGGCGCATCAGTCGGTCTTCGAGGGTAAAGCCCAGCGGCTCGATCAGATGCAAACGCGCCCCGATATTGGCGCACAGCCGCATGATGTTGCCGGTATTGGGCGGAATTTCGGGTTCGTAGAGCAGGATATCCAAGAATGCGACTCTATTTGCAGGGGCGATATACCGAGCGGACATGAACTGTCGGCTTGTTTCGAACCAGGTAGCCGGTCACAGGGGAGGTCGTAAACCCTTCCATGGGGCTTCCCGGCCTGCTTGACCGAATATCTGACGGCTGTGCTATATTATTGCGCTCTAACATTCCCCGGGATGGAGAGTGCGCCATGCTTCAGTGGCTCCTGTCTCAACCCCATCCCGTGATAATGTCTTGCGAGTGGCTCTAAACGGCCTGCCTCCCGGCCAGCCTTTGAGGGGTTGGACCAAAATCCCGCAGGCTTTTTTCTGATTCGGCATCCGGCGCTACTGACCGCATGTCGCACCCTCTGGAGTGGAACCAATGACCGACGTTGCCGCCTTGAAAAAAGAAAAGCAGGATCTGATCGAAAAAATGCTGGTCATGCAAAAGCAATTCATCGACCACGAGCACGAGCATGGCGTCTCGGGCAAGGATTACTGGGCCTCCACGGATGGACTTCTGGCGAACTTTCGGCATGAATACAACGACATGGCCAATAAGGTAGTCGATCTAGCGCATCAGATCGTCGGCTCCTCACGCTAAGGGCCTTTGGGCGGGATCTTTGATCCCGCTGCAATCAAGCGACAGGCTCGGCGAATCACTCCATCGCTAACGGATGGCTTCCGGGCGGACGGTCGCCGGGCGGATATGCTCAATGTATTTTGGTGTATCACGCAGAGCCAGTTCGATGGTCCCGCCTGTGACGATCAACGGCTCCTCGCGATCACGCAGATGGAGTTCGAGGCGAATTTGGCCGCGACTTTTGAGTGGAATCGGAATCATGTTCCGGTAGGTATATTGATTGTCATCGATGTCGCCCCGCTCGCAGACTGCTGGAACGCCCGGCAGTTCGCCTTCGACCCGCTCCACCCCGCCGATCAGCAATTCCCCAGCCTGCCACCATCGGGTCTGCTCTGCCGAGCCAGTCATGGTCTTGAGAATCAGCGCTCGCGTGAATTGAAGGCGAAAGCTGCCGTCTCCCTGGAGTGCTTCGGGAGATGCCCCGGCAATTTCGCTACCGGAAATCTGGATACTGCTGGCGTCCAATTGGATGCTCCTCTGATCGATAATGGCGCGGGCCGCTTCAGGCGGCACGCAGCAACTGGATGGGCGGCGCCCGCTGGCTCGGTCGACATCGCACAGATTCTGGTCAGAGGCTGCATTTTCAAGCAGAATCGCGCCCCGGCTGCGTTCGAGCCAGACTCGGATCAGGTTCAGACCCAATTCAGATCAGGTTAAATCAGGCCACGCGACTGCCCTCCCCTCCTTCCATGCCAAGCTCCTTGATCTTGCGCGTCAGGGTGTTGCGCCCCCATCCGAGCAGACGCGCCGCTTCCTGACGACGACCGCCGGTGAACTCCAGCGCCACCTCGATCATGACTCGCTCAAAGCTTGGCAGGGCGGAGGCGAGCAAACTCTGCTGACCATTGCGCAGCATGTGCTTGGCCCAATTGCGCAGCGCGCCTTCCCAGGGGCCATCCGGGGAGGAGGCGCGGCTCTCGCTCTCGCCCGCGCCCAGGTCCGGTGGCAGGTCCTCAACATGGATTTCCTTGGTCGAGGCCATCACAGTGAGCCACCGCGCGGTATTCTCAAGCTGGCGCACATTGCCGGGCCAATCGAGGTTTTCCAGCCGTTCGGTTGCGTCGCTAGCCAGCAACTTGGGCTCGCAGTTGAGTTCCCTGGCGGCCTGGGCGAGAAAGGTGCGCATCAAGAGCGCAATATCTTCGCGCCTCTCGCGCAGTGCCGGCAAGTGAATACGGATGACATTCAGGCGGTGGAAGAGGTCTTCGCGAAAACTGCCGCGCCTGACCAAATCATGCAGGTCCTGATGAGTGGCGGCAATGATGCGAACATCCACCTTGATGGGCGCAAGCCCGCCGACTCGATAAAACTCCCCATCAGCCAACACTCGCAGCAGGCGGGTTTGCAGCTCGGCGGGCATGTCGCCGATTTCATCAAGAAACAGGGTGCCTCCATCGGCTTGCTCGAAGCGCCCCTCGCGGCGCGTCTGGGCGCCGGTGAAAGCGCCGCGTTCATGGCCGAAGAGCTCGGATTCCATCAGGTCGCGCGGAATGGCGGCCATGTTGAGCGCGATGAAAGGCGCGTTCGCGCGCGGGCTGTGGCGGTGCAGGGCGCGTGCAACCAACTCCTTGCCGGTGCCAGACTCGCCATTGATGAGCACCGTGATGTTGGACTTGGCCAGGCGGCCAATGGCGCGAAACACCTCCTGCATCGAGGCCGCCTCGCCGATGATTTCCGGGGTCTGGTCGAGAGCAGCCTGCGCGCTCTCGACGTCTGACTGACGGCGACAGGCTCGGCGCACCTGGTCGATGGCATCGTCGATATCGAAGGGCTTGGGCAGGTACTCAAAAGCGCCGCTGTCAAAGGATGACACGGCGCTATCGAGGTCCGAATGGGCCGTCATGATGATGACCGGCACCCCCGGGTGCTTGGCGGTGATCTGGCGCAGGAGTTCGAGCCCGTCGATTCCAGGCATGCGGATATCGGACAGAATCACATCGGGCTGCTCGCGCTCGAGGTTGTCCATCACCCCGACACCATTCGAGAAGCTGGTTACATCCATATGCTCCTGGCGCAGGGCGCGTTCGAGCACCCAGCGGATGGAGCGGTCATCATCAATCACCCAGATCCGAGGTGGCCTGTTCATCAGCATGCTTCAGCGGTAGGTAAACGAAGAATTGGGTTTTCCGGGGGCGGCTCTCGCATTCGATCAGCCCTCCGTGCTGATTGATCAGCTCTTGGGCAATCGGCAGGCCAAGCCCAGTGCCGCCGGCTCGGCCAGAAACCATGGGGAAGAAGATCCGGTCCTGCATATCCTCGGGAATGCCAGAACCGTTGTCTTCCACCTCAATGCTGAGCACTAAACGATAGCGAAGGTTGCCGATAGTGAACTGCCGCAGCACGCGCGTGCGCAACGTCAGCTCGCCCTTCTCGCCGGCGGCCTCGGCACCATTGCGCACGATATTCAGCAGCGCTTGAATCAGCCGTTCGTTATCGGCCTCAAAGCCCGGAATGCTGGGGTCGTAATCGCGCACCAGTGTGGGGCCATGCGGAAACTCCGCAGCAATGAGGCCGCACACATGCTCAAGCACATGATGAATGTTGACATCACTAAGCTGCGGCAGCTGATTGGGGCCGAGCATGCGGTTGAGCAGCTTCTGCAGACGATCAGCCTCGTCGATGATGATACGGGTGTATTCGCGTAAATCGGAGTTGGGAAGCTCACGCTCGAGCAATTGCGCGGCGCCACGCAGGCCCCCAAGGGGGTTTTTGATTTCATGCGCCAGGCCACGCAGCAGCGCCTGACTGGCCTGATGCTGGGCAAGCAGATGCTCCTCGCGGGTGATGCGGATCTGACGGTCGACCTGATAGAGTTCCATCAGAAGTTCATTTGGTGTCTCTCCCTGATGCAGGGGCAGCACAGTGCAGTTGACCCGAATAGCCTGACCATCCGCGCGCTTCAGCTCCACTTCGCGCTCAGTATAGGGATGCCGGGTATCGAGAGTGGAACGCAGGCGCTCCTCGACAGGTTGCGGAGGACAGGGCACCAAATCGCCGACAGGCACCCCGAGCACCGCTTTGGCGCTAACGGACAACAGCGTCTCGCCGGCAGGATTGATGTAGCGCAGACGCAAATCGCGGTCGAACAACAGCATAGCCGCGCTCATATTGTCGAGCACACGCTCGGCAATGCGCGGGTCCACTCTGGTGGCCACTGAAGCTCGCTTCTTCATGGAAGGAGGAAAAATTCTCTTGCGGATGAGCGGCATCCCTTGACAGGATGGGTTGATCCGTCGCGTCAATCGGATGGGTGAATTACTGGGGTTGTTGCCTTGCCAGTCTGACCGGAGCCCCTAGTTGAACTCATTGCGGACCAAGCAGACACTCAAATATTGATAGTCCCGGTAACCCCGAAGAATGAATCTGCTGTTTCACAGTAACGCTCATAGCCCCGGCAAGCCGGGAGAATGAATGTGCTGTTTCACGGCAAAGAACAAAGCAATAACCGCGCCAGCCTGCGAGGATTCGTGTTCGAAGGGCAGGATAGGCACCAATGCCGGCACACGCCGGGCGCGGCAGCAATCTTCAAGCCGAGCAACCGCACCAAAACAGTGCGATGAGCGCCATGACAAAGGTGCAACGGGAGGCAGGGCGCGAGATCAGTCGCTGGTTTCCGGACCCGCCGATGCGCGCAGATTGAAGAAAACCAGAGCCGTGCGGGCCACGGCGGCACCGCTTGCATCGAGAATTTCTGCCTGGAGTTGATGACTGCCCGGAGGCAAGCCCTGCAGGACAAACTGGGTGCGCCCATCCAGACCAGCCACGGGTGTTCCGTCGACCTGCACCGAGAGTTTGTGGTCAGGTTCAAGCTGCGGGTCCAGCATCAGGCTCACCTGCACCTTGCCATCGACCGAATCCTGGGTCGCACCCGAAGCCGGGGCCAGCACCTCGAACTGCTGATAGGGACCCAGAATGGCACCGTCCTGGGTATTGTTTTCTGGTTTATCTTCGCCCGACGGTCGGGCTGGCAAAGCGATCTGCTCGGCATTCGGTAGCGGCTGATCGGAGTAGATCACGCGCCCATCGGCATCGATGCCCTTGTAGGCTCCAGCACCAGCCCATGTCGGCAGGCTCAGGAGCAACACGGCGGCTAGGCGAGTTGTTACCTTAGCGCTCTGAAAGAACGCCTGCGCTACAGCAATACGATCAGCGCGACAATGCTTGGAAATCTCGGGCTTGGCAATCTCGGGCTTGGCAATCTCGGAAATGGGCGACATGGCGATGCCCCATCGGCAATGTTTGGGTAGTCGGAATCTTAGTGCAGATACCGGGGCGCGACAACGTCGGCGAACCACCACGCCCAAACCCGTGGGCTATAGCGCTGGCAAATGCGTTTGCTGTTTTGGGCCGGGTAGCGGTCACGGGGGTCTCGGCGGCATGGATGCCGCCGGGAAGCCCCCATGGAAGGGTTCACGGCGTCCCCCGTGACCGCTACCCAGCCCAAAACAAGCCGGAAGTCCATGTCCGCTGGGTAGACAACAAAAAACCCGCGGCCGGTTGGGGCACGCGGGCTGATCTTGCAATGACGGATCGCGGGGCCGCCTGAGGCGACTTCCCGCGAACGCTTGCCATTAAAGGCTGTAGTAAAGATCGAACTCCACCGGATGAGTGGTCATGCGCAGGCGTGTGACTTCCTGCATCTTGAGCGCGATATAGCCGTCGATGACGTCGTCGGTGAAGACGCCGCCAGCGGTGAGGAACTCGCGATCCTTGTCGAGTTCGTCGAGTGCCTGGTCAAGCGAATAGCACACTTGCGGAATGGTCTTTTCCTCTTCCGGCGGCAGGTCGTAGAGGTCCTTGTCCATGGCCTCGCCCGGGTGGATCTTGTTCTGGATGCCGTCGAGGCCGGCCATCATCATGGCAGCAAAGGACAGATAGGGGTTGCCGGTGCTGTCCGGGAAGCGCACCTCGATACGCGCGGCCTTGGGGTTAGCATCGTGCGGGATACGCACCGAGGCCGAGCGGTTCTTGGCCGAGTAGGCCAGCATGACCGGCGCCTCGAAGCCTGGCACTAGACGCTTGTAGGAGTTGGTTGAGGCATTGGTAAAGGCATTGAGCGCACGGGCATGCTTGATGATGCCGCCGATGTAGTAAAGCGCCTCTTCCGACAGGCCGGCGTACTTATCGCCACTGAAGATATTCTTGCCGCCTTTGCCCAAAGATTGATGCACGTGCATGCCGTTGCCGTTATCGCCCACCAGCGGCTTGGGCATGAAGGTGGCCGTCTTCCCGTAGGAGTGCGCCACGTTCTGCACGCAGTATTTCAGGATCTGGTTCATGTCGGCGCGCTGCACCAGGGTAGCGAACTGAGTGCCGATTTCGCACTGACCAGCGGTGGCCACCTCGTGGTGATGCACTTCGACCGTCAGGCCCATTTCTTCCATTGCCAGACACATGGCGGAGCGCAGATCGTGGAGGGAGTCAACAGGCGGCACCGGAAAGTAGCCACCTTTCACACTCGGACGGTGACCCATGTTGCCGTCCTCGAACACCCGCTCGGAGTTCCACACGGCCTCTTCGGAGTCGACCTTGTAGAAGGCGCCGCTGATGCTCGCGCCCCAGCGCACGTCGTCGAGGACAAAGAACTCGGGCTCGGGGCCGAAGAAGGCAGTATCGGCGATGCCGGTAGACTTCAAGTAAGCCTCGGCGCGCTTAGCGACCGAACGCGGATCGCGCTCATAGCCCTGCATGGTCGCGGGCTCGAGGATGTCGCAACGGATAATCAGGGTTTTTTCGTCGGTGAAGGGGTCCATCACCGCCGTGTCGGCTTCTGGCATCAGCACCATGTCGGAGGCCTCAATGCCCTTCCACCCGGCGATGGAGGAGCCGTCGAACATCTTGCCATCCTGGAACAGCGCCTCATCGGCCTTGGCGGCGGGCAGCGAGACGTGCTGCTCCTTGCCCCGGCTGTCGGTGAAGCGCAGGTCGACGAACTTTACGTCCTCGTCTTTAATGAGTTTCAGCACCTTTGCAGACATCTAGCAATTCTCCCGTGGTTCTGCGAGCGTAGGTTTCGAGGCGAGGCTCCATGCCAACGCGCGCCCTGACAGGTGCGGTTTCATGAAGCCCAAAAGAATGCGTCAGCATGATAGCGGCAAGGTCGCTGCCAGGCTCGGAAAATTCGTTTCAACGCTGATGGTCCCGGCCACCCCGGAGGGTGAAAGCGACTGTTTCACGGCAATGATCCGAAGGGCGGGCGATAAAATGAGCTAACGCTAACGGCTGGCCCCGAGGGAAAGCAGGGATCATGCCACCCGCGCGCAGCAGCCAACACCGCCAAACATGGCCAGACACAATGCCGTCATGCCCGCCAGACAGGCGCCGACTGAGCGCCAGCCGGGCGCCACCTTCGCACCATTTTAGTGCGTCCAACACAACAGATTGCACGATCCTGGTGCAACAATTGACCAATCATCCTGATCATCCAAAGTAAACCCGAGCCTGACGAAACACCGGGTCCTTGCCAATGGCATGACGGATGCGACTTGCAAGCTTTTCCGGGTCATGGCCCGCGCCAGCTGTCAACGTCAGCGGCAGCAGAATCTCCACCTCCAGGGCACCATGCAGGTAATGCAACAGCACGCGCCGGCGCTCGGCGAATTCGGGAATCCCGGCGCAGAGTTGTTCGAGCTTTTGCAGGGCTTGGGCGCGCAGCGGCAGATCGGCACGCACCGGGCGAATTTCATCGTCTTCAGGATCGATATGGACGATCACCTCGCTGATCTCGTCAAAGCCGGCCTTGAGCCGCTTTTCGACCAGCACGCTGATCATGTGCCCTTCCGACACACTAATATATGGGTCGACCAGCACATGCACATCGGCGCTTGCCTGCCCACCGTGCGTGCGGGTGCGCAGCATGTGCAGATCGCGCACATCGGCAATGCCGGTGATGGCCTCGCGGATTTCGCCCACCCGGGCGGGCTCCAACCCGGCATCGACCAATTCGCCCACCGCTTCATTGCCGAGATCCCAGGCGATCTTGGCGATCATCACCGCCACCAGCACCGAGGCCACGGCATCCAGGTAATTCAACCCTGCCAGGGTGCCAGCAATGCCGATCAGCACCACGACGGAAGAAATCGCATCAGTGCGGTGATGCCAGGCATTGGCGCGCAACATATCCGAGCGCACCCGTTTGGCATAAAACAGGGTGTACCAGAACAAGGCCTCATTGACCAGAATCGACACAGCCGCCGCAGCAAGCGCCAGCCAGCCCGGCCGCAAGAGTTGTTCCGGCTCGAACAATCGCTGGACTGCGTCCCAAGCAATGCCCAGCGCCACTGCGGCCAGAAAGATACCCAGGATCAGGGTCGCGACTGTCTCGAAGCGCTGATGCCCGTATGGATGTTCTTCATCCGGCGCCTCCCCGGCATGACGTCCGGCGAAATACACCAGCAGGTCAGAGAGCAGATCAGACACCGAATGCACCCCGTCGGCGATGAGTGCATGGGAATTGCCAAGCCAGCCGCAGAGGATTTTGCCGATCGCGAGGAAGGTATTGCAGATCGCCGCGACCAGGGTGGTGCGGACGATGGCCTTCATCCGTTCATTGGCCCTTTCGTTACCAGGCGGATTAAGCGGTTCGGACGCGGCGCGCGCGTGCTGATGATGCGAAGGACTAACCATGACTGAATCTAACCCAGAACATCCAGGGAGCTATGATATACCGAAACCCTTTGAGATTTCGGCTCGTTCTGGGCCGGGTCACGGCCACGGGGGACGCCGTGAATACTTCCCCATTTACAAGCTAGCGCGCGATAGGCAACGAGCCTTTATACTGACGCGCTTTATCGGTTTCGGTTGGCCCTGTTTCGTTTGGAGGTTGTCGTGCCAAGCCCCTCTGTTTTGGATTCTCGGGTACTGGATTTTCAGGACTTGATACTCAGATTGCAGCAATTCTGGGCCGAGCGCGGCTGTGTAATTCTGCAACCTTACGATATGGAAGTGGGCGCTGGCACCTTTCACCCGGCCACCTTCTTGCGCGCCATCGGCCCCGAGCCCTGGCGCGCGGCCTATGTGCAGCCGAGTCGCCGCCCGACGGATGGTCGCTATGGCGAGAACCCCAACCGCTTGCAGCATTATTATCAGTATCAAGTCCTGCTCAAGCCCTCGCCGCCGAATATCCAGGAACTCTATCTCGAGTCACTGAAGACCCTGGGTATCGATCCACTGGTGCACGATATCCGCTTTGTCGAGGACAACTGGGAGTCCCCCACCCTGGGCGCCTGGGGTCTGGGCTGGGAAGTCTGGCTCAACGGCATGGAAGTCACCCAGTTCACTTACTTCCAGCAGGTTGGCGGCCTGGAATGCCGCCCGGTCAGCGGCGAGATTACCTATGGGCTGGAGCGCATCGCCATGTACCTGCAGGGGGTCGAAAATGTCTTTGATCTATTATGGAAGCAGACCCCCGAGGCACGCGTGACCTACGGCGACGTCTACCATCAAAACGAGGTTGAGCAATCGACCTACAACTTCGAGCACGCCGAAGTGCCGGCATTGTTCGAGCAATTCGATGTCGCCGAGCGCCAAAGCCGCCATCTTGCTGAAATTGGCCTGCCGCTGCCGGCCTATGAGCAGGTGCTGAAAGCCTCGCACCTGTTTAACCTGCTTGATGCGCGCGGCGCCATTTCCGTCACCGAGCGGCAGCGCTTTATCTTGCGCGTGCGCACCCTGGCGCGCGCAGTGGCCGCTGGCTACTATCAATCACGCGAGACGCTCGGCTTTCCCATGCTCGCTGACCAACCCGAGCGGAGGTCCGCATGAGCAACACCGCCGATCTGCTGATTGAAATCGGCACCGAGGAACTGCCCCCGGTCGCCCTGCCACGCCTAGCCACCGCCATGCGCGAAGAACTCGTCAAACGTCTGGCCGAGCATCAGCTGACCCATGGCACGGTGGAAGGCTTCGCCACCCCGCGCCGGCTGGCAGTGCGCATCGCCGATCTCGCCCTGGCCGCGCCCGATCAACACCAGACTCGCCGCGGCCCGGCGCTGGCAGCGGCCTTCAATGCCGAGGGGCAGCCCACCCAGGCCGCGCTCGGCTTCGCGCGCTCCTGCGGAGTCGAGATTGATGCACTCGGTCGCCTCGAGACCGACAAGGGCGCCTGGCTGGTGCATGAACAGAGCATCCCCGGTCGCGCTGCGGCCGAATTACTGCCAGAACTGACCGAGCAGGCCCTGGCCGCCCTGCCCATCCCCAAACGGATGCGCTGGGGCGCGGGCGAGGCGGCGTTCGTGCGGCCGGTGCATTGGATTTGCGCCCTGTTGGGCGATCAGCTCATCGCGGGTGAGGTCATGGGCCTGCCCATCGGCCGGGAGACCCGCGGGCATCGCTTTCACGCGCCCGCGCCCATCACCATTCCCCATCCGTGCGACTACGACCGTCTGCTGCGCGAGCAGGGCTGGGTGGAGCCGGATTTCGCCGCCCGCCGCGCCCGCATTGCCGAGCAGGTCAGCGCGCTCGCTGCCAGTGCTGGCGGACAGACGCGTCCAACTGATGCGCTGCTCAATGAAGTCACCGCGCTGTGCGAATGGCCGGTAGCGCTGCTCGGGCGCTTCGATGCAGCTTTTCTGGAAGTGCCGCCCGAGGTCTTGATCGAAACCATGCAGAAAAACCAGAAGTACTTTCCGGTCTTCGGCACTGACGGCGCCCTGCTGCCCTGTTTCATTACCATCTGCAATATCGACAGCCGCGAGCCGGACCTGGTGCGCGCCGGCAACGAGCGGGTGATCACCCCGCGCTTTGCCGATGCGCGTTTTTTCTGGGAACAAGACCTCAAGGAGCCGCTCGCAAGCCGCATCCCCAAGCTGGCCGATGTGGTGTTTCAAGACAAGCTCGGTTCCCTGGCCGAACGCGCTGGGCGAGTCGCAAGAGTGCTCGGCGCCATAGCCACGCCGATGGGCCTGGACCCCGCCGAAGCAGAACGCGCGGCCCAGCTCGCCAAGTGCGATCTGGTCACCCTGATGGTGGGCGAATTCGGCAGCCTGCAGGGCATCATCGGGCGCTACTACGCCCAGCACGGCGGCGAGTCGGCCGCCATCGCGAACGCCATGGCGGAACAATATCTGCCGCGCCAGGCCGGAGACCAACTGCCCGCGACTCCGCTTGGCCAGGCGCTCGCACTAGCTGATCGGCTAGACACCCTGGTCGGCGTTTTTGCCATCGGCGAGCGTCCCACTGGCGTGAAAGACCCCTACGGTCTGCGCCGCGCCGCCATCGGGGTACTGCGGCTGCTGATCGAAATCCCTCTGGAGTTGGACCTTAAAGACCTGCTCCGCCAGAGCGCGGAGGCCTTCCCCGCCGCCGTCGGCGCACCCGCTGTGGTCGATGAAGTGCTCAGCTACTGTTTGGAACGGCTCAGCGCCTACTATCAGGATCAGGGCATCGCCGGTGATCGCGTTGCCGCCGTGCTCAGCCTTGGGATCAGCGCACCGGCGGACATCGACCGGCGGGTGCGCGCGGTAGAAGCCTTCAGCCGCCTGCCCGAATCCGCCGCGCTGGCCGCCGCGAACAAGCGCATCGCCAATATTCTCAAAAAGGCCCCGGCAGCCGCCCGCCAGCTTGATGCCGATGTCCTGCGCGAGCCCGAGGAGCGCAAGCTCGCCGGGGCCGTGGCGGCCGTCGAGGCCGAACTGCAACCCCGGCTCGCAAGCGGCGACTACGCGGGCGCCCTGATCGCGCTGGCGGGATTGCGCGAACCTGTCGATGCCTTTTTCGACGCCATCATGGTGATGGCCGAAGACCCGCAACTTCGCGACAATCGGCTCGCCTTGCTCGAGCAGCTCCAACAGCTGTTCCTGCGGATTGCGGATATCGCAAAATTGCAATAAATCACCTCATCTCACCCTGACTATGGCTGACAAAACAGCAAACCCCGACTCCTACGACGCCATGCTGGCGGCGGTGCAGGCATTTCATGACAAACACCGCTTTCGCGAGACTGGCGGCGAGGATATGGTCTATCGCATCGCGCTAATGACCGAGGAACTCGGCGAAATTTCCGCCAGTGTAACTAAGGGCAAAGCCTATGAACACCTGGCCGAGGAAATCGCCGATCTCTGCATCCTGCTGCTCGGCACCGCCATCTCCGCCGATGTCGATCTGAAAACCGCCTTCTGGCAGAAAATGGCCAAGCTTGACCTGCGCGAAGCGCGCATGATTAGCGGTCGCATCCGCGTGTCTGCCTTCAAGGACAACCCCGAGCAACAAGATCCCGGGCAGCAAGATTCTGGGCGCGCATGAGTGTGAAGCTTGTCATCCTCGACCGCGACGGCGTCATCAACCAGGACTCGGACGCCTACATCAAATCACCTGATGAGTGGCAGTCCATTCCCAACAGCCCCCAGGCGATTGCGCGGCTGAACAACGCCGGCTGGACAGTCACAGTCGCCACTAATCAGTCTGGCATTGGACGCGGCCTGTTCGATCACGACCAACTCGCGCTCATCCACCAGAAAATGACCCGGGAACTCGCCACGGTAGGCGCGCGCATTGAGGCCATCGCCTACTGTCCGCATCGCCCGGACAATGGCTGCACCTGCCGCAAACCCCGCACCGGGCTGCTAGAATCCCTGGCGCGCCGCTTTGGGGTATCGCTCACCGGCGTGCCGGTGATTGGCGATGCCTTGCGCGATGTGCAAGCGGCCATGGCGGTCGGCGCACGCCCGCTGCTGGTCCACACCGGCAAAGGCAAGCGCACCCTGGCAACCCATGGCGTCGAGCTCAATCATGTCGAGCAATTTCCCGATCTCTTCGCAGCAGTCGACGCGCTGCTGCAAGAACACTAGCCAGTTCTGAAAGCCCATGCTCTATCTTCGCTCCGCCATTTTTAACCTCTTTTTTAGTGCTGTCAGCATCGGCTACAGCATCGCCATCGTGCTGGCCTCGCCCATCGTGTCCGAGTGCGCGCTGGGCCACCTCGGCAACGCATGGTCGCGCACCTCTCTCGTATTGCTGCGAGTTATCTGTGGACTGGACATCAAGGTGAGCGGGCGCGAGCATCTGCCAGATCATGCGGTGGTGATTCTGTCCAAACATTCATCAGCTTGGGAAACCGTCGCGCTTCGCCCCCTGTTTCCCTGCCGCCAGGCATGGGTGCTAAAGCGCGAACTGCTATCCATTCCCTTCTTCGGCTGGGCGCTGGGTCGTTTTCACCCCATCGCCATTGACCGCAACTCGCCAAGGCAGGCACTTAAGCAGGTGTTGACGCAAGGCGAAATCAGCCTGAAAGCGAATCGCTGGGTGGTGCTTTTTCCTGAGGGGACGCGCGTCGCTCCCGGAGAGCGCGGACGCTACAACATCAGCGGTGCCAAGCTCGCCGAGCGCACCGGCACCGATGTCCTGCCCATCGCGCACAACTCAGGCGTCTTCTGGGGGCGCCGCGCCTTCACAAAAAGGCCCGGCTGCATTCACCTGGTGGTCGGCGCGCCGATTTCCAGTCAGAATCGCAGCGCGGCCGAGATCAATCGTCTGGCAGAGGACTGGATCGAAACCACAGTGGCCAGCCTGCCTGACCTTCAGACCCGGAACTGACCAACCAGCTCCTGTAGACGGGCGGCGAGTTGGGCGAGTTCCTCGCTGGCACTGCTGATCTGCGCGGCACCCGTGGAGGACTGATCCACGGCCTCGGAGATGGTGTGGATATTGCGATTGATCTCTTCGGCCACGGCGCTCTGCTCCTCGGCCGCACTGGCGATCTGGTGGTTCATGTCGGTGATGCTTGAAACTGCCTGGTTGATGGTTTGCAGCGACTCGCCACCGTGCTTGGCCTGCTCGACCGCCTCGCCCGCTTTCGACTGGCCCTGCTCCATCGCCGCCACGGCGTTGTTGGAGCCGGTCTGCACCCGTTCGATTTTCTCTTGAATATCCTGGGTTGAGACCTGGGTACGACTGGCCAGGGTGCGCACCTCATCGGCCACCACGGCGAAGCCACGGCCCTGTTCGCCGGCGCGCGCGGCCTCAATGGCGGCATTGAGCGCAAGCAGGTTGGTCTGCTCGGCGATACCTCGAATCACATCGAGCACGGCGCCGATTTCGACGCTGTCGGCGGACAGCCGCGAAATAATCGCACTAGCGCTCTCGACCTCGCGCGCGACCGCCTCAATGGCCTCAATGGTCTTGCCGACCACGTCGGTGCCGGCACGGGTTTCGCGGTCGGTTTCCTGAGTGGCTCGAGCAGCCTCCGCAGCATGGCGGGCGACTTCCTCCACGGTGGCGGTCATCTGGTTGATGGCGGTCGCGACCTGGTCGATCTCGTGCTGCTGGCGACCGACGTGCTCGGAGGTCTCGCCGCTGGTCAGGGACAGCTCCTCGGCGGCCGAGGCAAGTTGGGAGGACGCGCCGGCGATATCGCGCACCAGGGTCTGGATTTTGTCGGTAAAGCCGTTAAAAGCCCGCCCTAGGTCCGCAAGTTCGTTGCGGCCGTCGGCGTCGAGGCGTTGGGTCAGGTCACCGTCACCGGCGGCGATGTCATGCAGGCGCCCGACAGTGGTGCGCAAGGGACCGGTAATGCTTTTGCTGACGCTTAAGGCAATACCGATACCGACTAAGAGCATGAACGCGCTGATGCCAAGTTCGGTGGTCAGGGCATCGCGGTAAGCCTTGGCTGCGGTGGTACGGTCAACCAGCAATTCTGCCACGCCGATCGACTTGCCCGAGTAGTCCTCAATTGCGCGTGCATAGATGAGCACTGGCTGCTCACCCACATGGGCCGGGCGGGTGATAATCTCGCCATTGAGGACTGCGCGCAACTCTTCGGGCTTCAGCAGGGTGCCGCCGGTGATGGTGCTGGCAAAGGTCTCGAAGCCGCGATCCTTGGCCAGATGCAGGGCACTCGGCACCTGAAAATCTGTGAGGAAGGCGTCAAAAAATGGCTGCCCGAAAGAGATACCAAATTCCACCACACCAAGATGCTGCCCCTGGTAGAACATGGGAGAAACGCCGCGCACGCCCAACCCGGCGACCCCGCGTTCCAGCCCAACCACAGGCTTGCGCGTCTGGTTGGCAGTCACCACGGTACCGCGCATGTCACTGAGATCATCGCCGTACTTTTCCGGCATATGCACACGCAGAAAGGATGTTGCCGGTGGCGTCAGAAATTGGAACTGGCGCACGTTCTGCGCGTCCTTCAGGTGTGCGAATTCGGCCTCGGTCAATTCGAGCAGGCGTTCGCGATCCCCTGCGGCGAAGGCGCGCTGTATTTCCGGCCGATTGGCCTGGGCCGCACTGAGCGCGAGCGCGAGATTGCCCTGGTCTTTCAGGGCGGCCTCGAAGGCCTGGAACATGCTGCGGGCGAAGCAGGTCTGGTTTTCAGTGGTAATGTCGCTCAGCTTGCCAAGCTGAACCGGCAGCAGCACACCCAGGGTAACCAACAAAATCAGCACGGAGCCGAGCAGGATGCGCGAGCCGATGGTCAAATTCTTCAGCATGTCTTTTTTTCTCCGGCGCCGGGAATACAGCATTGTTGGCCAACCATGGAGATGGTGCTCCCGATAATTATAGGTTATTTTTCATATCATTCAGCAACAATCTTAGCAGCCTTTCGAGATTCTGACCGGCTTTTGGCCGCAGGCATCACCCTAGCAAGCGAAATTTTTTCCGCTCCGGAATGCGAACTGAGCCTGCGCACTTGCTCAAGCTTTGCTATGGTAAGAGGAGGCACAGCAAAAATTGCTCTGCCGCTATGCCGCCAACCACTGCGCGCCGCACCCGCCCGGGCTTACAACCCGACCCCGGCGCCCTGTGTCAGGCCGGCCTTGCCAGGAAAAACGCCATGGATCCATCCAGTGTTGGGCCATGCGCGCGTCCTGAGCTGATACCTGAGCTGATAAAAGCGGGTCTCGTCACCCGCGCCTGATTGAACCTTATGTCCAATCAGGATTAATGAACTGTCGCAGGGTTCTTCCCGGGCGCCTCAGCGCTACCTGGCAGTCCCGACAGGCTTGTAATAACCGACCAATCGGAATCGTTGAGAGATCAGCCGTGCGCTGAGTCTATCGCTCCATGATTGAAAGCCAAATGACTTCCCCGCGCCGCCGTCTGCGTGCGCTCAGGGCCATTCCGGATCAAGACAGAACCGATGAGCAGTGGGATGAACTCAATGAACTTGAGATCATGCTCGCGCCCGCCAATCGCCTAGCTCCCCTGCCTGGGGGCGAACGCGCTGCGGCTGAACAGTCGCGCCCGCGACCGGCACGCTCCAACGGTACTGCTCGAGCCAATGGCGGCCGTGGCAACGCTGGCCGTCCCAATGGTGCGCGCCCGAATGGTCATCCCGCTGGTCAGGCCAACGCCAAGACCAACGCCAAGAAAGGCCCAAACGTGCACGGCAATGGTGGAGATGCGCATGCAGCGGTCAGTGCCGGCGCACCGGCCCCGAGCAGCCCACCACGGCGCAAACCGGCCAGACGCCCGCGCAAAAAACCGCGCAGCGCCGGCCCGGTCGAAGGGGGCTGAGCCTGAGGTAGCTATAGCTCAAGAGGCGGCGGCTTCAGGCTCACATCGGGGCAATTGACCGCCTACTTGACCTTCATCCCCGGCATGGCGCCACTGTCCGGAGACAGCAGAAAAATGTCTTTTCCGCCCGGCCCGGCTGCCAGCACCATGCCCTCGGACACCCCAAAGCGCATTTTGCGCGGGGCGAGATTGGCCACCATCACCGTCAGGCGCCCGGTCAGGGACTCAGGCACATAAGCCGCGCGAATGCCAGCGAACACCTGACGCTCCTCACCGCCGAGATCCAGGCGCAAGCGTAGCAATTTATCCGCGCCCTCAACCAGGCTCGCCTCGAGAATCCGGGCAATGCGCAAATCAACCTGGGCAAAGCTGTCGTAATCGATGGTGTCCGCGAGCGGCGGGTCCAGGCTGGCGACGGCAGGCTGGTTGGCCGCGCCCGTTGCCGGCGTTCCAGCCAGATCCGCGCGCGAGGCCGCCAGCATGGCATCGATCTGGCTGCGCTCGATGCGCGTCATCAGCGGCTTGAACTTCTCCACCTGATGATCCAACAGCGGCTTGGGCAGTGCATCCCAGGTCAGTGGCGCGATGCGCAGGAAGGCTTCGGCCGCCTCGGCAGTGCCGGGCAGCACCGGGCGCAGCCAGCCGATCAGCAGCCGAAACAGATTGAGCCCCTGGGTGCAGACACCGTGCAGTTCGGCCTCGCGACTTGGGTCTTTCGCGATCACCCAGGGCGCCTGTTCGTCGATGTACTGATTGGCGCGGTCAGCCAGTGCCATGATCTCGCGCATGGCTCGGCCCAGTTCGCGCTTGTCGTAGGCGGCGGCAATGCTCTCACCGGCGGCGGCGAACTCGGCGAAGAGCGCCGGCTCGGGCAGGGTCGCGGCGAGGCGGCCGACGAACCGCTTATGGATGAAAGACGCGGTGCGGCTGGCGATATTGACGATTTTGCCGACCAAATCGGCATTCACCCGTGCCTGAAAATCCTCCAGGCTCAGGTCGATATCATCCACGCCAGGACCGAGCTTGGCGGCGAAGTAATAGCGCAAATACTCAGGGTTGAGATGGTCGAGATAGGTGCGCGCCTTGATGAAGGTCCCGCGTGATTTCGACATCTTCTGCCCATCGACGGTCAAAAAGCCATGGGCAAAGACAGCCGTGGGTGCGCGGAAGTCAGCGCCTGTCAACATCGCCGGCCAAAACAGGGCGTGGAAGTAGATAATATCCTTGCCGATAAAGTGATAGACCTCGGCAGGGGAGTCGGGCGCCCAGAAGTGGTCGAACTCCAGCCCGGGCGTGCGCTCGCACAGGTGCTGAAAGCTCGCCATGTAGCCGATAGGCGCATCGAGCCAGACGTAGAAAAACTTGCCCGGCGCGTCCGGGATCTCAAAGCCAAAGTAAGGCGCGTCGCGCGAGATATCCCATTCCTGCAAACCGGCGTCGAACCACTCATCAAGCTTGTTGGCGACTTGCTTTTGCAGGCCGCCGCCGCGCGTCCAGTCGCGCAGCATGGGCTCAAAGTCCGCGAGCTTGAAGAAATAATGCTCCGAGCGGCGCATCTCCGGCGCCGCACCAGAGACCGCTGAGCGCGGGTTTTTTAGCTCCGCCGGGGAGTAGCTGGCACCACAGGCCTCGCAGTTGTCGCCATACTGGTCCGGCGCGCCGCACTTGGGGCACTCGCCCTTGATGAAGCGATCCGGCAGGAACATCTTCTCCACCGGATCATAGGCCTGCTCGATTTCGCGCTGGGCGATATGGCCCTGGTCGCGGTTGCGGCTGTAGATCAGTTCGGCAAAATGGCGGTTCTCGGGCGAGTGGGTCGAGTGATAATTGTCGAAGCCGACGCGAAAGGCGACAAAATCCGCCTGGTGTTCGGCTGCAACCCGTTCGATCAGCGCCTCCGGGGAGATGCCCTCGGCGCGCGCCTTGAGCATAATGGGCGTGCCATGGGCATCGTCGGCGCAGACGTACCAGCAGTTGTGACCGCGCATCTTCTGGAAACGCGCCCAGATGTCGGTCTGGATGTACTCGACCAGATGGCCGATATGAATGGGCCCATTGGCATAGGGCAAAGCGCTGGTGACGAGAATGTCGCGAACCTGAGTCATAATGTCCCTTGTTGGGTTGCGGGCGAAAAAGCGTCAGCGGTCAGCAACGAAAAGCAAAGCCGCGTCCGCAGGCTGCTGCCGCCAAAAATGTACGCCCATTATCTGGCACCGACGGCGGTGGCGTTAAGACTTTAACGCGAAAATGCACCGGCATTTCGGGCTGAAATGACGGCGAGGCCGCCCAAGGGTTGATTGCAGCAACCGCTTCATCCGCAGACACAGACGAAAAAAGCCCTAGGACATCGGCTTGGGGCTTGACGGAATGTTTGAGTTTGATATCAGGCAGGCGTCAACGAATGTTGCGAACGCGAATCGCCCCAGCGGATAGCGCGCGGGTGCGTGAGGTGATGTTGGCTTTTCTGCGTCGGTACTTGTTCAGCGGTTGCGCTTGCGACCGGAGTTGCTGAACCAGGTTGCCGAAGGGGCGCGGATTCCCAGGACCAAATCTGCAGCACTGGCGTTTCAGGCGAATGCTTGTGCCTGACCTTTCATCTTGTTCACGATGGCATAGACGCCAACGTGGCGGTTCGGGCTTAAGTGCTCTTCGAGTTGCAGCCCGGTGAAGAGCTCATCGACATCCAGGGCCTCGATTTCCGCCGGGGTCTTGTCGCTGAACAAGCCCACCAGCAGCGCCACCACCCCCTTGATGATGGCGGTGTCGCAATCGCCTTGATAGCTCAGCTGGCCGTTGCCATCCGGACTGGGGGCGACATGCACGGTGCTCATGCACTCTTTCACCAGATTGGAATCCGTTTTGGCCGCCGGATCCATGGGGGTGAGCTTTTCGCCGATTTCGACCAGATACTCGTAGCGCTGGTCCCAGTCCCCGAGCAGCTCGAAGGTGTCGATGATCTCGGCGATTTGCTCGCTGGCCGATGGCTGTGCTGATGCTGAACTGGTCATGGGCGGGTCGTCGTCAGGTTCTGGTGAGCTGGAAGTCGGTCGATCACGACATATAGCCATCGCAAACAGGTTTTCGGTATTGGGCCGGTGCCCGGCCCAACACTTGCCGAAGTCCCATGTGGTTTGGATATAGCAGATTGCGGGTGGCGGTTCAGACGTTGAAGGACTCGCCGCAGCCGCAGGCGTCCTTCACATTGGGGTTGCGGAACTCGAAACCCTCGTTCAGCAAGCTGGACTTGACGAAATCCACCTCGGTACCGTCGATGCGCGGCAGGCTGTCCGCGTCCACGATGACTTTAACACCGTGGCTTTCGAATATCTGATCGCTGTCGTCGACCTGGTCGGCGTAATCCACTTCGTAGGCAAAGCCGGTGCAGCCGCTTTTCTTGGTGCCAATGCGAATACCAAGACCATGTCCGCGTTTGTCGATCATTCCGGAGATATGCCGTGCTGCGGCATCTGTCAGGGTAACTGCCATGTTCGTATCCTCAATTTAACCCTATCATTAATCAGCGAATAGTGGTGAGGTTGATAAATTTCAAGCGGCCTGTGCGCAACCCTTGTGCGCATCTAGTGCCGTTGCACGGTGCCGTCGCTGCTTGACAGAGCCGACATATCCATCAGCCCGCGCATCAGCGTGGCGCGCTCCTGAAGGGCCACGGTTTCGATCAGCGCCTGCTTGTCGCCGACGTCCAGTGGCAGGTGGGCGCAGAGCAGGTTGACCATGTCGTCATCGGCCATGCTGGCAATGTCGTCCCAGGGAATCTCCACCTGGCGGCGGGTGCAGAAGCTACGCAGGGAGCCAATAAACAACTCGCGATCAAAGAGTTTAGGCTGATCACTGTTGTAATCGCCGGCAAATTCCTCCCAACTCACCAGCACGCGGCGGCAGCCGGCCAGGGATTCCACTTCCTCGAGCACGCGAAAGCGGCAGAAGCCGGTCAGCACCAGCACGATGCGCCCATCATGGGTCTCGCTGTAAGAGGTGATACGCCCGGCGCAGCCGATGCGATGAATGGCGTCGCTGGTCTCGGCGTCACTCGCCGCAGGCTGCACCATGCCGATGATGTGCTGGTCGGCCAGCGCCTGGCGCACCATGTTCAGGTAGCGCGGCTCGAAGATGTTGAGCGGCAGTTGCACGCCGGGCAGCACCACGGCGCCGGGCAGCGGAAAGATGGGGACGATTTTTGGGAGCTGTTCGAAATCGGGCACAAATGGACTATGTTTCATGGGCAAATCCAGATCAGTCAGGTGAAATTGCGTCTCTTGCCTGATCAGATGGGGGCGAAAGTATCTGCCTGCGAGACGCGACAGCTATCGCAAGGACGCGGGATAGCTATGACGATGACCAAAGTTGTCGCCCAATTCCAACCAGGCCCAGCAGCACCGCGTAGCGTAGCCCTTTGCCGGTCGCGGTCAGCAGCAAAAAGACCGGAAAGCGCACCCGCATCAGCCCGGCGACAAAGGTCAGGGCATCGCCGCCCACCGGCGCCCAAGCAAGCAGCAGCGACCAAACCCCCCAGCGCTGAAACCAACGCTGGGCGGTTTTGAGTCCCGCCCCTTTGAAGGGAAACCACTGCCGGTCCTGAAACCGCAGCAGCCAGCGCCCGATCACCCAGTTGAGCGCAGCACCCAGGGTGTTGCCGGCGGTCGCCCAGGCCCAGAGTGCCCAGGGGTCATGGCCGGCGGCCTGGAGGCCGGCGAAGACGACCTCTGAGTAGGCCGGCAGCAGGGTGGCGGCCACAAAGGAAACGGCGAAAAGACCGAGATAGACATCCATGGGTGGTTCTGGTCCAGCTGCGGGCCGGCTGATCAGGTACTGCTCTGGCGCAGATCGGAGGCTGATCGGGCTCGCGTATCAGCTTGGGTCGTGGGCCGCAGCGATGAGACCCTGGAACAGCCGGCGTTGACGGGAAAGATACAGCAGAAACTCCGGGTGCCACTGCACGCCAAGCACATAGCGGGCGGTCGGGTCTTCCACTGCCTGCACGATGCCGTCAAGATCGCGCCCGGCGATGCGCAGGCCCTCACCGAGCCGGTCGATGCCTTGATTGTGCAAACTATTAATGCGGCAGCGATCGCAGCCAATACGCGCATGCAGTGCGCTATCTCGCTCGAGCAGCAGCGTCTTGAGCGGAAAAATGGTCCAGCGGTTGGAGGTGTGCTTGCGTCTGGAGCGCAGCTCTTGAAACAGGCTGCCGCCGCGACGGACGTTCAGCAGTTGGGCACCGCGACAGATGCCGAGCAGCGGGCGCCGGCGTTCGAGCATACGGTCGATGGCTGCGGCTTCGAAGCGGTCGCGCTCGGTGTCGATTTTTGGCGTGACTTCGGGCGCGGCGGCATAAAGCACCGGGTCGACATCATGACCGCCGGTGACCACCAGCCCGGCCAAGCGCTCGAGCTTCTCAGGCGCATCGCCCGGATAGAGCTGACGCGGATGTCCGCCCGCCAGCCAGATCCCGAGTGCCACCAGTCCGCGCGGCATCAAGGCGCCGTGGCGCGGGCCGGTAATGCCGATTAGAGGGCGCGGTTCGTGCTCAGCCATTGCTCCGCTACCTGCGCCCAGTCATCCTGCCCCGGGTTGAGCAGGCCACCGAGCGGTTGTTCCAGACGGTCGTGATAGGCCCGGCAAATGGCGTCGAGCCGCTTGGGCTCAGCGGCCAGGCGCTCGACCTCGACCCAGTCGTTCCAGGCATGGTGCAGGCTCCAGTCGGGCTGGTCGATTTCGCAGTTGGGCAGACGATAATGAAAGGTCGGGCGCGCCTGCACCCGGGTATCGGAGACCCGCTCTCTGACGCGGTCGTCATCGAGATGCGCGAACAGCGGTAGCATATCAAGCTCGCGGTTGCGCGTCGGGTTCGCGCTCAGATAATCCTCGATGAAGGCGGCCTGATCTGGCCAATAATCAGGCGCGATGACCTGGCGCACATAGTCTTTCGCGAAGGGCTCGGCGAAGAGCGTCAGGCGTCGTGTGATATCGATCTTGGCGCGCTTGCGCAGCCAGTCGGCCAAGCACAGAAAAGCCTTAAATGTGGCAAGCAAGGTGCGGGTGTCGAGCGCCGGCGGCTGCGGATTCAGATGCAGGCCGAAGGCATAGATGGGATTCTCGCCAGTGCCCTGAGCACCGGCCTCACGCAGCCGGACGATCAACGCCTGGAAGTCTTTCAGACGCTCAAACGGCAGCGGTGGGCTGACAATTTCTACCGGCACCACAGGCTCGGCCACCAGCTTGAGCATCTGCTCGACGCCGTCCTTGACCAGGCTCTCCAATGGGGCCTCCGCCGCTTCGCGGCCGCGCTCCCGGCGGCCAAGCTCCTTCAGCAACTCGAAGTCGAGCTCCACGCGCCAGTCGCCAGCAGAATCGCCGCGAATGGTTGCCTCATAGTCACCGCTAGCAGAAAGCTCGCCGCCGAGATGATCGATGAGCAAAATTGCAGTCTGCTCAAGCGTCAGGCCGCCGAGCTCAATCTCGACCCCAACCAAGCGCGGCTGGCCGTCGGTCGTGTGAGTCTGCGGTGGCATGGCGAGCCTTGGGGTCGTCAAATTTTCATTGGCATCGCGGGACATGGATTCTGTGCTCCTTGGCGCTCAGGCAGCGGGGCGCTCAGGCAATGGACGCAAAGCGAGTGCCCCGGCGGTCGTCGCGGCCAGCTCTCTTCGTAACAGATCAGCGGAGGCGGCAGGAATTTCAATGCCCGTCGCGCTGATTTGCACCCGCTTCAGTGGTCGGACGGCAGCCGCCCGGCGAAATCGCGCGCGAACTGCCAGGCGGTTCGGCCGCTGCGCGAGCCACGGGTTAGTGCCCACTGCAGGGCTTTGCGGTTGATGACCTCAAGGTTGGCCGGCGCGGCAACCGATTGGGCATCATTGAGGCGTTCGAGCCAGTGATGCACCACGCGCAGATACTGCTCCTGACTGAAAGGATAAAAGGACAGCCAGAGACCAAAGCGATCCGACAGGGAGATTTTCTCCTCGGTGCTTTCGCCGAGATGGATCTCGCCGTCGATCAGGTGCGCCTGCTGGTTCTCCTGCTGAAACTCGGGCAGCAAATGACGGCGGTTGGAGGTGGCATAGATCAGCAGGTTGTCCGGCGGCGCGCTGATGGAGCCATCGAGTACGGCCTTGAGCGTTTTGTAGCTGGACTCGGATGCCTCGAAGGACAAGTCGTCGCAGTAGACGATAAAGCGCTCCTCGCGCCCGTCGATGGCCTCGAGCAGATAGGGCAGGTCGATCAGGTCCGCCTTGTCGACTTCGATCAGCCGCAGGCCCTGGTCGGCATAGGTGGTAAAAATGGCTTTGATCAGCGAGGACTTGCCGGTGCCGCGCGAGCCCCACAACAGCACATTGTTTGCCGTGCGGCCGCCCAGAAACTGCCGGGTATTGCGCTCAATGACTGCGCGTTGATGCTCGATGCAAAGCAGGTCATCCAGCGCCAAGCGGTGCGGGCGGCGCACGGCCTCGAGCCGACCGTCCCGCCCGCCGCCGCGCCAGCGGAAGCTCTGGGCATCAAAGTCCGGCGTTTCCGGTGGCGCCGGTAACAGGGCCTCCACCCGCTTCATCAATCGGGTCGCGCGCTTGAGGAATTTCTTCTTCTCGCTCATTGGAAAGGGTCTAGGTGTCAGGCATGCAGCGGCCGATATTTGATCCGGTGCGGCTGATCGGCCTCGTCGCCCAGGCGGCGATGGCGGTCGGCCTCGTAGTCGGCGTAGTTGCCCTCGAACCAGGTCACTTGCGAGTCGCCCTCGAACGCCAGGATGTGGGTGGCGATGCGGTCCAGGAACCAGCGATCATGGCTGATAACCACCGCGCAGCCGGGGAAGGTCAGCAGGGCTTCCTCGAGCGCGCGCAGGGTCTCGACATCCAGATCGTTGGTCGGCTCATCGAGCAGCAGCAGGTTGCCGCCGCTTTTCAGTAGCTTGGCCAGATGCACCCGGTTGCGTTCGCCGCCCGAGAGATCGCCGATGCGCTTTTGCTGATCCGAACCTTTGAAATTGAAACGGCTTACATAGGCACGCGAGGGCATCTCAAAGCGTCCGACGACGATATTGTCTAATCCGTCGGAAATATCCTCCCACACCGTCTTGCTGTCATCGAGCGCGTCGCGGCTCTGATCGACGTAAGCGATCTCCACCGTCTCGCCGACGCGGAGTTCACCTGAGTCGGCCTGCTCCTTGCCGGTGAGGATGCGAAACAGCGTGGTCTTGCCAGCACCGTTCGGGCCAATCACGCCAACAATGCCGCCCTTGGGCAGATTGAATGACAGATTCTCATACAGCAGCCGCTCGCCATAGGCTTTGCCCAGCCCATTCGCCTCAATGACCAGATCACCTAAGCGCGGGCCTGGCGGGATGTAAATCTCATTGGTCTCGTTGCGGGTCTGGAATTCCTGCGATTGCAGCTCATCGAAGCGCGCGAGACGCGCTTTGCTCTTGGCCTGACGGCCCTTGGGATTGGTGCGCACCCATTCCAGTTCCTGTTTCATCGCCTTAATGCGCGAAGCCTCCTGCTTCTGTTCGAGCTCCAGGCGATTCTCCTTCTGTTCGAGCCAGGAGGAATAGTTGCCCTCCCAGGGGATGCCGTGGCCACGGTCGAGTTCCAGAATCCAGCCGGCGACGTTATCCAGGAAGTAGCGATCATGGGTCACGGCGACCACGGTGCCGGGGTAGTCATGCAGGAAGCGTTCCAGCCAGGCGACGGACTCGGCATCGAGATGGTTGGTGGGCTCATCGAGCAGCAGCATGTCGGGTTTGGACAACAGCAATTGGCAAAGCGCTACGCGCCGCCGCTCGCCTCCAGAGAGCTTGGCCACATCCGCCTCCCAGGGCGGCAGGCGCAGCGCATCGGCGGCCACCTCCAGCGTGCGGTCCAGATTGTGCCCGTCGGTCGCCTGAATCAAATCTTCCAGCTCCGCCTGCTCTTTAGCCAGGGCATCAAAATCGGCGTCTTCCTCGGCATAGGCGGCATATACGGCGTCGAGTCGCTCCAGCGCCTGCTTGATAGGGGCGACCGCCTCCTCGACATTGCCGCGCACGTCCTTGGCCGTGTCGAGCTGTGGTTCCTGCGACAGAAAACCGACCTTGATACCGGGCTGGGGGCGCGCCTCGCCTTCGATCTCGGTATCGATGCCCGCCATGATGCGCAGCAGCGAAGACTTGCCGGAGCCGTTCAGCCCCAGCACGCCGATTTTGGCACCGGGGAAAAAGGACAGGGAGATGTCGCGCAGAATCACGCGCTTGGGCGGCACCACCTTGCCGACCCGATTCATGGTGTAGATGTATTGCGCCATGGTGTTCTTGTCTGGTTTGGGAGTTCGTAAGTCGCCAGGCGCGCACTTGGCACGCCTGAGGGAAAGACCCTGAATTTTGCGCGTTCGTGTCGGGAATGTCCAAGCAACCGAAGATTTTGCCGGACGCAAAACAGGCCCCTGTGTCGGGGTCTGGTATCGATGCGTCCAAGACGCTGATACTGACCGCAAGCAACCACGAATAGGAAAAATAATTTTCCTTTTGAGTTTTGCCCCGGATGAGTTTCTCGTGTTAGGCTCTGGCCTCCCAAAGTGTTCAGACGTGATTATATTGCCGAATCCATCACTCATTGCTAGGAGGAAATATCCATGTTTCGCAACAAACTTATTGTTACGACGGTCTTTCTAACTGCGGCACTCGGTTTCGCCGCGACAGGAAATGCACTGGCGGCGACTTGCAAAGGCATGGAAAAGCCAGCCTGTGAATCGACAGCTGGGTGTTATTGGGTGGACCCATACAAGCGCAAAGATGGGGTTTCAGTGTCCGGCCATTGTCGCGGAAAACCCGGCAACAAGAAAGGCAGTGGCGACGGCAAAGGCGACAAAAAAGGATCCACTGGTACCTCTGGTTCAGGCACCTCTGGTTCAGGCAGCTAAGCAGGCACCAGAAGTACGGCCAAATGGTGCGGTGGCCGATCAAACCAAATCCTGAGGTTCTCCTTGCGACTGCTTGTCTGGCAGCACGGCCCGGCATCTGGTTTCGCGTCGCCGCCAATGGCTGATTCTCCTTATGGACCAGAAGGCTCGGGATCCGGCGGATAGCCTGATCCCAAGCCATTACATCGTCCGCGCATGCGCCGCCTCCAACATCCCAGCCCAGCCCCGCCCCAATTCACTTAGTGAAAATCCCGCGACTGGTATTGGAGACGCCCCACTAGGGTATTCAGCAGTGTCGTCTCATCGTGCAGGGTTCTGGCGATCAAGTGCGTTACCCCGCTCTGGCGCTGCACCTGCGCGTGCACCCGCAGCAGACTGGCGTTGAGTAACGGTTGGCGATAGCACTCGGCGATCTGGCGCCAGACAATGAGATTCACGAAGCCGGTCTCGTCCTCCAGGGTCACAAAGGTCACCTCATTCGCCGAGGCCGGGCGCTGGCGGTTGATGACGAGACCGGCGGTCTCGATGCACAGGCCATTGATGGCTTGATCCGCCTCGGCCGCGCTCAGCAGCCGTTTTTGGTTCAGACGCGGACGCAGCAAGGCGAGCGGATGGCGACGCAGGCTCAAGCCCAGGCTGGCATAGTCAGCGACGATGTTTTCCCCTTCGCTCGGCGCCGCCAATGTCGGGCAGGGATCCGCCGACCCCGCCTCCTCGACCTGCTGAAACAGTGGTAGCGGCACCTGATATCCGCTAACCTGCCAGGCCGCCTGGTGGCGATCTGCGGCCAGCCCGCGCAAGCAGTCGGCGGCAGCCAGGGCGTTCAGATCGCGCCGGTCAAGCCGGGCGCGACTGGCCAGCTCCGCCACTGAGGAATAACCCCCCAGCTCGCGCGCCGCGATCAGACGTTCGCCACCGCCACGGCCTAGCCCCTTGACCAGACGCAGGCCCAGTCGCAGCGCCGGCGCACCCCGCGCATCCGCCTCCAACGTGCAATCCCAGTCGCTGTGGCGCACATCCGCCGGGCGCACCTCGACCCCCTGTCCCTTGGCTGCCCGCACCAGTTGCGCCGGGGCATAAAAACCCATCGGCTGGCTGTTCAAGAGCGCGGCAAAGAAGGCGGCCGGCTCTTGGCACTTCAGCCAGGCCGAGACATAGACCAGGAGCGCAAAGCTGGCGGCATGGGACTCGGGGAATCCGTATTCGCCAAAGCCCAAAATCTGCCGGTAAAGTTGCTCGGCAAAGGCCGGTGCGTAGCCGCGTGCGCGCATGCCATCGAGCAGGCGCTGGCGGATATGTCCCAAGCCCCCGCGCTTCTTCCAGGCAGCCATGGAACGGCGCAGCCGGTCGGCCTCGCCGGCGTCGAAGCCAGCCGCGACCATGGCGATCTTGATCACCTGCTCCTGAAATATCGGCACCCCCAAGGTCCGCCCAAGCACTGAGCGGACCTCCTCGGACGGGTAGCTGACGGGCTCCAGCCCCGCGCGCCGGCGCAGATAGGGGTGCACCATGTCGCCCTGGATAGGCCCGGGCCGGACGATGGCGATCTGGATCACCAGGTCGTAGAAGCAGGCCGGCTTGATGCGCGGCAGCATCGCCATCTGCGCGCGCGATTCGATTTGAAATACCCCGGTGGTCTCGGCGCGCCCAATCATCTGATACACCGCCGGGTCTTCCGGCGGGACATCGGCCATCGTCAGCCGCCGACCGCGAAAGTCGCTGATTAGATCCAGCGCGCGGCGAATCGCGCTCAGCATGCCAAGCGCCAGGCAATCGACCTTGAGCAGCCCGAGTGCGTCGATATCGTCTTTATCCCACTGGATCACAGTGCGCCCGGGCATGGCGGCGTTCTCGATCGGCACCAGCTCGGCTAGCGGCCCGCGGCTAATGACAAAGCCGCCGACATGCTGCGACAGATGCCGTGGCGTGCCGATCAGCTCCGGCAGCAGCCGCTTGAGCCAGCGCACCGGCCGACTGTCGGGGTCGAGACCATGGGCGCGCAGCTCCGCCTCGTCCAGCGCCTGTCCGTCCCACCAGTGGCGCTGCCCGGCGAGCCTGTCGATGCTGTCCGCTGGCAGACCGAGTGCCTTGCCGAGATCGCGCAGCGCGCTTTTGGGCCGATAACAAATCACCTCGGCAGCCAGGGCCGCACGGTCGCGGCCATACTTGGCATAGATGTACTGGATGACCTCCTCGCGGCGCTGGTGTTCGAAGTCGACATCGATATCCGGCGGCTCGTTGCGCTCGCGCGAGATGAAGCGCTCGAACAATAATTCCATGCGCGAGGGATCAACCTCCGTGATACTCAAGCAATAACAGACCGCCGAGTTGGCCGCCGAACCGCGTCCCTGGCACAGGATGCCGCGCGCGCGGGCGAACTCGACAATATCGAAGACGGTCAGGAAAAAGGGCGCGTAGTCGAGTGCGTCGATCAGCTCAAGCTCGTGCGCGAGTATGCGCTGGACCTTCTCGGGCGCGCCATCCGGCCAGCGCCGCCCGGCACCGGCTGCGGTCAGGGTGCGCAGATGGGCGATGGGCGTCAGGCCCGCCGGCACAACTTCTTGCGGGTACTCATAGCGCAACTCAGCGAGCGAGAATTGGCAACGCTCGGCAATGACCAGAGTCTCGCGCAGCAACTCTGGCGGGTAGAGGCGCGCCAAGCGTTCGCGCGGGCGCAGATGGCGCTCGCGATTCGCGGCCAGACGGGTGCCAAGGCGCGCAATCGGGCTGTTGTGGCGGATGGCGGTCAAGGCATCAAGCAAAGGTGCGCGCTCCGGTGCGTGCATCAGCACCTCGCCGACCGCAACCGCCGGCAGCTGACTGCCTTCGGCCAGCGCGAGCAGCTCGGCGAGTCTGGCCCGGTCATCCCCCTGGCGATGCAGCGCAATACCAAGCCAGGCGCGTCCGGGGAACTGCTGGCGCAGCCAAGCCCCATGGCCTGCCGCCAATGTGGCGGACGAGGACGCAGCATCCGGCAGCCAGATCGCCAGGCAGTGCGTGAGGCTGGGTTCAAGATCAGCGCGCGCAAGCCGATACCGGCCCTTCGGCGCTTGGCGACGACCGCGCGCGATCAGCGTAGAAAGCTCACGATACCCGGCCAGATTTGTCGCCAGCACCACCAGCTGCGGGCCATCGACCAGCTCCAGCAGACTGCCAATAATGAGCGCCATTCCCCGCGACCGGGCCGCAACATGAGCACGCACGCAGCCGGCCAGAGAGCAGGCATCTGTCAGCGCCAGAGCCCGATAGCCCAGCGCGCTGGCCGTAACCACCAGTTCTTCTGGCGAGGAGGCGGCTGAGAGAAACGAAAAATGGCTCTGGCAACACAGCTCCGCATAATCGAGACCAGGATGATCGGAGCAGGTTTTCGCAGTCGTGGCGGACAAGGTTGATACCGACTCTTAAACTGTCATTATATACAGTATAGAGCGCGGGCATGGATGGGATTCAGAGGCCCTCTCAAGATTCTTCTTGGTTAATGAGCTTTGGGTGCTGGCCTAGGCGTTGGACTGCGACCGGGCGCTGATTCCAAGGGCCAGCCGCTAACCAGATGCTTGTCAGAGCCCCCTGTTTTTGGTCATGGCTGACAAAATTGACGCCGACTCTTTAGCTGTTATTAGATACAGTCAACCCCAATGCTTGCACAACGCGCTGAAAGTCATCGGCGGGTGGTGCCTCAATAGTCAGACGCTGACCGCTAGCGGGATGGTCCAGGCACAGTCTGGTTGCGACCAGTAGCAAACGCCGATTGCCGAAATGCTCGCGAAAGAACTGGTTGTGCCGTCCGTCGCCGTGGGTGGTATCGCCGATGATGGGGTGAAATATGTGTTTCAGGTGTCGGCGCAGCTGGTGTCTGCGCCCGGTTTTTGGTTCCAGCTCGAGCAGCGAATAGCGCGCCGTGCGATAGCGACCCACCGCATAGGGCAGCTCTAAAGTGGCGAGGCGCCGATACAGTGTCACTGCTGGTTGCGGGGGCTTGTCCGGATCAGCGCGCGCATCGGCAATGCGGTCGGTTTCTTCGCGCAATGCGTAGTCGATTGTTCCCGCAGTTTCAGTATGGCCGCGCACAATCGCTCGGTAAGTTTTGCTGACACGACCGGCGCTGAACTGAGCAACCAGTGCGCGTGCCGTTGCCGGATCGCGCGCGAACAGCAAGACACCAGAGGTCGGCCGATCAAGGCGATGCACGGGATAGACCCACTGGCCGATCATATCCCGCACAAGCTGCAATGCGAACTCACTGGCGCCCTTGTCGATCAGGCTGCGATGCACCAGCAGGCGAGCCGGCTTGTGCACCGCTATCAGCCTGTCATCCTGAAACAATATGTCCATTCACCGACCCCGGGTGTCGCAGCGGCTTTTCGCCGATCCAGTATGCGTTTTCTGGCTTCAGGGTGCTACTGCGACTCCATCCAGGGTAGCCCTGGGCCGTCAGACCGCCAAACGCTGATCGGGTTGCCGCTGGCTGCGTGCATGCCCTTCCCCGCTTGTCCGAGCTGTGCGCGTCCTTTCATCCTCGGCCAACGCGGCCCGGTTCAACGCCGAGACCAGCGCGCGGATGGCGGCGTTCAAGCTGTCACGGTCGATGGCTGCGCCGGCGTGGCGGGTGCCGTCTTGCTCAATCAGCACGTAGGCGGCGGCTTCGGCCTCGGTGCCGGCGCCGATGGCATGCTCCTGATAATCGATCACGGCAAAGTCGCGGCCGAAAGCGCTGGTCCAGGCTTGGCTGAAGGCTTCAATCACGCCGGCGCCGGTGCCGCTCGCACGCTGCTCGCCTCCGGCGGTGCCAAAGCGCAGCTCGAGCTGGTCCGGCCCCTGAGCCCTGAGCGTCAAACCTTGTAGCGCGACCGGGTGCTGGTCGCGGATGAACTCAGCGACGAACAGATCGCGGATGCTTTGGGCGTCGATCAGGCCGCCAGCCGCTTCACTCGCGCGCTGCACCAGGGGAGCGAGCTCGCGACGCAGCCAGGTGGGCAGATTCAAGCCGAATTCGCGCTCGAGCAGGAACGCCATGCCGCCCTTGCCGGACTGACTGTTAACCTGAATGACTGCCTGGTAGTCGCGGCCGATGTCGCTTGGGTCGATAGGCAGATAGGCGACCTGCCAGGGCGCATCCGGGCGCTGGCGCTTCAGGCATTTGCCGATGGCGTCTTGATGGCTGCCGGAAAAGGCGGTGTAGACCAGCTCCCCGACCCAGGGGTGGCGCGGATGGGTAGCGATGTCGGTGCAGTCCTCGACCACGGCGATGATCTCCTCGGGATTGGACAAATCAAGCCCGGGGTCGACGCCTTGGCTGTAAAGATTCATCGCCAGGGTGACCAGATCCAGGTTGCCGGTGCGCTCGCCATTGCCGAGCAAGGTACCCTCAACACGCTCGGCGCCGGCCAGCAGGGCGAGCTCACCAGCCGCGACCGCGCCGCCACGATCATTGTGCGGATGCACCGAGAGGATAATCGCCTCGCGTCTGTCGATGCTGCGACCGAAGGCCTCAATCTGGTCGGCAAAGATGTTGGGACTGGCCACTTCGACCGTCGCCGGCAGATTAAGGATGCAGCGATGCGCGGGGGTGGGCTGCCAGATGTCGACCACGGCGTTACAGACCTCGATGGCATAGTCAAGCTCGGTGGCGGTGAAGCTCTCGGGCGAGTATTGGAAGGTCCAATCGGTGTCGGGATAGTCCAAGGCGGCGCGTGCGACCCAGTCGGCGCCATGGCAGGCGATGGTCTTAACGCCCGCGCGGTCGCTGCCGAACACCCACTCGCGTTGCACCGGCGAGGTGGAGTTGTAGACGTGCACAATAGCGCGCGGTATGCCTTCCAGCGCCTGGAAGGTGCGACGAATCAAGTCCTCGCGCGCCTGCACTAGGACCTGCACGCGCACATCCTCGGGAATGGCGCCGGACTCGATCAGCAGGCGCACAAAGTCGTAATCCGGTTGGCTGGCGGCGGGAAAGCCGACCTCGATCTCCTTGAAGCCAATGCGCACCAGCAACTCCCACAGGCGTCGCTTGTGGGTGACATCCATTGGCCGGCGCAGCGCCTGATTGCCGTCGCGCAGATCCACGCTCGCCCAGCGCGGTCCCTGGGTGATAGTCTGGTCCGGCCAGCGCCGGTCTGGCAAATCAATGCGGGGCCCGGGGCGGTATTTGCGGTGGTCGAATGCCATGTTGCAATCCTCCTGTCAGCCGGCGAGGTTCAGCCGCCGCGCAACCGTTTTGAAATCAGCACATTGAACGCGGACACCCGGGGCTGCCTGATCCAGGGTTATCTGAATCGCCCCGGCGCCGCGGTGGCTGTTAGTGATCAGAAATCTGCGTTGGTCTAGGGCTGAAGTGCCTGATCCGAGCAGAGCACTCTTCAAGCTTCAAATGTCAGGGGTCGCCTGAACATCCTGAGGCTTCATTTAGGAAGCCTGATTTCTCAGACCTGAGCCGGCGACTCGTTCGGAATCGTCCGGTCTTCTTTCGCGGTTGACCTTGTGAGTCCCCCGCCTTGGTTGCCAGCTGGTGGCCGACGCGAAATAGTGTCGCGCAAGTCGCGTGGCAGAGGATTGCGAATTCGTCGGGGTTTTACATGGCAACGCACGGATCTGCTATGATTTATCCAAATCAAGCAATTTTGTGCTTTCATGCTCCCATCCATGGCCATTGACCACTACGACAAGCGCATCCTCGCCGAGCTACAGGCCAACGGGCGCATCAGCAATCAGGAACTGGCTGATCGCATTGGCCTGTCGCCTTCTCCCTGCCTGCGGCGTGTGCGAGCGCTGGAGGACAGCGGCATCATCTCAGGCTACCGCGCGCTTCTGAACGCACGCGCGCTGGGTCTGGATCTGATCGCCTTCATCAGCATCGCGATGGACCGCCACACGCCGGAGCGCTTCGCCAATTTCGATGGCGCCGTGGCGACTTGGCCAGAAGTGCTGGAGTGCTCACTGATCACCGGGCGCGATGCCGACTATCAGCTAAAAGTGCTGGTGCGCGACATGGATGCCTATCAGGACTTGCTGTTACGCAAGATCACCCGCATCGAAGGAGTCACAGGGGTGCATTCGAGCTTCGTGCTGCGTAAGCGCTCAGTGAAATACGTCTAGCCCGTCGGCGACGGGCGCCAGACAATGGCGGGATGAAGCGGAACCGAGTGTCAGCCCAGCGACTGCGCCCGCGCCATGGGGGCGCGTTTGCGCGTGCCGCCCCGTTGCAGTCAGGCGGCGTCGGTATCCCTGATCGAGGTCAGAACAGGTGGAGTGCAAAGCGCGTCGGGGCGGACATTGAACGGCAGCAGCGCCTCAATGGCTTCAGGTGTGCGTGCCAGCGGCAACTGCTCAAAGAGGTGATTGAGGTACGCCCACGGTTCCAGTCCATTGGCCTTGGCCGTTTCAATGAGGCTGTAAAGCAGCGCGCTGGTCTGCGCGCCTTCCGGACAGCCGGAGAACAGCCAATTCTTGCGGCCTACCACAAAGGGACGGATCGCATTCTCCGCCTCATTGTTGTCGATCTCCACCGCGCCATGATCGAGGAAGACCAGCAAGGTCGGCCACTGATTCAAGGCGTAGCCAATGGCCTTGCCGAGCAAGCTCTTCGGCGCCACACGCTGGACATGGCGATCCAGCCAGGTCTTGATGCGCTCAACGACAGGGCGGCTGAAGGCCTGGCGCTCACGCACCCGGGTGTTGGCATTCGCCTGCTCCAGACGCAAGCGCTTCTCAATTCCATAGAGCTCGCCAATCAGCGCGACCATCTCCGCCGCGACCGAGGCATGGCGCCCGCCGGCGGCCTCGACGAACTTGCGCCGCACGTGCGCCCAGCAACCGGCATGGGCGATGATCTCGGGTGCGTTGGCCAAGACATGATAGGCACTGTAGCCATCGGACTGCAAAATCAGCGCTACCGGTGGATCACTGCCGCTGCCAGAGGCAAGCGCGCCGAACAACACCTCCTGCGGGACCGATGCCGCGCGCGAGGGAGCGTATTCAAACCAGCGCACCGGCTGCTCGCGCGGACCGCCGCAGAACACCCACATGAAGGAGTCCTGGGTATTGTCTCGGCCCGGTTCGTTGAGCACTTGCAGCCGGGTCTCGTCAATCTTCGTCGTCGGTCCGCGCAGCAGTTGCGCCTTGATCGCAGCGGCAATTGGAGCAAGGGGCTTTTGCAACTGCATCAACCACCCGGCCATGGTCTGGCGCGGGATGTCGATCCCCTCGCGGGCGAAGATCTTCTCCTGGCGATACAGCGGCAAGGCATCGACGAACTTCCCCGTCACAATGGAGGCAAGCAGCGAGGCATGCGCGATGGCCTTGGGGATGATCTGTGGGGCGCGCGGGGCGATTTTGATACCCGCCTCGCCGTCCTCGACGCTGTCGTTGACCGGGGCATATTTGGCCCGCTTGTAGGTGATGACATAGGTCTGACGCGGCAGGTCAGCGAGCTGCTCGGAGACGTCATAGCCAATGAAGCGCCAGTCATCGCCCATGGCGGCTTTTTCGTCTTCGCCAACATCAAGAATGCGCTCCAGGCGCGGCAGATGCGCTGGCAGCGGAGAACGTTTGGGCTGGCCCTTGGGCTTGTTGCCCGTGTTGGCCTCGTCCTTCGGGGGCTTGGTCTGCGCGGCGGCCTCGGCTTCAAGCTCTCCGATCAGCGCCTCGAGCTCGGTCTCGTCAAACAGCTTGAGCTGGCTGTCAGGCACCCGATCGGCACTCGGGCCAAAGCGTTTGCGCCGCAATAACTCGATGTATTCAAGCAATTGGTCAATGCGTTTGGTATCGCTCTCGATGCGTTCTTGCTTTTCTGTCAGGGCACGGTTCAAACCCGCCAATTGATCATGCAATTGGTGGATGATCCCGTGCAATTGCTCGGGATCATTGGGTAATGATTGAACCTTGGATACCATGCCACGAATGATAGCGAAAACCCCTGTTTCAATACAAGCGGTTTTTGCTAATCAAATGAGATTGAAACGTGCTTGCTGATGGCCTTCAATCCGTTGCGGATTGAGCCCTTCGAGTAACCAATGCAATTCGCGCAGCGATAATGTGACCGGTTGCCTGACGCTCGCTTCTGGCCACCAGAAGCGCTGTTGCTCCAAGCGCCGATACCACAGCCAGAAGCCGTTGTTGTACCAATAGAGAATCTTGAGTTTGTCGCGCGCGCGATTGCAGAAGACAAACAGATGACTGGAGAAGGGGTCGGCGGCAAGGGTGTCGCTGACGATCCCGGCCAGACCATCGATCTGCTTGCGCATGTCGGTGGCGCCGGCGACCAGATAGACTTGGGTGTGGGTACCGATGCCGATCATGAGGCGGCTGCGCGTAGGAGTCGGATGACCTGTTGCAATGTCGAGACATCAACGCCGACACCGATATCCAGGCGCAGACCACCGGGACAATGCAGACTCAGCGCGGTGGTGGCGGTGGTGGCGGTGGGTGCGTCGTCGCTGAGCCAGTGCACCGGGACCAGGCTATGAGTGGGGCCGGCGCTGGGCGTTGGCTCCGCCGGCTGGCGTTGCCGCGCGCGGCGGAAGATGGCGCGCCAGCGCGCAAAACTCGCCACCGAGATGCCCTGGCGCCGGCAGTACTCGCCCTGGGTCAGCCCGCTGCTCGCCCACCCATCAACCAACGCTTGCCACTGCTGGCGAGTGCGCCGCCTCTGTGCCATGCTGATGCCCTCTGTCGCTGTTCATGTGGTGGGCATCGTGGCTGATCGCCATGGGCTGGGCTAGATGTACTTAACTGAGCGCTTACCGTGCTGCGGCAGGTGGTCGAGCGCACTGCCCTGCCGCTTGAGAGTATTCGCACGGAGACCAGCACATGAGCGAACAACCCGCATCCGAAGCCTCCATGATGGCCGTGACCCTGAACGGCATCGCCCAACTGGAGTACGACCGCGCCAAGTCGCTGCCCGATTACCAGGGTGCCTATCTGGCGAAAATGGACGAGCGCATGGATGCAGAAGGCGTTGTCATCGACGGTCAGCACCTGCACGCGCCCGATCTGGGCCAGAAAGCCCAGTTCATCGCCGCGAATCTGACCGAGGCCATCACCACCAACCAGGAGGCGCTCGCCGCTGCCATGTGCACCTGGCTCGCCACCCGAATGCCGGACTTGAAGCAAGTAAGCATCCGCGAGCAGGACGGCGGCTATGAGATCCACCTGGATTTTACCAAGCCTTATGTAAAGCAGCACCCGATTCGCTTCGGCCGACCCGGCGAGCCGTGATTTTGGGCGTCTCGACCTCTAGGTCCGCAGGGGGCGGCCTTGTGGTCGCCTCTACCAGGCCAGCGGTCAGAAGCGCGGCTCTTGCCAGGCGGCCCAGTCGATGGCCTCAAGCGCAGCAGTAAATTCGCGCAGCGCGCCGGCCACGCCGATGTAGTGACCGGCGATGGCGAGCAGATATTGCCGCCCGCTTTGCTGGCCAGGATCCTCCGTCGCCGCCGGATTGGGCGCATCCATTCGCGCCAGTTCTGGCAGCGCCCAGGCGCGCAAGCGCCCCAGTGCATCGAGCCGAACCCGGACCTCCGGCTGATCGAGCCGCGCGGCGAGTTGGAGCAGCAGAACACCAAAAACCCGCCGATAACGGCGCCCCAAGGGCAAAAGCCACCGGTTGCAATCGAGATGCTGCGGCTGCGGCGGGCCGGCGCGCAGGCGTGCGCGTTGCAGAGCACGGGCGCGGATGCTCAGGCTCTGCGCGGCGACGATCAGGGCGTCGATGCGCGCTTGGTCGTTGTGCGGGATCGCTGGATCACTGGCCAGTGGGGCGCACTGTGCCAGGCGCTGCAACTGCTCGCGCTGGCGCTGTTCGCTGACTTGCATCACTCGGGCAAAATCCACCCGCCCCCGATCAGCCAATGCTCGCTGACTGCTGGCAATGCCGAGCAACAGATCGCGCAGGTTGCGCTGCAACAACTGACGTGGTCGATAGCCCGCGATCACCCCGAGCACGAGCAGGCCAACCAAAAAACCGCTCAGCACACTGGAGGCGATATTGAGATACCCGGTCAGGCTGATCTGCTGCTCCGGCGCCAGGGCCGGCATCACAATGCTCATGACCAGCAGGCCAAGAAAGTACAGATTGTGCGGCTTGGCATGGGCATGGAAGAAATACAGCCCGGCAAAGTAGAAAGGAAAAAGCACCAACGCCAGTTCAACAAAGCCATCGAGCCGTGGCATGGCGAGCAGATAAACAGGCGCGGTCAGCAGACAACCGGCCAGGGCACCGAGAAACACCCGATGCCCGGGTTGCTCGGCGGGCAGATCGTTCAGAGTGTCGATACCAATGATAATGACCGCCATCAACGCGCCGAGAAAGCCGCTTGGCGGCCATTGCCACTGAAACCAGACCAGCAACATGACCCAGAAAGCAACCACGGCCGCCAGGGCATGGGGTAAAGCAGCCTTGAGCATGAACGACAGCGGCATGGGCAGCGCCGCCGGCAACTCGGGGTCTGCTAGGGAACGCCCGGCGGCCAGTGCCTCGGCCGCACGCGCAAGCTGAGCAACTTCCGCAGCCAGCGCGCGGCATTGATGCAGAGTCGCTAGCCGCAGGGCGTTACCTCTCCCATCGCGACCAGCGCGCTCAGCCGCCGTGGGCAATAGGGCATCAAGCTTGGCCTCAACCCGTGCCTGCCGAGCCTGGACGTCAGCGCCATTGGCGCCCGGTGGCTGATGCGGGCGGCAAGTCGCCAGAACCTCGGCCAGTTCGTCAAGCGTGCGCGCCAACGGCTCGCGCTGCGCGGCATCCAGCAGTGGTAATTCGCCATTCAGAGCAAGGCGCAAGCTTTCGGCCAGGGCCAGCAGGGAGCCGGTCACCGCGCTGATGCCGCGAATCTCCGCTTCATAGGTCTCGCGCAACCGCCGGTAGCCGCTGCTGTCGAGAATGGCGGCGGTCAGAATCTCGCGCAGCCGGATCGAGGCGCCAAAGATGGCTTGCGGCGGCGCGGGAATCGCGCCCGACTGAGGCTCGCGCAGCGCCTCGGCCAGCGCGCGCGAATAATTCCTCAGGTTGTCCAGCGCGGCCGTAATTTCCCGCCGATAGATCCGCCCGGCGGTCTGGGGCCAGAACAGGCCATTGATCACCAGCACGATCAGAATGCCAAGCACGGCCTCTGAGGTGCGATAGACCGCGAGCTGAAAGGCCAGCTCCGGCTGGGGCACCGCATCGGCGACGATCACAGTCGCTGTGATAGCAACCATATACCAGGCATAGCCATAGCTGCTCGCCCGAATCTGGTACATGGCCAGCCCAATGAGCAGCGAGACCAGCGCCAGCAGCGCCCAACGGTCCTCGATCATCCAGGCCAGCAGCAGGAGCACTGCCAGCGCCCCGGCCAGAGTGCCGAACACGCGCATCAGCCCCTTGCGCAGCGAGGAACCAAGATAGGGGGTTTGCAGAAAGAGCACCGCGATGGGCGCGAGGAAAGGATCCGGCCACTGAAGCCAAAGCACCAGCGCCCAGGCCAGAATGAGCCCAAACGCGGTCTTAAACGCATTGACCGCTGCCGTCGGGCTCCAGCGCAACCAGTCGGCCAGAGTGCGCGGGCGCCTAGCGACCATGCTCATGGCGTCGAATTGGGTGGCGCGCTCGCCGGGGCAGCCTTGTCCGCCGCGGACGCGGGCAGAATGGCCAGGCTCGCGGTGGTGCCGATGCGCAGCGGGACATCCGCCGGGCGCTCCAGCAGGCGGATGCGCACCGGAATGCGCTGGGCCAGGCGAATCCACTCGAAGGTCGGCGAGACCTCGGCTAGACCACTCGGATGATCGCTCTGATTGCGCCGCGCAATGCCGTGGGCGATGCTCTCCACCTCACCGCGCAGTGGGCGTTTGGGGTAGCCCATTAAGGTCACGGCGGCAGGCGCGCCGATGGGAATGGCCGCCAGGTCGGTCTCCTTGAAATAGGCTGTCACCCAGAAAGACTCCTGCTCGATCAACGCCAGTTGCACCACGCCGGCCTTGGCATATTGCCCCAGGTTCAGGGTCAGATTGGTTACATAACCGTTGACGGGCGCGGTGATGCGGGTGAGCTTCAGCTGGAGTTGAGCCGTATCCAGTCTAGTCTGAGCGGCGGCCAGGGCGGCGCTGGCCAATTCGCTGACGGCGATTTTCAGCTGATAAGCCTCGTCAGCCAGCTCGCCGCTCTGATGCTGCTTGCCCGCGCGCACCAGATCGGCGCGGGCAGTGTCGGCTTCCGCCCTGGCCTGCGTCAGATCGGCCTCGGCCTCTGCAAACGCCAGTTGATAGAGCCTGGGGTCAAGCTCGAACAGCAGGTCGCCGGCCCGCACCGGCTGGTTGTCGCTGACCGCGACCCGAATCACCGGCCCCGAGACCTGGGGCGCCACCCCGATCACCCGCCCCAGCACCTGCCCATCGCGTGTCCAGGGATGGCCGCGCTGGGAGTGCCAGGCCCAAAACAGCGCGGCGCAGGCGATGGCGACCATAGCAAGAGTGACCAGCACCCGCAGGCTATCCGGTACAGAGCGCGGCACTTGCCACCTGGCGTTCTTGCGCCGAGGTGGGGCTGGCTCGCTTCGGACTGGCTGGGACTCTGTCTGGGTCTCGGGCTGGGTCTCGGCCTCTGATACTGGTACGGTGTTTTGCTTCATTGGTCAGCCGAAGATTTAGCCGAAGAAAGGGATAACAGTGGCGCCGACCAGCACCGAACAGGCAATGACCAGCGCCAGCAAAAACAGCGGAGGATGCCAGACAAAACGGCTCAGCCCAAAGTCATTGGCCAAGCGACTCAGCGCCCAGGCCAGCAGCCAGCCGACCAGCACCGCCGGCAGCCAGGGCGGGATGAAGACACCGTTTAAGCTGATTTCTGCGGGCACACTTGGCATGATCAACACGGGGTGCGCAAATTCAAGCCAAGCGCTCAAACCGCCAGCTCCACCTGATCGCGGCCCGCCTGCTTGGCGCGATACAGCGCCTCATCGGCGCGCATCATCAGGGTGTTCGGGTCCGCGACTGGCTCAGGGTAGCTGGCGATGCCGGCCGACAGGGTGACGGGCCCGAGCATGAGGCCCTCGACCTGAATCGGCTCGGCGGCAACCAAGCTACGCAATGCCTCACTGCGCTCGCGGGCCGAATCGATGCCGGCGGCAGGCATGAGTGCGACAAATTCCTCGCCGCCATAGCGACAGACTAGATCGGTCTCGCGAAACACCCGGCGAAGCTGCCCGGCAACCTGCTTGAGCGCGGCATCCCCGGCGGCATGGCCGTGGCTGTCGTTGAAGCGCTTGAAGTGATCGACATCGCAGATCACCAGCGACAGCGGTGTGCGTTGGCGCTCGGCCACGGCGATCTCTCGTGACAGTATCTCATCGAGAAAGCGGCGATTTTTCAGTCCGGTCAGGCCGTCTTCATAGGAGAGCACGCGCAACTCGTCTTGCAGCGCGAGCAACGACAGGCTCAGGTTAATTTTTTCTACCGCGCGCTCGAGGAATCGCCACCAGAGCAAGGTCTCTTCGGGCAGCTCCCCGCCAGCCTTGCTGCTTGTTTGATCGCTTGCCTCGCCGGCGGGTGCGCGCAGCAACAACAGGCCAAAGTCGGTACGCCCGAATTGCGGGTGCTCGTAATGCAACCGAAACGGCCAGATGCGGCTACTGGCGGTCGTGTCGGTGCTGCGGTCTGTCTCCTCGCCGCTGCCCGACCTAGGCACGGGAGCAGCCAGGCTCTCATCCAGCGTGGGAGGCGGATCGCCCCAGGTGACGCGCGGCGCGCGACCCTCGCCAGCCGCGCCGACGCGATAGAACGCGCCGGGCAGAGGCTCGCACAATCCAGGCAAGCTATCGTTGAGCACCTGTTCTGTGGCACACAGGCGTTCGCAGTTCTGTAAACGCGCGATCAGAACTTCGAGTTGGGCGCCCTTGCGGTTTTCCATCTCCAGCAAACAGACGCGAGCCGCCTCGCGCTCGACCAAGCGCTCAAGCTCGGCGGTACGCGTGGCGACCTGCGTCTCCAATGAGGTATTCAACACCGCCAATTCGCGCTGGGTGCTGGCAAAGTGCCGCACCGAGATCACGACAATGGCCAGCGAGAACGACAGCACGCCCCAGGCTAGTGGCACTTGGGTCCAGGGCAGCAGGTTGTGCGCCACGGCCATATCCAGCATCAACAGCAGCCCAAGCAGGGCCACTGCGGCCAGGATGAGCTTTTGCTCCAGAGTGCCAGCGCGCACCAGCGGTAGCGCCGGCAGCATCATGATGGGCAGGGTAATGGCAAAGAGTGCGTCGAACACCGGATAGGTGTTGGCTACTGAGACCCACCCGAGTCCGGCAAGCGCGAGCGCACCAAATAGATACGCCAGATGCAGCCGGCGAATGACAACCAGCAGCCAACTGCGATCCGGGCGCAGCCACTGCTCAAGCAGCAACGCGATGGCGACGGGAATCAGATAATAGCCGCCGGCGCCAATGAATTCCCACAGCAACGGATGATTGAAAATCAGCAGTGCGGCCTGGGCGCCGCTGAGCAACATGCCGCCGGAGGCGAAGGCGAAGAGCGCAATGGCGCCAAAACCCCGGCGGTCACGCTCAAGCGGCGCGAATATCAGCGCCAGAATGGCAATCAGCAACGAAAAGCTGCTGGTAATCAGTCGCTCGACGGATTGCGTCAGAACCCGTTGCAACAGGGCGATGCGCTCTCCAAGTAGGAGTTCACCCCACAGACCGATGTCTATATAGTCGGAAAACACACGAAAATAGAGCAGCTTGCCGCCAGCATCCTGCGGTAGCGGGATCATGTGCCAGGGCCAGCCGGCAAATTCACCCTTGCCCTCGGCGCTGAATGTCCCGAAGCGGTAGAGCGGCTGACCGTCGAGATAGACCTCGACGATGGTATCGACGCTAAAGATGAAAAGCGCCGGATCACGCCAGTCGAGCGGCGGCAACGTGACTCGGTACCAGATGTTCTCACGCCCACCGCGACCGGGTGGGTTGGATGGGAAATCGATGGCAATCCATGCATCGTCTTCGGTTGTCTGCGTCCACAGTGGTGTTTCGTTTGGCCCGAAGGGCGAATCGCCCCAGCGGTAGCTCCAGTTCTGCTCGAGTGGGACGATCTCCGCACCGGCGGCTTGCAGACCAAGCCCGAAAAGCCCCGCCAGGGCAAACAGCAGCGCAAGTAAGACGCCCAGCAGCCGCGCAGGCCGGCTAAACACGCTTCACCTCAAAGATGTCGGGCACTTGCCGCAGCTTGGCGAGCAGGCGTTCAAGCTCGTCGATACCGGCAATGCGCAGCGTAAAGCGCATGCTGGCGACATCGGCACGCCGGTCGCTGTGCGTGGTCACGCCAGCAACATCGGCATTGGCATCGGCGAGGACGGCGGAGACGTCGCGTAGCAGTCCGCGACGGTCACTAGCCAGCAGCCGGACATCAACCGCGAAGCGGCTATCGGCCGACTGCTCGGCCCAGTGGGCTTCGACCAGACGCTCGCAATCGCTGGGCGGCAGATGGGCGATGTTACGGCAGTTCTGGCGGTGAATGCGGATGCCGCGCCCGCGGGTGACGAAGCCGACGATGGGATCGCGCGGAACCGGCTTGCAACAACTGGCGATCTGGGTCATCAAATCGCCGACTCCTTGCACGATAATGTCCGGCTCGCGGTTGCTGCTATTTGTCGCGCCCGTTCTGGCCTGCCGCGACTTGAAGGTGAACTGTTGTGCCTGCTCGGCCTGGCTGGCTTGTGCGTTCTCCCCCGCTGGCGCGCGCGGCTCACCGACCTGGCGCGCGATTTGGCCGACGCTCAGATCGCCCCGACCGATGGCGGCAAGCACATCCTCGCCGCGTTGCAGATTGTAGCGCGACGCGACCTGATCGAGCATGGGCTTGGCATCGATTGTCAGGCGCGCAAGTTCCCTGTCGAGCGCCGTGCGCCCCTCGGCGAGATGGCGGTCGAAGTCCTGCGACTTAAACCACTGGCGCACCCGGTGGCGCGCGCGCGAGGTCACCATATAATGGTGATGGGGGCTGAGCCAGTCGCGGCTCGGGCTGGCATTCTTTTGGGTGAGAATCTCCACCGACTCGCCGCTCGCGAGCTGATGGGTCAGGGGCACGATGCGCCCATTGACCCGCGCGCCCCGGCAGCGGTGGCCGATCTCCGAATGAATGGCGTAGGCAAAATCAAGCGGTGTGGCGCCCTTGGGCAATTCGATCACCTTGGCCTGGGGCGTGAGCACATAGACATGCGCGGGCTCACACTCGGCCTTGAAGCGCGCCAGCAGCTCGCCACTTTGATCGCAGTCATTCTGCAGCTCGAGCCAGTTACGCATCCACACCACCCGGCGGTGAAAATCCGCATCATGGCCTGCGGCTTCCTTGTAAGCCCAGTGCGCGGCAACGCCGAGTTCGGCATGCTCGTGCATCTCTTGAGTGCGAATCTGAACCTCGAGCGGCTTGTCTTCGGGGCCAATCACCGCCGTGTGCAAAGAGCGATAGAGATTCCCTTTGGGCGTGGCGATGTAATCATCGAACTCGCGCGGGATGTGCTTCCACAGCCCATGCACCACGCCAAGGGCCGCATAGCAGGCGGGAATGTCGGCGACGATGACGCGCAGCGCGCGCAGATCGAAAATCTGTTCAATATCCACCCGCTTGCGCTGCATCTTGCGCCAGATGCTGTAGATATGCTTCGGCCGCCCGCTGATCTGGGCCTCAATGCCGGCGCGCGCGAACTCCTCGCGCAGCCGCTCGATCACTCGGGCGATATAGTCTTGGCGCTCGGCGCGGCGCTCGCGCAGCGCGCTGGCCACCCGCTTGTAATCCTTCGGATGCCGATAGCGCAGCGCCAGATCTTCAAGCTCCCATTTGATCTGCCACACGCCAAGCCGGTTAGCCAGGGGCGCGTAGACGCGCTCGGTGTCCTCGGCCAGAGCCGTCTGGCGGGCGGGTTCGAGCAGCTTGGCGGCGCGCATTAGCTGCAAGCGCTCGGCCAGCACCACCAGCACCACGCGCACATCCTCAGCGATACCGAGCAGCAGACGGCGCAGGTTCTCTTCATGCTCGTGCTGGTCTTTCTCGGCGATGATGCGCGCGACATTGGTCAGGGCGCCGATGCGCCCAAGATCGGCAACCATACGCGCGATGCCGGGACCAAAGCGTTCGGCCAGTCTATCCTCGGTCACTTGCTCGCGGCCGAGGCAGCCATTGAGGAGAGCTGCGCACAGGGTATCGGCATCCATGCGCAGATTAAACAGAATGTCGGCAGTGGCGAGGCGATGGCGTGCTTCGCTCTCACCGGTATCGAGCCGCGACTCGCCACGGCAGTCGATCATGAGCGTGCAGGCAGCGGCAATGCGCTCACACTCCAGAGCTTCGTAATGGCTGTCTAACTCGCGCAGCCACACCTCGGCCGCCGGGCGATCCTCCAGCGTCGAATCAGGAAGGGTGGAGACAGACTGAACCATTAGATGCAGGCAAAATGGCGGACGCGGGCAGCATGAGCAGTGGATTGATGGAAGGAACGAATCCAGCGCTCAGACTATACCAATTCAAAGCGCGCTTGGGTGCTCGCGCATCCGATAGAGCAAACCCGAAAGGAACACAGGGCGCACCACAAAATCATCTTATCGGCGGTGAGTTCCGCAAGGAAGCGCGCAATCTGGTGGGCTTTGAGGTGCTGGCTTGCAGGCAGACAGCTGCCTGAGAAGGGGGGGAGCCCGACGCGGCCGGGGTGCCGCGCCGGGCTGCGGAGGGCTGATCCGCTTAGCTGAAGATGTCGTGAACGATGTTGTTATACCAGCTATGCGCGTACTGGACTTCACGCGCCAACGCCCATTCGGGGGCATCCATGGGTGTCAGGCCGCCGGCACCCTCGACACCGGCGATGGTTGAGCCGTCCTCGCTCAGACGATAGACCGCGGCAACCGAGATGCCATAGTCCTTGCCGACAATGGAATAGCAGGTATTCACATAGGCCGGGATGCCGGGCTCGTCGCCATTGAGCATGGCGATGATGGCGGCGGCTGTGACCTTGGCCTGGCTGTTGGCAGAGTAGCCGGACTTGGGCATTTTGGTGGCAATGCAGGCATCGCCAATCACATGAATACCGGCATGGAGGCTTGATTCAAAGGTCTTCTTATCCACCGGGCACCAGCCGCTGTCGTCCGCCAGTCCGGCCTCTTGGGCGATCTTTCCAGCCTGTTGGGGTGGGATGAGGTTAATCACATTACCCTTGACCGAGTCGCCGAAGCTAGTCTCGACCGACATCTCGTCCGGATTCACGCTGACCACGGCTGCCTCCGGACCGGGCTGCCATTCGATCATTGCGTTTTCGGTGCCAAAGCCGTAAAGACGTTCCCAACCCTGGGTGAACAGGCCCTGCTTGGAGAACTTCTGCTTGGAATCGAGAATCAGTACCTTGGACTTGGGCTTGGCCTCCTTGAGATACATGGCGATCTGACTGGCGCGCTCATAGGGGCCGGGAGGGCAGCGGAAGGGGTTCGGCGGGGCGACGATCACCACGGTTCCGCCGTCATCCATGGCTTCGAGTTGGCCGCGCAGGATTTTGGTCTGACTGCCTGCTTTCCAGGCATGCGGAATCTTCTCGGCGGCCTCCTTGCTATAGCCCTCAATCTTGTCGTAGAGCAGCGAAATGCCAGGGGCAACGATGCAGCGGTCGTAGGGAAATTCATCTCCGCCGGCCGTCTTGACGACTTTTTTGTCCGGATCGATGCCGGCGGCAGTATCGTGCACCACCTTGACGCCGTGACCTTTCAGCCCTTCGTAGCCGTGCTCGATGGAGTCGAGCGAGCGTTCCCCGCTCAGTACTTCGTTGCTCATATAGCAGGTAAAGTAGCTCTTGTTCGGCTCGATCAGGGTCACATCAATGCTCGGATCACCGAGCTTCAGATACTTAGCCGCAGTGGCACCGCCAGTGCCGCCGCCGACCACGACGACTTTTTTGCTCTCGGCACGCGCAATGTGCGGAAAGCTCAGGGTGCTGACGGCGGCCAGCGCCCCGGTGGTCTTGACGAAATCACGTCGATTCATACTCATAGCCATTCTCCTCCCAGATCCTTATTGTTGGCTCGCATAGTAGGCCCAGAGCGCGGCCAGCCCATCCTCGCCATTCGACTCGAGCATGGACTCGAGCTTGCTTTTCATTTTCTTGGTCAGTTCGCGGCGACCATCGCGGAAGTCGCTCATGGCGTACTTGAGGTAGGGCGTCCACTGACCGGCTAGGATGTAGTAGTCCTCTTCCTCTGGCACTGGCTTGCCGCCCTCGATATGGCATTTTTCGCAGTACTGCTCATGTAAATCGGCGCCCTTGTCGACCAGAGCCTGATCGAAGTCCTGCTTGGCGGGTGCGAATTCCTGCTGATGGAAATACTCGGCCATTTTCTCGAGTTCTTCGTCGCTGTAGCCACGCGCGATCCGGCCCATGATGGTCGAGTAGGTTTCATCATCGCGGAAATACTGCATGGTTTCGACAAAGACAACCGGGTCCATCGCGGAGATGGTCGGGGTGGCAGGCCCCTGGCTGTTGCCGTAAGTGCCATGACATCCGGCACAGGTGTTGGCGAGCATGGTGCCGGTGGCGGTTTCGGCTGCGGCCATGCCGGAGCCGAGCCCAAGGGCCAGGGCGGCGCCGATCAGGGCGTGGGTTGGGGGTTGCTTGGTCATGGTTCCTCCTCCTAGTTTTCAAGATTGGTCGATGTCGCCGACCTTTGGTTGTGCGGGAGACCGGACTCCCTGTTGCTAATAGTCTGCGAGCTTGCTGGTGCGCAATGGGCGTCACTGCAAGGCGGTCTGTGGGGGACTTGGCGTCATAGCTGTCTTGCTGGCTGCCCCTCCTACAAAGCTGATCCCGGAGTCTCAGTAAAGATGGCTAATTCCTTTCAGTCACTGGGGTAATTGGGACGAGCCCGAGGTTTCCGGGGCGCGTCTTGATCCATTAATGGAGCACCTCAAAGGTGATTTCCTCCAAAATCGCTAGCGAGCCGTTCCACTCAGCGCTTGCGCCACCCCTTCATGCCCGGCGGCCTGCGCCAGCTCAAGCGCCGAGCGACCATCCTGGTCCCGAGCTTCAGGGTCGGCCCCATGCTTAAGCAGCACGCGCACTAGCCTGCCATCTCCCTCTTTGGCAGCCGCCATCAGCGGCGTTACACCATCGACATCGGCCAAATTGGGGTTGGCCCCAGCAATCAGCAGCCGGCGCGCGATGGGCGCGAAGCCGTCGGTCACCGCCCAGGACAGTGCCGTCATGCCAAGCTGGTCGCGCGCGTTCACATCGGCGCCGGCCATCAGCAGCAAGTCCAGGACGGCCTGGTGGCCATTATCAGCGGCCATGATCAGCGGGGTGTCGCCTTCGTTGTCGCGGCTATTGATCTCCGCGCCAGCCTGCAGCAACAGCTGCGCGGTTTCCAGATGACCGGCAGCAACGGCGTTCATAAAAGCGGTGCGCCCGTCTTTGTCAGCGGCGCGCGGGTCGGCACCGCGAAACAGCAGTTGCCGCACCATCTCGGCAATGCCGTGGCGGCTGGCGATCATCAGCGCATCCCAGCCGGCACGGGTGCGGTCATGAACATGGGCGCCGCGCTCGATCAGGAGCGCGGAGATGCCGATGTGGCCATTCTCGGCGGCAAAAGTAAGCGCCGTGCAGCCAGCAACTGTGCGCTCGTTGATATCCGCGCCCCGGCTAACCAAGAGGGCAACCGTATCCATGCTGTCGCTTTCGACCGCCATCATCAGCGCCGTTTTGCCGAACTGATTGGCAGCATTCGCTTCGGCGCCTTGGTCGAGCAGCGCAGCGATGGTGTCGGTATCGCCAATCATCGCCGAGAGGCGTAACTCGCGATCAAGGTCTGTCTCGGTAGCACTGCCTGCACCAGCAGTGCTCGCGAGTAACAGCAGCGCTGCCAGCGCCCAACCGCAGCGCAGGGTCAGCCGGGCTTGGAGTGAAGTCTTGAGCTGGGAGCTAGCCATCGTCTTCCCCCCTCGGCTTGCTCGGCATCTGATGCACCACGGCCTGGTGGCATTCGATACAAGTCTGGCCCTTGTCCTCGGCGCGCGCATGGCGGCTGCGCGCAGAGCGGCCCTGCTCTGACAAATCCATGTTGTTGAAATCATGGCAAGTGCGGCACTCGCGCGAGTCACTGCGCTCCATCTTCTTCCACACCCGTGACGCCATGGCCCAGCGATGCTCCTCGAACTTCTCCGGGGTGTCGATGGTGCCCATAATCTCGTGATACACATCCTTGGCCGCGATCACCTTGGTCGCGATCTTAGGGAAAAAGGCCTTGGGTACATGACAGTCGGCACAGGTTGCCTGCACGCCGGACTGGTTCTTGAAGTGCAAGCTGTCCTGATATTCCAGATAATTGGTCTGCATCGTGTGGCAGGAGACGCAGAACTCCATCTCGTTAGTGGCACTCAAGCCGGCACTAAATAAACCCGCAAAGCTGATGCCGGCGACGAAGATAATGACAACAAAAAGGATTAGGCGGCGGGACTTGCCCTTGGCGTCAGCCATGCGAAACCTCGCTTACATCAGGCGCCGTGGAAGGGGCTACCAATAGTCAAACAAAACCAGTTCTTGTCCTGGCGCGCGAACACCAATGCCGAATCTCGCGCGCCAGACCGACTTGGCGCGGGACGCCCATACAGTGCGTCAGTGGAGCAAACCCCAAATCTTGCAGTGCTTAGTTCGAGCGCCGAATCGATCAGGACGCGCTCAAGCGACAGGGCGAACGCCGAGGCGATGGTGGTTGGTCGCCTACTTGAGCCCCTTGTCCGGCTTCGTGATTATGAATTATCAATGACAGATGCTAATGGATTCGTTCGCGCTTGCCAAGGACCGGCTGCATCCAGGCGCGTCTTGGACCGACTAACAGACCTGTGTTTGAGCAGCGCCACCAGCGCCATCCACTGGATGCACGATCATGCCGAGGTCATAGAACAGCGCCCTGAGCGGATGAAGCGGTCGCTGGCAGAACTGCCTGCGAGAAACTCAGGCAGCCGCAGGGTGGGGGAATGTTTGACGTTGCGCGAAGGCGGGGCAGCGCGCGCCCCGGCCAGCAGGCTGGAGCAATCGCCTATTTGAAGGCGCGCGCGGGGCTTAACGAGATGCCAACTTGCGACAAGTAAAGTTGATATCCAGCTGACATGGATTATCGGCTTGTTTCGGACCGGGCAGCGGTCACTGGCGACGCTGCAGACCCTTCTGGAGGGCGCATCTGGAGGGACGCCGACAGAGCGCCTCCTCAGACCAACTGATGGCGATCTTTCATGTAGAGGTAGACCAGATTCGAGACGGACCTTATCGCGTTGCTGCGTGCCGAGATCCAACTGGTGTAGGACTCGGTACGGCTGTCGCGCTCAATGATTCCAATGAAGGTATAGGGCATTGGCCGTCCACGGCTGTCCCGACACTCGATAATGCCCATGTTTCCACACAGACGCGCGGTAGAGCCGGTTTTGTCGTAGACGCGCACATTGGCGGGAATGCTGCTGACACGACGGGTAATGCGGTCGTGATTGGGAAGGCCCATGATTTCGCGCAACTCTTGTGCTTGCGGTAGCCGGCTGTGCCAGAGCGCGAACAGGAAGCGACTGTAGTCGTGCGCCGATGCTTGGTTGCGATAAGTGCGTCCGCCAGCCGGGATGTATTCGACAATACTGGTCTCGCGAAAGACGCCTGGCGCCTGCCTTTTCAGCACGGTTTCGACATCCCCCGGCCCGTGGTTCCCGTTACCGCGGCTCACCATGTGCATGAGTTCATTGGTGGCACTGTTACTGCTGCGCCGGATGCTTTGCTCCATGATATCGCGCACCGAACTTGTGTATTTCAGCCCGGAACCGCGCCGCTCGGTGGTGTAGAAAAAGGCTTGCGCCACAAAGGGCTTGATCATGCTCGCCGCCTGACGCGGAATGTCCTCGTTGATGGCGACGAGTTTCTGCCGGGAGGAGAAGTCGTAGATCGACCAAGAGGTGCGCTCATTCGACGAGATGCGCCCCTCGGCTCGCATGCGATTGACTAGCGCCGATACCTGCGCTTGCAGGGAACCTGGTGCGGCGGCGAGTACGTCAGGCAGGCCGCCGAGCAGCAGACCGCCCGTGGCCAGAGTCAGGTTGCCGAGGAAAGCGCGCCGCGACAGATGCGCGCTGGCATCGACGCCTCCGGGAGGCGCATCCGGGGCGGTCTCGACGGTATTGTTCTGGATGGACGAAGGGAGAAAAAGCTTGTTCATGGCATGCTCCGCTCGCAGGCGTGGCGGCAAAACAACGGACTCATGCTGTCAAGCTTAATCAAAAAAAACCAAAAAGCAAGTCGACGATGAAAAATATTTTGCTTATTAGTCAGCCTGTTTCGCTAACTTCTTAATCTTGCAATTAAGTATTGCATCGAGGCGCCCCGAGCCGGGGCGCCAACAACCTCAGGAAAATGCGTCACTATCGAGCGCCAACGGCGCCGGCCCACTGGCCCCGCCAAGCTCGACCAGCATCTGCGCATCGGCCGGCAGCACATCAACCTCGGCGCGCGATGCAATGAGTTGGTCGGTTTCCATCACATCCAGCACGGCGGCCAGCACGTCCGGATCTTTCTGGCGCAGATCGTTGAGTGCGGCACCCACCACCGCCGGGCGGGTGGCGGCCGCTTCGGCCATTTTCTGCGAGACCTTGTAAGCCGTCTGGCTCTTAATCAGGCCGACGCGGTTCTCGCCGTCTTGTTTCATGGCGCTGGTCACCTGGACTAGGCGCTTGACCACTTTCTCCGTGATATTGTCCACCATCTGACGGTCGGTGAAGGCGACCTTGCGGATATAGACCGAACCCAGCTTGTAACCCCATTTTTCCGATAGCGGGGAGACGGTCGCGCGCACTTTTCGGCTAAGCTGATGGCGGTCCTCAAGCATTTTGTCCATTTCCAGATTGGACAGGGTCGAGATGGTCGAACTGGCGACATTGGCCTGGAGCGAGCCCTCGGGGTTGGCGTTGACGAATAGATAGGAGACCGGATTGCTGACCTGCATCTCGTACCAAATACCCACACCCATGGGCGTGCCTTCCTCGGAATTGACCATCTGATCGCGCAGGTAATACTGCTTAAGCGCGGTGCTAACCAGATAACGCTTGCCAAAAAAGGGCAGCAACAACGCTTTGAGTCCAAAGTGGCTGACGGGAAAGCGCAGGCCGGCATCGTCCAGAGTGCCGATGACCTTGCCAAACAGGGTGAAGACTTGCGCCTCGCGTTCCTGCACGACGGCATAAAGCCCCAGGGAGCGCGACAGGCCGAGTACCAGCGGAATAAAGAACAGGCCGAAGAAAAACGCGATGGCCGCGCCGTAACCTTGATCGATGAACATGACAGTGTCCTCCTTCAGCGACTCGGGGCGGTGACTTGGACAATGCGCCGCGCCTGTTTCAGCAGCGGAATGCGCATGTTCCGCAGATAGGCACGCAGAGACTCGGGACCGCCGGTCGCCTTGATTTTGATCAGCGTCTCGCCCAACTCGCGCAGTGGCGCCACCTCAGCCTGAGCATTGTTGCTGGCAATCTCTACTGCGCGTTTGCTCATTGTGATCTGCTGCTCGGCATCAGCACGTGCGGTACTGATGTCCGCAGCCACCTGGTTGCGGGTGGAGTTAATGGCCGACAGCGCGCGGTCGACTTCGGTCGGCGGGTCAATCTGGGTGATCAGGGCCGCGTCCAGTTCAATGCCATAGCGGGTGCCGGTAGAACGGCATTGCTGCTCCATGTAGTCGTTCAGCAGCGGCAGGTTTTTGCGCAAATCGTTAATCGATACCCCTTCGGACAAATCGACTGCCGGACCACCACCCTCCTCGCCTTGCATTTCGCTCTGGCCCACCAGACTCTGGCCTTTGGGGTCAACAAAATTGGCGATGCGCTCGCGCAGTACCGAGACGAAGTAGCCCATCACATGCTCAAGCGGGCTGTCGATGCCAAACAGGTAGGCGTAAAGATTGGTTTCGGAGGCACGAAAGCGAATCTGGCCATTCACGCCCGTAGTCAGATTATCTTTAGTGACTGCCTCAATGGTGGATTGGCGCTTAGTTGGATCCCAGGTCACATCCAGTGCCTGAGTCGCGACGTCGACCTTGTGCACTTCCTGCCAGGGCCATTTGAAGTAAGGCCCACCGGGGCCGATGGTATGCAGCACCGGGAATTGATAGCGTTTCTTTTCCTCTTCGTTCAAACTGTCATCGGTGACCATAGCGTCGCCGATCCGTTGGGCGCGACCAAAAGACGTCAGCACCGCACGCTCGTTCGGCTTGACGGTATAGAGCGCGCGGGCAAACACACGAAAGCCCATATAAACGAGCACTCCAAAAATAAAGGCGGTAATAGCCATAGAGGGGATCTCCAGCAGGTGGATGGGCGAGCGGCTGCTCGAAAATCGAGCAGGCTGTCCCAAGCATAGCCCCTTAAAACTCGCTGGCAAGCGCTAAGGTGAGTAATGCCGAGTCTAGGCCACCAAACTGAGCAAGAGCGCAATCAATGACCAGCGAAATCAATGCCGCAAGGGATTCAGATCGCGCGCAGCTCGAAATGCGCGAAAGGCATCGCGTCCGGGATGGCAAGCTGGGTGGGCAGACGCTCGCGCAGTTCGGCTTCAAGCAGGGAATGCGGGCGACATTGTTGCAGGGCGTAGCGTGAGACGCCAACTGCCGCGAGTTCTTGCATCAGGTGCTCAAGATAGGCGGGGGAGTCGAGCCCTGGCAAGGGGGTCGTGCGGACTTCGAGCGCGATGCCGGATTCCACTGCCAGTGCGAGACTGTCCCAGGCATTTTCACCCGAGCCGGGTACGCCCGTGACCAGCGAATAGTCACTAGGCAGGGCCTTGATATCCAGCCCGACCCAGTCAACCAGCGGCAGAACCTCAGCGAGGCGCCGGGGATAAGGCCCACCGGTGTGCAGGCCAATTTTATAGCCGAGTTCGCGCAACTCGGCAATGGCGGCAGGCAGTGCCGACTGGGCTGTGGGCTCGCCACCGCTGAAAACGACTGCATCGAGCAGGCCACGGCGCCGGACGAGAAACTCCCGCGCCTCCGACCAGTCGAGCGCCGGCTCATCTGCAGCATCCACCAGATGGGCATTGTGACAGTAGGCACAGCGCCAGGGGCAGCCCTGGCAAAAGAGGGTCGCTGCCAACTCGCCGGGATAGTCGGCGGTAGTCATTGGAGTCAGGCCACCAAGGCGCAGGGCTTGGGCAGCGGCGGCCTTTGAAACCGCGCCCCGAGGCTGAAACGATGGCCTTTGCACCGGATTCGGCACATGCATCGGAGTGGTTTCAGCGGCTTGAACGGCGAAGGTCATGGTGGCTCCGGATACGGCAATGAGCCCAATTCTGCACCCAGCAATGAACTGCGGCTGCGCACAGAAAAGAATGCTCGGTACAGGCAGGTCTTCAGGCAGCTTCGAGCTGGCGGATTTGCTCGACTGGACGCTCAGTGGCGCGCCGGGTTGTGCATTGGCTCCGACGCTGCTCGCAACCCTGGGGCTGCTCGCTGAACATCAGCCTGTCGCGATGCTCTGATTGTTTCCCTGCGTTGAAGGCCGAAACCGGACGATGGTAGCCCATGACCCGGGTCCAAACCTCGCAGGGGGTTCTTTCTTCGTCGCGGAGTTCGATGGTGTCGTCAGTCAGCATGAGTTTTCTCCGATCGGTAAAGGCGAATTAATTCGCCTAATAATTTAGTCACTTAGCGCAGGATTTCTGAAAAATATTTTTCTGCTTAACTATCTGAACAAGCACATAAATTCGCCAGCTCTTTTTGAACGGGAGAATAAATTTGCAGCCTGTTTTCAATGGGCGAATAAATTCGCCCTTAGGAATTCGCGGCCATTGCCGGGTCGCCGCCAGTAACGGCCAGTTCGGCGGACTGAGCCTCGGCGCGCTTGCGGGCGATGAGTTCCTGATCGCACTTGGGGCAGAACTTGTGCTCGCCAGCGATGTAGCCGTGATGCGGACAAATAGAGAACACCGGCGTCACCGTGATGTAAGGGAGGCGGAAGTTCTCAAGTGCTCGGCGTACCAGGCGCTTACAGGCCTCGGTCGAGCTGATCTTCTCGCTCATGTAAAGATGCAGCACGGTGCCGCCGGTGTATTTCGACTGGAGCGCTTCCTGCAGGGCCAAAGCCTCGAAGGGATCATCGGTAAAACCGGCTGGAAGCTGGGATGAGTTGGTGTAGTAGGGGGTTTCCTCGCTGCCGGCCTGGAGGATGTCCGGGTAGCGCTTTTTGTCCTCGCGCGCAAAGCGATAAGTGGTGCCCTCGGCCGGCGTGGCCTCCAGGTTGTACATGTGGCCGGTTTCTTCCTGGAAAGCCACCATGCGCGCACGCACATGATCGAGAAACTCACTGGCGAAGGCACGACCCCATTCGGTGCTGACATCCTCGGCATCATCGGTAAAGTTGCGAATCATCTCATTTAAGCCATTGACGCCAATGGTCGAGAAATGATTGCGCAGGGTGCCAAGGTAGCGTTTGGTGTAAGGAAAGAGTCCGGCGTCTAGGTGGCGCTGAATCACCTTGCGCTTCAACTCCAGGCTCTTGCGCGCCAGATTCAGCAGGCGGTCAAGCGCAGCAAAGAGTTCTTTCTCGCGTCCCCGGTTCAGATAGCCAAGGCGCGCGCAGTTGATAGTCACCACACCCAGGGAGCCCGTCTGCTCGGCCGAGCCAAAGAGCCCGTTGCCGCGCTTGAGCAACTCGCGCAGGTCGAGCTGCAGCCGGCAGCACATAGAGCGGACCATGTTCGGCGTCAACTCTGAGTTAATAAAGTTTTGAAAGTAGGGCAAGCCGTACTTGGCTGTCATTTCAAACAGCCGTTCGGCATTCTCGCTCTCCCAGGGAAAATCCGGCGTAATGTTGTAGGTCGGAATGGGGAAGGTGAAAATCCGCCCTTTGGCATCGCCTGCGGTCATCACCTCAATGTAGGCGCGGTTGATCATGTCCATCTCGTCTTGCAGTTCACCATAGGTGAAAGACTGCTCGACGCCGCCGACCAGGGGGACTTGGTCGCGCAAATCCTCGGGGCAAACCCAGTCGAAGGTCAGGTTAGTGAAGGGCGTCTGGGTGCCCCAGCGCGAGGGGACATTGAGGTTATAGATGAGTTCCTGGATATACTGGCGCACGTGGGTGTAATCGAGCTGATCTACGCGCACGAAGGGCGCCAGATAGGTGTCGAAGCTCGAAAATGCCTGGGCACCGGCCCATTCGTTTTGCAAGGTGCCGAGAAAATTGACGATCTGCCCGATGGCCGAGGACAGATGCTTGGGCGCGCCGGCCTCGACCCGACCGGGAACGCCGTTTAAGCCCTCGTTCAACAGAGTGCGCAGCGACCAACCGGCGCAGTAGCCCGAAAGCATGTCAAGATCATGAATGTGATAATCGCCCTCACGATGCGCCTCGCCAATTTCAGGCGTATAGACGTGACTCAGCCAGTAGTTGGCGATCATCTTGCCTGAGGTGTTGAGGATGAGCCCGCCGAGGGAGTAGCCCTGATTGGCATTGGCCGAGACGCGCCAGTCGGAGCGATCAAGATACTCATTGATGGAGCCGGCGACATCCACCAGGGTGCGCTGGTCGTGGCGTAGCTTGCGGTGCTGCTCCCGATAGACGATATAGGAGCGCGCAGTCTCAAAATGATTGGCGCTAATCAGCGTCTGCTCGACCACATCCTGGATGTCTTCGATATCCGGGATGCGTCCACTATCAAAGCGATGCGCCAGCACCTTGACCACCTGCGCGGTCAGCAGGCCGGCTTCGAGTTCGTCGAATTCGCCACTCGCGCGTCCGGCGCTCAGGATGGCTGCCTCAATGCGTGCGGCGGCGAATGGCACTTCCTCCCCGTCGCGCTTGCGAACGCGCCGCGGTAGGCTGGCGAGGCTGGAGTGAGCGTGGGACATGGGAGGGCTTCGGGGGATAACGACACAAGATATTGTGGTAAAGATTATAGAAGACACTAGATATTGTGAATATCCCATTTTGCATAAAACTGACCTGGATCAATTAATGCCTCCGGAAAACTTCCTCTCCCGTCGCCTCGCTCAGCGCGCGCAACCCTCGAGAGCCTGATTGACAACCTCAATCGTGCCTACGAACTGGCCGGAGACTCGCTCTGGCCGCAACCCAATACCGGAATTTTGTTGCGCCGGACAACACGCACGCTCGACCTGAGCATCTGCTGATGCCGGACTGGACCCAGGAGCTACTGGAGCGCGAGCGCGTGCTGACCGAGATTTTGAATCTGGCCGAACATCTTGGCGTGAGCTTTGCTTTCCCGACCCAAACCCTCGAGCTGGACCGCTGGCCAGCGACTGGCGAACCGTCCCTGTCCACCATGCCGCCGCAAGAGGACCTGGCGTCGCCAGCCAGCTAAGCTGGCGGGGCGGCCAGTCTCTTGCGCTTGCCGAGCTTTGCACGAAGATTTCAGTCGCTCGCCGCCTCGACATAGCGCAACGGCACCCGGCGCGACAGGCCGGTCAGGAGTTCGTAGCTGATGGTGCCGCTGGCCGCAGCCACGGCATTGGCACTGACCTGAGTACCCCAAAGCTCGACTGGATCGCCGGGTTGAGCCTGCGGCTGCTCGCTCAGGTCAACCATCAGCATGTCCATGGAGACGCGCCCAATCAAGCGTGTGAGCTGCCCATTCACGGCCACCGGCGTGCCATCGGGCGCATGACGCGGGTAGCCGTCAGCATAGCCGGTGGCCACCACCCCGACACGGGTCGGGCGCTCGCAGACAAAGCGCCCGCCATAACCAATGGCCTCGCCGGCAGCGAGTTCCCGCACCGCCGTCAGCTCGGAAACGAAGCACAGGGCTGGGCGCAGCAAGGCGGCATGCGGGTGAGGATGGTCAAGCGGATCGAGCCCGTAGAGCATAATGCCCGGGCGCACCCACTCGGCATGCGTATCTGGCCGGGTCAGGATGGCGGCGGAATTGGCCAGACTGCGCGCGACTTCTCTGGTAGCCGGTCTGACAGTCGGGATGGAACCCGCAAGGGTCGCAAAATCTGCCAACTGACGATCCGTCGGCCCCGGATCGGCCTCATCGGCGCGGGCGAAATGCGTCATCAGCACCAGCTCGCCAACATGGGGACAGGCGGCTAGCCTGGCATAGGCCGCGCGACCGTCCTCGGGTGTCAGTCCGAGGCGGTGCATGCCGGTGTCGATCTTCAACCAGACGCTAAGCGGCTGTTGCGGACGCGCACCCAGCACCCAGTCGAGCTGGCGCGCGTCATGCACCACAGTCATCAGCCCCACCTGATCCACCAGTTCCAGCTCCGCAGTCTCAAAGGGGCCTTCAAGCAACAAAATTGGCGTGTGAATGCCAGACTCGCGCAGTTCCAGCGCCTCTTCAACACAGGCCACGCCAAAGGCCGCAGCCTCAGCGACTAAGGCGCGAGCAACCGCCACGGCGCCATGCCCGTAGGCATTGGCCTTAATGACCGCCAGCGCCCGTGCACCGCCGGCGCAGGCCCGGGCGAGACGATAATTGTGCTGAATCGCCGCGAGATCGACGCAGGCTTGGAGCGGACGTGACATACAGCCTGATAACAGAAGTCAAGTGCTGATGGAACGCGAACCCGGTCTAGCAGCGGCCGTGTTTGGCTTTACTGCGAATCACATGGATTCATTTTCCGGATGGTCGGGACTGTGAACGGAAGGATGAGGTGAGTAAGGATGGAATCAGCAAGTGCCTGGCAAACCAGCTTTTTTAGATGGCGCTCCCTAGGGGATTCGAACCCCTGTTACCGACGTGAGAGGCCAGCGTCCTAACCGCTAGACGAAGGGAGCGGGACGAGCGATGAAGAGTCGCGTATTATACGGGATTCGTCCTTAGGCTCAAGCTGATGACAAAGATTCATCGCTCGCCGGATGTTGCCCGCCAGACGTTTCTGGCCGGACGTTTCCCGCAGGGCAAGGCGCGAGCCCTTCATGTGCGCTCATCCAGGCATCGCTTTACAGAGCCACTTTATTCGTAGACAGGCGTTTTCACATATTGGGGTATTTTTAGTTTCCTTGTCTTCCTTGACCGAACCCACACCAAGCATTGTGCCTCGTCCGGAGCACAGCATTTCGCGCGCCAATATCAGCGCGAATGCGGTCAGGGTGCTCAATCGCTTGAAGCAGAGCGGCTATCAGGCTTATCTGGTCGGCGGCGGTGTGCGCGACTTGTTGCTTGGCCACGAGCCGAAGGATTTTGACGTTGCCACGGACGCGCGGCCCGAGGATGTGCGGCGGGTGTTTCGCAACTGCCGGCTGATCGGGCGACGGTTTCGCTTGGCGCATGTGTTCTTTGGTGCTGAGATCGTCGAGGTCGCAACATTCCGGGCGGCAAATGTCGATCTTGGTGACGAGGATGCGCGCCAAATCGAAAACGGCATGATCCTACGCGACAATGTATTTGGCTCTATCGCCGAGGATGCCTTGCGACGAGATTTCACCGTCAATGCGCTCTACTACAACATCGCGGATTTCTCGCTCGTCGATTATGTCGAGGGACTTGCCGACATTGCCGCCGGGAGGCTGCGGCTGATCGGCGATGACCCGATCGCCCGCTATCGCGAAGACCCGGTGCGCATGCTGCGCGCGGTGCGCTTTGCCTGCAAGCTGGGTTTTGTGATCGAACCGCGCTGCGAGACGCCCTTGGTCGAGCTGGCACCTTTGTTGCGCGATGTTCCGCCAGCGCGGCTGTTTGAAGAGATTCTCAAATTGTTCCAGGCCGGCTTCGCCCTGCCGGCGTTCGAGAAGCTGCGCCATTATGGGCTGTTTGCCGAGCTCTTCCCTGAGACCGAAGACTGCCTCGCAATGCAGGAGGAGGATTTCCCCATCACGTTCGTGAACCGGGGGCTGGACAACACCGACCGCCGCGTTCAGGAAGGCAAGCCTATAGCGCCCTTTTTTCTGTTTGCGGTGCTCTTGTGGGAGCCAGTACGCCGTCAGTACTTACAATTGCTTGAGGCTGGCCATGGCTGGTCGGAGGCCATGACCACTGCCTCGAGTATGATCGCCGGGCGTCAGCAGGCGTATGTGGCCATCCCCAAGCGATTTGGCTTGCCGATGCGCGAGATCTGGGCTTTGCAGCCGGCGCTCGAACGCCGTCGGGGCAAGCGGCCCTTGGCCTTAATTGGGCATCCGCGCTTCCGCGCCGCCTATGATTTTCTGCTGCTGCGGGCTGAGTCCGGCGAGGTCGACCCGGAGCTGGCTGCCTGGTGGACGCAGTTCCAGGAGGTCAACCCATCAGAGCGCGCGGCCATGGCAACGGAGCGCAAGCCCAGCCGCAAGAGCCGGCGCAGACGTCGACGCAAGGCACCAGCCGAGAAGACCGATCAGCCGGCGACCGATCCCTCCGGTCAAACAGCACCTCCGGCCTAATATCGGTTGTGCTCTCGGGTGCCGCCCCATTCGCACCCAGCCAAGCACATCAGGCACCAAGGTTAGCCATTTCGCCCCCCGCCAACCGCTCGCAAGACGATGGACAGCATCACCCTAAAACGACTCGCACGGATGAAGCGTGAGCACCAGCGCATCGCCTGCCTGACTTGTTATGACGCGACCTTTGCCCGGCTGCTAGAAAGCGCCGGTGTTGAGGTCTTGCTCGTCGGCGATTCCCTGGGCAATGTGATTCAGGGACATGGCAGCACCCTTGCCGTCACGCTCGATGACATGGTCTATCACAGCGCCTGCGTGGCGCGTGCCATCTCGGCTCCGCTGCTGATTGCTGATCTACCCTTCTTGAGCTACGCCACGCCGGCGCAGGCAATCGAAAGCGCGCGCCAGCTGATGGGCGACGGCGGGGCGCGGATGATCAAACTCGAGGGCGGTAGTCAAGTGCTAGACACTATCAGGCTGCTGAGCGATTTCGGCGTCCCGGTGTGCGCCCATCTGGGTCTGCTGCCGCAGTCGGTCCATCGCCTTGGCGGCTATCGCTATCAGGGACGCGATGCTGCCGCGGCCGAGCGCATCCGCGCCGACGCGCTCGCGCTACAGCAGGCGGGCGCTGAATTGCTCGTGCTCGAATGCGTGCCGGCGGCGCTGGCCACCGAACTGAGCCAAAGTCTCAGCCTGCCGGTGATTGGCATCGGTGCCGGTGCCGACTGCGATGGCCAGGTTCTGGTGCTGCACGACCTGCTCGGTGCCAGTGTGACCGGGCAACCGCGTTTTAGCCGGGATTTTCTCACAGGGCAAAGCCATGGGCTGCGCGGCGCGGTCGATGCCTATGTCACTGCGGTCAAAACCGGAACCTTTCCAGGACCTGAGCAAATTCTGTTCTGATGTTATTCAGCTCCTGGGATTCAAGCATGCAAATTTTCACCGAGATCGCCACCGCCCGGGCCCAGATAGCCGACTGGCGCCATGCTGGCTTGCGCATTGCTCTGGTGCCAACCATGGGCGCCCTGCACGCCGGACATCTATCGCTCGTGGACTTGGCGCGGCAGAGCAGTGACAGGGTGGTTGTTAGCCTGTTCGTCAACCCCTTGCAGTTCGGCCCCAATGAAGATTTTGACCGCTACCCGCGCACCTTCGCGCGTGATTGCGAGCAGCTTGAGGCGCAAGGCGCGCATGCCCTGTTCGCGCCCCCGGATGCCCAGATGTATCCCGAGGGTCGCGAGGGCCAGACGCGAGTGCATGTGCCCGGGCTCTCGGAGATGCTCTGTGGCCAAAGCCGCCCTGGATTTTTTGACGGCGTGGCAACAGTGGTCACCAAGCTATTCAATACAGTCCAGCCGGATGCGGCCATCTTTGGCGAGAAGGATTTTCAGCAACTGGTGGTGATCCGGCGCCTAGTCAGGGATCTCAACCTGCCGGTCGAGGTTCTCGCTGGCCCCACAGTGCGCGAGCCCGATGGACTGGCAATGAGCTCCCGCAATGCTTATCTGTCCGCCGAAGAACGCGCCATCGCGCCGCACCTGCAACTGCAACTGCAAAAAGCGGCCCAGGCTCTGCGGCAGGGAGCCGAGGTGGCTGGAGTTGAAGCCGGAGGACTGGCGCGCCTGAATGCCATCGGCTTGCGCGTCGATTATTTCAGCGTGCGGCGGGCGGAGGATCTGGCCTCACCCCGTCCCAGCGACAGTGCGCTGGTGATTCTCGCGGCGGCTTATCTTGGCCACACGCGCTTGATTGATAATCTGAGTGTCGAGCGAGCGGTGTAACCTAGCCTCAATCGACGACAACATCCGTTTGACAACGGCCAATTGACAACAATGCCAATTGACAAAAATGGGAGAGATGCAAGATGACGACTGACAATCAAGCCGCGCCGACAGGTGCCACGCTTCCGCTCGGGCTCTTTGGTGAACTCGAAAAGAACTGGGGTTGGCTGATGGCGTTTGGAATTTTTTCGATCCTGCTTGGCACCGTCGGCCTTGGCATGACCTTCCTGCTGACTGAGGCGAGCCTGAGCTTTTTTGCCGCGCTGCTGATTCTAGGCGGGGTATTTCAAATCATGCAGGCAATCAAGTGCCACGGCTGGCGCGGTATTCTGCTGCATGTCCTCATTGCCTTGTTCTATGTTATCGCTGGCCTATTGATTGTCCTCAATCCCATCCTCACGGCCATCACCCTGACCTTGACACTAGGTGCCGTGCTCATTGTGGTCGGCATCGCCCGAATCATGCTTGGTATTCAGATGCGCCCATCGCCGGGTTGGTACTGGCCGCTGATCTCCGGCCTGATCTCGCTGCTGCTAGGCGGTCTCATCATCGCCCAATGGCCTCAGTCCGGTTTCTGGGTAATCGGTCTGTTCGTGGCCGTTGAGCTGATTTTTAACGGCTGGTCTTACTTGTTCATCGCCCTAGCGGCACGGGCAGCAGGTAAGGCCAAAAGCGCCTGAGGAAACTATTCCTGGCAGACAGGGATTTTCGGCTTCTTTTGGGCCGGGCAGCGCCCCCAAGAGCGCTGCCCGGCCCAAAACCGAAAACGCAGTTGCTAAGGAACCGCTGATTTATTCGAATTCTTGGCTTTGACCGCCAGGTAAGCGGCTGATTCGCCGATGCCTCAAATTTCAAATGATGAATAAATCAGCGCTCCCATAAAGCTTCGGTTGGCGCTGCCACCGAGACCGTCAGCTCCCATCTCAGGCATGTCCAGGCTCCCGCGCTGAGTCGGCTGCGTCTGATTCCACGGCAGGCGCTTGTGTCACTTGGGGGTCGGGCGCGTCTGCGGTATCTGTTGCATTGGTGTCGGTATCGGCTGCGGGTTCAGGCTGGCCAAGCGGCCGCGCGGTCGGGGTCCACTCCACCGCCGGCAGCAAATACTTGAAAGTGGTTCCGTACATTTCCCAGATAGTGATGAACAGCGAGGCGATCAGCGGGCCGATGAAAATCCCGGGAATACCGAACATCATAATGCCGCCCAGGGTGCTGAAAAAAATCATCAGCTCGTGCATTTTTATGTCCTTACCGACCAGAATCGGGCGCAGTACATTATCCAGGCTGCCGACGATCAGGCCGCAGAAAAGGGCCAGCAGGACAGCATTGGCCATTTGTCCCTGCACCATCAGAATGATCACTGCCGGAATCCACACCAGCGCCGAGCCCACACTGGGAATGACCGACAGCACAGCCATCACAGTGCCCCAAAATACCGCGTTGTTGATGCCAGCCACAGCAAAGGCGATGCCGGCCAGAGTGCCCTGCATGGCGCCGATCAGCATGGTGCCTTTCAGGGTAGCGCGGGTCACCGAGGTGAATTTATCGAGCATCAGATGCTCGTCACTGCTTTTGAGCGGCAGATAGTAGAGAATCCGCTCGACCAACTTGTCGCCGTCCATTTGCAGGAAATACATGGTGTAAAGCATCACAAAGGCCATGAAAACCACATTGGCCGTGCCCAATGTGAGAGACGACAGCCCGCCCACCAAAAATTTGCTCACCATGCTGACGGCTTCGCCGGCTTTTGAAATCAGTAAATCGCGGTAAGGCAGCAGGTCGTCATAGAAGGGCAGATGGGTGATTTCTGCGGCGAACACGCCTGGTTCGCTCAGCTTTTTTACCCATGGGGTAACCGACTGGCTGACATCAATGGCCTGCGCGACCACAATACCGATCAGGCTGACCAGCGGGATCAGAATAATGAACACCATCGCCAGCAGAGTCACCAGGGAGGCCAGGTGATGCCGCCCGCCCAACCAGAGATCAAGGCGCAGATAAAACGGCCGGGCCAGAGCGCTGAACAGCCCGGAGAGGAACATGACCATCAGAAACTGATGGATCATGCTAAAAAACAGCGCGCTAATGCCGAGCGTCATCAGCAGGATAGTCAGGTTATTGATCTGGTCTTTGTTCATGGTCGCCAATTTGTCGCTAATCGATGTCGGAGTGGACCGCAGCTTCGCGATAGGATTTGCAACGGCCATGGATGGCGTTACATCGCCAGCCCGAATTCTATACCGAAACCCTGTGAGATTTCGGCTCGTTCTGGCGCTACCCTAGTGTGGCTGCGGGCTGGGTGTCGCGAAAATCGGTTGTACCTTGCATCCTGTTGGATGCAGGTTTGCTAAACTCCACGCCAAAGACAATCTGACCCAAAGACAACCCGATCCAGAGATCATCCGACAGGACAATCGCGCATGGCAAAGAAACCGGCAAAAAAAGACGAGGCAGCGGCCAAAGGTGGCAGCAACAAAACCAAGCTGATTGTGATGATTCTTCTGGCGCTCATCCTGCTCGGCGGCGGTGGTGCGGCGGCCTGGTTTTTCCTGCTGAGCGGAAGCGATGAGCCGGTCGTTGAGCAGGAACTTGGCCCCTCGCCTTTGATCTACTTTCGACTGGCCAAACCCATCACTGCGACTCTGCCCCCCGATGAACCGGCCAACCACCTGCGGGTCAATGTGGTCTTAGCTAGCCGGAATCAGGCCGTCATTGATGCACTTGAGCTGCATACCCCCATTATCCGCAATGATCTGCTTGCCCTTTTTGGCAATCAAACCTTTGCTGAATTGAACACCCCGGAAGGAAAAGAAGCCCTGCGCGAGCAGGTCCACGAAACTGTCACCGCAATCCTGGTCCGCACCGGCTCCCCGGCCGGTATCGAGAATGTCTTTTTTGACGAGATCGTGATGCAGTAGCCCCCTGCATCTAACGAAAGGAAGCACGCGCCATGGCCCAGCAGACCGATATCCTCAGCCAAGACGAAATTGACGCCCTTTTACACGGTGTCGATGGCGGCGATATCGATACAGAGACTGACCCCTTTCCCGCCGATGGCGAGGCACGGGAATTTAACTTTGCGACCCAGGAGCGCATCGTGCGCGGGCGCATGCCCACGCTCGAGATGATCAACGAGCGTTTTGCCCGCTACTTGCGGGTGCATCTGTTCAATCTGCTGCGTCGTTCGGCCGAGATTTCGGTGGTGGGCACCCGGCTGACCAAGTTTGCGGACTATGTGCATTCGCTGTTCGTACCCACCAGCCTGAATCTGGTGCGGGTAGCGCCCCTGCATGGGACTGCTCTTTTCGTGTTCGATCCCAAGCTGGTGTTCGTACTGGTCGACAATTTCTTCGGCGGAGACGGGCGCTTCTACACCCGCATCGAAGGGCGCGATTTCACGCCGATGGAATTGCGCGTCATCCAGAATCTTCTCAACACCGCCTTTCGCGACATGGAGAAAGCCTGGGAGCCGGTAATGGAGCTGAAATTCGAGTTCATCAACTCGGAGGTCAATCCGCAGTTCGCCAACATCGTCAGCCCCACCGAGATCGTGGTGATCAACGACTTCCACGTCGATCTCGATGGCGGCGGTGGCAATCTGCATGTGACCCTGCCCTACTCGATGATCGAGCCCATCCGCGAGCATCTCGATACCGGCCTACAGTCGGACCGCTCAGGGGTCGACCAGCGCTGGCTGCACGCCCTGCAGGATGAAGTTCAGCTCGCGGAGGTGGAGATCAGCTCCATGCTGACCGAGGCGACGCTGAGCGTCGAGGAATTGCTCAGAGTGCGGCCAGGCGACATTATTCCGATAGAGTTACCCGATCACGTTGTGCTGAATGTTGAGGATGTGCCGCTTTTCCGTGGAAAATACGGAACACTCAACGGACAAAACGCGATCAAAATCGAAGAAATTCTGCATCGTTGATCTGGACCAGCGGCGCGCTCCCCGGCGGGGAGTCAAGACAGCAATTCAACCCAAAGAGCCCCACCCATGAGCGAGGACAACGAGAACCCAGCCGAGGATGATGCGCAGGATGCCGAGGACGGCCAATCCGCCGCTGACGACTGGGCGGCAGCGCTTGAAGAACAGCGTCATGAAGAGCAGAAGGATGGCGCCGACCCGCAGGCCGATGTCGATGCCGCCATGGCAGCAGCCGGCGAACCGGCTTCTGGCGTCCGACAGCCCGAGTGGCTCGGCGGTGGTATCGACCCTGGCGCGGCACAACCCATGCAGCCCGAGGAGTTTTCCGAAGCAATGCCCTCCGGGGTGGATTCGGTTAATCTCGACATGGTGCTGGATGTTCCTGTCACCATCTCCATGGAAATCGGCCGCACCAAAATTCCAATTCGCAATCTGCTGCAGCTCAACCAGGGCTCGGTGGTCGAACTCGACCGTCTTGCCGGCGAACCTCTGAATGTGCTGGTCAACAACACCCTGATCGCCCACGGCGAGGTGGTGGTGGTCAATGAAAAATTCGGCATTCGCCTGACCGATGTCATCAGCCCCAGCGAGCGCATCAGGAAGATTAACAAGTGATGCGCACTCGCGGTGGATGGCACCGGTTTGGCTTCCTGCCGCTGGCTGCCTTGCTGTGCGCACTTGTGGCGCAGACGCTGCAAGCGAGTGAACCGGCAACTGGCTCGGCACCTCCGGCCACCGGTGGCTATGTGACCGGCAGTTATGGCGCCGGTGGGTATCTGGCGCAACTCATTGGCGGGCTGACCTTTGTGGTCATAGCCATCCTGGTCTTTGCCTGGTTCATGCGTCGGTTTTCTGGCACCTCCAGCGCTGGCATCCCCCGAGCCATCGAAATTCTGGCAGTTCGCTCTGTTGGTACCCGCGAGCGTCTGATGCTAGTCAAGGTTGGCGAGGAACAAGTGCTGATCGGCGTTTCCCCGGCCGGCATGCGCACCCTGCACCGGCTCGAAACGCCTCTTCAACCCCCTCCATCGAAAGCCTCATCACGAGCCAGATCGCAAAACCCAGAAGAAACCCCAGCGGGGGACAAAGCTGAACCCAAAACTGGCGTCGATTTTGCATCACTGCTGCGCAAGCAGATGAGTAAAATCACAGACGCATGAGCCCGAAACCATCGACCTTCCTCCTCGCCGCATTTCTTGTGCCGGCCGGCGTGCTGTTCGCACCCGAGGCTTGGGCGCAGGCGGGCGGCCTACCGGCGCTGACGGTGACCACCGGCCCCAATGGCGGCGAGACCTACTCGCTCACCCTGCAGGTGCTGATCATCACCACCTTGCTGACCCTGCTGCCGTCAGCCCTGGTGATGATGACCTCCTTTACCCGTATTGTGATCGTACTTGGCATTTTGCGGCAGGGCCTGGGCACCTCCCAGACGCCCTCGAATCAGGTGCTACTCGGGCTCGCGCTTTTTCTGACGCTGTTCATCATGGGCCCGGTATTTCAGGACATCTACAGCGAGGCCATCGTGCCTTACCAGAACGAAGAGATTGGCACCGAGGAGGCGCTCAGCGCGGGCCTCGGTCCATTGCGCACCTTCATGCTGGCGCAAACGCGCGAGACCGATCTCGCCATGTTTGCCAGCATCAATGGCGTTGATGGCTTCGACGGACCGGACGCCATCCCGCTCAATCTGTTGGTGCCGGCCTTTATGACCAGCGAACTAAAAACCGGCTTTCAAATGGCCTTTCTGATTCTGATTCCCTTCTTGATCATCGACATGGTCGTGGCCAGCGTGCTCATGTCCATGGGTATGATGATGCTCTCGCCCATGATTATCTCCTTACCGTTTAAAATCATGCTCTTTGTGCTGATCGACGGCTGGTCGCTGATCATGGGCACCCTGGCGCGCAGCTTTTACAGCTAAGCGGCGGCAATTCGATAACAAACACCACTGGAGTGCGCAACAATGACGCCTGAAATGGTCTTAGATATCGGCAAAGAGGCAGGGACCGTACTGGTCCTGCTGGCCACCCCGCCGCTGCTCACGGGCCTGGCTATCGGCGTGCTGGTTGGCATGATCCAGGCCGCGACCTCGGTACAGGAAATGACCCTGACCTTCATCCCCAAGCTGCTCGGGGTCTTCACCGCCATGCTCATTTCCGGTCACTGGATGCTGGCGACCATTACCGACTACACCACCGGTCTCTACGACAGTATTCCAACGCTGGTGGGCTGATGCGGCGGCGACTGGGTCATGACAGGAACGCGCGGGCGCGATGATCAGCATCTCGGCCGATCAAATCATGACCTGGGTGCTGTCTCTGATCTGGCCCTTTGTGCGCATCAGCGCCATGCTGCTGGTGGCGCCCATCTTCGGTGCTCGCGGCGTCAACGCCAGAATGCGCATGGGGATGGGACTGCTGATTGCCATGGTCATCGCACCTCAGTTGCCGGCGCCGCCGTTGATCGATGTGCTCAGCATGCAGGGGTTGGTGGTGGCAATGCAGCAGGTGCTCATCGGTATCGCCATGGGCTTTGTGCTGCAGATGGTGTTTTCGGCGCTCACCCAGGCGGGCGAAAGCGTCGCCCTGTCCATGGGGCTCGGCTTTGCCTCCGTGGTTGATCCGGCCGCCGGGGTTCAAGTGCCCATTGTGTCGCAGTTTTTTGTCATTATCGCCACCCTGCTGTTCCTGGCCATGAACGGCCACCTGGTGCTCCTCGAGATGCTGCTGCTGAGTTTTTCCTCCATGCCGATCGGCGACGGGGGTTTGACTCCGGACGATTTCTGGACGCTGCTTAACTTTGGCACCACCATGTTTGGCGGCGCCCTGCTGATTGCGCTGCCAGCGGTAGCCGGGTTGCTGATGGTGAATCTCGCCATGGGGGTTGTCGCGCGCACCGCCCCGCAACTCAATATCTTCGCGGTCGGTTTTCCGGTCATGATGTTGGCCGGTTTCGTGCTACTGAGTATTCTGCTGCCGAGCGTTTTTGCTCGACTTGGCGAATTAATGACACTGGGCTTTGAGTTGATTCAGCGTTTGATCAGACTCTGACTCACAGCTGTATCGGACCACCCGCTCCCTGCGGAGAATCGACCGGAGAATCAAGATGGCCGAAAACGAAAACGGCCAAGAAAAATCCGAAGAACCCACTGGCAAACGCGTCCGCGAATCCCGCGAGAAAGGCCAGGTTCCGCGCTCAAAAGAGCTAAACACCGTTATTGAGCTGATCGTGGCCAGCACCTTCATGCTGCTGTTCGGCTCCTATATCGGCATCGGAATGGCCAATCAGTTCGCCGACGGACTAACACTGGAGCGCGAGCTGCTGTTCGACCCGGCGGCGATTCCGGGCTATTTCGGCGCCCAGTTCGGCCGTGCGTTGCTGAACCTCGCCCCCCTGCTGGGGCTGCTCACGGCGGCAGCCATGATCGGCCCGGTCATTATTGGCGGTGCCAATTTTTCGTCAAAAGCGCTGGCGCCCAAGTTCAGCAAGCTCAACCCTATCAAGGGAATGAAGCGCTTCGTCTCACCGACCGGGCTGATGGAGCTTGGCAAGGCGCTAGGCAAGTTTGTGCTGGTGGGCGGTGTGGCCGCGCTGGTGCTCTCGACCATTGTCGATGAGGTGCTGACGCTTGGCGATGAACCGGTCAAGCAGGCCATTGTGCATGCCGCCCATCTGGCCGCCTGGGTGTTTCTGATGGTCTCCGCAGTGCTGATTCTGATCGCGCTAATCGATGTGCCCTATCAGCTGTGGAACCACAACAAGCAGCTCAAGATGACGTTGCAGGAGGTCAAGGACGAGCACAAGGAGACCGAGGGCAAGCCCGAGGTAAAGGGTCGCATCCGCCAGATGCAGATGGAAATGGCGCAACGGCGCATGATGTCGGAAGTGCCCAAGGCCGATGTGATCATCACCAACCCAACGCACTACGCCGTGGCCATTTCCTATAAGCCAGGTGTCATGGGTGCGCCGCGACTGCTGGCCAAGGGTGTTGATGAGGTGGCCTTTAAGATTCGCGAGCTGGCCGGCGAGCATCTGATCACTGCGGTCGAGGCGCCCAGGGTGGCACGCGCGATTTACTTTACCACTGAGCTGGAGCAGGAAATTCCCGGTGGACTCTTCGTCGCCGTGGCGCGCATCCTCGCCTATGTCTATCAGCTCAAGCGTCCGGATGCGCGCCCGACCATGCCGCGCGACTTGCCGGTGCCGGACGAGTATCTTGACCCGGCCGCCGCGCGCCAGGCTCGCAAGGCTCGCTAATGCCCACCATCGCCGAACGCCTCCAATCCCTGCGCGGCTTCGGGCTCGGAGCGCCGATACTATTGATGGCGCTGCTGTCAATGCTGGTGCTGCCGCTGCCGCCCTTTGTTCTGGATATTCTCTTCACCTTCAACATCGCCCTGTCGCTGGTCGTGATCATGGTCGCGATCTACACCCCGCGACCCTTGGACTTTGCCATTTTCCCAACTGTTATCCTGATCGCCACGCTGTTGCGTCTGGCGCTCAATGTGGCCTCGACCCGGGTGATTCTGCTCAACGGCGCCGATGGCACGGGCGCAGCTGGACGGGTGGTGCAGGCCTTTGGCGACTTTGTCATCGGCGGCAACTTCGCCGCCGGCCTGGTGGTTTTCTCCATTCTGGTCATCATTAACTTTGTGGTGGTCACCAAGGGCGCCGGTCGTGTATCAGAGGTCAGCGCCCGCTTCACTCTGGATGCCATGCCCGGCAAGCAGATGGCCATTGATGCGGACATGAATGCGGGTCTGATTGATCAGGAAACCGCCCGCACCAGGCGCGAAGAAATCGCCCAAGAGGCAGACTTTTACGGCTCCATGGACGGTGCGAGCAAGTTCGTGCGCGGCGATGCGGTGGCTGGCATTCTGATTTTGTTTATTAACATTATTGGCGGGCTCATCATCGGCACGACGCAGCACGGCATGAGCTTCAACGATGCGGCGTCGAACTTCGTCCTGCTGACCATTGGCGACGGTCTGGTCGCACAGTTGCCATCGCTGCTGCTGTCCTCGGCCACCGCGCTCATTGTCACCCGCGTGTCTACCTCGCAGGACATGGGCAGCCAGGTGAGCAAGCAGTTGTTCGAAAACCCCAAGGTACTCTATGTATCCTCCGGGGTCATCGGCATCTTGGGTTTGATTCCCGGCATGCCAAACCTGGTGTTCCTGGGGCTGGCCAGCATGCTCGGCGGCGCCGGCTATCAGATCAGCCGGCGCGCACGCGAGTTGGAGGTCGAGGAAGCCCAGCAGGCGCTACCACCTGGGGTTGAGGTGCCCACGGAGGAGACGCGCGATCTGTCATGGGACGATGTGCCAGCGGTGGACCTGGTCGCGCTCGAGGTCGGCTACCGGCTGATTCCGCTGGTCGACCGCAGCCAGGACGGACAGCTCATGGGCCGCATCAAGGGCGTGCGCCGCAAGCTGTCGCAGGAACTGGGTTTTCTCATTCAGCCAGTGCATATTCGCGACAACCTGGAGCTTGGCCCCAATCAATATCGTCTTGCGCTTCTTGGGGTGAATGTGGCCAATGCCGAGGTGTTCCCGGATCGCGAGCTGGCCATCAACCCCGGACAAGTGTTTGGCAAGGTACCTGGCACCCCAACCAAAGACCCAACCTTTAATCTCGATGCACTCTGGATCGACCCCTCTGATCGCGACGCGGCTCAGGGTGCGGGCTACACCGTGGTGGACGCCGCCACCGTCATCGCCACCCATCTATCACAGGTACTGCGCGAGAACGCCTACCGGCTCATCGGCTATGAAGAAGTCCAGCATCTGCTCGATCAGCTCGGACGGCGCTCACCAAAGCTGGTCGAGAACCTGTTCTCCAAGCAGCTCTCGCTCGGCGCGGTGCTCAAGGTGCTGCAGAATCTGCTCGCCGAGCAGGTGTCCATCCGCGATATCCGCACCATCGCCGAAACTTTGGCGGAACGCTCCCAGACCAGTCAAGATCCCGACACTTTAACCGCCACCGTGCGGGTCGCGCTGGCGCGCTCCATCGTGCAGGACCTGGTCGGCCCCAGTGATGAGCTGCCTCTGATTGCGCTCGACCCATCCTTGGAACAGCTCTTGCATAAGTCCCTTCAAGCCAGTCAGGGCGAGACTATCGGGATCGAACCCAGCCTGGCCGAGCGAGTGCAGCGTGCGGTAGCCGACGCGGCCCGCCGCCAGGAAGTAGAAGGCGCGCCGGCAGTGCTGGTGGTGGCACCGGAAATTCGCTCCTGGATCTCGAGCTGGCTGCGCGGTGCGGTGCGCAATTTAACCGTGATCGCCTTCACCGAGATCCCGGACAACAGACGCATTCGAGTGGTCGCGACCGTCGGACAAAACGATGCCCGCGCCGCCTGAAAGCGAGGAAACATTAGCGATGGGCTTTAACCGGCCCTGGTGAGATTCACCCCCTTGGAGCTTGATGGAGAGCACAAATGAATGTCAGGCGATATCGAGCGAAGGATATGAGCGATGCCATGCGGCAGGTGCGCGAGCAACAGGGGGCGGACGCTGTGATCCTCTCCAGTCGCCGGGTGGAGGGGATGCTCGAGATCGTGGCGGCGCTTGACACTGAGGACGCGCCGAGCGCGCATTCGGCGCCGGCACGCTCTGCCGGGCGCTCAAGCGCAGCCCGGTCCGCAGGCGGACGCGGCCAGGTTTCGGTCGATTCGGACCTTGACGCCATGCGTCGCGAACTCACCGATCTGCGCCATCTGCTGGTCCAGCAAAATGGCGCCAGCGAGAGCGCCCAGTGGGCCGCACGTCATCCGCTGGCAGCTGAGCTAGTGGCGGGTCTGAATGAGTGCGGCTTCAATGAAAAACTCGCGCGCAGCGTTGCTGGCGGCATTCCCGAGGACACCAACATCGAAACCGCCTGGTCGCGGGTACGTGCGCGCCTGTCATCGGCGTTGGTCACCGAGCAACCCGACATCCTCGAGCGCGGCGGCATGCTGGCCCTGGTTGGACCCACAGGCGTTGGCAAAACCACCACCATCAGCCGTCTGGCACTGCGCCAGATTCGCCGCATGGGACGCGACGCCATCAGCCTGGTGACCCTTGATCGCCAGCGCCTGGGCGCCTATAAGCAGCTCCAGGCTTTCGGCCAAATGGCCGGAGTGCCGGTGATGCTGCTAGAAAACGAGCGCGAACTGGCCGATCTGGCAGTGCGCGCCGGCGACGGGCGCCTAGTGCTGGTCGATACCGCCGGGCAGGCCGCGCGCGATGTGGCCGAGCAACGCCTGTTCGCCCAGATTCGCTCCGAAATCGATCTGGAAACCTGGCTGGTCATCGCGGCCACCCATCAGGGGCGGGTGCTGCGCCAGGTCTTGCATGCCTTTCAGGGCAGCGACCCGAGCGCGCTGGTGCTGACCAAGGTCGACGAGGCCGAGCAGCTCGGCGAGACCCTGTCAGTCCTGCTCGAACAGCGCCTGGGACTGGCCTTTTATAGCGACGGTCAGGGGCTGGCCGAGCACTTGCACGCCATCGACACCCTGTACCTGACGCGCCTGGCACTGCGCGAAACACCGCTGACGCGCAGCGCTCCCATCCGTGCACCAGCACAGCAATCGCCGGCCCGCCCGCTGGGCTCGGCCGCCATCGCTGATCGCCTTGGCCCGTTGGATCAGGGTATGATTCTCGAGTCCGTGGTTCCATTCAGGAAGAGCGCTCATGTCGGCCTATGAGTCAGGGCTGAAAATTCTCGCCATCGCCAGCGGCAAAGGTGGCGTTGGCAAAACCAATGTATCGGTCAATCTAGCCGTGTCTCTGGCCCGGCTGGGCCGGCGCGTCATGTTGTTCGATGCCGATCTGGGGCTAGCCAATGCCGATCTGCTGCTTGGCCTGCGCCCCGAGCGCACCCTGCATCATCTGGTCAGTGGCGAGGTCGAGGAGCTGAAAGACGTCCTGATCGAGGGGCCTGAGGGCATTCTGCTGATCCCCTCGGCCTCGGGTATCGCCTCCATGGCTAACCTGACCCCGGCCGAGCATGCCGGACTGATTCGTGCCTTCAGCTCCTATCGCGACCCTCTTGACGTGCTCATCGTCGATACCGCTGCCGGCCTGCAAGAATCCGTCACCAGTTTTTGCAAGGCGGTACAGGAGGTGCTGGTGGTGGTCTGTGACGAGCCGGCATCCATGACCGACGCCTACGCGCTGATGAAGGTGCTGCATCAGGATCACGGCCTGCGCCGCTTCCATCTGGTCTGCAACATGATGGCGAACGCCGATGCCGCGCGCCGCCTGGCGCAAAAACTTTCAGCTGTTCTGACGCAATATTTGCCCGAGGTCGTGGTGGATGTCTCTGCGACCATCCCGCTTGATGAGCATCTGCGCCGCGCGGTACAAAAGCGCGTGCCGGTGGTAAGCCTGTATCCTGGCAGCCCTGCGGCGCGCGCCTTTGGCGAGCTGGCAAGGCGCGTCGACGGATGGAAGACCGCGCGCGGGGTAAGCGGCGGCCTTGGTTTCTTTGTTGAGCGCATGCTTGAACAGGCATAAGTGACTGGCGCGACCATAGCGTGAAACAGCCGATTGATCATTCGGAGTGGGAGGGAGGCATCAGCGTCAGCCTAACTGTTACCCTTGCGCTTGTGACCTTGGTTCCGAGCGACAATAATTGAGGCTGGCGCTCGATCAAGTCGATCACTGGGAGGCGTGACCTTGCATCCGTCATGACTGCGAAGCGACCCCTTCAGGGCTATCAAAGCGATGCGGACGCGCAGTCGCCTGAGCAGCTCATTACCGAACATATTGACCTCGTGCGGCGCATTGCGCACCACCTGATGGCGCGGTTGCCGGCGTCCGTGCAGGTCGACGATCTGATTCAATCAGGTATGATTGGCCTGATTGAAGCGGCGCGTCAGTTTCAGGGTGGGCAGGGAGCCACCTTTGCCACCTACGCCGGTATTCGGATTCGCGGTGCCATGATCGACGAACTGCGCCGCTCGGACTGGGCACCGCGTTCGGTACATCGCAACAGTCGCCGGATTGCCGAGGCCATTCAGACAATCGAGGCGCGCGAGGGGCGCGGCGCGCGCGACCGAGAAATCGCAGCTGAGCTTGATGTCAGTCTCAATGACTTCCATGCCATGCTGCAAGACAACGCCGGCGTGCATTTGCTTGGGCTTGATGAGCTTTTCGGTCAGGATCGCGATCCGGATCGACTACTGCCGGCCGATGGTTCGACCCCGGTCGAGGCACTCGAGCGCGACGACTTTCGCGAGGCGCTGGCTAAGGCTCTGGAAAGTCTGCCAGAAAAGGAACGGCTGGTGCTGGCGCTCTACTACAATGAAGAGCTGAATTTGCGCGAGATAGGCGCCGTGATGGGGATTACCGAGTCCCGCGTGTGCCAGATCCGGAGTCAATCCGTTCACCGGCTGCGGGCGCGTCTGCAGGAGTGGATCGGCTCAGGCACTGAGACCTAAGCTTGCGCACAACGATTTTTTAAGTCGCGGTTCTGATCGCTAACTGGGCTGATAGGGAGCTGAAAGTGGACAAAGGCATGAAAATTCTCATCGTGGATGACTTCTCCACGATGCGGCGTATCATTAAAAATCTTTTGCGCGAGCTGGGATTCAACAACACCATGGAGGCCGACGACGGCAGCACTGCGCTACCCATGTTGAAAAACGGGGATTTCGACTTTCTGGTCACTGACTGGAACATGCCGATCATGCAGGGCATTGAACTCCTCAAGGCGATTCGCGCCGACGAACGGCTCAAAGAATTGCCGGTACTGATGGTGACGGCCGAGGCCAAGCGCGAGCAGATCATGGAGGCGGCCCAGGCTGGCGTAAACGGTTATATCGTCAAGCCCTTCACGGCCGAAACGCTGAAAGAAAAGATCGAAAAAATCTTCGAACGGCTCAAAGGCTGATCGTCGCGCCACGCGGGCGCCTTGGTGTCACTGGTCGTGCCGACGTGAGACAATCAATCTATGTCAACACAACAAGATGCAGAGCAGACGCTACAGCTTGAACTGGCGCGGTTGCTAATCGAACAGCTCGAATCGGGGCAAATCGACGCGGCAGGTCTGACCATTCAGCGCTTGGGCGCGCCCTATGAACGCGAGTTGTTCGAGGAACTCGGGCGTCTGACGCGCGAACTCCATGACACCCTGCGCAGCTTCCGCGACGACTCGCGGCTGCTTGAGCTGACGCGCGCCGATTTTCCGGATGCCAAGGAGCGCCTGAATCACGTCATCACCATGACCGAACAGGCAACGCACCGCACCCTGAATGCCGTCGAAGAAGGCCTGCCCATTGCCGAGGCACTGCACGCGAAATCGGCGCGCTTTGCCGAGAGCTGGGCCAAGTTCCGCGGTCGCGAACTCGACGTGACCCAATTTCGCGAACTCACTTTAGAGCTTGATGAATTCCTGCGCGACGCCACCGATGAAACCAAGCGCATGGGCCATCTGATGTCAGAGATCATGATGGCGCAAGATTTTCAGGATCTGACCGGCCAGATTATCGCCCGTGTCATCCGCCTGGTGCAGGAGGTCGAGGATAGCCTGGTCGGACTGGTGCGACTCTCCGGCGAGCGCCTGGAGCCGGAGAAAATCCAGTCGGCAGACGCTGCCGCAAGTGCCAAGAGTGCCGCAAGCGCCAAAACCGCTGACGACCAGCTAGCGGCGCAAGGGCCTGCCGTGCCCAACACCAAAGATACAGAAGCCGACGTGGTTGCCAGTCAGGACGATGTCGATGCCCTGCTCTCGAGCCTCGGATTCTGAGCCTGCGTTCAGCCGGATGCCGCTTGAAACCGCTAGCCTGCATGAGCTTCACCAGCAAGAGTAATGGTCATGGCCATCGACCCGAATGACGAAATTCTCCAGGATTTTCTTGTCGAAGCCGGCGAGCTGCTTGAGGGTCTCAACGAGCAGTTGATCGACCTAGAGCAGGATCCCGACAACAAGGAGCTGCTCAACGCCGTTTTTCGCAGTTTTCACACCATCAAAGGGGGTGCGGGGTTTCTTAGCCTCGATCCCATGGTGTCGGTCTGCCATCGTGCCGAGGATATTTTTAATCTGCTGCGCAACGGCGAAAAGCGCATTGACGGCTTTTTGATGGACTCCATCCTGCGCGTGCTTGATGTATTGAACGTCATGTTCAACGACATCAAGTCCGGGCAGGACCCCGAGCCGCCGCCTGCGGCCTTGCTCACCGATCTCGACACACTTGCCGTGCCGGGCAATGCCAGCCCGCCCGCAGCCGCGACAGCGCCAACTCCGGAACCGGAAGCAGACCCCGAACCTGCCCCCGAACCCACCCCCGAACCCACTAGGCAAACAGCCACAAAGGCCGAGGCCGCTGGTAACACGGGTGAGGTCACAGACGCGGAGTACGACAACCTGCTGGCCGCCATCAGTGGTGAGCCCGGCAGCGAGGCGACGCCTGAGGCAACCGCACCCGCTGCCGAAACGCCTGCTCCGGTGGCCGCACCCGGCAACAGCGATGAGATTTCGGACGACGAATTCGAGGCACTGCTCGATCAATTACACGGTTCCGGTGGAGCGCCCAAGCCGGTCGAGGCGCCCCCGCCCGCTAAAGAGCCCGAGAAGCCGGCGGAAACGCCATCCGCATCCGCGCCATCCGCATCCGAGCCGGCACCCCCGCCCAAAGCTGAACCAAAGCCAGAGCCTAAACCAGAACCGACGCCAGCGCCCGTCAAGCCAGCCGAGGAGCAAAAGTCTGCCCCGGGCGACAGTGCGGCGGCTGCCAAAGCACCCGCGCGCAACCAAACCAATGCACAGGTAGAAACCTCGGTGCGCGTCGACACCCATCGCCTCGACGAGATCATGAACCTGGTCGGCGAACTGGTGCTGGTGCGCAACCGGCTCAGCATGCTGCGCTCCCAGATGGGCGATGACGAGGTGTCCAAGGCCATAGGTTCCTTGGCGCTGGTCACGGCCGATCTGCAAACTGCGGTAATGAAAACCCGCATGCAGCCAGTCAAGAAAGTCTTCGGCCGCTTCCCGCGTGTGATCCGCGATCTGGCGCGCAACCTGGGTAAGGAAATTGACCTCGAGACCTTCGGCGAGGAGACCGACCTGGACAAAAACCTGGTCGAGGCCCTGGCCGACCCCCTGGTGCATCTGGTGCGCAACGCTGTGGACCACGGCATCGAGTCCCCCGAGGATCGTGTGGCCCATGGCAAACCGCGCAAGGGCAAGGTGGTACTCGGCGCCGCGCAGGAAGGCGACCATATCGCACTCATCATCGAGGATGACGGCCGCGGCATGGACCCGAACGTGCTGCGCGCGAAAGCCGTCTCTAAGGGCCTGCTCGAGCCGATGATGGCCGAACGCCTGTCTGATCGTGATGCCTTCAACCTGATCTTCATGGCCGGTTTCTCCACCAAGGAGGTCATCTCCGATGTCTCCGGTCGCGGCGTCGGCATGGATGTGGTCAAGACCCGCATCGGACAGCTCAACGGCACGGTCGAAATCGACTCCGAACTCGGTCGTGGCACCAGCCTGCAAGTGCGCCTGCCGCTGACGCTGGCGATTCTTCCCGCGCTGATGGTAATTCTCGACCACAGGCGCTTTGCCATTCCGCTGGCCTCAGTGTCCGAGATTCTGGATCTTGATCTGACCAAAAGTCATTTCGTTGATGACCAGGAAACAATCATGGTGCGCAATCACGCACTGCCGCTGGTTTACGTGGGGCGTTGGATTCGCCCGGATGTCCCCATTGATCCCCGCGAAGAGGCGCATGTGGTGGTGGTCCATTTTGGCCAGCGCAAGGTCGGGCTGGTGGTGGACGGGCTCGTCGGCCAAGAGGAAGTCGTCATCAAGCCGCTGGGGCTTGGTTTAACCAATGTACCCGGTCTGGCTGGTGCCACCATCACTGGAGATGGTGGCATTGCCTTGATACTGGATGTTCCCGAACTCATGCGCACCATGGGCAAGGGTGGATTGATCAGCCGCGGCGCGCACAGCCGGGCAGTAGCTGCGGGGGTTTAAATAATGGCGTGTCGTGTGGTTGTAGTTGACGATTCCGGCTTTTTTCGCCGACGTATTGCCGAGATCCTCAATGCCGATGTCGGCATTGAGGTGGTAGGGACGGCGGCGAACGGGCAGGAGGCGATCAAGCTCGCCAAGGAACTCAAGCCGGATGTCATCACCATGGATATCGAGATGCCAGTCATGGACGGCATCACCGCAGTACGGCACATTATGGCGGACACTCCCTGCCCGATCCTGATGTTCTCCACCCTGACCACCGATGGTGCTCAGGCCACGCTCGATGCGCTCGATGCCGGTGCGATGGATTTTCTGCCTAAGCGCTTCAACGAGATGGCCGGCGACGAGGAGAGCGCCAAAGCAATGCTGCGCCGGCGCGTGCGCACCCTGGCGCGAAGCCGCGTGCGTGCATCCACCCCAGGCACCACAGCCAGACCCGCACCGGGGGGAACGCCCGCGCGCCCATCAGGCCCGTCCGCCACGCCTCCGCCCGCCAGCGGGGCACGTCCGGCAGAGCAAGTATCCAAAGCTTCGGACATCAATCCAGGCAAGCTGAAATCCGCGCGCGCTGTACTGATTGGAACCTCCACCGGCGGCCCGGTGGCGCTCCAGGAAGTGCTCAAGCATCTGCCCAAAACTTTTCCGCTGCCCATCGTGCTGATTCAACACATGCCGGCCAGCTTCACGCCCGCTTTCGCCGAGCGGTTGAACAAACTCTGCCAGATCGAAGTGCGCGAGGCCGCCAATGGCGACATGCTCAAACCCGGCTTGGCGCTGCTGGCCCCGGGCGGCATGCAGATGCTGCTTGAGGGCGGTTCAGCCACCCGAATCAAGATCACCGACAGCGAGCCCGGCACCATCTACAAACCCAGTGTCGATATCAGCTTTCAGTCGGCGGTAGCGGCGCTGCGCGGCCAGGTGCTGGCGGTGGTGCTGACCGGCATGGGCGCGGACGGTCGCGAGGGCGCCCGCGCGCTGAAAGGGCTGGGCGCGAAAATCTGGGCGCAGGATGCGGCCTCCTGTGTGGTTTATGGGATGCCGGCAGCAGTTGCCGAAGCCGGTCTGGCGGATGATATTCTGACACTCACAGAGGTCGGGCCAGCACTGGTCAAGGGCTTCTGCTGATTTGGCCACTTGGCGTAACGACCTAAGGTCCATAGCCCCGGCTAAACTGGAGAATGAATCTGCTGTGCCACGGTAAGCTTCATAGCCCCGGCTACCCCGGAGAATGAATCTGCCGTTTCACAGTAACAATCCGCATAATGCCGCAGCCTTAAACAAGAGTAACAAGACATGACCGCACCACAACAAGGGCCGGATGGCGCGTCCAACAATTCCTCGTCCTTCGTCACCTTCAGCCTGGCTGAAGAGACCTACGCCATTGATGTGCTTCAGGTCCAAGAGGTGCTGAAGGTGACCGAAATCGCCCCGGTGCCCGGGGTGCCGAATTACATCCTTGGCATCATCAACCTGCGCGGCGATGTGGTAACCGTCATCGACGGGCGTCGCCGTATGGGCCTGCCGGATCATGCCGCGACTGAGCAGTCACGCATTGTCATCATCGACGTCGACAAGCAGAATGTCGGCATCCTGGTCGACTCGGTCGCCGAGGTCGTCCAGATCGCGGCGAAAGACATTGATCCGGCGCCAGCCGTTGGCAATGATCAAAGCAGCCGATTTATCCTTGGCGTGTATAGCAGTCCAGATGGACTCACCATTCTGATCAGCCTGGAAAAACTGCTTTCCGACGAGGAATGGGAGTTGGTGCGCAGCATCTAGCGCCAATGCGCCCAAGTCTATTCTCAATCAGCTTCTGTTAAACCGAACCGACGCGAACGGGTGTTCATCACCACCGCCGATATCCTGTCCCTGCTAGCCGCCGGGATTGCCTTGCTGGCGCTGCTGGCGCTAATGCAGTTGCGCCGGCGCCTGGCGCAGATGCAGCTGGTCATGGAGCAGCAGACACAGACATTGCTGGCCATTCAGGGCGGGGTCAAGGTGCTCTCGGGTGAGGCTGTGACCCATCGCGAGGATCTTGCCGGTGTGCGCCGGGCGGTTGAGCGGCTCGGCGAACTCAATCAGCAAACGCGCATGGAAATGCGTCTGCGCGACGCCGACGGCAGTCCCTACACCCAGGCCATCCAGTTGATTCGCCACGGCCAGCCACGCGCCGAGGTGCGTAAGCTTTGCTCGCTAACCGAGTCCGAAGTCGATCTGCTGTTTAATCTACACGGACAAGGCATCGCCCTGGGCCAGAACAACGGTCAAGATGACTGACTCTTGACGCTCTCGGTAACAACCGAGCTATCTTCAGATTGATCCCGACGCGGATCGATACCGGCCAGCATGAAAACAAAGGCCAGCACTTCGGCGACGGCGACATAGAGCGCGGGCGGAATTTCCTCGCCTAGGGGAATTTGCGCCAGCGCCTCAGTCAGCGCCGGATCCTGCTGTAAAGGAATGTCATGCTCGTCGGCAATGCGCAGGATTTCCTCGGCGGTCATGCCGGTGCCGGTGGCAGCGATGCGCGGCGCATGCGCGCGATCCCAGCGCAAGGCGACGGCCTTGCGGTGCTCGCGCCCGCGCTTTTCGCTCATGCCTGCTCTCGCAGCAGGGGCGCACGCGCCGGCGGCTTGCGTTCAGTGCGGCCTTCGCGAGCATGCAGGCTAGCGATCTCAATATCGCGACCTTCTAGCTGCGCCCGAAGCTCTGGCAGGCGCTCACGCAGCAGCGCGGCGCTGGCACCCTGCTCGGCCACCAGGCTCGCGTGCAGACGGTTGTCTCTGAGGCCAAGGCGAATCAGCAAGGGGCCAAGCACTGGCAGATCGAGGCGAATCTGCATGCTCCAGTGCTCGCCTTGGTCGGCCTCCTGTTCGGCTTCGCGCTGAATGTCGGCATCGAGTGTCAACAATCCGGCACTGGTCTGAAAAGGCAACTCCACCGTCCAGCGCTGCTGATCGGGGCCGTTCTCTGCGTTTTGCAGTTGCAGTGTGACCAGTTGCTTGAGCATGCCATCAACCTCGCGCGAAAGGCTTGCGGAGAGATGCGCAAGACGATCCGCCCCTGCCGCAGGAAGGTCGGGGCCTTGCTGCAACCGCACCTTGCCGGCCAGACGCAGGAGTTGCGCTTTCAGGTCCGCGTCCAACGATAGGCCTTGCTGAGAGCCGGCTCGGGCCAGCAGGGCCTCTAGCCAGATGCCGGAATTGCGCAGGCTCTCGGCCAGGCGGGCAGGATCGGTCAGCTCACGCGGGCTGGCGAGGCGCTCAAGCACTTGCTTAACCAACTGGGTCAGTTCCCGCTGGTGCGCGAGTGGCGACGGTGCGCCGCGATCAACCCCGGCCTCGCGCAACCCGCGAGTCCAGTCAGCAAAGGTAGTGCTGAGTTGCCGCGCACCAGGCAGGTGGTTGCGCAACTGCGCGTTAAACCAAGCTTTGGTTCCAGGCGCGCCTTCGCCATCGGAATGCATCAGGCGCAGCATGACCCGTGGCGTTAAAGAGACCACCTCGGCGCTCAACATACCTCCCCGTCCTTGGCCTGCAGCGAGTGTGCGCAGCGCATCAAGCAGCGCCGGGCGCAGGCTGTCGGTCACCCCTACTCGCATGGTCTGGGACCATTGGCCGCGCTGGGTGCCCTCGCCCTGAGTCCGCAGGCGGACCTCAAGATCGCCGGATTGTTGCACCGCTTTCACCTGCACATCGACCCGCGAGCCGGTCGTCAGGCGAGTGGTGGTCTCGCGCGCCTGCTCCGATGCCGCGCGCGCGGTCTGCGCGGCGCCCGAAGTATCGGGAACCCGCGCCGGCAGAGAACCGGTGTTAACGCGGGCGTTGACCTGGCTTGGATCCGTCATCGCGCGGCCTGGGTGTGACCGGAGCAGACTCCGGTGGGGTTTGGTTTGGCGCCAGCATCCGAGACTTTGGCAAACTGACCGACAGGCAAAGCGCCGGCGGGCCAGAGAGCCAAATCAGGCCTGGGTCAGGGTGCGCCCCAGCACGGTGCTGGACTGGGAATACCCCTGCGCCGAGTAGGTGTTGCCGTTGTCATCTTCGCCACGGATAATTTTCAGCGCGGTCGTGACGCGCAGGCGGCTGCGTTCGACCGCCTCGGCATTGGCGCGGTTCATGATTTCGCAACTGGCGGCCAGCTCGCGCAGGCGCTTCCAGCGCGCGCTGGCGTGATCCCGTTCCTCGGTGGTCCCGTCACTGGCGCGCAAAAAGACTTCCAGCCCGTCCGGGGTGAAAGCCTGGCCAGCCTCTTCAACGCTGCGCTGCAAGGTCGCGGTGGCTTGTTCGATCTGCTCAAGAACTTGCTGCTTGTTTTCCACCAAGGCATTCAGATGCTCGGGGTCGCGGCCGTCGACGGCGGCGGTTTCCTCAAGCAGCAAGGTTTCCAGCTGGCTGGTGAGATCAATCGCCTGCTCCAGAGCCAACGCAAAGGCTTGATGCTGTGACATCTTGACACTCCTGTCAGGTCCACCCCGGCAGGTGGAAGCCTTGTTTGATGGTAAGGCTAACGCTCATGGTCCCGGCCACCCCAGAGAATGAGGCGGTAATTTCTAGGCTAATGGCCACATCCCCCGGACGACAAGGCTGCTGTTTCATGCCTCAAACCTCCAGTGACGCTGGACAACTCCGGTTCCAGTTACAGTTCCGGCTTAGGCTTTCGTCCACACCAGTGCTTTAGTCTAACAGCCCCTCAAGTTCGATCAGCTTGTCCGCGAGGCGGCGATTATCGATGGGATAGCGGCCCTCGGAGATGGCGTCGCGAATCTCCTGCACCCGTTCGGCATCGAAAGGCGGATTGGCAGCATCAGCCTGAGCCGCGCTCAGCGCACGCGCAATGGCTGTCAGCTCAATGGACTCACCCTGGCCTGCGCCAGCAGACTGAGCCGCTGCCTTGCCCGCAGCGCCGCTCTTGCCAGCGGAACTGGTGCCAGCGGAACTGGAGGATCGCGAAGCCGAACTTGACCCCGTGCGCTCCGCGCGTCCTTTGTTAACTCCCAGGTTTTTGATGTCCATCGGTCATCATGCGATCAAAACGCTAGAACCTTCTACCGAATCTTAGCCTAACGGCGAAGGCAAGGGTAACTGAAAAGCCCCTCGGGGCAGAGCATCGGCATCCTGGCCCCGGCGGCGCAAACCTGAGAGGCTTGGTTCTGACCACCTCGGAGGATGACATCCTGGTTTCAGGCTGCCCCCTCAGTTGGGAACCCGCACCACCCCGGGGGATTCGATGATTCCTTCCAGCACCCGCTGGCTCGAGCGGTTGCGCACGCGGATGCGATCACCTGCGCCGCCATCCTCGAGCGCTTCGCCGCTCATGCTAACGCGAATGCTGGGATTTTCGGACAAGATCCGTACCAACTGACCGCGCTCAACCCACAACGGCGTTTTTAGGTGCGAGTCGGTCACTACATCACCGGGGCGCAGCGAACGGCGCACCTGCATGCCAACAGCATCGCTCAGGTCGTCAAAATAGCTGCTCAGCAATCCGCCGGTCTCACGTCGTTCAAGTTTGACATCCGCCGGCGTCACCATACTGCCCCGGCTCATGGGGCTCGCGGCCACAACAACCTCGCCAAAGCGCTCGACTCGGGCGGAAACAAACAACGACCAGCGCACCGGCCCCTGGCACTGAATTTTGACGCTGGTGTTACCCGTTTTGTTCGCGCCCGGGGCAAAGCTCGCTTGAAGATCATGATCGCAAAGCTTGAGGCGCAGGCGCGGGTCAACCGGATCAACACTAATCTTGACTGTTGCGCCGTTCTCGCCGCCAGCCTCGCGATGCAGAAAAGTCTTGGCCGCGCGCTGAATGTTAGTCACGGGCTCAATCTCCTCGGTGGCGGCGACATTGGCCGCTTCAGCCTCGGCGAATAGTCCCTGATTGAGGACTGCCGGGCTCACGCACAGGCACAGCAGGCCGGCAAGACGTCGCCAGTAGGGCGCCGGGCGTGAGATTTCTTGATGACTTGTCAGCATGCTTGCCTCCTGGGGACTGCGTGGCTCCGGCCGTTCAAGATGTTCAGGTTCCCAAGCACTCCAAAGTCATGAATCTTCGTGATTCAAGGCTAAGGAGCATCTCGGACATCATCGGCGCTAGCGATCAGCCCGCGCGCCCGAGCCGGATCTTCATCTGCTGCATGGGGAAGCAATACCTAGACCAGCTTTCTCACACCGCTTATCGCGCTCACTGACCAGATGCCCCGACGCTTGGGGGCGAAAGGAGCGCCGGCTATCCTGTAGGGCAATCTTCTAGAAAACCCATCAATGGCTTCAGCCTTTTCGTCGCTTTTAGGCTATGATCCTAAAAATGACAGTGAGGTGCTGAAGGCTGCCCGTCTGGAGGGTAAATGAGTCAATTTATTGACGATATCGATCAACGCACGCAGATGGTCGGGCAGAACCGGATGGAACTGCTGCTGTTCCATCTCGGCAGCAAGCAGACTTTCGGCATTAATGTATTCAAGGTGCGCGAGGTCATCGCGCGGCCGGAGTTGCGCCAGCTTCCGGGATCAGCGGCCATCGTCTGCGGTGTCGCCCACATTCGCGGCAAGACAGTGTCCATCATTGATCTTGCCCTAGCCATTGGTTTTGGCGCCCAGAAGATTGAACCGGATGCGAATGCCAAAGTCATTGTGACCGAGTTCAATCGTTCGGTGCAGGGCTTCTGGGTCTCGGATGTGGATCGCATCGTGAATGTCAGCTGGGAGAAAGTAAAACCCCCGCCACGCGGAACCGAACGCGAGAGCTTTCTGGTGGCGGTCACTGAAATCGACAACCGCTGGGTTGAGATCATTGATGTCGAGCGGGTGTTCGTGCAGATTAATCCGCTGACACCCGAGGTATCACCAGAGCTCAAACACCAAGCGGAAGATACCCAGGGCGAGGGCGCATCACGCGTGCTGGTAGTCGATGACTCCATGGTCGCCCGCCGACAGATTGAGCGCAGTGTCGCCGATCTCGGCTTCGCCGTCGAGGCGCGTTCGGACGGACTCGAAGCACTGAATTATCTTGAAAGCCTGGACCCTGCGCTGCCCGCAAAAGAGCAGATCGCGCTGGTGATTTCCGATATCGAGATGCCCCGCATGGATGGCTACACACTCACGCGAAAAATTCGCGAAAACAAGCATCTGCAATCTCTCAATGTGATTCTGCATTCCTCGCTCAGCGGTCAGTTCAACGCCGATCTGGTCAAGCGCGCCGGCGCCGATCATTTTCTGCCAAAATTCGACCCCAACGAGCTTGCCGCCGCCATCTTGCACTATACTCGCGACCAGGCTTCGCATCAGGCCTGACGCGCCAGACTCTAAAGTACCCAGACTCCAACGTGCCAGAACAAAGTGATCGACCCCCAGGACTATACTGAATTTTCCCGCTTCCTGAGCGAATGCTGCGGCCTGGTGCTGGGATCGAACCGCCAGTATCTGGTCTCGAGCCGCCTGTCACGTCTGCTTGAGGAATTCGGCTTTGCCAGCGTCGAGGAGCTACTGCGCGCCCTGCGCAGCTCGGCGCAGCCCAAGCTCAAGTCGCGCGTCATCGATGCGATGACCACCAATGAAACCTCCTGGTTTCGCGACGCCTATCCCTTCGAAATGCTCCAGCACATCATCCTGCCGGATCTGGCGGCCAGCAAACGCTCCATCCGCATCTGGTCAGCCGCCGCCTCCACCGGACAGGAGGCGTACAGCATCGCCATGGTGCTGAGCGAATACGCCAGCGCCAATCCGCTCAAGGCACCCAGTGCCAATATCATCGGCACCGACCTGTCAGAGTCCGCCCTGGCCGAGGCCCGCACCGGCATCTACGACGGCCTGAGCATTGTGCGCGGCCTAAGCCAGCAAAGGCGCGACCGCTTTTTCGAGACAGTCGAGAACGGGCACAAAATCAAGCCCGAAATCCAGCGTCAGGTACGCTTCCAGAAACTCAATCTGCTCGACTCCTACGCCACGCTGGGCAAGTTCGACATTGTCTTCTGCCGCAATGTGCTGATCTACTTCTCCGCCGAAACCAAGAGTCGGGTTTTTGACGGTATCGCCCGGCAGATGGACCCGGGCGGCTATCTCTTTATCGGCGCCTCCGAGTCGGTCTCCCCCTACACCAAAGCCTTCGAGGTTCAGCGCACGCCGCGCGGCTCGGTCCTGCGCCGGGTCTGACCTGCTCTGATCGCGCCCACGCGCGATTTCCCATCGACCTCCCCGGGTTCTCCGCCCTGCCTAGCCTGGCACGGGCATTGCTTGTTCACGGCCAAGACATTGGATCAGCCATGCAGGACAAGCCATGAGCCTCTCACTCGACAAAGCATTAGGCATCTCGCCGCAAGCCCTTCTGGTCAGAGCGGATCGCACCGAACTCTTAGCGTCCAATCTCGCCAACGCGGAAACCCCCAATTACAAGGCGCGCGACATCGACTTTCGCGACGCGCTCTCACAGGCGGCTGGACGCGGCAATAATTTGCCGCTCAAACGCACCAACGACCAGCACTTGCCACCCCGCAATGCCGGCGCGATCGACATGCCGCCAGAACGCCTTTATCGCGTGCCCGCTCAGCCGGCACTGGACGGCAATACCGTCGATCCGCAGCTTGAGCACGCCGCCTTTGCCGAGAATGCCATGCAGTTTCAAAGCAGCGTCGAATTCCTCAACCGCAAGGTATCTGGTCTGAAAGCCGCCTTGCAATCCGGAGGCAGCTAATGAGCAACTTTTTCAGCATCTTTAATACCTCGGGCTCAGCGCTGACCGCACAGTCGGTACGGCTCAACACCGTGGCGTCTAACCTGGCCAATTCTAGTGTCGGCGCCCCGACCCCCGAGGAAACCTATCAACCCAAGGAAGTGGTCTTCCAGACGGTACTTGATCGTAACAACCCGGAGCGAGCAGATACGCCGGTGCGAGTCGCCGGTATCGTCGACAGACCAGACGAGCCCATCATTACCTATGAGCCACACCACCCACAGGCAAACGCGGAGGGCTATGTGTTTCGGCCCGCAGTCAATGTGGTCCAGGAAATGGCCAACATGATGTCGGCCTCGCGCAGTTTTGAGGCCAATGTCGAAGTCATGAACACCACGCGCCAGTTGCTGCAGCGCACGCTGCAGATTGGCGGGCAGCAATAAGGAATCCGAACCATGTCAGATTTTTCTACAGAGAGCTTGCAGTCACTTGGCCTCGCACCGACTCCCCAGGTCAATACTGAACAGCGCGGTGAATTAGGCCAGGAGGATTTCCTGAAACTCCTGAGCGTCCAGCTTTCGACTCAGGACCCGATGAAGCCCGTCGAGAACACCGACTTTATCGGTCAAATGGCACAGTTTTCGACCTTAACCGGCATTGAAAGCTTAACCCAGTCTTTCGAAACCCTGTCGCAGTCCCTGAGTCAGGGTCAGGCACTCCAGGCGGCGACTCTCGTAGGCCATGACGTTTTGATCCCGGCAGAGTTTAGTCAACTCGCCGAGGGAGGAACAATTTCCGGCGCCATTGACCTTCAAACCTCTGCCACATCCGCCTCGATAGAAGTTTTGGATGCGAGCGGAGCGACTGTAAGCACCTTAGCACTTGAAAATACCGGTGCGGGTTTGCAGCAGTTCGAATGGGATGGCCTTCTCAGCAATGGAGTTCCCGCGCCTCCGGGTGTCTATCAATTCCGCGCAACTGTGGTTGGAAATGAGGGCACCGAGGCTGCGGAAACCTTTCTGAACAAGCGCGTTGAGACCGTCGCTATAAGCGAGGACGGAACCCTAGAGCTTAGTGTTCCAGGTATGGAATCAATCGGGTTTTCAGACGTGCGACGGATTAGCTAACCTCGATATTTAAAGAAAACGGAGTAAAAAATGAGCGCTTTTAATATAGGTCTCAGCGGACTGAACGCTGCATCCAAAGATCTTGATGTAACGGGAAACAATATAGCCAACGTGAACACCACGGGATTTAAACAGTCTCGTGCGGAATTTGGTGATCTCTTTGCGCGCAGCGCTGCTTCGTGCGGTAACTGCTCGGGCATGGGGGTGGGTGTCCTTGATGTCGCTCAGCAGCATACGCAGGGGACTATCGAGTTTACGGATAATCCAATGGACCTAGCTGTCAGTGGCGAAGGTTTTTTTGTCATGAGGGATTCGGGAAGTGAGGGGCTCGAATACACCAGAAACGGGGAGTTTAAGGTAAACCGTGAAGGCTATGTAGTAAACTCAAATGGTCAGTTTCTGCAGGGTTTTTTGCCAGATGAACCCGGCAATATTGATACGGGTTTCAGAACTGGCGAGTTATCGGACTTGCAGTTAGAAACCGGCAACGCTGTCCCGAAGGCGACTGAAGAAATCGACGTTGTGGTGAACTTACCGTCTGATGCAGAACTACCCACAACTCCATGGGCATGGCCAGATCCCACTGTTGCCGGAGGTGATACGAGGCCAGATCCGGATTCATATAACTACTCCACTGCGGTTACAGTCTACGACTCACTTGGCACTCCGCGCACGCTGACGATGTATTTTGTCAAACCTGATGATGGAGCTGGTGCGCCATCACCTTTGCAATGGGATGTTTATATGGGGATGGAAGTACCAGGTGACGATGGACGAATGTATATGCGAAACGCGTACGGTGGAGACCCGACTGCTCGTCCGCCAGTGCCAGCCTGGGCCGATGCAGCTGCCAGGCTACAATTTACGCCTGAGGGTTACCTGGCTATGCCCAACCCGGAGCCCATTCCTCTAGATAACAACGCTTTCGTTTGGACTGTAACCAATCCGGATGGAACTCCCTTTCCTAATGGGGCGAATGATTTGGCGGCAGTTATTAATTTTGGAGCGACCAATCCGCAAAATGCGGGCGAGGGGACAACACAGTATGGAACTCAGTTCGATATTAACGATCTCACACAGGATGGCTACACAACAGGTCGGATTTCCACAATCGATGTTGACGCGGAAGGCCGTGTGTTTGCCCGTTATACGAATGGCACGTCTTCGGTATTGGGGCAGGTCGCTCTGACCAGCTTCACCAACAAGCAGGGCTTGCAGCCGTTGGGGGACAATAATTGGGCTGCGACCTTCGCGGCAGGTGATCCAGTATACTCCGCTGCCGGGACGGGGAACCTTGGGCTTATCGAATCGAGCGCGTTAGAGACATCGAATGTTGATCTTGCTGCTGAGTTGGTCAACCTGATAGTAGCCCAGCGAAATTTTGAGGCTAATTCCAAGACAATCTCTACATCGGATCAGATGACTCAAACGTTAATTCAGATCATCAGGTAAAGCTTAATGTTGAAGAAATGTGGAGTTAAGCTTAAAAAAGACTTTCCGGCTCGAGGTGCTAAATGGACCGCATGCTTTATGTGGCAATGACCGGTGCCAAGCAGACAATGTATGCGCAGGCGGTCAATAACAACAATCTGGCCAATGCGAATACCCATGGCTTTCGCCAATCCTTGGCTTATGCTTACACGGAACCATTGCGCGGACCGGTCTACGACTCGCGTGACTATGTTCAAGTAGCGGATGAAGTCATCGATTTTTGCAAGGGCGCCATGCAGGCGACCGGACGGGATCTGGACATTGCAATTCAAGGTGACGGACTTCTGGCGGTGCAAGCCGAGGACGGCACCGAAGGCTATACCCGCGCTGGAGATCTGCACATCGACGCCCAGGGCATCATGCGACTGGGCAATGGCTTGACAGTACTCGGAGATGGTGGACCGATTTCGATACCGCCTGCCGAAAGCATCCTGATCGGAGCCGACGGCACCGTCACCATCCGCCCGTTGGGGGGCGCCCCGCAAGGTCTCGCCGCCATCGAGCGACTGCGCCTGGTGAATCCGCCAACCCAGGACCTGATTCGCAGCGAGGATGGACTGTTCCGCAGGCGCGATGGCGATCCGGCTCCGGCGGACGCGAATGTTCGCGTAGCATCGGGCATGCTCGAAACCAGTAACGTCAACACAGTCGGCGCGCTCACGCGGATGATGGAGCTGACCCGACATTACGAGACCCAGGTCAAGATGATGAGCACCGCAGACAATCTGGGCAAAACCAACAATCGTTTGCTTGGAATCAGCTAGGCGCGAGTCGTGTCGTGCATGCTTCCAGGCCAGAACCATAGAGCGAATTCTCGCGGCACGCATTGCCCGCAGGGAGGGAATAGATCATGAATCAAGCACTCTGGGTCGCGAAAACCGGCCTCGATGCGCAGCAGACACGGATGAGTGTGGTTTCCAATAACCTCGCCAACGTCAATACCACCGGGTTTAAAAAAGGGCGCGCGGTTTTCGAGGATCTGATCTACCAGACCTGCCGCCAGCCTGGGGCGCAATCCACGCAGGACACCCAATTGCCGTCCGGTTTGATGATCGGTACTGGTGTGCGCACTGTGGCGACCGAGAAACTCTTCCAGCAGGGCAACCTCGTTCAAACCCATAACTCCATGGATATGGCCATCGAAGGGCGCGGATTCTTTCAGATTCTGATGCCCAATGGCGACATGGGTTACACCCGTGACGGTAGCTTTCAGATCAATTCCGAGGGTGAAGTAGTAATGTCAAATGGGTATCCACTGCAGCCAGGAGTGGTCATTCCAGAAGAAGCCCAGACAATTGGCATCAGTCAAGATGGCATTATCACAGTGCAACTGCCAGGCCAGGTGGACCCGCAGGAGCTTGGGCAAATACAAACTGCCGATTTTATTAACCCGGCTGGTTTGCAGCCAATTGGAGAGAACCTGTTTCTAGAAACGGCAGCATCCGGAGCTGCGCAGGAATCAACACCAGGGGCGAATGGCTTGGGGCAGATTGTCCACTGCGCGCTTGAAACCAGCAACGTCAATATCGCTGAGGAATTAGTCAATATGATCGAGACCCAGCGCTCTTATGAGGCCAACTCCAAGGCGCTGTCAACGGCCGATTCGATGATTCAGTTCGCGAACAACAACCTTGCCCGCTAAGACGAAGACTGAGCAAAAGAGTAATGCACCATGATGCTTAACAGGATACTGACAATGACTCTGTCTGCAGCGATTCTCGCTGGTTGCGATTCCATGCCGGTTAATCGCGGGGATGATCCAGACTTTCTGGCCGCCTCCGCACCGGCTCCACTGCCGCAACAATATAATAACGGCGCCATTTTTCAGGCAGCGCAAAGCCGGGGGCTGTTCGAGGACTATAAAGCCCGGCAGGTTGGCGATCTGCTCAATGTGATTCTGATCGAAAAGACCGACGCCAGCAAGACGGCCAAGACATCAGCAACCAAGGATTCCAACGTCGATATCGATGTCGCGCGCCTGGATTTTAATGGCACTCCTGTCTCTCCTTTGGGCAGCCTCGTTGGTATCAATTCCGACGCGAAGCGCAGCTTTGATGGCCAGGGCGATTCCGAGCAAAGCAACAGTCTGGAGGGCAATATCTCGGTCACGGTCGCTGAAGTACTGCCCAACGGCAATCTGGTCATTCAGGGCGAGAAATGGCTTGGCTTAAATCAGGGTAAAGAATATGTCCGCCTGCGTGGCATCGTGCGGCCGGTAGATATCACAGCCGAGAACACCGTGCTTTCGACTCAGGTCGGGGATGTCCAGATTTACTACGGTGGCACCGGTGCGGTGGCCGACAGCAATGCCATGGGCTGGATCATGCGCTTCTTCATCAGCGCGATCATGCCCTTCTAGGTGGGCTTGCCCCGAAACAGGAGCGTTCTTGTCCGGGGTGGCCGAAGCTATGAGAGCTAGTCAGGCGCAGCAGTTTTTGTTGGTCCAAGGATTGCTTATATCGATAGAGAACCCGGCTAGCGTCTGGCAAACCGCCAAGAAGTCGCCAAAAAATTGACGAGGTCACCCATGAAACGCCGTTCCACCTTCACCACCCTCTGGCTTTCGGCCCTGATCGGCATGCTGGTCAGCCTGCCCGTACTTTCGGGTAATTCCATCCCGACAGCCGCGCCAGGGCAAGAGCGTATCAAGGACATCGCTAACTTCGCTGGAGTGCGCGACAACCAGTTGGTCGGCTATGGGCTCGTTGTGGGACTTGATGGCTCCGGCGACGGTGGTCGTACATCATACACGAGCCAGAGCATGAACAATATGCTGATCCAGCTCGGTGTCACTTTGCCGGCCGGCGAGAGTCCGCAGTCCAAGAATGTTGCGGCAGTCATGATCACGGCCGATCTGATGCCTTTTGCCAAAGCAGGCCAGCGCTTTGACGTGACTGTCTCCTCACTCGGCAACGCGTCCAGCCTGCGCGGCGGCACCTTGCTGATGTCACCGCTAAAGGGCGCGGATGGTCAGGTCTATGCTGTTGCGCAGGGTAATTTGGTTGTTGGCGGTTTAAGCGCTGATGGCGCTGATGGCAGCAGCATCACTATCAATATTCCGAGTGTTGGGCGCATCCCACGAGGCGCCACGGTCGAGCGCGAAGTGCCGAGTTCATTCTCACAGGGTGGCTCGCTAGTGCTGAACCTTAATCGGCCCGATTTTTCCACCGCCAATCGCATGATGAATGTCATTAACGATGCCTTTGGTGGACGAGTCGCGCAAGCGCTGGACGGAGCGTCGGTCAAGGTGCGTGCGCCAACCAGCCCAAGCGACAGAGTTGCCTTTGTCGCGGCGCTCGAAAACTTGCCGGTCGAGCCAGGTACGCCGCCAGCCAGGGTCGTCATCAACGCACGCACCGGGACCATCGTGATGGGCGCCAACGTGCGGGTGATGCCAGCAGCGGTTTCTCACGGCAACCTGACGGTCACTATTAGCGAGGATCCAACTGTCACTCAGCCCGAGGCATTCGCTGGTGGGCGGACCGTGGTGACACCCCAGACCGCTATCGACGTGACTCAGGGTGACAGCCGTATGTTCCTGTTCGATCCTGGCACCTCGCTCGATGAGATCGTGCGTGCTGTGAACAACGTTGGCGCCGCACCCGGTGATCTGGTCGCCATTCTCCAGGCCCTGCGCGAGGCTGGCGCCTTGCGTGCAGAGCTGGTGGTGATCTGAGCGCCCCTCGTCACGGTAATACGGATCTACTGTCATGCGCGAGCTCGACACTGGCATTACGGCACTGGCCGCCCATCAGGCCAGTAAAGCATTGGCAACCGACCCCGCCGGCCTGCATGACCTGCGCCGACAGGCCACCTCTGGCGACGGTGAAGGGCTGGAAGCGACTGCCCGCGCCTTCGAGGCGATGCTCGTCGGGCAGATGCTCAAGCAGATGCGTGCGACCTCGTTGGGTGATGGCCTGTTCGACTCCGCCCAGAGCGATATGTATCGCGACATGCTCGATCAGGAGATGGCACAATCTGTCAGCGAGGGTCCCGGGCTTGGCTTTCGGGATCTGCTAATGCGACAACTTGGCGGCAACAAGGCGATCAACGCGGATGCGGTTGATCCCGCTGATTTGCCCGTTCCAGAACGCAACCCTTACCTGCGTCCGATGCGCCGCATTTCTTCTGCTGCAGGGGCTGGCGACAGTGCAGAAAGCGCACAATCGTGGCAAAAAACCACCGCCTCAGTCGAGGCGCCACCACTCGACCCCAGCGACTGGCCGCCATCCTCGCCCGAGGAATTTCTGCGCGTGCTGCGCCCCCAGGCCGAGGCAGCCGCAGCCAAACTGGGCTTCGATCCGAACGTGCTGTTGGCACAAAGCGCGCTCGAGACCGGCTGGGGGCGCCGTGTCCCGCGTCATGCCGACGGGAGCAGCAGTTACAACCTGTTTGGCATCAAGGCACATGGCGGCTGGACTGGCGACAGGGTCTCGGTCGGCACGCTCGAGTACCGCAACGGCGTGGCCCAGCGCGAGCGCTGGGCTTTTCGGGCCTACCCAAGCCCCGCAGAATCCTTTCAGGATTATGTCGAGTTTCTCCACCGCAACCCGCGCTACCGCGATGCGCTGGCCAGCCCCGACAGCCGCGAGTTCGTCCGCGGCCTGCAACGCGCCGGCTATGCCACGGACCCGAACTACGCCAACAAAATCCTGTCCATCCATAACCGGCTAAACACCATGATGGCCAAGGATTCCACTCAAGAAATCGCTTCCGCAGCCGTTCCTCTTGAACAGGGCTAGAATTAAGCGGCAAGCCATAGTCGAGCAAATCGCGCATCACAGGCAACAAGCATGGGCATTATGAGCACAGGTACATCCGGGCTGCTGGCATTTCAGCGTGCGCTCGCGACTACCTCCCATAACATTTCCAACTCCACCAAGGACGGCTACAGCCGTCAGCGCGTATCCCTTGAGGCGCGCAATCCGCAGATGCTCGGTGGAAATTTCTACGGCCAGGGAGTGCAAATTTCCTCTGTTCGACGCATGCAGGACGAGTTCGTCGATGTGCAGTTGCGCAACAGTATTTCCGACGCCGCCAACGGCGAGGTTCGCGCAGAGTATGCCGAGCGGATTGACCGCCTGCTAGGTGACGCCTCAACAGGTCTGGCGCCGGCGATGCGCACCTTTTTCAATGCGGCTAATGACGTCTCGAGTGATCCAACTTCCACGACGGCTAGGACGGTCTTTCTCGGTGAAGCCGAGTCCATGGTCCAGCGATTCGGCGAGCTGAATTCGCGAATCGAAGAACAGCGAACCATGATCAATAAGGATATCAAGCTCAATGTCGATGAAATCAACGCCCTCGCCGAATCGCTGAAAGACTTGAACAGCCGAATCGTAGAGGGTTATGGCGCGGCTGCAAGCCAGGGAGGGGCACCGAACGATTTATTAGATGAACGCGGTCGCGTTCTGGGCGAGTTAGCCAAACGAATCGATATCAAGACACTGGAGCAGGAAGACCGATCCGTTAATGTATTTATTGGCAATGGCCAGCCACTAGTCATCGGCGGAGTCAACAACTCCCTGACAGTGGGAAGCATGTTAGGCGATATTCGCAACTATGGCATCGGCTTCAAGACCGCCGGGGGTCAATCCGACGACATTACCAAGTTCATGACCGGCGGGGAACTCGGCGGACTGTTAGAGATTCGCGAACAAGTGCTGGACTCCGCGCAAAATGGCATCGGGCAAATAGCCGTAGTCCTGAGTACCACAATGAACCAGCAAAACAACCTGGGACTCGACCTGAATGGCGAGACGGGCGAGGATATTTTCTCAAGCCCGGACCTTTATGTTGGTGCCGTACCTGGAAACGGGGTTGCGGGCCATCCCACTGTAACCTTTAACGAGGGAGCAATTACTGACCTCACAGCGAGCGACTACATACTTAAAAGAAATGCCGGCAACTTTGAACTGTTACGTTTGAGTGATAATGAAATCGTTAAGACCGGGGCGCTCGGATCGGAAATACAGGCTGATGGCTTAATCATAGATACGACCGCAATTGCCGGAGCGGCCGACAAGGACGAATGGATCATCCAGCCAACCCGTTTCGCGGCTGAAAGAATTGGCATGGAAATGGTTAACCCGGAAAAAGTCGCTGCGGCGGCAGGGGCGACTGTTGGACCTGACAATACTGGCAGTGCGCGGATGATGGATCTTCGACGTGACAACCCAGCGCCCGCAAACCCTGAAAACGTCGGAGTGCCAGCGGCTGTGCTGTACACCGGCGGGAATTTCGATGTATACAGTCCAGAATATGGAGCACCAAACAACGGGAGCTCAACTGTAGAAGGCTTCAAGATTACCGATGCCGCCAGTTTTGTTAGCGGAGCAGTCACTTATGACGGTACAAACAAGGTGTTTAATGTCGGCGCAACTGCGATACCGCTCGACCCAAGCGGCACCACAACGATCAACGCTGATGGCTGGGAAATGAAAATACGCGGAGTACCTGTCGACACCGCATCTTTCAATATTACCCAACAGTCCACAACAGCTCCAGCGGCTAACCAGCCGCCGCCGACAATTGTGACTGGTTACGGTTGGGAACTGGATGTTTTTGGAACCCCGGCCGAGGGCGATACCTTTGGGGTAGAACTCAAGCGGGGCCGAGAAGGCGACAATAGGAATATGCTTTCGTTGGCTGGCCTGGCTGAGCAACCAATGATCGAAGATTCTGAATCTTTTGCCGATAGCTACAATAGCACCTTGGGGCTAGTCGGCACTCGCACGCGCCAAGCTCAGGTTTTTCGTGATTCAAGCATTGCGCTGCGTGATCAAGCCCAGGTGCAGCGCGACCAAATCTCCGGTGTTAATCTCGATGAAGAAGCCGCAAATCTTCTCAAATATCAACAGGCCTATCAGGCCGCCGCCCAGGCCATTTCGGTCGGCAACCGAATCTTCGATAGTCTGTTCGCCGCGATAGGCCGTTAACAACCGGGAGACGAGTGATGCGTATCTCCACCGAACAGATATTCCGCTCCGGCACTGAGTCGATGCAGCGCGCTCAGTCAGAATTGAATCAAACGGGCATGCAGCTCTCGACCGGCAAGCGCATTCTGACCGCCTCCGATGACCCCGCTGGTGCTACTCAAAGCGCTCAGTTCCGTGAAATCATTCAATCCATTGAACAATTTCAACGCAACACTGATCTTGCTCAGCCTCGCTTGCAGCAGGAGGAATGGGCGATTGCCGGTGTTTCTGATCAACTCCAGCGAGTGCGAGAGCTGATGATCCAGGGCGCCAATGACAGCCAGACCAATGAAACGCGCGGCTTCATGGCGCGGGAAATCCGCGAGATTCGCGACTCCATTTTCGATGTCTCCAACACCAAGGACCCGAATGGCGAATATCTGTTTGCCGGGACCGAATCCCTTGCCACACCATTCGAGATTGACGGCAATAACGTGATTTCTTACGTCGGCGCCGACGGCGAAGGTTCGGTGCGCGAGGTTGCCATCACGCCGATCAGAAAGGTTGCCATCGGGGACAATGGCGCCGATGTCTTCATGAATATCACGGAGAATGACGGACGGGTATCGGCGGATGTGAATCGGGCAGCCGCGACACCGCGCGGCTCGTTGGTCATCGAAAAAACTGAGGTCAGTAATCTAGATGATTTTTTAACTGGTACCAATGCCACAGATGAATTCGAGATCAGCTTCCAGACGGACCCGGTAACTGGGAACCTGCAATATCAGGTCGAAAATAAAACAGCCGGTGGCTTTCCCATCGCCTGGACGGATTACTCTTCCGGCAGCCCGGTCGAATTTGCCGGGCGCACCTTGGTGTTGAGCGGCGACCCCAACGTTAGTGACACCGTCACCTCCCGCCCCGCTAATAACGTTTCTCTATTTCAAACCCTCGACGCCATCGCCACTGCGTTCGAAACCCCGGTCGGTGGTTCGAGCAGCCGGGCGGATCTGACCAACGCAGTCAATCGCGGCATTGCCGATATAGACGCGAGCTTCAATCATCTGAGCGAAGTCCGCGCGACTGTGGGTACCCGCTTACAGGTGATCGATGATCAGACGGAACTGAACGAAGGCCGTAAGCTTGATCTGCGCTCCACGCTCTCGGAACTTGAAGACCTCGACTATGCCGAGGCCATTAGCCGCTTTAAATTTCAGCAGGTAGCACTTGAGGCTGCACAACAGTCCTATGTTCAGGTGAACCGCCTGTCATTGTTTAATTTCATCTAATTCAACTCGGCTTTCCGCCGGTTTTTTCTCGGCGAGCAGTCGGCTGACACCAGCGCTCGGATAATCGCCGTCCCGGGGCCGCATCTTTTGGTATCCAGGTGCATGGACGCCCGCCTTTGACCCAAACCCGCATCCCCTACGGCTGGCATCAGATTACCGAAGACGACATCGCCGCTGTCGTCTCGGTGCTGCGCCATGGCCAGCTGACCCAGGGCGAGCAGGCGGCTGGCTTCGAGCGCGAACTGGCCGCCTACTGCGGCGCGGCGCATGGCATTGCTTGCAACTCTGGCAGTTCCGCCCTGCTGCTGGCCTGCCAGGCGCTGGGACTCAAGCCTGGCGACAGTCTCTGGACCTCGGCGCTTACCTTCGTTGCCTCGGCAAGCTGTGGTCTACATTGCGGGGCTCGCATTGAGCTGGTCGATATCGAGCCAGATACCGGCCTTCTTTCTATTTCAGCGCTTCAGGACAAGCTCTGGCAAGCCCGGCGCGCGGGTCGCCTGCCGCGCGTTCTGGTGCCCGTCCATTATGCCGGGCGCCCGTGCGACATGGAGGCCATCGGCGCGCTGGCGGCGGAGTTTGGCTTTGCGGTGATTGAAGACGCGGCTCATGCGTTAGGCGCGACCGAATTGCAAGACGCTAACAGCCGCATCGGCAACGCTCGCCATAGCGATGCGGTAGTCTTCAGCTTTCACCCGGTCAAGCTGCTGACAACCGGCGAAGGCGGCATGGTGATGACGAATGATCCGCTGCTGGCCGAGCGCCTCGCCCGGCTGCGCAGTCATGACATTCAACGCACACATGCCAGCGAAGAGCCCGACTGGCGCTATGAGATTCAAAATCCAGGGTATAACTTCCGCCTGAGCGACATCCAGGCCGCCCTCGGGCGGAGTCAGCTCGGGCGCATCGACACTCTGCTCGAGCGCCGCCGCGCGCTGGCGTGTCGTTACCATGGGCGCCTGACCGGCACCAGGCTCAAGTTGCCGCCGACGGATGCCGATGAACACTCTGCCTGGCATTTATACTGCGTGCAATGCGCCAGCAGCGCCGAGCGACGAGCGCTGTATGATGCCTTCCAGCGCGCATCAATTGGCGTTCAGGTCCATTACCAGCCGCTCTATCGGCTAGAACTGTTCGCCAATCGCGGCTGGCAGCCCAAGCAGTTTCCGGGGGCCGAGGCGTTTTATGCTGGCGCCCTGTCCCTGCCGCTTTTCCCGGATCTGAGCGAGGCTGCACAGGATGAGGTCATCTCGGTGATCGAGCGCACGATGACCCGTGTTGTTTGAGCCCGCATTTGAACCGCCGCAGAAAAAATCAGCAACGCGAACGATCCGCGACAGGCCAAGGACAGCACAAAGGACAAACAGCCATGCTTGATGATCAGGTCATTCTCGTTACCGGTGGCACCGGCTCCTTCGGGACCGCCTTTACCCGGCGGGTGCTCAAGGATTACAAACCACGCAAGTTAATTATCTTCTCGCGTGATGAACTCAAGCAGTACGAAATGGCCCAGGTGTTTCCCGAGCAGCGCTACCGGGCCATTCGCTATTTTTTGGGCGACGTGCGTGACAAGGAGCGCCTGCACCGAGCCTTCGATGGCGTCGATATCGTCATCCACGCCGCCGCGCTCAAGCAGGTGCCGGCTTGCGAGTACAACCCGCTTGAGGCCATCAACACCAATATCCTCGGCGCCTCTAACGTCGTCGATGCTGCGATCGACTTCCATGTCGGCAAGGTGATCGCACTCAGCACCGACAAGGCGGCCAACCCGATCAACCTCTATGGCGCAACCAAGCTTTGCTCGGATAAGCTCTTTGTGGCGGCCAATAGCCTCTCAGGTCCAAAGACCACGCGTTTTTCGGTGGTGCGCTACGGCAATGTGGTGGGCTCGCGCGGCAGTGTCATCCCCTACTTTCAGCGTCTACAGAGTGAAGGCCGCCTGCCGGTGACCGACAGGCGGATGACGCGTTTCTGGATTACGCTCGATCAGGGCGTGGATTTTGTGCTGGCCTGCCTCGAACGCATGCAGGGCGGTGAGGTGTTCATCCCCAAAATCCCGAGTATGAATATCCTTGACTTGGCGCAGGCCATCTGCCCGGAGTGCCAGATCGAGGAAGCCGGCATTCGCCCCGGGGAGAAACTGCACGAGGTGCTGCTTCCCGAGGATGACTCCCGCAACGCCATTGAATTTCAAGATTATTTTGCGCTACATCGCCACAACGGCGGGCGTTCGGCGACTGATCCGCGCCTAACCGGCGGCGGGCGCTGGTGTGACGAGGGTTTTCGCTACGCCAGCGACAGCAATGATCGCTGGTTGTCGGTTGACGAACTCAAGGCAATGATCGCGGGGTTGGATTCGGCTTAGAGAGTTTTCCAAAAACGCTTTATCTCCCTATCCTTAATGCCGGCTTTGGCGAATCCATTCGCCGCTGCCGGCCACCCCTCTCACCCACCTTTCTCGGCCAGATACAGCCAGGTGTCGATCACGGTGTCGGGATTGAGCGACACACTGCTGATGCCCTGTTTGACCAGCCAGTCAGCCAGATCGGGATGGTCCGACGGCCCCTGGCCACAGATGCCGACGTACTTGCCCTGTGACTTGCAAGCGGTAATGGCCATCTCGAGCATTTTCTTCACCGCCGGATCGCGCTCGTCGAAAGACTCGGCCACCAGCGCGGAGTCGCGATCCAGGCCCAGGGTGAGCTGAGTCATATCGTTGGAGCCGATGGAGAAGCCGTCGAAGTATTCCAGGAACTCATCGGCCAGCACGGCATTAGAGGGCAGCTCGCACATCATGATGAGCTTGAGTCCCTGCTCGCCGCGCTTCAGCCCCTGCGCGGCCAGGGCCTCGGTCACTCCCTTGGCCTGCGCCAGGGTGCGCACGAAGGGAATCATGATCTGCACATTGCTCAAGCCCATGGTCTCGCGCACGGTACGCAGGGCCTCGCATTCCATCGCGAAGCAGTCCTTGAAGTCTGGCGACAGATAGCGCCCGGCGCCGCGGAAGCCGATCATGGGGTTTTCTTCGTGTGGCTCGTAGCGCGGCCCGGCGATGAGATTGGCGTATTCGTTCGATTTGAAATCCGACATACGCACAATCACCGGATTGGGCGCGAAGGCGGCGGCCAGGGTGGAAATCCCTTCGACCAGGCGCATCACAAAAAACTCGCGCGGCCCCGGATAGGCGGCGATGCGCGGGGCGATCTCGGCTTTCAGCTCAGCGGGGAGCTGGTCATATTCCAGCAGCGCCTTGGGATGGATGCCGATCATGTTGTTGATAATGAATTCCAGCCGCGCCAGGCCGACCCCGGCATTGGGCGTACCGGCAAAGGCGAAGGCACGCTCCGGGTTACCGACATTCATCATGACTTTCACCGGCACCTCGGGCATTTTCTCAAGCGGGATCTGCTTGTGCTCGAACTCCAGTAACCCCTGATAGACATAGCCGGTGTCGCCCTCGGCGCAGGAGACGGTCACCTCGGCGCCCTCGGCGATGCGGTCGGTTGCGTCGTTACAGCCGACCACAGCCGGCACGCCCAGCTCGCGCGCGATAATGGCAGCATGGCAGGTGCGCCCGCCGCGATTGGTGACAATGGCCGCCGCGCGCTTCATCACCGGCTCCCAGTCCGGGTCGGTCATGTCGGCGATGAGCACGTCACCCGCCTTCACCTGGTCCATGTTGGCGAGCGAGGTCACCACCCGCGCACGACCGGCACCAATGCGGTTACCGATGCTGCGCCCGCTCGCGACCACTGTACCTTGTTGTAACAGCCGGTAGCGCTCCAGCACGCCGCCGGTGCGGCTCTGCACGGTCTCCGGGCGCGCCTGGACCACATAGAGTTGGCCATCCTGCCCGTCCTTGGCCCATTCGATGTCCATCGGGCGGCCATAGTGCTGCTCAATGAGCACCGCTTGACGGGCGAGCGCCTCGACTTCCTCGTCAGAAATACAGAAAAGCCCGCGCAGATCTTCGGGCACATCCTCGGTGCGCACCGGCGGCTTGCTGCCAGGCTCTGCGTAGACCATGCGCACCGCTTTGTCGCCAACCTCGCGCCGCAGCACCGCCGGGCGCTCGGCGGCCAGCGTAGGCTTATGCACGTAGAATTCGTCCGGGTTGACTGCGCCCTGTACCACCATTTCGCCCAGGCCGAAGCTTGCGGTAATAAATACGGCATCGCGAAAGCCGGATTCGGTATCCAGGGTGAACATGACGCCACTGGCAGCCAGATCGGAGCGCACCATGCGCTGGACGCCGGCCGAGAGCGCCACCTCGGCATGGGTGAAGCCCTGATGCACGCGGTAAGAAATGGCGCGGTCGTTGTAGAGCGAGGCGAAGACTTCTTTGATGGCATGCTTGATGTGGTCAAGCCCCTGCACATTCAGAAAGGTCTCCTGCTGACCGGCAAAGGAGGCATCGGGCAAGTCTTCCGCCGTGGCCGAGGAGCGCACGGCCCAGGAAGCCTCGCCCGGACCCGAGCCGGCATCGGCGGTCAGAGTCGCATAGGCATCATCAATGGCCTGCTCCAATGCCGGCGGAAAGGGCTGATCCATGATCCAACCACGAATGCGCGGCCCGGCCTCGCTCAAGGCGGCAATGTCCTCGACATCCAGGCTCTCCAATTCGGCGGCAATTTTCCCATCCAGCCCATCGACAGCAAGAAAATCCCGATACGCCTGCGCCGTGGTGGCAAAACCACCCGGCACCCGCACCCCGACCTTGGTCAGGTGCTGAATCATCTCGCCCAGAGAGGCATTCTTGCCGCCCACCACAGGCACGTCCGACATGCCCAACTCGCTCAGCCACCGCACAGTTTCAGTCATCGACAGTCACCTCAAGCCTGGCCAGCGATCACTCGCATCCTGACCACGCCGTTGGCCCGCGCCCAAAGGCGCAGGCATCCAGTGTCATAGCGGCGACCGCAACCAGCAGCGGCATACCGCTCCCCAAAAGGTGCAATATAACGCAGAAGCGCGGGTTAAGAACCCCAGGAAGACTGCACGGATCCAAACCCGGCAGCTCCATCGCCCGAGTTCACAATGGCGCTGCGCTGGTCGATTGAGGCAAAATCGCCTTATGCATCCTGCAGCAAACCTCTCACCATCAAAAAGAGACCAACAAGAACCATGAGCGACACCGTCAAATACCTGCTCGACGAACAGCACCTGCCCAAGGCCTGGTACAACATCAACGCCGACATGCCCGAGCCCATGGCCCCGGTGCTGCATCCTGGCACCAAGCAGCCGATTGGCCCGGATGATCTGGCCGTGATCTTCCCGCGCGCGGTGATCGAGCAGGAAATGAGCACCGAGCGGGAGATCGAAATCCCCGAACCGGTGCGCGAGGTCTACCGGCAATGGCGGCCATCGCCGCTGTTTCGCGCCCGTCGACTGGAAAAGGCGCTCGATACCCCGGCGCGTATTTATTACAAATACGAGGGCGTGAGCCCCGCTGGTAGCCACAAGCCCAACACCGCCATTCCCCAAGCGTTCTATAACAAGCAGGAAGGGGTCAAGCGCATCACCACCGAGACCGGTGCCGGGCAGTGGGGCTCGTCGCTGGCGCTGGCCGGAACTTTTTTTGGACTGGAGATCGTCGTCTACATGGTGCGGGTCAGCTTTGACCACAAACCCTATCGGCGCGCCTTCATGGAGACCTTCGGCGCCCAATGTATCGCGAGCCCCAGTAATACGACCGAGGCTGGACGTGCCATTCTCGCCGGGCATCCCGACAGCACGGGCAGCTTAGGCATTGCCATCAGCGAGGCGGTCGAACTCGCCGCGCAGCGCGATGACACCAAGTATGCGCTCGGCAGTGTGCTCAACCATGTGCTCTTGCACCAGACAGTGACGGGCATCGAGGCAAAAGAGCAGATGGCGATGGCCGATGATTATCCGGACATGGTCATCGGCTGCACCGGCGGCGGCAGTAACTTTGCCGGGCTGGCTTTCCCGTTTCTTGAGGAACGCCTGCGACAAGGACGTGACATCGAGTTCATCGCCGTGGAGCCATCGGCTTGCCCGACCCTGACCAAGGGCGCCTTTGCTTACGACTTTGGCGACACCGCCCATCTAACGCCATTGGTCAAGATGTACACCCTCGGCTCTGGCTTCGTACCGCCGGGCTTTCATGCCGGCGGGTTGCGTTACCACGGCATGGCACCGCAGATCAGCCATCTGAGCAAGCTCGGGCTGCTCAACCCGCGCTCGTACAATCAGCTCGAGTGCTTTGCCGCCGGCATTACCTTCGCCAAGGCCGAAGGCATCCTGCCTGCGCCGGAGGCCAACCACGCGGTGCGCGGCGCCATCCATGAGGCCGAGAAATGCCGCGAATCGGGCGAATCCAAGGCGATTCTGTTCAACCTCTGCGGCCATGGACACTTCGACATGCAGGCCTACATGGACTACACGGCCGGCAAGCTGAAGGATCTGACCTACGATGAGTCCGAAGTGGCCATGGCACTGGCGGGGCTGCCGTCGGTCGGCTAAACGGCTGGAGAAACGTCCATAATACACGCAACACTCTCTAGCAATTTGCAGCTCTCGTTCCCCAAGACCGCGCATAAACAACTGGGGCTCGAACCTGGGCAGCAATTCGTGGTGGTGGCGCGAGGGCGGGTCATCGAGTTGGTACCGACACAGTCGCTGCAGCAAGCACGTGGACTGCTTGCTGGTCTCAGCGACGCGCCAATGGACTATCGTGACCGTTCGGAACACTCGGCGCCGTGAATTTGATCGATACTTGTGGCTGGATTGGGTGGCTCACAGATGGTGTGCTGCGCGATGACTTCAGGCCCTATTTCGACCATCCCGAGCGCCTGATCACGCCAACATCGGTACAATTCGAGTGATACAAATGGGTCGGCTGCCACCAAGACACGCTGGCGGCCGACCTATCGATAGCCCACAAGCTATCGTTTGCCGATGCAATCATCTACGCCACTGCCCGGTATCATCAGGCGGCGCTAATCACTTCGGATGATCATTTCCTGGGACTGCCCGAGGTGGTCTTTTTCAAAAAGCACTAAAGCTGTAATGCCGAACGTCATCTCCGAGATCGATATCGAACCATTTTGATCATGTCAGCAAGGCTGGGCTGCTGGGCCTTTACACCTGAAGCCGGATGCCCTGATCCTGCACCAGCGCCTCCCAGTTTGGGTAGGGTGGCGGTGCCTGGTAACTGTGGTGACGGCGGTCATATTGCCCTGATATCCCGGTGATGACGGACATCAAGTCGGTTGCGGCTGCTTTGACGCCATCGTCCGTGACTCTTACTCCGGCCCAGAAGTCATTGCCTGGCCAGGAGACCGGATCCCAGGCGACCACACTGTAGAGGCGGCACTGGCTGAAATCGTCCCCGGGCTCGGCATAGCGCTCGGGAGCACAAAGCTGGGGCTTGTCGGCATTGCCCTGCAGGAAAGGCCGCACCCGCAGTGACAGGCTAGCGAACTCGACCTGCTGGTTGGTGCATTCAATGTAGGGGTCGTAGTAAACCAGCTTAATGTGTTTTAACTTTGCGGCATGGCGTTGCAGCAGCGCGACGAGCGCCTCCTGCAACCGTGCACCGAGTGAACCAGCAAAAGGACCGGCAAACTGGCCACAGCCTAGCCCTGGCAGGGTTACGACTGCCGCTTGCCCGCGTTTAGCGGCATCAGCATCGGCGTACTCAAGCAACGGCAGCAACCGACGCTCATAGAGGGCGTTATAGCCGACTGGATCAATCGCATTATCCCGGGTAACCGCGTCCCAGTCGGCCGGCCTGCACCCACGGCCGTTACGCAACAGCGCACCTGGAATGAAAAGCAGGGTCGCGAACAGGGGCTGGTCGTGAATCTCTGGGCTCTGGTGGCGACCGTCATCAAAAACCTGCACCGGCACGGCCAGGCCAAGATCGCCGAGCAGCGACAACTCGGTTGCATTCCAATCGCGCCCGTCGCCATAAACGGCCGATTCAGCGAAGTATTGCGGCCGTTTGGTGTTGACCAAGCGTTGCAGGAATTCCCGATCACTGAGCGCAGCGGCGGCATCACCGCCGAGTTCCGCGCGCAGATAACCGCCAGCCCTGGTTGGCCCCTGCGCGGCCAGATGTTCGCGATAGGCGGCCAGCGCCTGCGCGGCCTCGGCATGCAAGAGCCATTGATAAGCCCCTGGCTTTGGGGACATTTCTGCCGCCATAATGAACGGACTCCCGCGCTCAAAGACCGCACATTGCCTTGTCAGGCTAGCCACCCAGGCAATGCTGACTCGCCAGGATTAAGGCGCGAAAATCAGCATCAGGTAAGCCAGAAACAAGGTGAGATGGACAACGCCCTGCAAGAGATTGGTGTTCGCGGCACTGAAGGTGACCATGGAGACCATCAGGGTGACCACCAGCATCAGCATGTCAGCGCCCTGCAATCCTAATTCGACCGTTTTTCCGGTGACCAGGCTGATAACCAGCACCGCCGGCACCGTCAAGCCGATAGTCGCCATCACGGAACCGAGAAATATATTGACGGCGCGCTGGAGCCGATCAGCGAGCGCCGCCTGGACCGCACCCACGGCCTCTGGCGTCAACACCAAAGCCGCGACAATGAAACCGCCGAGTGCTGCCGGCAGATGCAGTTCTTCAATGCCATAATCGACCGGAGCAGCAAGCTTTTTTGCCAGCAGGACCACAGGGATCAGGTAGGCTAGCAGAAGCAGGGCGTGGAAAGGTACTGAACGCAGCGGGAATATGCCGTGCCCATGCTCAGCGTCCCCACTGACGGCCTGGGCCGCCGGATCGGTAAAATAGTGCTTGTGACGCAGAGTTTGGATGGCAAGGAAGGTCCCGTAGAGCGCAACGCAGATGAAAATCAGGAAGACAGATTGAAACCCGCTCAGGGTCGGCGCTGCGGTGGTCACAGTCACATTGGGCAACGCCAGGGTGAGCAGAGCCAGCGGAATAATGACTGACAAATAAGCATTGGCGCCCTGCAGGTTGTAGGACTGCTCGCCATGGCGCAGCGCGCCGAGCAGCAGGGTGAGCCCCACCATGCCGTTGAGCACAATCATGATCACGGCGAACATGGTATCGCGCGCCAAGGTAGGATTATTGCTGCCACCCAGCATGAGCGCGGCGATCATCAGCACCTCGATGGAGATCACCGACAGAGTCAGAATCAGGGTGCCATAGGGCTCACCGAGCTTCAGTGCCAGACAATCCGCATGGTGCACCACCTTGAGCGCGGCCCAAAGAATGACCGCAAACAGCCAGCCAAACATCAGGGCAAGCCATAGAGGATTGCTCAGGTCGGAAAGCCAGTCCTTGCCGAACGCCAGAAAAGCCAGCGTTGTCGCCAAGACAACAATGAGCGGTACCTCGGCGCGTAACGCCTGATTCACCTGTCCACTCTGCTTGGTGTCTCCGTCCATGATGTTCCTCGGGTAAGGGTTGGATGAACGCGCCCCACTGCACGTCTTGGCCCGGACCCTCAGCCTGCAACGGAATCATACGCGAGAGACGCTGGCGAGCTGGTGGGACGGGACATTTACTGCAACGAAAGAAGTCATTCTGCGTCGCGCGGCCATGCCAACCACAGCCAGCTCGGTTGACAGGCCCGCTAAGTCGAGGGGATAAGATCATCCCCGAAGGTCTGTTTCAGCGCGGCAGGTCGCTGCGTCCCATCAGCCATTCATCGACAGCACGCGCGCACTGGCGACCTTCGCGGATTGCCCAGACGACCAGGGACTGGCCACGACGCATGTCGCCGGCGGCGAAGACGCCTTCGACACTGGTGGCATAGGCGTGCTCGCCCTCGGTACTGGCCTGGACATTGCCACGGCCGTCGAGTGCGAGGCCGGCGCTGTCTTTCAGTTCCTCAAGCATGCCCTCGTGCACTGGGTGAACGAAGCCCATGGCCAGCAGCACCAGATCAGCCGGCATCTCGGCCTCGGAGCCTGGCACTTCGCTCATCTGCCAACGACCGCTGTCGTCCTTGTCCCAACGCACCAGGACGTATTTCAGCGCCTTGACGCGGTTCTCACCGTCGCTGACGAAGGCTTTGGTGAGCACATTCCACATGCGCTGGCAGCCTTCTTCCTGCGAGGTAGAGGTGCGCATCTTGTTTGGCCAGTTGGGCCAGGTCAGGCCTTTGTCTTCCTTGGCTGGCGGCTGGTCGAGGATTTCGATCTGGGTGATGGATTTGGCACCATGGCGGTTGGAGGTGCCAATGCAGTCAGAGCCGGTGTCACCGCCGCCGATGACCACCACATGCTTGCCCTCGGCGCTGATGAAGTCCTCGTCTGGCACAAAGACGCCCTGCACCCGCTTAGAGTTGGCGCGCAGCAAGTCCATAGCAAAGTGAATGCCATCGAAGCTGCGCCCGGGCACATCGAGATCGCGCGCTTTCTCGGAGCCACCGCAGAGCACCAGAGCGTCATGGTCGCGCTTCAGGTCCTCAAGCGGAATATCGACGCCAACATGGCAGTTGGTGTGGAACTCCACGCCCTCGGCGCGCATCTGGCTCATGCGCCTGTCGATCAGGGTTTTGCTCAGTTTAAAGTCGGGGATGCCATAGCGGAGCAGACCGCCGATGCGGTCTTCTTTCTCGAACAGGGCCACGGCATGGCCGGCACGCGCGAGTTGCTGCGCTGCGGCCAGTCCCGAGGGGCCGGAACCAATCACCGCCACCTTCTTGCCACTGCGATGGGCGGGTACCTGGGGTTTGACCCAGCCTTCCTCCCAGGCGCGATCTACAATAGCGCGCTCGATGGCTTTAATAGCGACTGGGTTGTCGTCGATATTGAGCGTGCAGGACGCCTCGCAGGGCGCCGGGCAGATACGACCGGTGAACTCCGGAAAGTTGTTAGTGGAGTGCAGGACTTCAATCGCGGTTTGCCAGTCCTGGCGATAGACCAGGTCGTTCCAATCCGGAATGATGTTGTTGACCGGGCAGCCCTGATGACAGTAGGGAATGCCACAGTCCATGCAACGCGCGCCCTGGATGCTAAGCTCGCTGTCCGTGAGTGGCAGCGCAAACTCCGAATAATGGACAATGCGATCACCGACCGGCTGAAGCCCAAGCTCAGCGCGCGCATATTCCATAAAACCTGTTGGCTTACCCATGTTCGACAACCCCCTTGTGAAGTGCGCTGGGGTGTGGCTTGGACGGACTTGGCGGGTGCCGCTGACTCGACTGCATCTGCTCGAGCGCCTGGCGGTAGTCGACCGGCATCACCTTGACGAACTTGCCCAGCATCTCCTCCCAGTGCTCAAGAATATGCGCCGCCACCGCCGAGTTGGTGTGATGCTTGTGCTTGAGAATGAGTTGCTTGAGCCGCGCGGCGTCATGGCGAGTCATGTCGCTGCTGATGTCCACCAGCCCCAAAGATTCCAGATCACCGCCCTGATGTGCGCTCATCTCGAGTGCCTCGTCTTCTGCCTCAATGGGCTCAAGCTCCACCATGGCCAAGTTGCACCGCTCAGCAAAAGTGCCGTCTTCGTCGAGCACATAGGCGATACCGCCTGACATGCCGGCTGCGAAGTTGCGCCCGGTTGGCCCCAAGCAGACCATGATGCCGCCAGTCATGTACTCACAGCCATGGTCGCCAACGCCCTCAACCACAGCGACAGCGCCTGAGTTGCGCACGCAGAAGCGCTCGCCCGCCACGCCGCGGAAGAAACACTCGCCGCTAATGGCGCCGTAGAGCACAGTATTGCCGACGATGATGTTGTCCTCGGCACGCTCGATGCTTGAATTCGCCGGTGGGTAGATAATCAACCGCCCGCCAGAGAGGCCCTTGCCGACATAGTCGTTGGCCTCACCTTGCAGTTCGATGGTCACGCCATGCGCCAGCCATGCGCCGAAGGACTGGCCGGCGATGCCGCGCGCACTGATGAAAATGCTGTCTTCCGGCAGGCCCTGATAACCATAACGCTCGGCCACCCGGCCTGAGAGCATGGTGCCGACGGTGCGATTGAAGTTGCGCAATTCGGTCTCGATGCGCACCGCTTGCCCTTGCTCCAGCGCGGGTGCGGCCTGACGGATCAGCTCGTGGTCCAGAGCTTTTTCCAGCCCATGATCCTGGGTCTCGCTGTTGAAGATCTTCACCTCGGGGCCGACTTGTGGCTTGGCAAGAATGCGCGAGAAATCCAGACCCTGCGCTTTCCAATGGTCGATGGCGCGGCGCATTTCCAGCCGATCCATCTGACCGATCATGTCGTCAAAGCGCCGATAGCCAAGCTTGGCCATTAGTGCGCGCACTTCCTCGGCAATAAAGAAGAAGAAGTTAATCACATGCTCGGGCTGGCCGGTGAAGCGTCGACGCAGTTCGGGGTCTTGCGTCGCCACCCCGACCGGGCAGGTGTTCAGATGGCACTTGCGCATCATGATGCAGCCGGCGGCAATCAGCGGCGCGGTGGCAAAGCCGAACTCATCCGCCCCGAGCAGGGCGCCTATGACCACGTCGCGACCGGTACGCAGACCGCCGTCGACCTGCACCGCGATGCGCCCGCGCAGGCGGTTGAGCACCAAGGTCTGATGGGTCTCGGCCAGGCCGATCTCCCATGGAGAGCCGGCGTGCTTGATGGAGGTAAGCGGACTGGCACCGGTGCCGCCGTCGTAGCCGGCGATGGTGACATGATCGGCATGGGCTTTGGAAACGCCCGCAGCCACTGTACCGACGCCGATCTCAGAGACCAGCTTGACGCTGATGCGTGCCTTGGGATTGGCGTTTTTCAGGTCATGGATCAGCTGGGCCAGATCCTCAATGGAATAGATATCGTGATGCGGCGGCGGTGAGATCAGCCCCACGCCTGGGGTGGAATGACGCACCCGCGCAATCTGGGCATTGACCTTATGGCCCGGCAGCTGACCGCCTTCACCCGGCTTGGCACCCTGGGCGACTTTGATCTGAATATCGTCGGCATTGACCAGATACTCGACCGTCACCCCAAAGCGGCCCGAAGCGACTTGCTTGATCGCCGAGCGCTCGGGGTTCATAGAGCCATCCGGCAGCGGCTTGAAGCGCTCGGGCTCCTCGCCACCCTCGCCGGTGTTGGACTTGCCGCCAATGGCGTTCATGGCCTTCGCGAGCGTGGAATGCGCCTCGTAGCTGATGGAGCCGAAGCTCATGGCGCCAGTGGCAAAGCGCTTGACGATTTCCTTGGTCGGCTCGACCTCGTCGATGGGGATGGGCTGATCCGCCCACTTGAAGTCCATCAGGCCGCGGAAGGTCAGCAGGCGTTCGTTCTGTTCGTTGATCTGGCGGGCGAAGTCGGCAAAGGTCTTGGCATCATTGCCGCGCACCGCGTGCTGCAGCTGGGTGATGCTTTGCGGCGTCCAGACGTGATCCTCGCCACGCAGGCGGTAGGCGTAGTCGCCACCGGCGTCGAGCTGGCGCAGCAGGACTTGATCGTTGCCATAGGCTTGCTGGTGCCAACGCACTGCTTCCTCAGCCACCTCGGCTAAGCCCACACCTGCCACCTGGCTTGCGGTGCCGGTGAAATAATGATCGATAAAGCCTTGGTTCAGCCCCACGGCGTCGAAAATCTGCGCGCCACAGTAGCTCTGGAAGGTAGAAATGCCCATCTTGGACATGACCTTTTTCAGCCCCTTGCCAACGGCCTTGATATAGCGGCTTTGGGCGTCCTCGAAGCTGTCCGGGGCGCCAGCGCCAGCCGGCAGGCGTGCCAGCATGGCCTCAATGGTGTCAAAGGCCAGATAGGGATTGATCGCCTCGGCGCCGTAACCGGCCAGAGTGGCGAAGTGATGCACCTCGAGCGCCGCGCCGGTTTCTACCACTAGGCCTGAGCTGGTGCGCAGACCGCGGCGGATCAGATGATGATGCACAGCAGAGGTGGCGAGCAGCGCCGGGATGCCAATGAAATCGCGATTGGAGGCACGGTCGGACAGAATCAGAATGTTGTATCCGGCCAGCACCGCCTGTCCGGCCTCGTCGCACAGGCGTTCCAGCGCCGCGCCCATGCCGTCGGCACCCTCGGTCGCCGGGTAGACGATGTCGAGATTCTTGGTGCGGAAGGCGCCGCCCGAGTTGTCCTCAATGTGGCGAATGCGCTCAAGGTCTTCGTTGGTCAGCACGGGTTGGTCGACTTCCAGACGCCAATGCCAGTTGCCGTCCTCGCCCGCCTCCTGAATGCCAAGCAGATTGGGTCGCGGGCCGATCAGCGACACCAGCGACATGACCAGCTCCTCGCGGATGGGGTCGATGGCCGGGTTGGTGACCTGGGCGAAGTTCTGCTTGAAGTAGGTCGACAGATGCTTGGAGCGCGCCGAGAGCACCGAAGGCGGGTTGTCCGCGCCCATGGAGCCAATGGCCTCCTGCCCGGTCAGGACCATGGGCGTGAGCAGGAACTTGATGTCTTCCTGGGTGTAGCCAAAGGACTGCTGGGCGTCGAGCAGCACGTCCTCGGTCGGCGCCATGGGGGCGACATCGGTCGGCAGGGAGTCCAAACGAATCTGGGTACGGTTGAGCCACTCGCGATAGGGCTGGGCGTTTGCCAATTCGTGCTTGATCTCGGCATCATCAATGATGCGGCCCTGTTCGAGATCGATCAGGAACATCTTGCCTGGCTGCAGGCGCCACTTCTTGATGATGCGCTCTTCGGCGATGTCGAGCACACCCATCTCGGAGCCCATGATGACCATGTCATCGTTGGTCACCAGATAGCGCGCCGGGCGCAGACCGTTGCGATCAAGCGTGGCGCCGATCTGGCGTCCGTCGGTGAAGGCCACAGCCGCCGGGCCGTCCCAGGGCTCCATCAGGGCGGCATGGTATTCGTAAAAGGCGCGCCGCTCCTCATCCATCTGCTTGTTGCCGGACCATGCTTCGGGGATCAGGATCATCATGGCATGAGCCAGCGAATAGCCACCCATCACTAGGAGCTCGAGTGCGTTGTCGAAGCAGGCCGAGTCCGATTGGCCTTCTGGGATCAGCGGCCAGATGCTGTCGAGGTCTTCGCCGAGAACATCCGAGCGCATGGTGTGACGGCGCGCCGCCATCCAGTTCACGTTGCCGCGCAAGGTGTTGATCTCGCCATTGTGGCAGATCATGCGGAAAGGCTGCGCCAGGTCCCAGGTGGGGAAGGTGTTGGTCGAGAAGCGCTGATGCACCAGCGCCAGCGCCGAGGCAAAGCGCTCGTCCTGAAGATCAAGGTAATAATTGCCGACCTGATCGGCCAGCAGCATGCCCTTGTAATTGATGGTGCGCGAGGACATGGAGGACACGTAATAGGCCGTCTTGTCGAAACCAGCGGCGCGTATGGCGTTGTCCATGCGCTTGCGAATAACAAACAGCTTGCGCTCGAAGTCATCTTGATCTTTACAGTTGGGTCCGCAGGCAACAAACACCTGGCGCGTGACCGGCTCCGAAGGCAAGACGCTCTCGCCCAGATCGCTGTTATCCACCGGCACATCGCGCCAGCCAAGCACTGTCTGGCCGCCGTCGCTCAGATGCTGCTCGACCGTGGCCTGCATCTGTTGCCGGGCTTGGTCATCGCGCGGCAGGAACACCATGCCGACGCCATAGTGCGCAGGCTCTGGCAGTTCGAAGTCGAGTTGCTTTGACTCTGCCAGGGCGCGAAAGAAGGCATCTGGCATCTGCACCAGAATGCCGGCACCATCGCCGGCCTTGGGGTCGGCACCTACCGCGCCGCGATGGGTCAGGCGGTGCAGAATCTCCAGCCCCTGCTGGACGATCTGATGGCTTTGCTGGTTCTTAATATGGCAGACAAAGCCGACACCGCAGGCGTCATGCTCATGTGCCGGGTCATACAGACCTTGGGCAGGCGGCAGAGTACCTGGACGGAGAGGCGAATCCATCATTGTGGATGCCTTGGCGTTCTTCAGGGGCGTCATCTAGCGACCTCGCTGAAACCGTTGCGAATTGCGGACCATTGTCCATGCCTGGGGCAGGTATTAACGCTTATGGCGCCGCGCCACCCCGGGGACTGAACCTGTTGGGTCAGGTATACCGAAACCCTTTGAGATTTCGGCTCGTTTTGGGCCGGGTGACGGCCACGGGGGACGCCGTGAATACCTCCCTGTAGGCTTCCCGGCGGCATCCCTGATCCGATCAAGGGCCGCCGAGACCCCCGTGGCCGTCACCCGGCCCAAAACCGAAAACCCGTTTGCAGTTGGTAAAACACCCTCGGGGTTAACTTTATGAGAGCTGCGACGATAGTGGCTGGGAACCTCTGGAAAAGAGCGTCACCTTGCTTGAGGTCCATGGTTTAAGCACTGGGGCATTCGCACCGGACCATCAGCAACAGGGCGAACAACCACCGTCGCGACCGAACGCGGCATGATAAGGCAGATGCGAAGGCTATGCCAGCCGGGAGGTTCTTAACCCGATTCTCCGGGCCAGAATTCTCATGGGCCTGCTTCTCATTGGCCGGATGCCCATGGGGGGCGACCCAGGCCGGCGAACCGGGCGCGGCAAGAAGGGCAATTTTAATGTTTCTTTATCTCGCCTGTCGAGGTAAACTGGATGGTTTGACGTATTCAGGGTTTCCTACGGCTCCGGTTTACCCAGGGCCGATGGGTACGGTTGTCGATTCCTACAGGTTGAGGACTCATGGTCAAGATTCGTTTGTCGCGTGGTGGTGCCAAGAAACGGCCATTTTATCAGATCGTCGTAGCGGACATCCGCTGCACGCGTGATGGCAAGTATATTGAGCGCATTGGTTTTTTCAATCCCGGCGCCAAGGGTGGCGAGGAACGGCTGCGGGTTGATCGCGCGCGAGCCGAGCACTGGATGGGCCAGGGTGCGCAACCAACAGAGCGGGTCGCGCATTTGCTGAAAACAGCGGCCAAACAGGTGCAAGCAGCGGCTTAAACCCTGTCTCGTCATTTGCCCCTTGCAGCCGCGCTCGGATGAGCCGCCCTGCGTTTGATCGACCGCACTTGATCGACCAGGTTTCTATCGCCCAGGGTTCCATCAGCGATTGATCTAACGAGTGCCGGGAGATCAACACCGGGCCCCTTGATTGGATACGGGATTGGAAACGGGATCTGGAAACGGGATTGGAAATGGCGACTGGGAATGCCCGCTGCGCTATAGGCACTGAAAACACATTTTCATGGCTCCGGGCAGCGCGTTTCCAGATTCTGATCGCCGAGTCGTCTTAGGGCGCATCGTTGGCGTTTTCGGTGTCCGCGGCTGGGTCAAGGTACTCTCTGAGACCGAACCGCTTGAGAATATCCTGACCTACTCTCCTTGGTTGCTCAGCGGCCCTCCCGGTGATGGAATCCCCGGTGGTGTGATCCCCGGCGCTGAACCAAAGGCATCCGGCTGGAGAGTGGTGCAGAGCCAGCGGCACCGCAAGGGCTTGATTGTCCGCCTTAAGGATTGCGACGACCGCGACCAAGCGCAGACGCTCGTCGGAGCTGAAATCGCCGTGCAGCGCAGTCAGTTGCCACCACCGGCGGTTGATGAGTTTTACTGGACGGATCTTGAGGGACTGAGCGTCGAGACCATTGCTGGCGACTCGCTCGGGGTGGTGGACCACCTACTGGCAACAGGCGCGAACGATGTGCTGGTGATTCGTGGTGAACGGGAACGGCTGATACCCTTTGTCTGGGACAGAGTCATCCGGGAGTTGGATTTCGAGCGCGGGCGAATCAGCGTCGATTGGGATCCTGACTTCTGACACCGGATCTGTTAATCCAGATTCCTGAAGCGGGACTTCTGACGTGCGTTTTGACGTAATCACGCTGTTCCCGGAGCAGTTTCGCATCCTGTCCGGCGAAGGCGTGGTAGCGCGCGCATTGGGCAGCGGGATTGCCGAGTTGCATCTGTGGAATCCGCGCGATTTTGCGCTCGGTGCGCATCGGCGGGTCGATGACCGGCCCTACGGTGGCGGACCAGGCATGGTGATGTTGTTCGAGCCGCTGGCGGCAGCCATCGCCGCAGCGCGTGCGGCCTCGCCGGGCGCGCAAGTGGCTTATCTGTCGCCTCAGGGAAGAACGCTCGATCAGCAAGCGATGATTGACTTCGCCTCGGCGCCTGGCTGGATTCTGCTCGCCGGGCGCTATGAGGGCATCGACGAGCGCTTGCTTGCAAGCTGCATCGATCAGGAATGGTCAATTGGCGATTATGTGCTAAGTGGCGGCGAACTGCCGGCCATGGTTGTAATGGATGCGGTGATCCGCCTGCTACCGGGCGCTCTGGGACATGAGCGCTCGGCGTGCGAGGACTCACACATGAATGGGCTGCTGGACTGTCCGCATTTCAGCCGTCCGGAACAGATCGACGGTCTGCGGGTGCCGGAGGTTCTGCTCAGTGGCGACCATGGCGCCATCGCGCGCTGGCGGCGTCAGCAAGCGCTGGGACGGACCTGGCTGAGGCGCCCGGATTTGCTCGCGAAAATGACACTTGATAACGACGAGCAGCAGTTGCTGCAGGATTTTATTCAAGCTCGGCAGGCCGCCGCGCTGGATTCAGGAGAAATCGAACCATGAGTAATGTAATTCTTGAGCTTGAGCGCGAGCAGATGACGCGCGAGATTCCGCCCTTCGCCCCAGGCGACACCGTGGTCGTGCAGGTGAAGGTGACCGAAGGCAACCGCGAGCGTCTACAGGCCTTTGAAGGCGTTTGTATCGCCAAGCGCAATCGCGGTCTCAACTCCGCCTTCACACTGCGCAAGGTCTCGCATGGCGAGGGCATCGAGCGAGTATTCCAAACCTACAGCCCGGCGATTGCCGACATCAATGTCAAGCGTCGCGGCGATGTGCGCCGGGCCAAACTCTATTACCTGCGCGATCGCTCAGGCAAGTCGGCACGCATCAAAGAAAAGGTCTGACACGCCGCTCCAGCAATGGCGGCCAGTCAGGCTTAAGGGTCCCAGGTCGCTTGCGCTGGCGCCATTGCGGCTTCCAGTCCGGCATCCAGCGTGCCACTGCCAGAGACCTTCTACTGGCACGATTACGAAACCTGGGGTTCCGACCCCCGGCGTGATCGCCCCTGCCAGTTCGCCGGACTGCGTACCGATGCGCAGCTGAACGAACTCGGCCCAGCCGAGCCACCGCTGGTGCGCTACTGCCAACCGGCGGATGACTTTCTACCCGCTCCAGACGCCTGCCTGGTCACCGGCATCACCCCGCAACTGGCCGCGCAGCAGGGCGTCAGCGAGACCGCTTTTGCCGCCGACATCCAGCAGCAATTCGCTCGTCCGGGCACCTGCTCGGTTGGCTACAACAGCATCCGCTTCGACGAGGAAGTCACGCGCTCCCTCTTTTATCGCAATTTCCTCGATCCCTATGGGCACAGCTGGCGCGACGGCACCTCGCGCTGGGATCTGATCGACCTGGTCCGTCTTGCCCATGCCTTGCGCCCCGAGGGGATCGAATGGCCCCGGCATCCGGGCGGAGCGACGTCCTTCCGGCTTGAGCATCTCACCGCAGCCAACGGCATCGCACACCAGGGCGCCCACGACGCCCTGGCCGATGTGCGCGCCACCTTGGCGCTGGCGAGGCTGTTGCGTGACGCCCAGCCGAGGCTATTTCACTATGGCCTTGAGCTGCGCGACAAGGAGCGGGTGCGCGAGCTGCTCAAACCCGGCCAGCCGGTGCTGCATGTCTCCTCCAGATATCCCGCTGAGCGCGGCTGTATCGCGCCAGTCATGGTAGTAGCGCCCACGAGCGCCGAAGACCGCAGTGGTGTCATCTTGTGGGATCTGCGCGAAGACCCCGCCGAGCTGTTTGCACTCGAGGTTGCAGAGATACGCGAACGCGTCTTCACCCGCGCTGAGGATTTGCCGCCTGGTATCAGGCGCCTGCCGCTTAAGAAGCTGCGCCTGAATGCCTCGCCCATGGTCGCGCCACTGTCAACCCTGCGCGCGGACGCAGCCGAGCGATGGTTGATCGATCCCACCCAAGTCAAGCAACGCTGGCAGGCATTTCATGCCAATGCCGAGGCTGTAGCACGGGTAGCAGAGAGGGTGCGCGCGGCCTTTGCACGACATGGTTTGGATGCGGCTCAAGATCCTGACCACGCGCTTTACGCCGGCTTTTTCCCGCCCGCGGATCAGCGCCTAATGGGGCGGGTGCGGGCCATGTCACCGGCGGAGCTGGCGGGAGCGCGGCTTAAGTTTCAGGACCCGCGACTGCCTGTCTTGCTATTTCGCTATCGGGCGCGCAACTGGCCTGATAGCCTGAGCCCGACGGAGCGCGCGACCTGGGATGCATGGCGCATACGACAGCTAGCAGACGAATCCAGCGGCTGCGGTCCGAGCCTGCGTCAGTATCGCCAGCGTATTCGGGAACTCCGCGACGAGCATCGCGGCAATGCCGCGACCGAACAGCTGCTCAATGCGCTGGAAAACTGGCCGCGCGAGATTGGCGTACCAGATTCAGTCACCAGATCAATGTGATATCCAGCTCAGTCTGATCCCCAGTTCAGTCTGACGCCCTGTTCAATGGGATGGCCGGTTCAGATGCCCGGTTCAACGTGCCCCATGGTGAAGATAGGCCGCCCGAGAGGGTGCCTTGACGATAATCCCGGGGATGGCGGAAATGCCGACGATGGCATCGACGCCGCCGAGTTTGACTGCCTCTTTCGGCATGCCGTAGACCACACAGCTGGCCTCGTCCTGGGCGATGGTCAGGGCGCCGGCCTCGTGCATTTCCAGCATGCCACGGGCACCGTCGTCGCCCATGCCGGTCATAATGATGCCAATGGCATTTGGGCCGGCCGACTGCGAGGCTGAGCGAAACAGTACATCCACCGACGGGCGATGGCGGCTGACCAGTGGCCCGCCCTTGACCTCGGCTACATACTGAGCACCACTGCGGCGCAGCAGCATGTGAGAGGTGCCCGGGGCGATCAGCGCCTGGCCAGCAATCACCCGGTCGCCGCTCTTGGCCTCGCGCACATGAATTTGGCACAAGCTGTCGAGGCGCTCGGCAAAAGCAGCGGTGAAGGCCCCCGGCATGTGCTGCACCACCACAATGCCCGGTGCCGTACGCGGCAAGCGTGTGAGCACATACTCAAGCGCCTGGGTGCCGCCGGTCGAGGTACCAATGGCAATAACCCGGTCGGTCGTGGTTGCGAGCGGTTTGAAGGCGCGATCAGCGACGACAGAATCCGCGGCCAACTTGGGCGTGGGCTTGAGCGTCGCCGCTGCCGAGCCCCCGTGACGCGTGACTTTATCCATGCGAGCATGGCTGGCACCGCGAATTGCATCGCCGAGTTGGGTCTTGGATTCTTCCAAAAACTGGCGCAGGCCCACCGTGGGTTTGGTGATGATGTCCACCGCGCCAGCGCTCATGGCCTGCATGGTGATCTCAGCACCCTTGCCAGCCAGCGTGGAACAGATGATCACGGGCGTCGGACGCTCTTTCATCAATTGCCGCAGGAAGGTCAGCCCATCCATGCGCGGCATTTCGATGTCGAGCACAATGACATCAGGCCAACCTTTCTCGAATGCTTTGTGCGCGAAAATTGGGTCGCGCGCGGAGCCGATCACTTCAATGCCGGTCAGCGTATTGAGCTGCTCGGTCAGCACCTGCCGGACGACAGCAGAGTCGTCAACGATAAACACCTTAATGGTCATGCGAAGGTTGCTCCTTTAATGAGGGTCTGGAGCACCAGAATCATGTGCATTTGCATTGAATTACCAGAACTCGACGCTGCTTTTCTCGTGTTGATGTTTGAGTTCCTTGTCAAAGTATTGCTTTTCTTCAGTCAGTATGCGGCTGGCGCGCTTAATAGGAATGCGTCTTAAGTACACCGAAAAATCGCTACTCTCGAAACGAATCTGTCGGCCCATGTCGCCGCCAAAGTCCTGCGCAACTAGGGGAATACGATCCTGGGCCAGAAAACGCTGGACGAAATCGATATTGATCTTGCCAATGCTGAAACGATCCGGCAATTCATTCAGCCGCGTGGCGAGCACATTGCCGCCGCCAAAGGCCTTGGCACGCAGATTGGCGCGACGAGCGCCAATTTTCAGCATGTCGTTGATCAGCAACTCCATGGCGCCGAGACCATAGCGCCCGGCATCCGAGGCCAGCGGGGCCTCCTGGCTCGGGTGGCGCGTGGCGAGCAGAAAATGATTCATGCCAACCACGCGCGTTACCGGGTCGTACAGACAGACCGAGACACAAGAACCGAGCAGGGTCGAGAGCACAATGGGGTTGCGCGACACATGATACTCTCCGGCGTGAATCACGCGCTTTTCAATCGGTTTCTTGTGCGCGGGGGATGTTGCTGCGTTCATGCGGAGCAGAATGAATAAGCATGCGATCAGGCAAGAAACTAATGCACCGGCTTGCGAAAGATCGAGGGCCCAATGGTGGTAAGGTCGGTCTTAATGCCGTGCAAGGATTCAACATGGCTGATAAACAGATACCCGCCCGGAGCAATAGAGCGACTCAGGCAGTCGAGCACCAGCTGTTTGGTGGCCACGTCAAAATAAATGAGTACATTGCGCAAAAATACAATCTCGAAGCGCCGGCCATCATCCCGGGGCTTTTTCAGATTGCGTTCCTCAAAGCGGGTGCGCGACTTGAGCTTGGGACTAACCAGCAGATTGCCCGCCTGCGCCCGCACGCCTTTCAGGCAATACTTTGATAGCCATTCGGGCGGGAGATTCTTGGCACGCTCGAGTGGATACATGCCACGTTTGGCGGTAGCCACCACCTGAGAGTTGATGTCGGAGCCGAGAATATCCCAGTCGCTGCGCCCCAGCGTCTCGGCCAGAACCATGGCGAGCGTATAGACTTCCTCGCCGGTCGAACAGGCCGCGCTCCAAAGATGCAGGGTGCGATTGCGATACTGAGGCAGAATCTTGGCACGCAGATAGTCGAAATGCGCGGGTTCCCGATAGAAATAGGTCTCGTTGGTGGTCAGCAGGTCGACCAAACGCCGCCGCTCTTCTTCCTTGCCAGCCTGAGAAATGAGGTCAATATAGGCATCATAGCTGCGCAACCCGTAGTGACGCAGCCGCTTTTGCAAGCGCGAGCTGACCAGTTGCCGCTTGTGCGGGGCGAGGTTAATCCCCGCCTTCTCGTAAATAAACTGGCGGAACCGTTCAAAGGCTTTATCGGAGATTGGGTCGAGTTCGGCCAATGCCTCAATCGCCGGGTTGTCTTGCTTGGCCGTATTGCGATCAGCTCCCCACATTCTGGCCATCCATGCCTGCCCCCTCAACGATCTTTTTCAACGCGGCCAGCTCCTGGATCGACAGCACATTATCGATGGCCAGAATAATCACAAACACATCATCGACCCGACCCATGGCCTCGATGAAGTCGGTGCGGATCTCCGAGCCGAACTCCGGTGCCGGTTTAACATCGTCGCGCGGAATATCAAGGATATTGTTGACTTCATCGACCAACATGCCGAGCACATGACTGTCGCCGTCGCTGTGCGTCTTGACCTCGACCAGCACAACACAGCTGCGCTTGGAGACAGTCAGCGCGCCGCGATTGAGGCGCGCGCCCAGATCGACCACCGGAACCACATTGCCCCTAAGGTTAATGACGCCTCGAATATAGTCCGGCGTCATCGGTACTTGGGTGACTCTGGGCGTCTCGATGATCTCTTGCACGGCATCAATGGACATCGCCAGCCGCTCCTCGGCCACCGAAAAAGTCAGATACTGGGCGGCGTCTTCAGCGACGCCAGTCTGATCGCTGCCGGGCCTCTTGGTTGCGGTAGCTGTCATCGGGTTCTCCGCCTAGAAGCGCTCAAAGTCCTGGGAGTCCAGATCGTCACCGCCACTCGAGAAGCCATCATCGCCACGCGAAGCGGCAGCAGGCTTTGGCGCCGGGGCTTTTTTGGCCGCGGAGCTCTGGCGCTTACCGCCAGCGGAGAGCTTGAAGAAGGCCATGGTCTCCTGCAACTGCGCGGCCTGACCGCTGAGTTCCTCGGCCGTCGCTGCCAACTCCTCAGAGGAGGAGGCATTTTGTTGCGTGGCCTTATCGAGCTGCCCCATGGCCTCGTTGATCTGCCCGATACCCGAGGCTTGCTCGCCGGAGGCAGCGGTAATTTCTTCCACCAACTCGGCGGTTTTGACGATGTTGGGCACCATCTGCTCGAGCACTTTTCCCGCGTCCTCGGCAATGGAGACGCTGTTGGTGGCGAGCTGGTTGATTTCTTGCGCCGTCACGCCGCTGTTCTCAGCGAGCTTGCGCACCTCGGCGGCCACCACAGTGAAGCCCTTACCATGCTCACCGGCGCGCGCGGCCTCGATGGCGGCGTTGAGCGCAAGCAGATTGGTCTTGTAGGCGATCTCCTCGATCATGCCGATTTTGCTGGCGATTTCCTTCATCGCCGCGACCGTGCGGGTGACCGCCTCGCCGCCCTGGCGGGCTTCGTCGGCCGAGCTTCTGGCGATGCCGTTGGTGACCCGAGCGTTCTCGGTGTTTTGCTGCACCGAGGCATTGAGCTGCTCGATGCTGGCAGTGGTTTCCTCGACGCTCGCGGCCTGCTCGGTCGCGCCCTGGCTAAGCGCCTGGGCGGTGGAGCTGACTTCACTAGAGGCGGAACTGAGGTTATCCGCACCGACCCGCACCTCGCCGACAATCTGCTGGAGTTGCTGCACCATGCCGTGCATGTCGCCATAAACACCGCGCAAGCCTTGCTGGTCGAACTCGATGCCGAGATCGCCGTTGGCAACGCGCTTGGTGACATCTGCGATGACGGCAGGGTCCTTGCCCAGTTGTGCCATGACGCCGCGGATGATCAGCCAGGCGATGACGATGCCGAACAACAGGGCAATGGCAGACAGCACTGAGATGATAAAGACAGCGCGCTCGTTGGCGGCCTGGACCTTGGGGCCAAGCTCGTCCATCTCCTTGATGATCGCGACCTTGATCTCATTGAGCAGGGCCGCAAATTCGGGGCCGAGAACGTCGAGCGTGTTGACCACGTGGTCGTTACGCGTGTCGATGGCTGTCACCAGACCGGTGAAGTTCGAAGCATATTCCTTCTCCAGCGTCCGGATATTGGCGAGAATGCTGCGCCGGGTGGGGTTTTGCAGTCCTCGGTCGAGCACGTCGAAAGTCTGCGTCGCCTTTTCCAACTCTTGGCGCACGCGGTCCTGGCTTTCCTTGAGGTTATCATCGACGTATTTCATCACATAGACACGTGCAAGCAGGACGTGGCGCAAGGCCGCAGCCGCATCGCTTGCGGATTCCGGGTCGCCATCGCGCAACGCGGTCTCGAAGATTTCCGTCAGGCCCTGCTCAATTTCCTGTCCGAGCTTGGCCAAGACCTCATTAACCAGGCGGTTGCGGTTGGCCATTTCCACTTCAACCGCTTTGAAGGTCGTAATGTAGGTCTCGATTTGTGTCTGAGCTTCGCGAATCTTTGCTTGGCGCTCGGGATTTTTGATCTGGCCCTCGGCCTCTCCGAGCAGACGCACGGTCTCCTGCGCGTACTGGTGGAACTCGGCCTTGTCCTTGTCGCTGCCCTTGGTGATCAGGAAGTCCTTGACGTTCATGCGGCCCATCAGCATGGCTGCCTGCAACTCGCCTAGAAGGTTCGCGTTTCGGGCTTTGCGGCGATACTCGCCGAAGTCGGTCGAAGCGTTGTTGATAGTGACGTACGCAAACCCGCTCACGATGACGAGCAGGGCCAGGACGATACCGAAGCCAAGAATGAGTTTTTTGGCCATGGTCAAGGAGCTAAGCATCGAATTCTCCGGCTCTAATTAGGAATAACACAGACAAATCATGAAAGGGTTAAGTGTTTAACACCGGGAGCGACTCGGGTTCTGGTAATAGATCCCGCCCAGGCCACCAGTGGTGGCAAACTGACTAGTTGGCAGTTCGCCGATGCGTTTGACCGATATTCGCCAATTCGCCCACGTCCAGAATGAGCGCGATATCGCCGGTACCAAGAATAGTGGCTCCGGCGATACCATGGAGGTTCTCGAACAGGTTGCCAAGGGGCTTGATGACGGTTTGCAGCTCTCCAAGCAGGGTGTCCACGACCAAACCGAGCTTATGATGGCCAAAGCGTACCACCACCAGGCTCTCGCGTGTGGACTTACGTTCGTCAGCATTGCAGCGGAACAGCTCAGTCAGGCGGATAAAGGGCAGCACTTCGCCGCGCAGGTTGACGTAATGCTCGCCATTGCGGTTGGTAGTGGCGGCTGGATCGACCTCCACGCATTCCGACACCTGAGACAGCGGGATCACATATTGTTCCCTACCAGCCCCGACCAAGAAGCCATCGATAATCGCCAGGGTCAGCGGCAGGATGATGGTGATCTTGGTGCCCTTGCCCCTTTCACTTTCAAGCTCCACCGAACCGCGCAGGGCCTCAATGTTGCGCCGCACCACGTCCATGCCCACACCGCGCCCGGACAGGTTGCTGGCGGTATCCTTGGTGGACAGGCCGGGCTCGAAGATCAGTCGCAGAGTTTCCTCATGGCTCAGCACATCCTCGGGCTTGACCATCCCTTTGGCCTCCGCCTTGGCGCGGATGCGTTCGGCGTCAAGGCCGGCACCATCGTCTTTGATCTCAATGACGATATGGCCTGAATCATGAAAGGCATTGCACAGGATGGTACCAGCGGTCGGCTTGCCGGCGCGTTGTCGCTCCTCAGGCAACTCGATGGCATGGTCAATAGCGTTGCGGATCAGATGGGTGAGCGGATCGGTGATTTTTTCAATCAGCGTTTTGTCGAGTTCGGTCTCACCACCAGTGATGACTAGGTCGATCTCCTTGCCAAGATCCTTGCTGGAGTCACGCACCACCCGGCGAAAGCGTGACAGGCTGTCGCCGATCGGCACCATGCGCAATTGCAGGGCGTTGTCGCGGATTTCCTCGACCAAGTAGTCGACGCCATCGACGACCTCTGCCATGTCCTCGATACCATGGCGCTCGACCATCACCCGAATGGCGGCGCTGCTGGTGACCAGCTCGCCAACCAGGTTGATCAGGTGGCCGAGGCGTTCGGCATCGACACGGATAAAGCGGTTTTCATCCTGGCGCTTGCGCGCGGCTTCCTGCGTCTTGACCGCTTGCTCCATCAGCGCCGGTTTGACCGCGCCCTGTTCAACCAGGATCTCACCCAAGGGGCGCTTCTCTGCGGCGGTCTCTTCTTCACTCTCGGTGGGGGCGCCGATCCCTTGCAGGGCGAGACCACGGTCAAGTTCTTGTTGCGTCAGCGCGCCGATCTCGACCAACATCTCGCCGATGCGGCTGATTTGATCGTCCGGCAGGCGATGCAGCATCTCGAGATACTTGTCCTGCGCTGTCTCGGGGGGCAAGATGCGGATGTCGCAGTCATCTTCGGCAAAGTTGAACACATCAGCGATGGCGGCCTTGTCGGCCTCGCTACGGAAACTGATGCGGAAACTCAGGTAGCAGCTCTCGGGGTCGATGTCGGAAGGATTCGGGGGCCAGATCGGGATGGTGGCGACATCGACAATATTGCCGAGCGAGCTTAGATAGCGCAGAAACGACAGTGGGTCCATGCCGTTGCGCAAGGCATCGGGGCCAAAGTCCAGCGCGATGATCCAGGCATCGCTGGCCATCGGCAGATATTTGGGCGCGTCGCTGTCGTCGCTCGCGCTCGCGGCCGCTGGATCTTGTGTTGACGCGCCTTTGGCGGAGCCGCTGGCAGCGGTGCCCGATCCGCCGCCGTTGCGCGCGGCCAGTTTTTCCACCAGCGTGGTGCCAGCTTCGATCAGCGCCGGATCCAACTCCAAGCTCTCTTCGCCATCGCTGGAAACGATGGCTTCGACGAGATTACCGGTATGGTCTCGGCATTCGAACAGAATGCTGACCAGCTGGTCGGTCATAGGTTCGCGCCCGGAGCGGACCTCCTCCATGACCGACTCGATTTCATGGGTGAAATTGACGATGGGCGTGTAGCCAAAAACCCCGCCAGTGCCCTTAATCGTGTGCATGGCGCGGAAAACTGCGTTCAGCGATTCGTTATCGCTGGGGTTGGATTCGAGCGCGAAGAGCGCGTCCTCCATTGTGTGCAGCAGTTCCTCGACTTCCTCGAGAAAAGCTTGCCGGGCGGCATCCATGTTCATGTGCTGGCCTCCGGCTGAGCAGGCGTCGGCACTCCAAAGGTCCGCTTGAGGAACAGCATATTGAGCATATCGTCGACTGTTTCGCTGACACTGGCGATTGAGAACGCAAGCCCATGGGCGTCAGCCTCAGACTGGGCGAACAGCAGCAGTTGCAGTCCAGCGCTGTCAATCTCCGTCACCTGGGACAGATCGAGGTGGATCGGGGAGCGTTGGTCGAGGACTTCTTTCAGCCGCTGAAAGTTGGCTGCCGCACTATAGATGGTCATCTCGCCTTCGTAGACAAGGGTGTCCGCCGAGGGTGTGGGTTGGTCGGTCGTCATGTCGAGCAGCTCCGAAGGCCTATGATCCTTGCAGTGGCTTGGGTCAGCCTCGCCGTTTTGGGGTTCTTCTCATTGTGTCGGTAAGCTCGGCAGACAATCCCGGCTAGTGTGCCCTGGGCCGGTGGTTGACTGGGAGCTTCCCGCTCAGTTAGGGGCTCAGTTAGGCGCTCGAGTCAAACGGAGACCTCGCGAGGCAGCCTCTTGTAAAAGCCTAGTTACAGCATAGACGGTTTTTCGACCTTTACCGCGCCCTTAAGTGGCGCGGGCGCGAAAACAGATCAGGTTCGTCGCTTAATAGCCACAAGCCCGCGATCTGGCTGAGCATCGCCCACCCAGCACGTTCATCAGGCTCGCCAGCCTCACCCTGCCCATCAGGGCAGCACCAGTTTCGAGACCGCGTCAAGCAGCACGGGTGGCTGGAAGGGCTTAACCAGCCAGGCCTTGGCACCGGCAGCTCTGCCTTCCGCTTTCTTCTCCGGCTGGCTTTCCGTGGTCAGCATCATGATCGGCGTGAACTTGTAGGCGTCGAGCTTTTTGACCTCGCGCACCATGGTGATGCCGTCCATGTTGGGCATGTTCACATCGCTGACGATCAGATGCACCTTCTGGCCCTTTAGCTTGGACAGGGCTTCTTTTCCATCCCCGGCTTCGATCACATCGTAGCCAGCGCCTTTGAGCGCGATACAGACGACATTCCGTAACGAGGCGGAATCGTCAACCACCATGATTGTCTTGGCCACTGCAAATATCCTCCCAAGTCAGAAAAATCAGCTTACTCGCGTCTGTTGCAGAATTAGGCCAGCCATGGACCGGGGCGGACCTCCGGTGACCCAGCAATGGTGACGTGCCGCTGGCGCACAAATTCCGCACTGCGTTCTCGTTGTTTAGGTTGATGTCGGTTTGCTATCAGTTGCCGGGCTGCTGTTGCTAGCGCCGGTCTGTGATGATTTGGCTTGTTTGTGCGTTGTTCATGTCCCGCTCATCAGCTGACCTGACCGCCAGTCTGGCTGCTGAGGTTCCCGTCGCTGGCGCGTGATTATACATGCCCGCGATTATACATAGGGGTCAACGAGCAGAAAATATAGCGGGGTGTTCGCATGTTGCCCTGCTGGGGCGCGCGTACCCATGTTCATCTGTTATACAATAACAATTTGCGGGATGCTTTCTCGTACTTTTGCAGATCAGGAGTCCTTGCGGGGGGAGTTGTCGTGATCATCAATCTCAGGCTTCAAGGAGGTTGCATCCGGGCCAGTGTCTTTGCCCTGCCCTCTAGCCCGCCTCCATGCGCTCCGCGCCGGACGCACCAATCGCTGACCTTGGCGCTTCAGCCTTTCGCCCTTCTACCTTTTGCCCTTCTAATAGTCTTGCTAGCTGCCGTCTGGCCTGCCAGCACCATGGCTGAGCCGGCTGCGCGTTTGCGCGTGTTCGCGAGCGTCCTGCCAATCCAATACTTCGCGCAGCGAGTCGGCGGGGATGATGTGGAGGTCGAGGTCATGGTGCTGCCGGGACAAAGTCCGGCCACCTACGAGCCGCGCCCGCAACAGGTCGCGGCCCTGGCGCAGACCGATCTTTACCTGCGCATCGGCGTCCCTTTTGAAGACGCCTGGATGCGCCGCATCCGCACCGCTAATCCGCGCATGGAGGTCCTGGACCTGCGCGACGGCCTTGAGCTGCGCCCGATGGCTGCGCATCACCACAACGACACAGATGCAACCCAGGCTGAGCCGCACGCCGCACCAGAGCACGCGCCCGATCATGAGCATGGTCAGGAACTCGATGCCCACGTCTGGACCAGTCCGCGCCTGGCTCGCCAGATGGCGGTGCGCATTCGCGAGCGCTTCAGCGCGCTTGATCCCGAGCATGCCGATAACTACCGGCAGCATCAGCAGGCCTTCGATCAGGAACTCGCGGCGCTGGATGCGGAGCTTGACGAGCAGCTGCGGGGGCTCAAACAACGCGCCTTTCTGGTTTATCACCCGGCCTGGGGCTATTTTGCCGATGCTTATCAGCTGCAACAGATTCCGGTGGAGTTCGAGGGCAAGGAGCCAGGGGCACGCCAGTTGGCAGCCCTGATCGAACAGGCGCAGGCTCTCGACATTGAGGCCGTGGTGGTACAACCCCAGTTCGACCAGCGCGCAGCCGAGCGGGTGGCGCAAGCCATCGGCGGGCGCCTGGCCAGTGTCGATCCGCTCTCGGTGAATTATGCCGAGAACCTGCGCGCGCTCGCGCGGGTCATTGCCGGTCAGCCAACGGCGGATGACGATTAGCGGTTGGCTGATAGGCAATCACAATGAACACGGCTCCCAAGCTTGAGTCTGAGCCTGAACACAGCGCTGACGCCGAGGTGGTGATTTCCGCGCAGGCATTGTCTTTCTCCTACGATGCCGTGCGCGTACTCGATGCCGTGACGCTGGATGTCAGACGCGGCGAGTTTCTTGGCCTGGTCGGCCCTAATGCCGGTGGAAAAAGCACCCTACTCAAGCTGATTCTTGGCCTACTCGAGCCGACCGCCGGGCGCCTCTGGGTGCTGGGTCAGGCACCCCGCCAAGCGCGACGGCGCATCGGCTATGTACCACAGTACCCGGCCTTCGCGCGCGATTTCCCCATCACCGTGGCCGACGCGGTGCTGATGGGTCGGCTGGGTACCCGGCGACTGATGCTGCGCTATGCGCCCCAGGACCGCGCGGCCGTGACCCGGGCCTTGCGCGAGGTCGAGGCCGAAGACCTCGCCCGCCGTCCCATCGGCAAGCTCTCCGGCGGCCAGTTGCAGCGGGTTCTCCTCGCGCGTGCACTGGTCGGCGAGCCGGAGATTCTGATCCTCGACGAGCCCACCGCGAATATCGACCAGCGCGTGGAAGGGGAGATCTTCGAGCTACTTGCGCAATTGAACGCGCGCATGACCATTCTGGTGGTTTCCCACGACATCGCCTTCATTTCCGGCTATGTCAGCCGAGTCGCCTGTCTTAACCGCACCCTGGTGTGCCATACCACCGGCACGGTCGACGGCCGCGTCATCACCGACCTCTATGGCGAGCGAGTGCGGGGGATTTTGCATGATCACGCATTCTGAACCTAAGGCTCATCGCGAGGCACCACCGCAGAGGATGAAGCTGTTGTTTCACCCTAACGCATTCTGGGCTGACCTATCTGGGGTCGAGAGGATGTGCTCCCCTAGCAAGATCGCAGGTATTGGCGCATGACTGAGTTCTTCGGCGCCCTGACCCAGCACAGCTTTCTGCAACAAGCCCTGCTTGCCGGCCTGCTGGCGAGCCTTGGCTGTGGTCTGATGGGGCCCTTTGTGGTCGTCAAGCGCATCACCTTTCTCGCCGGCGGCATTGCCCATTCGGTGCTGGCGGGCATGGGCGCCGGCGTCTATTTCGGTTTCGATCCGCTGCTCGGCGCCCTGGTGGCAGCGGTGATCGCGGCTCTGCTGATCGGCTGGGTGCGCCTGTATTCCGATGTGCGCGAGGACACCACCATCGGCGCTCTCTGGGCAATCGGCATGGCGGTCGGCATTCTGTTCATTGCCGCGATACCTGGCTATACCTCGGACTTGATGAGCTTTCTCTTCGGCAACATCCTGCTGGTGCCCAAGCGCGAGCTGCTGTTCATGGGGCTGCTCGATACCGTGCTGCTGATCAGCCTGACCCTCTTTTACCGCCAGTTTGTTGCCCTGGCTTTCGATGAAGAATTCGCCCGTCTGCGCGGTATTCCAGTCGGGCCGCTCTATCTGGCACTACTGGTGCTGGTCGCCATTACCGTGGTGCTGATGATTCAGGTCGTCGGCCTAATTCTGGTCATCGCTCTGCTCACCTTGCCGGCCGCCATCGCGGGACTCTGGACCAGCTCGCTGGCAATGATGATGCTACTGGCGACCCTGCTCGGCGTCCTGCTAACCAGTGGCGGCCTGGCACTGTCCTACGCACCCGATTGGCCGGTTGGGCCAAGCATCATCGTGCTGGCGGGCAGCGCCTACATTGTGGCCCTGGTGGCCCGGCACCTTTGGCAAGCCTGGCGACGGCAGTCGACACTGGCCAGCGGCGGCGGCAGCGCCTGGCGAGCCGGAGAGCAGCATGACCAGGTGTGATTGGCACCAGAGCCCAGATCGGTGCATTCCATGACGGATCACCCGTTAAACAGCTGCAAGGGCAAGGCAACCGAAGTTGACCGGATGCTGCAACTGGCCGAACGACGATGCCATCAACAGGGGGCGCGTCTGACTGCGCGCCGCCGCCGGGTGCTGGAGATTTTGTGCCAAAGCGAGCGCCCGCTTAGCGCCTACCAGATCCTCGAAGAGTTACGCGACGGCGCGCCCTTGGCCCCACCGACCGTCTACCGCGCACTGGATTTTCTCCTCGAGCAGGGCCTGATTCATAAACTCGAGACCCTGCATGCCTTTGTCGGCTGCAACCACCCGGATCATCCGCATGCAAGCCAGTTTCTCATCTGCGCCGACTGCGGCGGGGTCACGGAAATCGAGGACGCGAGCCTGAGCGACAGTGTGCAAGTGGCAGCCTCGCGCAGCGGCTTCAAGCCAAGGCGCTCGGTAGTCGAGGTGCTTGGCTTGTGCGCCTATTGCTCGGAAACCCAAAGAGTCGCGTCCACTGCAAGCGAGGCAGATGGCAATGAGAGATAACGGCATGAACAAACACGGGCGCACGGCTTTGCTGCTTGACGTTGCGCTGGCTGTTTTACTGACTGGCCTAATGGGGGGCTGCGGCGAGCACGAACCTGAACAGCGCGGCGCATCGGCCGAGGAGCTGACCTGGGACGACCTGCTGCCCGCCGACTGGCAACCAGAAAAACTGCTTGAAAACTTCAATGCCGAAGACATCGCCGACGAAGACCCACGCGCGGCGGACCTGATGGAAAAGCTCGCGGCCCTGTGGAAAGAAGCTCCGGTGGTGCCAGGGCTCAACGGGCGTCAGGTGCGCCTGCCTGGATTCGTGGTGCCGGTCAACCTTGAGGCCGAAGACATCGATCAATTCCTGCTGGTGCCCTACTTCGGTGCCTGCATCCATGTCCCACCGCCACCGGCCAATCAAACCGTCTTTGTCACCACCCGGGAGAACAAGCCCTATGTCGGCGCACTCTTCGACACCGTGTGGGTCGAGGGCAAAATGCAGGTGGACAATGTCGACAGCGCACTCGGCAGCGCCGGCTACCGCATCGACCAGGCGCGAGTCACGCCCTACGAGACCAACGAATAGTGGCCATGGCTGAGTAGCCACCTTTGAAGGGCGTAGGCGCGATCAGCATCTGTCTGGACATGACAGCAACGACGGCTTTGATCCTTTGGGGTGACGCGCCAAGGTACCCAGTCAAGCGGCTTCGGCGAGCTGATCGAGCAGGCTTTGCGGGCTCAAATCATCGATCCCCGGCATGAGTTTATCCATGGTGCGCACAAGGGCGCCGATGTCGCTGTCGCGCACAATCGCTTTGACTTCGAGCAGGGAGCCGGGCTGCATGCTGAGTTCGCGCAGGCCAAGGCCAAGCAGCAACCGGGTATAGCGGGCATCGCCAGCCATTTCACCACACATGCTCACCCGGGTGCGGGTTTTGGCCGCAGACTCGATGATGTGGCGAATCAGGCGCAGCATCGCCGGATGCAGGGGCTCGTAAAGATAGCTGACGGAGTCATCAAGGCGGTCGATAGCCAGAGTGTACTGAATCAGGTCGTTGGTGCCGATGGACAGAAAATCGAGCCGGCGCGCCAGGGATTCGGCCATCAGTGCAGCCGCCGGAACTTCGATCATGCCGCCGATGGGCATGAGCGGATCGAAGGCAAGCCCCTGATTGCGCAGCATGCGTTTGGTGGTCTGGATGAGCCGCAGCAGGGTGTCGACCTCGTTGAGCGTGGAGATCATCGGGACCATCAGCCGCACCGGGCCGGCTGCGGAAGCACGCAGAATGGCGCGCAGTTGCGGCAGGAAGAGGTCGGGCTCTTTTAAGCACAGGCGGATGGCGCGCAGGCCGAGCGCCGCGTTAGTCAGCGGCGGCAGGCGATCGGACAGATACTGGATGTTTTTATCCAGCCCCAAATCCAGCGTGCGGATGGTCAGCGGCAGGCCGTTCAGTGCCTTTAAGATGCCAAGGTAATCGGCGAGATGTTCTTCCTCACTCGGCGCCTGGGTGTGGTTGAGATACAAGAATTCGGTCCGGTAGAGGCCGACGCCGGATGCGCCGTTTTGTTGCGCCGCAGCGCTGTCCTCGGGCAGTTCCAGATTGGCCAGCAGCACCACGGGCACGCCGTCGCGGCTGGTCGAGGGGCGGGTGAGCAGCTGTTTGAGCGCAGCGCGGTGATGTTCGGCGCTGCTCAGGCGGCGACGGAAAAACTCGAGCGTCTCAGGATCGCTGGTAGCCAGGATGCAGCCAGTCTCGGCGTTGACCACGAGTTGTTCGCCATGGCGCAAGCCCTCGGTAGCGCGATGCACGCCCATGACGGTTGGAATATCCAGGCTGCGAGCCAGGATAGCCGTGTGCGACATGGGCCCGCCATGCTCGGTCACAAAGGCCGTGACACCGCGCTGGCGCAGCAGGATGGCATCGGCCGGCGTCAGGTCATCGGCGACGACCACGGCGCCTTCGACATTATCGGTGGCAAGATCGGGGTTGACCTGCTCGACGCCGCTCAGAAACACCTGAATCTGACGCACCACATGCTCAACATCGTCGCGCCGGGTGCGCAGGTAGGGGTCATCCATTTCGTCGAAAACCTGCACCAGGGTGTCGCGCTGTAGCTTGAGCGCCCAACCGGCGTTAAGGTTTTGATCGCGAATCAAATCGCGGGTGGCGTCAACCAGTGCTGAGTCGGTAAGCATCAGCAGATGGGTGTCGATGAACTCGGCGATGTGCGTCGGGGTGTCGGCCGGGATCTGTTGGCGAATGCGCTCGAGATGGCGGCGGGCGGCGTCGAGCGCAGCGTCAAGGCGACGCAGTTCGGCGTCGGGGTGCTCGACCGGCTCCGAGGAGAAGCTCGGCTCCTGTTTGAGCAAATAGGCTCGGCCAACGGCAAGCTTGCGAGCGCCGGCAACGCCGAGCCCGCAGAAGGCGGTGGTCATTCACCCTCTCCGAAGTAATCGCCAATCAGGGCCTCAAGTGCGTCCATAACTTCCTGCTCGTCGGTACCATCGGCCTCAATGCTGATGGTGGTTCCGCGCGCAGCGGCCAGCATCATCACGCCCATGATGCTCTTGCCATTGACGCGGCGACCTTCGCGCTCAACCTGCACTGTGCTATCAAAACCGCTGGCGCAGGTAACGAACTTGGCCGCAGCGCGGGCGTGCAGACCGAGGCGATTGATGATTTCGATGTCTTTGCGAACCACGGGTTTGGTGTTGAGTCAGCAGTTGTTGTTGCGTTTTAGGTCTTGGCAGGCGCGTTATCGAGTTGGCACAGCAACACGCCGTCGCGCCCGCCGCTAAGCGCCTTTTCGGTGATAGCGCCAAGATCGAGCGAATGATAATTCAGCGCGCGCACCAGCATGGGCAGATTGACGCCGGTCAGCACCCGCACCTGGTGGCCCTGGCGGATGCTGTTGGCCACGTTTGAGGGCGTTGAGCCAAAGAGGTCGGTCAAAATCAGCAGTCCACTGCCGTCGTCAAGCTCGTTCGCCAAGCGCGTGGCGAGCGCTTGCAGCTGATCCGGGTCGTCGTACTCGGTCACATTAATGGCCGATGCGGCAAGCGGACAACAGCCAAACATGCGAGTGGCGGTGGTCAGCAATTCGGCGCCAATCTGATTATGGGTGATCACGAGCAGAGAAACAGTCACGGCAGCTCCCGGTGGCGGACGAGGGCGCGGCGCCCGCCGCGATCAAAATGCGCGCGCACGGCCTCGGCCATGTAGACGGAGCGATGCTGGCCACCGGTGCAGCCGATGGCAATGGTCAGGTAGCTGCGCCCGTCGCGCTCGAAGCAGGGGGTCCAGCGGTCCAGAAAGGCGATGAGGTCATCGCGCATGGCCACCACCTCCTCAAAACCTTCAAGATAGTTAATCACAGCCAGATCGCGTCCGGTTTGGCCGCGCAGTTCCTCCTGCCAGTGCGGATTGGGCAGGCAGCGCACGTCGAAGACGAAGTCGAAAGACTCGGGCACGCCCTTCTTAAAGCCGAAGGATTGCAGCAGGATGGAGGTACTGAGCTTTTGCCCGTCACCGAGACAGCCACGCACCAGATCGCGCAATTCATGGATGTTAATGTGGGTGGTGTCGATATGCGCATCGGCAACCTGGCGCAGGGGTTCGAGCAGTTCGCGTTCGTAGTCGATGGCCTCGGCCAGGGAGCGCTGCTCGCTGGTCAGCGGGTGTTTGCGCCGTGTCTCGCTAAAGCGCGTCATCAGCCGTTCGGTCTGGGCCTCGAGAAAAATCAGCCGTGGGATGATGCCCTGTTTGCCGAGCGACACCAACACCTGTGGTAGCTGGCGCAGATCGTCCGGGTTGCTGCGTGCATCGATGCCAACGGCGGTGCCAACGCACTCCGGGCACAGGACCGGTTCGCTCTGGAGTAACCCCAGAGCCAGCTCGCTTAGCAGGAACAGCGGCAGGTTATCGATACAGTTATAGCCGATATCTTCGAGCGTATTGAGCGCCACGCTCTTGCCCGCGCCTGAGAGTCCACTGACGATAATGAAGTCCATGGTTGGATAGGCCTATCTTGGAGTCAGGTGCTGGAATCAGGGGCGCAGGATTCAGGTCCAGGCCTCGCGGGTGCTGTACTCGGCCTCCCAGGCCGGCGCATCGGCGGCCAAGAGTTCCGCCTGACGCTCGGCCAGGTCGGCTCCGGCATCATAGCCTCGAATGCGCAGAATTTGACTGCGCACGGCGGTCTCGAGCAACACCGCGAGATTGCGCCCGGGTGCCACTGGAATGGTGATTTCCGGCACTGCGATGCCGAGAATGGTGCGCGCGGACAGGCTGCCGAGCAGGCGGTCGACGCCGGCCAGTTCGCTGCTGTTGTAGATCCGCATGCTGATGACCAGTTTCAGGTGGTCTGTCTCGCGCACTGCGCTCTCGCCGAACATGGCGCGAATATTGAGCACACCAAGGCCGCGCACTTCGAGAAAATCGCGCAGCAGGGGCGGGCAGCGTCCCTCAATGATCTCCGGCGCAACCCGAGCGAATTCAGGCGCGTCATCGGCGATCAGTCGGTGGCCGCGCGCGATCAGCTCAAGCGCCAGTTCACTCTTGCCGATGCCGGGGTCGCCGACCAGCAGCACGCCCATGCCAAGCACCTCGAGAAAGACGCCATGCAAGGTGATGCGCTCAGCAAAGGCGTAGGTCAGCACATGTTGCAGGTGCTCGACAAGGTCCTGGTCGTTCAGGCCCGAGCCCAGCAGGGGCGTCTGTTCCCGCTCTGCAAGTGCGCGAAATTCCGGGTCAGGTTCCAGCCCGTCAGAGAAGATGACCGCAATGGGTTGGGCGGTAAAAACCCGCGTCATCATGTCGGCGCGGGCGTCCGGGTGCAGATCGCCTAAGTAGGCGGATTCGGCCGGGCCGATAATTTGCACCCGGTTCGGGCGGATGCAGTTCATGGAGCCCACCAACCGCTGGCGCGGTGATTGGGGCGGATTAGTGAGAGGAATGGGCTCTGGCGGAGGCTCAAGCACCCAGCGCAGCTTGAGCGGCTTGCTCAGGCTGTCGACAAGTCGCTGCAGGGAGTCGATAGCTTTCACGCGACTCCGTTGGATGCCGACAGAGATGCCTGGGTGAGAATGTCGAGCAGTGCCTGTGGGCTCTCGGCGCTGCGCAGGCGCTGTCGGAGATGATCCTGGTTGAAGAGTTCCGCCAGCTTGGCCAATAGTTGCAGATGGGTCTCGTTGGCGCCCTCAGGCACCAGTAGCGCAAAGGCCAGGTCAATCGGTTGGTCGTCGATGGCATCGAAGGGGACGGGCTCGGCGATCTGGATGAAAGCGCCAATGGCGTCCGTGATCTCCGCCACGCGCGCATGGGGCAGCGCCACGCCATGACCGAGGCCGGTGCTGCCGAGGCGTTCGCGCTCGAGCAGGCGGTCGAATACCGCCTCGCGGCTGAGCTGGGGCTGCTCGCCAACCAACAGCTCGGCCAAGGTTTCAAGCAGCCGCTTCTTACTGCTGATGCTGGCCCCGGCGAGCACCCGGTGCTCGACGATAAGTTGCGGGGGAAACATGTGCGCTGGCTCTCCGGTGGACGAAACAAAAACCGGAGCCAGCATGACCGGCTCCGGTATGGGTCATCAGTGAAGGATGTCGGTAGGTTCGTTATTTGGACAACGGGTCAAGCAATGCGTTTGACCTCAGTCCTCCTCAAGCGCTTCCGATGCTGCCTCGTCGGTAGCGGCAAGTTCGGCGCTGGCCACTTTGGCACCGGGCGCGCGATGACTTTGGCGCTTTTCCTTGTACTTGAGCACCTGACGGTCGAGCTTATCGATCAGCCCGTCAATGGCGGCGTACATGTCCTCGTGCGTCGCATCGGCATGAACGTTGGCGCCATTGACGAGCAGGGTGGCTTCCGCCTTCTGGCGGAGCTTCTCGACACTCAGGATGACGTTGGCGTTGATGACATGGTCGAAATGGCGCTCCAGGCGGGAAAATTTACTATCGACATAGTCTTTGAGTGGTTCGGTAATGTCGACATGATGCCCGGTGAGCTTGATTTGCATAGGTTATGACTCCTGAATGGTCGAACGCGGCGATGGCCGGTGCAATGACTGGGGAATTTCATCACAAAAGAACCCTGGTATGAAAACCCTCTGTAATGAAAACCTCTGGCGTCATGCGAGCCGCTTGCGCTCGTTCGAGGGCGGGATGCCCATGGCTTCGCGGTATTTGGCGACTGTTCGTCGTGCCACCTTGATGCCCTGATCCGACAGAACCTCGGCAATTTTGTTGTCACTCAGAGGCTTATTAGGCGTCTCTGCGGCGACCAGTTTGCGGATAAAGGCGCGGATGGCGGTCGATGAACACTCACCCCCTGAAGTGGTGTTGACGTGACTTGAAAAGAAATATTTGAACTCGAAGGTGCCCCTGGGGGTGTGCATGTATTTCTGCGTTGTCACGCGCGAGACGGTGGATTCATGCAGCTCCAGCGTCTCGGCGATGTCGCGCAGCACCAGCGGGCGCATGGCCTCTTCGCCAAAATCGAAAAAGTCCTGCTGCAGCTCGACAATTTTGGTCGCTACCCGCAGCACGGTGTCATTGCGACTCAGCAGGCTTTTGATAAACCACTGCGCCTCTTGCAGATGGGATTTCAGGCACTGATTGTCGGCGGCCTTATCGGCACGCCGAATGAGCTGCCTGTAACTCTCGTTGACGCGAATTCGCGGCGTGGTATCCGGGTTAAGCTCCACTGTCCAGCGGCCGTGGCGACGGCGCACCAGCACGTCGGGCTTGATGTATTCCGGTTGCACCTCGGTCACGGCCGACCCTGGGCGCGGGTTCAGGGAGCGGATCAGCGTCAGTGCCTGGCCCAAGTCATCGTCGCTGAGCTTGGTGCCACGGCGCATGGCGTCCAGATCGTTGCGCCCCAGAGCATCGAAATGGTGCTCGCAGATGCTCAGGGCATGGTCGCGTCGCGGCTGGTGATCGGTCAGCTGACGCAGTTGCAGGATCAGGCATTCGCGCAGGTCGCGTGCCGCGAGACCCGGCGGATCGAAGCTCTGGATGCGATGGAGCACGGCTTCAATCTCGTCCGGCTCAAGTTCCGGGTCGTTCAGAATCGCGGGCAATTCGCTCAGGTCCAGATGCAGGTAGCCGTCGGCGTCAATGGCGTCGATCAGCGCCTCGGCAACGGCTTGGTCGCGCGCGCCGAAACGGGTCAGGTTGAGCTGCCAGTCGATGTAGTCATGCAGCGTCTGCGGGCGCGAGCGCTGGGCGAAGAGGTCGAAATCATTGCTGTCGCCGGACTGGCTGCCAGATTGAGCACCGGATTGGGCACCGCTGCTTGGCGCGTAGCTGTCGGAGGTATCGGCGAAAGTGTCGGTCCATTCGCTGTCGGTGGGCAACTCGTCGGGCATGCCGTCGCGCTCGGGGCGCAACGAGCTATCGAGTCGCGCCTCTTCGAGACGCTGCGCGCTGGCCTCATCCTGATTCAGGCGGTCTTCGCGGGTGCCTGGCTCCGGCAGGTCGTCATCGGCGTTCTCGAGCATCAGGTTGGACTCAAGCGCCTGCTGGATTTCCTGCTGGAGATCCAGGGTCGAGAGCTGCAGCAGCTTAATCGCTTGCTGCAGCTGCGGCGTCATCGTCAGCTGCTGGCCGAGGCGCAGTTGAATGGTCTGCTTCATCGCGACGCCTTCAACGGAACTGCTGCGGGCAGCGGGACTCCGGCGGGATGGGCATAGACAGATGCTTGGACAATGAATGAAATTTGCATAGGGCAAATTTGATTGTAGCTGATCTTTGCCAAGTCGACGCAAAGCCGAGCGTCAAAGCCGGAAATGCTCGCCAAGATAGACCGCGCGCACCTGGGTGTTGCTGAGCAAGGCCGAGGGCTCACCTTCGGCAATCACCTGCCCATCGCTGATGATGTAGGCGCGATCACAAATATCGAGGGTTTCTCGCACGTTATGATCGGTGACCAGCACGCCAATACCGCGCTCGCTCAAATGGGTGATAATTTTTTTAATGTCGACCACTGCGATCGGGTCGACCCCGGCAAAGGGCTCGTCAAGCAACATGACTTTCGGCTCGACGGCAAGTGCGCGGGCAATTTCCAGGCGGCGGCGCTCGCCTCCCGACAAACTGAGAGCCAGAGATTGGGCGATATGCGCAATGCCAAGCTCATCGAGCAGCGCCTCGCAATACTGGCGGCGCTGGTGGTCGTCGAGTTCTGGGCGGGTTTCGAGCACCGCCATCAGGTTGTTTGTTGCGCTCAGCTTGCGGAAGATGGATGGCTCCTGGGCCAGGTAGCTCAGGCCGCGCCGGGCGCGTGCGTGCATGGGCGCGAGGGTGACATCCTCGCCGGCAAGCAAAATGCGCCCGGAATCAGCGCTCACCAGACCGACGATCATGTAGAAGCTGGTGGTCTTGCCGGCACCGTTGGGACCGAGCAAACCGACAACTTCACCAGCCCTGACGGTGATATCAACACCATCGACAACCCTGCGACGGCGATAGCTCTTGGCCAGACCTTCGGCCTGCAAGGCCAGAGCGGCCTGAGTGTGCGAACCGGGAGTCATTCCTTTGGCGTGATGGTGATTTTGACGCGCTCGTTGCCCTGCGCATTGGCGCCGGCGGTGACGCGCGCGGTGGTGCGATTGTATACGATGCGGTCATTGGCAAAGCGATCCTGACCTTGGATCAACACGGCGCGATCAATCAAGGTGATTTCGTCGCGATCCGCATCGTATTCCATTCGTTGCGATCGCCCCAAAACCGGTTCGGTCTCGCCCTCGGGTATCTGTCGGTAGCGTGCCGGATCGCCCACAGCAATAATAATGCGCGGCTGGCGGTTTTCACGGTGCTGGACTTCGACCTGGTCGGCAAGAATGCGCAGGGTGCCCTGCTGAATATCGACATTACCGAAGTACCAGCTTTGCGCGGTATTGTCGTCGAATTCGACGGCATCGGCTTCGATAAACAGCGGCTGCTCCTGGTCGCTGTCGAGCGCGAAGACCGGTGCGCCAGTCAGTATTGTCAGACAGAGCAGGGTCAGGGCCAGGCTGGGGCCAGGAATATGCTTGAGTCTCATGGCAGCAATCGATTCAGTCATGACGTTGGTCGGCGGGTGGCGGGGCTGGCGTCTCGCTTGTTACCAATCTGGAACGCACGCGTCCAACAAACTCGCCGCGCATCGGCTCACTGTACCAGAAGCGCATGCCGTCAATGGCGGTCATGCGGTCTGCCCCGCGGTCGAGTTCGATGAAACGATCAGTTTCGGCGCGCTCATCATCCGGAAAGACCTCGATCCAGCTGGTCGCGAATGCGATGGCCTCCTGGTCGGACGCGGCGGCGCGTCGTGCACGGACTTCACCACTCAGCACGATTCGCTCATTCCCGGCGGAGATCCAGCCGCGCTCGGAGCGGATATGCCAGGGCGGAGCCTGGTCATCGTAAAGCCGCAGGCGAGGCTGGTCGAGTTCGTTACTGTCGTCATCCGGGTAATGACGCAATTGTTCGGCCCTAAGTCGACGGGCGGGCTGTCCATGAATATCGAGTTCCAGCGCGCGCACACCGTCGACGACATAGTCGGGACGCCGGCCGTCTTGCAAACCAGCGGGCGAGGCCGGTTGTTGACTGGGCTGGGCAAACCACAGCCCGAGCAGCCCGAGCAACACGAACACTGCGGCGAGTAACAACTGACGGGGTTGGGCGAACATGGATGCTTACCCCGAAACAGCCGCTTTAATGACCAGGGTTAAGGTGGCCGGGATCATAAGCACTCTCCTGAAACAGCAGCTTTGCTCCTCCGGGGTGGCTGGAACCAGGAGACCGAGTATCGCCACGGCCTAAACCGCCTTAAGAGGTGGGAGATAACGAGCGAGCATGGGCTCGAGGGTATCCTGGGCGCGCATGATGAACTCGCAGACCTCGCGCGCCGCGCCGCGGCCGCCGGGGTTTTCCGTCTGCCAGTGGCAATGCGCCTTGACCAGCGGATGGGCATCCGCAACCGCGACGCCAAGCCCGACCTGAGACAGAATGGGGAGGTCAATCACATCGTCGCCGACATAAGCAAAGGCGCTGTCGGCAAGCTCCAAACGCGCCTTAAGTTCTTCATAGGCTGGCGTTTTATCGCGCCGCCCCTGATAGACATGGCGCACGCCGAGACTTTCCATACGCAACCGCACCACCTGAGATTGACGCCCAGTAATGACCGCCAAGCTGACGCCGGTCTGCTGGAGCATAGCCATACCGTGCCCATCGCGTGAATGAAAGGCTTTGTACTCCTGTCCATCGTCGCCGATGATCAGGCGGCCATCGGTCAAGACGCCATCAACGTCGAAAATGACGACACGGATGGCTTTTGCCCGTTCGATTGCATCTTGCATCGGCTGACTCTCCTGGATGCGGGGCTGCTAAGTGAGCAGGTGCTTGTGTGGCAGCCAGTTTCTGGCGCAAATTGTATTTTGGGCACAGTGCTTTTTGTTGGGGTACAGGCTTTTTGGGCAACGCCTCTTGCTGGAATGGCAATGAAACAGGCCAAACGCCACCCCTGTTATCATAGCCACTGACGCTCACTGCGTCAGCATTGCGCTGCATGCGCTCGCCTTCGCTTGACGTACCTGCAGCAAGCCCAGACAATAGCGCCTCTTCATTCAAAGCTGCCGAGAGGCTCCACAACGGCATCCTTACCGCCGGGATCCCGTGACCGCTGCCCGGTCCAAAACAGAACACTCGTTCGCTACAGCGATAATCCAATCCAGATTCTCCTCGCAGGTTCTCATGCCCAATCCTGTCAATCGCGCAAGTTTGCTGCAAGGGAACTTCCACCAATACTCCCGCTGGCCCCTGATCGCGTGACATGACGGCGGCCTCCATTTCTCCCTATCGTCCTCGCTTGACGCCCGATATGGCCCCCGATCCAACCCCTGATCCAACCCCGGAGGCCAGCGAGTCGGAACGCTCCGAGCCGCTGGTGCGGGTGCGGGGACTGAGCTTCCAGCGTGGCGAGCAGGTCATTTTCGATCAGCTCGACCTTGACATCGAGCGTGGCAAGGTCACTGCCATCATGGGCCCAAGCGGTGCTGGCAAGACAACCTTGCTGAAGCTGATCGGCGGGCTGCTGCGGCCCGACGCGGGCACCATTGAGGTCGACGGGCTGGACATCGGCGCGCTGAGTCGAAACGCGCTCTTCCAGTTGCGCATCCGCATCGGCATGCTGTTTCAAAGCGGGGCGCTCTTAACGGATCTGGATGTGTTCGAGAATGTCGCCTACCCGCTGCGCGAGCATTACCGGCTGCCCGAATCAATACTGCGACGTTTGGTGCTCATGAAGCTCGAAGCTGTCGGGCTGCGCGGCGCGGCACGGGTGATGCCAAGCGCCCTATCCGGCGGCATGGCCCGCCGGGTGGCTCTGGCGCGAGCGGTCGCACTCGACCCCATGATGATCATGTACGACGAGCCCTTCACCGGGCAGGACCCGATCTCTATGGGAGTGCTGGTCAGCCTGATCCGCCAACTCAACGATGCCAGCGCCATGACCAGTCTGGTGGTATCACACGATGTGCGCGAGACGCTGAGCATCGCCGATTACGCTTATCTCATTGCCAATGGGCGTCTGATCAGTCAAGGCACTCCGGAGGACATCGCGCGTGAGTCCTCATCCTGGGTGCGGCAGTTCGTCGACGGGTTGCCGGACGGACCTGTGCACTTCCATTACCCCGCCGCCGATGCGGTTGATGCCTTTCTGGAGGCGCCCCGGCGATGACCGACGGTCCTCTGAACGCCCCCTTGAACGCGCTCGCCGCCGTGGGGCGGGCTGTGCTCGACAGGGTCGCGCGCTTCGGGCGCGCCCATCTTTTGCTGCTCGGCATGCTGGCCGGGATGCCGTCTCTGTTGCCGCGCCCGCAACTTTTGCTCGTGCAACTTTTTGCAATTGGCGTGCTCTCGGTGCTGATTGTGGTGGTCTCCGGGCTATTTGTCGGCATGGTGCTCGGGCTACAGGGTTATTATGTGCTCTCGCAATTCGGCGCAGCGGAAAGCCTTGGGGTCATGGTGGCTGCCTCCCTGGTACGCGAGCTTGGTCCCGTGGTCACAGCCCTGCTGGTCGCGGGGCGCGCAGGCTCGGCCCTGACTGCCGAAATCGGACTGATGAAAACCACCGAGCAGCTCTCGGGGCTTGAGATGATGGCCGTCGATCCGGTCAAGCGGGTGCTGAGCCCGCGGCTGCTTGGCGGTTTTCTGTCCATGCCGCTGCTTGCCGCCCTGTTTAGTGCGGTCGGGGTACTGGGAGGCTACTTTGTTGGCGTTGGCCTTCTCGGCGTCGATTCCGGTGCCTTCTGGAGTCAGATGCAGGCAAAGATCGACTTCGAGGGGGACGTGCTCAACGGCGTCATCAAAAGCCTGGTCTTCGGTTTTGTCGTGACCTGGATCGCGCTCTTCGAGGGCTATGACGCGAGCCCAACGGCAACCGGAATCAGCCGCTCCACCACTCGTACCGTTGTCAACGCTGCCCTGGCGGTACTGGCGCTGGATTTCGTTCTCACGGCCCTGATGTTCGGAGACTAAATGATGGTCAAAACGCGTATGCTCGAGATCGCGGTCGGCGCCTTCATGGTTGCCGGCCTGGTGGCGCTGTTCTTTTTGGCGATGCACGTCAGCAACCTGAGCCAACTGACTGGTGGCGACGGTTATCGCATCATTGCCTACTTCGACAACGTCGGCAGCCTTAAGGTGCGCGCACCCGTGAGCATGTCCGGCGTGCGTGTCGGGCGGGTCGAATCCATCGTCTACGACCAGCAGCGCTTTCAAGCCGTGGTGACCATGCTGATCGAGGAGCAATTCAACGAGATTCCCACCGACACCTTCGCCAATATTTTCACCGCTGGCCTGCTGGGCGAGAAGTACATCGGACTGGACCCGGGCGGAAGCATGGACGCCTTGGCCGATGGCGACAAGCTAGAACACACGCAATCCGCCCTGGTGCTCGAGCAGATGATCGGGCGCTTCCTGCTCAGCAAAGCCGAAGAAGGTGTGGATTGACGGGCGAGAGACGAGAAACAAGGGGCCGGGTGGTCAGGGTTTTGATTCACGGAGACTTGACATGAAACGAAGACAGTTTTTCGCCTTGGGCGTGCTCTTGATGACGGCAGTGTCTGCGGCCTCCTTGGCGGCGCAATCACCGTCCGATCTGGTGCGCAACACTGCGGAGTCAATGCTCTCAACGCTCGAGGCAAGGCGGGCGGAGATTGATCGCCGGCCGCAGCTGATCTACGAACTGGTCGGGCGCAATCTGGCACCGCATTTTGACTTCGAGCTCATTACCCAATCGGCCGTCGGGAGCGACTGGCGAAAGGCGACGCCGGCGCAGCGCCAAGCCCTGGTCGATGCCTTTCGTGAGGTCCTGGTGCGTACCTATGCAACAGCCTTGCTGAAATACTCAGGTCAGGAGATCGTCTACCAGACCGCCAAGCCCGGCACGCGCGAGGGCACGGTCATAGTCCCGACCCAGGTGCGCGCACCTGGTGCGGCTGCCATTCCGGTCGACTACCGGCTGCACAACAAGCGTGGAACCTGGAAGGTCTACGACGTAGTAATCGAAAATGTCAGCCTGATTTCCAACTATCGTGGCCAGTTCCGCTCCATTATCGGTCGCGATGGCATCGACGGCCTGATTAAGGAATTGCGCGCCAAAAGCCGCACCGCAACCTGAGCCGGGAGCGGATTGTGGCGCAACTGCTCGAACTCGGCGATGGGCGTTTTCGGCTCGAAGGTGAGCTAAACCTGCACACAGTGGCCAATCTCGCGCGCGAGTCCAGGCGACTGTTCCCGCGACGGCGCGATCAAGCAACACCGGAACCGGCGCTACTGGAACTCGATCTGGCAGGCGTCACTCAGGCCCGCAGCGCCGCTGTGGCGCTGATGCTCGACTGGCTCGCGCGCGCCAATTCGCGCGGATCCCAGCTGCGGATCATCAACTGGCCTGAGTCCATGGTGCGCATCGCCAAATTTTCCAACCTCGCCGAACTGCTCGAGTTCCCGAAATCGCCGGGCGAGACCGGCCCCGCCGGAGCCTGAATTCAGATCACCAACTACCAGAGCCCAAGTAACAAAGCGGGATTCCAACGCCAGACCCATCCTCCAGAATCCCAACCTAGGGCGAACGACGACCGACCACGACAAGATGGATAAACTGCTAATTACCGGGGGCCCGGTTCTCCAAGGCGAGGTACGCGCAGCCGGGGCCAAAAATGCTGCCCTGCCGATCCTGGCGGCCACCCTGTTGGCCGAGACGCCCTGTGTGTTATCGAATGTGCCGCATCTGCGCGACATCACCACCACCATGGAGTTGCTCGGGCGCATGGGTGTGCGACTAACCGTGGATGACCGCATGCGCATTCACGCAGACGCTAGCAAGGTGAGTGTTTACGCCGCGCCCTATGATTTGGTCAAAACCATGCGGGCGTCCATTCTGGTGCTGGGGCCGCTGCTCGCGCGCTTTGGCGAGGCCGAGGTGTCATTGCCTGGTGGCTGCGCCATCGGCTCGCGACCGGTCAATCTGCATATCGACGGGCTGCGCGCCATGGGCGCCGAGATTGAAGTCCGCAACGGCTATGTGCGGGCGCGCGCCGGACGGCTGCGTGGGGCGCGTTTCATCATGGATCAGGTCACAGTGACAGGCACCGAAAACTTGATGATGGCAGCGGCCTTGGCGCAAGGTCAAACCGTACTCGAGAATGCCGCGCGCGAACCAGAAGTGCTTGATCTTGCTAATTTTCTCAATAATATGGGCGCGCGTATCAGCGGCGCGGGCACGGGCACCCTGGTTATCGAGGGTGTCGAACATCTCAGTGGCACTGACTACTCGGTACTGCCTGATCGGATCGAAACCGGTACCTATCTGGTCGCCGCTGCCATGACCCGCGGGCATGTGCGGGTGCGCGCCACCCGCGCCGATCTGCTTGATGCGGTGCTGGCCAAGCTGCAAGAGGCGGGCGCCAAAATTGACACGGGCGAGGACTGGATCGACCTCGACATGCGTGGCCGACGCCCCCGTGCTGTCGATGTCCATACCGCGCCCTACCCGGCTTTTCCAACCGACATGCAGGCGCAGTTCTGTGCACTCAACGCCATCGCCGAGGGCACTGGAACAATCACAGAAACCGTGTTTGAGAACCGCTTCATGCATGTGCTCGAGATGCAGCGCATGGGGGCGGATATCCGTCTTGAAGGCAATCTGGCCATTTGTCGTGGGGTGGAGCACCTGACAGCAGCCCCGGTCATGGCCACCGATCTGCGCGCATCGGCGAGTCTGGTCCTGGCCGCGCTGGTCGCCGAGGGCGAAACCCTGATCGACCGGATTTACCATATCGACCGCGGCTACGATAATATCGAAGAGAAATTATCCTCCCTGGGTGCAACGGTGCGGCGGGTGTCCGCCAAGCTTGAGACAGCCGCTGCGGCCTGACGGGATGATAGCGACCAGCCGTCCAGCATCCGGGAGTCAGCCAGGGTTGAACCAACAACTGACCATCGCGCTCTCCAAAGGGCGCATCTTCGAGCAATCCCTGCCGCTGCTAGCCGCCGCTGGCGTGCAGCCGCAAGAAGACCCCGAGACCAGTCGCAAGCTGATCCTCGACACCAACAGGCCCGAGGTCAAGCTGGTGATCATTCGCGCCAGCGACGTGCCCACCTATGTGCAATATGGCGCGGCCGATATCGGAATCGCCGGCAAGGACGTGCTGCTTGAACATGGCGGTGATGGCCTGTACGAACCGCTCGACTTGCGCATCGCACGCTGTCGCATGATGGTCGCCGGCATGCCCGAAGCAGTGCGTCAGCGACCGGGACGACTGCGCATCGCCACCAAATATGTCCGCTGCGCCGAGCGCTATTTCGCCACCCAGGGCAAGCAGGTTGAGATCATCAAGCTCTACGGCTCCATGGAACTCGCGCCTCTAGTCGGTCTGTCTGACCTCATTGTTGATCTGGTCGAAAGCGGCAACACGCTCAAAGCCAATGGTCTCGTACCACTCGAACACATCTGCGACATCAGTTCGCGCCTGATCGTCAACAAGGCATCCTGGAAGATGAAACACGAGTGGGTCATGCAACTCATCAACGACATCCGCACCGCTGTTGAGGCTGATTCGTAGAGGCGAATTCTCGCTAAAGCCTATGCGTTTTCTGTTTCGGGCCGAGTACAAATCGCCTCGATAAAACCCGGCAACAAACTCAATCTTCGTCACAAAGGCCGCAAAGATTCTGCTAACCACTGCTGGCCACCGCTGGCCACCCGCAAAAAATACAATGCTCAACATCCAACGCCTGTCCACCACGGATTCGGACTTCAACGCCCGCCTTGATGCCCTGCTGGCCTGGGATTCGGTCTCGGACACGGCCGTGCAACAGCGCGTCGACGAGATCATCCAACAGGTGCGCTCCCAGGGCGATGTCGCGCTATGCGACTACACCGCCCGCTTCGACGGCTGGCAACCCGCCAATGGCGCCGCACTGGAATTGCCGCTGGAGCGTTTGCGCCAAGCGCTCACCGCAATCCCCGCCGCTCAGCGTGAGGCCCTTGATCTGGCCGCCTCGCGCATCCGCACTTATGCCGAACATCAGCGTCTGCAAAGCTGGGACTTCAAAGATACCGATGGCACCCTGCTGGGGCAAAAGATCACCCCGCTCGACCGGGTGGGCCTCTATGTGCCGGGCGGCAAGGCGGCCTATCCGTCCTCGGTACTGATGAACGCAATACCGGCCAAGGTCGCGGGCGTTGGTGAGCTCATCATGGTCGTGCCCACTCCGCGCGGGGAGTTGAACGAACTCGTACTAGCCGCAGCCGCCATTGCCGGAGTCGATCGGGTCTTTGCCCTGGGTGGCGCCCAGGCAATCGCCGCGCTGGCCTATGGCACCGAGACGGTGCCGGCAGTCGACAAGGTGGTTGGCCCCGGCAACATCTATGTCGCCACCGCCAAGCGCGCGGTGTTCGGGCAGGTTGGCATCGACATGGTTGCAGGCCCCTCCGAAATCCTGATTCTGTGCGATAGCCAGACCGATCCCGACTGGATCGCCATGGATCTCTTCTCGCAGGCAGAACACGATGAAGACGCCCAATCCATTCTGGTGAGCTGGGATGCGGCCTATCTCGAACGGGTGTTGGCCAGCATTGAGCGGTTACTGCCAACCATGGAACGCCGGGAGATCATTACCACGGCACTGACCACGCGCGGGGCGCTCATTCTGGCGCGCGACCAGGACGATGCGGTGATGGTTGCCAACCGTATCGCGCCTGAACATCTCGAACTCTCGGTTGCAGACCCGATGGCACTGGCCGAAAAGGTTCGCCACGCCGGAGCAATTTTCATGGGCCGCCACACCGCCGAAGCCCTCGGCGACTATTGCGCCGGACCAAACCATGTACTGCCGACCTCGCGCACCGCGCGCTTTTCATCGCCGCTGGGCGTCTATGACTTCCAGAAACGCTCCAGCCTGATTATGGCCTCGCCGACCGGCGCCGCCAGACTGGCCGGCACCGCCAGCGACCTGGCGCGCGGCGAGGGGCTGACGGCGCACGCACGCTCGGCCGAGCTGCGCGGCAATGCTCCCTGACGGAAACACCTGGCGATGACTGATCATCCAATCACTGACAGTTCAATGACTGGCAGCGCAATCAGCGGCAATTCAATCACAGGAAGCTCCATGACTGGCAGCCCGGCCCATAAATCCATGACGCCGACTGTGGATGCGCTGGTACGTCCAGCCATCCGCGCGCTACGCGCCTATCATGTGCCGGACGCCACCGGCCTGATCAAGCTCGACGCGATGGAAAACCCCTTTGCCATGCCGGACAAGCTACGCCAACCCTGGCTGGCCGCGCTGGGAGAGCAGGCACTGAATCGCTATCCCGATCCTCGGGCGAGCTTGCTACAGACCACGCTGCGCGCCACCATGGGCATACCCGCCGACATGGGGCTGGTGCTCGGCAATGGCTCCGACGAACTCATCCAGATGCTGGCGCTGGCCCTCACCGAGCCTGGACGCAAGCTGCTGTCGTTTGATCCCGGCTTCGTCATGTATCGCATGATCGCGACCTTCGCCGGACTTGACTATGTCGGCGTACCCCTGCGCGCCGAGGATTTTGCACTCGATCTGGATGCCGCACTGGCCGCCATCGAAAAACACCGGCCGATCCTGACCTTTCTCGCCTACCCCAACAACCCCACCGGCAATCTGTTCGAGGCCGACAGCATCGCGCGCATTATCGAGGCCAGCCCGGGGCTGGTCGTGGTCGACGAGGCCTACGCGCCCTTCACCGATCACAGCTTTCTGTCGCGCCTAGGCGACTGGCCCAATCTGTTGGTGCTGCGCACGGTGTCCAAAATGGGCCTTGCCGGGCTGCGCCTCGGCTATCTGGCCGGCCCAGCGGAATGGATCGGCGAAATCGACAAAACCCGGTTGCCGTACAACATCAATGTGCTGACCCAGACCAGCGCGGTTTTTGCGCTGCGCCATGCCGAGGTCTTCGATGCTCAGACCCAGATGATCCGAACCGAGCGCGAGCGCCTGGCTGCGGCTTTAATGGCAATGAATGCCTTGCAGGTGTATCCAAGCGAGGCCAATTTTCTCCTGCTGCGGATGCCGGTGGGCTCAGCCGGACGGGTATTTGAGGGGCTCAAAAGCCAAGGCGTACTTATCAAGAACCTTGACGGCGCCCATCCACAACTACGCGACTGCCTGCGCGTCACCGTGGGCTCTGCGGACGAAAACCAGGCATTTCTGGCCGCGCTAACGGCGGTACTCTAAGCCGACTTAATTCAGTTGTCCGCGTCCTTGCCCCCTGCCCTCGGCAGAACACCGCCTAACCAAAGTTAATCCGCGCCTCCAGATTCGCCGCCGAATCGGCATTGCCGAGGCATTCATCCAGCGAAATACGTCCATCGCGGTAGAGCTTGAGCAACGCCTCGTCGAAGGTCACCATGCCTTCTTCTTTGCTTTCTGCCATCGCCTGACGCATTTCATCCACGCGCCCCTCGCGGATCAAATCGCTGATGTGCGGGGTATTCATCAAAATCTCGATGGCCGCGACCCGCTTGCCCTCCACAGTGCGCACCAGGCGCTGGGAGATGATGGCACGCAAGTTTAGAGACAAATCCATGAACAGCGTTTTGTGCATTTCCATCGGGAACATATTAATGATGCGTTCCATGGTCTGATAGGCATTGTTCGCATGCAGGGTAGAGATGGCCAGATGGCCAGTACCTGAGAGTTCAATGGCCGCTTCCATGGTCTCGCGGGTGCGGATCTCGCCGATCAGAATCACATCCGGTGCTTCGCGCAAGGAGCTTTTTAGCGCAGTGGCATAGTCCTTGGTGTCGATACCCAATTCGCGCTGGTTAATGATGGATTGCTTGTGCGCGTGAATATACTCAATGGGATCCTCAATGGTCAGAATATGCCCGGGTTTCGTGCTATTCCTGTGATCAATCATGGCCGCAAGGGTGGTCGATTTACCTGATCCGGTAGCGCCCACCATCAGGATGATGCCGCGTCTATGCATCACTAGTCGCTTGAGAATCTCCGGTAGTCCAAGCTCATCAATGGTGGGTATCTTGCTGGTCAGGAAGCGAATAACCATGGCGGGGGTGCCCCGCTGGTGAAAGGCGTTAATGCGGAAGCGCCCATGCCCAGACAAGCCAATGCCAAAATCGATTTCACGGTGATTCTCGAAGAAATCAATCTGCTCTTTTGTCAGCACTGAGTGAATGGCCGCAGTGCACATTCCAGGCTCAAAAACGGTATCGCCGATTGACTGGATGACGCCGTCGATTTTGATCTTGACTTGGGTGCCGGCAGTAAAGAACAAATCCGATGCGCGCTTTTGCACCATCAATTTCAGGTAAGGGGTGATATCCATAAGTGGTCCGGTTGGTTACCGCAAAAACAGCAGATTAATTCTCCGGGGCGGCCGAGGCTATGCGCGTCAGCCCTTGCAATGTGCGACCGTCGAGCAGCGCCTATTATTGCTTGAACTCCGATTCCAAATCGAGCGAGGCCTCGGCCAGGTCGAAGCTGTCAAGGTCGAACGCGCTCTCAGATGCATCGTCCGCCGCCGGTTTATTGCCCAGTTCGCCGGGGGGCAGGTCTTCCTCGTCCTCGCCGACCAGCCTGAGACCATCAGTGTCGCCAAAGGCATCGCCCTCGGTGGCATCGGCACTTTCAAGCTTGATTTTCAGGCGCAGCTCGTTCATGGAATCAGCATTGCGCAGACCGTCTTCGAGCGTGATCAGTCCGGCCTCGTAGAGATCAAACAAGGCCATGTCGAAGGTCTGCATGCCAAGCTCGCGCGAGCGCTTCATGATGGCTTTGATTTCATGCACCTTGCCTTTGAAGATCAGATCCTGAATCAGCGGGCTGTTGATCATGACCTCAATCGCCGCCACCCTTCCTCCGCCAATGCGCGGCAGCAGACGCTGGGAAATGACGGCTTTTAGATTGAGCGACAGATCCATCAGCAACTGTGAGCGGCGTTCCTCAGGAAACAAATTGATGATGCGGTCCAGTGCCTGGTTGGCGTTGTTGGCATGCAGTGTAGACAGGCACAAATGGCCGGTCTCGGAGAAGTTGATTGCATGCTCCATGGTCTCGCGCTGGCGAATCTCGCCGATCAGAATCACATTGGGCGCCTGACGCAGAGTATTAACCAGAGCGTTGTCCCAGGAGTCGGTATCCACGCCCACCTCACGCTGGGTGATCAGGCAGTTTCGGTGCTGATGCACGAACTCCACCGGGTCCTCGATGGTGATGATATGGCCATGGGTCTTCTCGTTGCGGTAGCCGAGCATCGCGGCCAGGCTGGTGGATTTGCCCGAGCCGGTGCCGCCTACCAGCAGAATCATGCCGCGCTTGGTGAGCACCAGATCCTTGAGCACCGGTGGCAGGCCAAGTGCGTCGATCTCGGGAATTTCGGTCGGGATAGTGCGCAGCACAACGCCGGAGCGCCCCTGTTGCACGAAAGCATTGACGCGGAAACGCCCGATGCCAGGCGGGCTGATGGCGAAGTTGCATTCCTTGTTGGCGTCGTATTCCTTAAGCTGGTAGTCGTTCATGATGGAACGCACCAACACGCCAGTCTGCTCAGCGCTCAGGGGTTTTTCACTCAGCGGCGTGAGTTTGCCATCGATTTTGCAGGCGGGCGGAAAGTCAGCGCTGACGAAGAGGTCGGAGCCCTTGCGGGCCATCATCATGCGCAGACAGTCGAGCATGAACTTGGCGGCTTGCTGACGATCCATAAAATGCTCCTGTCGCTTGAGATGCCATGATCTAGCCAGTCGCCTGGGCGAGACTCCAGAGCGATCTGGCGCGAGTCCTCAACATTAAACCCAATCGCCATTTTTCGCATCATTGGGATGACGCTTTTTTGGCGTGAAATTGAAGCTGCTGCCAGAAACCAGTTGGTTGGCATGTCGCGCGGTGCTGAAGGATCAAGCCTACAAGGCGCGCTTTGGCAGCGTGAATCCGAATGTCGAATTACTCGGCAAGCTAAAGGATGCTGGAGTAAAGCTCTATGTCTGCGGCCAGGCGATTGTTGACAGCGGCTACTAATACCAAAACGTTCGTGATGACATCGGCATCGCCCTGGGTGCGCTGGCGGCGGAATCGCCTCAGAGCTCCGCGCGGCTGTCGATCTCGCTTGAGGACAGCCCACGAAGCAGTTCGGCGAGAATCTGGCGGCTATCATCCTCGAACTTGCTGTCTTTGCCCTTGCGGGTGTCAGCAAAGAACTTTGACAGGGTTTTGAGTTGATCGGAAGTGAGTTCTTCGGTGAAGCCGCGTTTTTTCTTCAGTGCTCGCTCGGGAACTCGGTTGTGGGCACTGTCATCGGCAGCCTTGCGCCCGTGTGACCAATTCATGGCGCGCGCGCAGTACAGCAGGATGCGGTCAAGCAGGATGAAGGGAAAGCGCTGACTACTGACGGGACCGAGGGAGAAGCGCTCTACTCCCAAGGTGCGCTGAATGTCGACTTTCGCCAGTGCCGCGCCGCTGAGCGCCCCTAACAAGCTGCCTGCAGTGGCGCCAATCAGCAACCCGGCGCCCAGGCTGCCGCCGGCGAGCGACAGGTCAATGCCAACGCCGGTGGTGGCACCAGCGGCGGCGCCAGCGAGCGCCATCTGCAGCCGATTCAGACCCAGCGCCTTGCCGACTTCGTCCGAGAAGAGGTCTTTCTGCAGCAGGGAGTCGGGCGGCAGGTTCCAGACGTTGTGGCGAAAATGCGCCCGCACCTCGGCCTGGGTGTCGGCCTCGAGCTTGCGCAGCCCGTCCTGAAACGCCTGTTGCAGCCGGGCCTGGATGTCCTGGCGATCCGCCTCTGACTGGAGTTCACTGACGCGCACTACCCGATTCACCCGGTAGGTAAGCGCCTCTTTCAGGAGGCCGATAATGGATGTCACGCTGGCATCGATACGACGCTCCCAGTCGTGACTAAATGCCTCGATGGTGTCCTCAAGCTGCGGCTCCCAGCGCTGGTCGATGCTCTTGAGCGCATTGAGCAGTTTGATCCGCTCGGCATAGGTGGCGCGGTGGGCGTTGAACTCGCGCACTGAGTTAAACGACTTGGCCAGTGCATCCTGCCAGGACGCCATGAATTTCTGATTGTTGCTCAGGTTGTTCAGAATCGCCATGCGCGGGCGCGCGCTCAGGCGCAGCAGTTCCATCTCGGTGCGATCTTTCTCCTTGATGCGCTTGGAGCCATCGACCACCAGAATAATGCCAGCACCCTCGGCCACGGGCTCGAGCAGGGCGACATCGTGGCTATACATGGGATCATGGCGAAAGGCAGCGACAAAGGCACGCGCCAGGTCGCCATCCTGCTCATGCGTCTGGAACCACTCAAGAATATCGCTTGGGTTCTGAAATCCTGGGGTGTCGATAAAAGCGATCACGGGCTTGCCATCAACCACCACCGGATAGTGGTCGGAGGAGGTCGTGGTGCCGGCGCGTTTGTCGATCTTGATGCGGTCGTTCTCGGTCAGAGTAGCAACCACCGAGGATTTACCGGCATTGGGATGCCCCATGATCGCCAGGGTGGGGATATCTTCCCGTGCCATCAGTGGTCCTCCCTGGGTGTGGCCGCAGCACTGTCAGCGGCCTCCGTGGTGGCGGATTTATCCGTGTTGTCAGGCGCGGGGGTGAGCATGGTCAGACGCAGATAGGGGTCGGCGAGTTGCTCGATCTTGCGCTCCCAGTCGCCGAAGTCAAAGGGGGTAACAGGTGGCAGTGGATCATCGCCTTCCGGGTCGCCAATCAGGCTGACGACAATCTGGGCTTGATCTCCAACCGCCGCCCGCACCCGACGCAGGAAACGCAGCCGCTCGGTGATGGGCGGCTGAGAACCGTCATCAAGCAGGGCGACGCGCGGTGGCGGGGCTTCCCACTGGCAGTCTTCGATCAGCGCGATGGCCTGATCCGCCATGGCGGTGCCGCCGCCAAAGGTGGCCGAGGCCCCCACGCGCCAGCCGCAGGCCTGGCGCAGACGCTGCTGTAAGCGAGGATGATCGGCGTCTTCCAGCACATCGGCGACATCAACGTGCAGCAACAGCACACAGGCATCGGGGGCGATGCGGGTTTGGGCTGCCGCCTTTGCCAGCGGGCTGGCAACGGGTGGCGGAGTCGGCTCTGGTGTTGGTTCCGGTTTAGGCTCTGATTTGGGCTCTGATTTGGGCTCTGATTTGGGCCTAAGAGCCGGTGTCGGGGATTGCGTCGGCTCAGACTTGGGTGTCGGCTGAGCTGGCGCTTTCTCCAGGTTGCTCGGCTCTTGCTGTGGCGCTCTTTGCGGGCTTGGCGCCTGCTCGCGAGCGGCTGTCGGCTCGGCAGTCGGGCTACCGGTGGCTGGATCGGCGGTGGTCTTGTGCGCGGTTCTCTCAGCGAGCAGCGGCGGATTGGCAGGCGCTGCGGTCGCGGTCCGCTCCGACTGGCTGGGCTGCTCCGCAGGCTCCGCTTGCGCCGGGGCAGCAGCGGACGTTTCCGCGCCGCGCGGCGCCGCGCGCGCCGTGGTGACCGGCTTCAGCGGCCCGGGGATGGGCATTTCTGGACCACTGCCGGTCTGACCAAGACCGGTGTCCAGATCGGGCGTGACCAGGCGGGTATAGAGCGCCTGGGTACGCTGATGGGTGAAGGGCAGACGGTCGAGCGCGTGCCTCTGAATAAAAGCGGAAAGCCCCAACAGCAGCAGGCGCGGCATCAGCCCATAGGTCATCACGGCGCACACCAGAAACCAGCGCCAGGCGCGCAAATGCTCGGCATTTGACAGGAACAGCGGGTCTTTCAGATGAATGCGGGTGCCGGCCACCTCGGCCAGGGTCGGGTAGCCGACGCCCTCGCCAAAAAGCCAGCTCCAGGGCAGAGCGACCACGCGGGTTAAGTGATAGGTGACCGCCGGGTCGACATTGAGCGCCGAGCCCCAGCCGAAAGCCAGATCGGTGAACCACAGCAGCAGCACAGTGGTGACAATGGCGCCGATATTAAAGGCGATGCCAAAGGCCTGCACCGGCACCAGCATAGGCAGGTAGGAGGCCGGGCCGTAAAGCGAGAAATGCGCTTGCAGCAAACCCTGGCGCGCCTGGGCGCGGTCGCGCACCTCGGGCGGCATCTGTCCCAAGCGATGGCGCTGCACCCAATGGGCAACGCGCGCGAACAGTGGCCGGATGAGCTGTGCAAGCAGCGACACATCACGCAGCGCCTGCTGCATGGACTTGCTGCGCCGCATTAGCCAGCCGCCGAGGGTAAAGCCGGCCAGGCCAAGTTGCAGGATGACCAGCACGAAAACGTACCAGGACACATTCACCGCATGGTCGCCTTCGTACTGCAACAGGGCCGAGGCGATGGTGCCGCCGGTGATCAGGCCCAGCACCATTAGCAGCACAGTGACCAGGCGCTGGCCGCGCGCAAAGGAGGCACCCGGAAGCAGAGCACGCAGAGACGGGTCTTCAGCGCGGCGGCGCTCGGCTAGCCACAGGCGCAGCGCCTGGCGGCGATGCGCCGGAGTATGCTCCGGGCGTTGGATGCGCGGTTTGATGTGGTCCAGGTAGAGCGCCCGATCCCGCTTGGCGAGCGACTGGCGTCCGGCCAGAGTGTCGCTCTTGCTGTGCTCGTCGGCCTCGACATAGTAGTCGAAGTCGAACAGGTCGGGAATCTCCCAGCGTGGTCGGGCGGCCTCGTCACCCGCAGGCGGTTCGACCACCAGTTCGGCATTGCGAGAAAAACTCATGGGTTGTCCGCAGTCAGCACTAAGGGGGTTACCCGCTAAGGATAACAATTTCGCGCTGAACAAAGGGCGCCGATTTGACCCCCGCTCGCGGTGTCGCGGATGAGGGCGGCTAGTGCGCCGGGTCGCGGCCGAGCAGCGCCACCTCCGAGGCGCCACCATTGGCGCGCGTGCGGACCACGCGTTCCTCGAGCCCCTCAACATCCAGAATGGAGAGCATGGTCGCGCGCTCGTTGCCGCTGTCGGGGCGCACCACGGCCTTTGTCAGCACGGACTTACCGGCCAGCTCCGAGCCGTAGCGGGAGATACTGCGGTTGGGAATCTCGGGGCTATCCATGATGCGGTCGATGACGATGCCAAGAATGCCCTCCTCTTCCTTCACTCCGGCACGGGGTTTGACCTTCACCAGCAGGATGCCGTCGCTCTCTGAATGATAGCTGTGGTCACTCAGGCCCAGCAGCTCGCGGATGGAAATGACACCGACAGTCTGTCCGCCAAAAGAAAACACGCCGATGAAGCCCGGATTGGCGCACACCAGTGGGGTGACCTGCTGGTCGTTGATGGAGCAGATGACATCGCAGGACTCGATGCCAAACAGCCGACCGCCGATCAGGAAGGTGGAGATATCAGTCGTGAGTTCGTTACCTGAGGGCAGCGGGTAGATAGGCTGTTCGCTGCGGGCGCGGTCACTGGCGCGACGCCCATCGCTTGGCGCGACTTTGTTATCGGCGACTGTGCCGATCTTCATGAACACCAAAGCAATCACATCATTATGGTAGTGGTCTCCGGGGCTTTTATATTCGCGATAGCCGCGCGACGCGCGGGCGCCGACCACAAAGTAGGCGCCTTGATATTCGACAATATTGGACACGCCAGCCCCCGGCTTCAGGGCGAAGAATGCCGGGTCCAGTTCCAGGCTGTCGCCCGGTGCGAGTTGGCTGTGGGTGGAGGCGATGACGCGCCGGTCAGGCTCGGCAAAAACCGCAAAACAGCCGTCGAGGATGTCCCCGCGCTCGCTCTTTGGCAGAGCATCGCGCAGCATGGCAGAAAATTGGGGCTCAGAATCGAACACAATGCCGATACCGCCGACAATCTGCTGCGGATTGTCGATGGCCGTGACTGAGGCGCCGTAAATATAGGTATGACGGTCGTTGTAAAGCCAGGTGCGCGCAAAGGGCGAGACGCTGTAGACCTGAGAGTCGCGAATGGCCAGGGTTTCCAGCACCCAGGACTCCCCGAGTTTGGTGCCTATGGCCTGGCGAAAATCGGGGTTGGACACCGCCACAATGGTACCGAGCCGGTCGTAGAGGAACAGATTTGTGTAAACCGTATAGAGATTGTTGATGTAGCTCAGAATGCTCTCAAGGGCACCGCGTTGGTCGTCGCCAATGTGATCATCGATTAGATTCTTGCGGAAATAGGAGGTCAACGCCCACCAGCGACAGTCGTTGGCGCGCTCGTAGAGGTTGCGGTCCATGATGTCGATGGCGAGCGAAGCGCGGAACTGCACATCGGCGAGAATGGACGAGACCACGGTCTGGTTGAGATCACCGATAGACTCCTCGAATACTTCTTTGGTGCGCGCACCCGTCTTGCTGATCTCCCCAAGCAAGGTCTTGGAGAAGCTGTTTTCTCCTGACTTAGTATTGGCGATGCGCACATTGCCATTCCATACGGTGACATCCAGCTCTTTCTGGATTTTGTCCGCTTGGCGCGGAATGTTGCGCAGCGCCTCGGAGAACAGATTGGAGCGGCGCATCACGGCATCGAGAATTGTCGCGTCGATCTGATCCGCACCGCCTTCCAGGTTTTTCTCGAAGGCATAGGTCAGTGGCACCATCACATGGCCGAACCAGCCGGGGCCGGCATAGCCTTGATAGCCTTGGGTGGCACAAGTAGTGGCCAGATACTCGCGCCCGCTAAAGCGCGCGATGCAATAGGGGATCTCTGGCTGCGCCTGCATGCGCGCGCCCACCGGGATATGGTGCTCGTCGCTGCTGGCAATGACGCGCCCGTCTGGGTCGAGCAGCATCAGCACCTCCCAATCCTCGGCGGTGATCAGGTGCTGGAACACACCCGCCATCTCGTCCTCGAAGCGAAACATCAGACAGAGCACACCGAGCACCCGTGATTTGGGCGAGTTGTTCTCGGTGATGCGGTAGGCGTAGATCAGGCTGCGCTCGCGGCGCGGGTCGAGGTCGGAGGCGCGATAGACCTCGACATAGTCGCGGCTGGTTTCGATCGCCTCGCGAATCAAGGGATCTTGCGACTGACTGACCGGATTGGCCTCATCAAGCTGGGCAAGCACCTGCCCGCTGGGGCTTAACAGAATAATGTTGTCATAGACGGAGTATTTGGCGACATATTCGCGGAAGCGGGTCTTGATCGCCTCGTAGCTGGCGGATGGATTGGCTGGGGCCTCGAGCCCGATGTCCGCGTCGGACCCGTCCGGTATCGGTGGGTTGGGTTCCACCGCGAGCATCGAGATGAAGTCACGAAAGTCATCGTCCGTCGCCAAAAAGCCAATATCGGCGGTGCGCTCAAATAGATTGCGGATGACGATATCCACCGCCACCTGCGCCTTGGCTTGCATCTCAGCGACGGTTTTCTTGAGATTCTCCGTGCCCAGATGATGCAGCAGCTCCTTGGTCAAATTCTGAAAGCCCTCGCGCGTCTCGGTCATGTCCATGCCGATATTGCTCATCTGCCCGAGCAGTGTGAGCAGATTCCAGCGCTCGGCAAGGGCGTCCAAACTGGTGCTGTACGCCCTAACTTGGGGCATGTGCGGCATCAGGGAATCAAGGCTTGCGCTTTCTGGATGAATCTGCGGCTGAGTCGAAGCGGCCATGAGTTTCAATACTCTTTGTAGGGGAATAAGTGCTTTACGCGCGGACCATTCGAGGCTGGCTAGCGAATTGGAGTAAGACCTTGCTCAGGAAAGCCCAAATGTGATGCAAATCACATTCCATTAGGTACCCGTAAGTGATTTGAAGGGATGTGGCGGCTCGGGTGCATCACGCCCAGTTGCATCGCTCAGGTGATCCCGGCCGGCGGTTGAATCCTCTCGGTGGAGCTGTTAGGGTGAATGGCTTGGTGGCCTGCATGAGCATTGCACTATCAATTAGCAGACGGCACTCGCGCCTTTCTTTGTTGGCGTTAACACAAGTTTAGCCATCCAGATATTATTCTGTGCTCAACGCTGTATCCGGCCAGACCTAGAGTCTGCGACATTCATAGTCCGGTTTGGCAGCGCGGCTTGGCATCCACTGCGCCTAGTCGCGGCCCTGTTTTCGCGCCTGGTTGTAAGCCTGGTTGCGAGAGGGCCACGCGAACTGTTCCGCATCGATTGTTTGGCTCCAATTCATGAATTGCCGCCAGGATCGCCGGCCTGATGCGCGGCTTCGCACGGCTGATAAGCATGATTCCCGCATGACTGACAAGCTCGTCATCGAAGACCTTTACAAAATTTTTGGCCCGGCTCCCGATGAAGCCATTGCGCTGCTCCATCAAGGGCTTGAGAAGGATGAGATTTTCAACCGCACCGGCACCACAGTCGGGGTGCAGCAGGCGAGCTTCAGCATCCGCGAGGGCGAGGTCTTCGTGGTCATGGGGCTGTCGGGCTCGGGTAAGTCCACCCTAGTGCGTATGATCAATCGCCTGATCGAGCCGACCCGTGGTCGCATCCTGCTCGACGGCGTCGACATCACCGCGATGAGCAAGCAAGACCTCATCAATATGCGCCGTCACCAGATGAGCATGGTGTTTCAGTCTTTCGCGCTATTGCCGCACAAGACGGTAGCCGAGAATGCCGCCTTCGGTCTGGATGTCGCCGGCATCCCGGCGTCAGAGCAGCGCGAACAGGCGTTGAAAGCCCTGGCAACGGTGGGCCTTGAGCCCTATGCCGACAGCTATCCCGATGAGCTCTCCGGTGGCATGCGCCAGCGCGTTGGTCTAGCCAGGGCATTGGCTACCGAGGCACCCATCCTACTGATGGACGAGGCATTTTCTGCGCTGGACCCGCTGATTCGCACGGAGATGCAGGATGAACTGGTCAGCTTGCAGGACAAAAAGCCGCATACCATCGTGTTTATCTCCCATGACCTCGACGAAGCGATTCGCATCGGCGATCGCATCGCCATCATGGAGGGCGGCCGGGTGGTGCAGATCGGCACGCCGGAGGAAATCGTCACTCGTCCGGCCAACGACTATGTGCGCTCGTTCTTTTACGGTGTGGATGTCAGCAAGGTGTTCAGTGCCGGCGACATTGCTTCCAATCGGGCGCTGATCGTTTTCGAGCGCACCGGCGTCAATGTGCGCGCCGCACTGGCGCAGCTGCAAGACCACGGCCGCGCGCTGGGAGTGGTGACGGATCGCGAAAATCGTTATCGCGGCATGGTCAGCGTCAACACGCTTGCTGCCGCGGCGAAAGGCGACGGCACCCATTGGGATCAAGCCTTTATCCCGAATGTGGAGCCCGCACCGGCGGAGATGGATCTGTCCGAGGTGCTGTCTCGCGTCGCGACCACCGAGCACCCGATTCCCGTGGTCGATGATCATGGCCAGTATCGCGGCATCATCGACAAAACCATTCTGCTGCAAACCCTCGATAAGACAACCTGATCCCCGAATCTGGGATACCGAAATCTGGCATAACGAAAACTGGAATAGCTGAATCCGGGATGGCTGAATCTGGCATGAATTTCGAAATACCGATTGGCGACTGGGTCGAGGCCGGCGTCGATTGGATTCAGGACAATCTGACCCCGCTGCTTGATGCGATCGCCGATGGTCTGGATTTGATCATCGATGCCTTCGAGAACCTGCTGCTGGTCTTTCCACCGCTGTTGCTTGCGGCGTTGATCGTGCTGCTGGCGACCTGGCGCGTCGGCTGGCGCTTCGGGCTCTTTGCCGTCGGCGCCATGGTGCTGCTGTTTGGAATGGACATTTGGGACGAAACCGTCGTCACCCTCGCCCTGGTGATCGCCTCCAGTCTGGTGGCGCTGGCTATCGGTATTCCGATTGGCATTGCGATGGCGCGCAACGACAAGGTCGAGATGATTGCCCGGCCGATTCTGGATTTGATGCAGACCATGCCGCCGTTCGTTTATCTGATTCCGGCGGCCATTTTCTTTGGTCTCGGCAAGGTGCCGGGCGCCATCGCGACCCTGATCTTTGCCATGCCACCGGCGGTGCGCCTGACCAATCTCGGTATTCGCCAAGTCAGTGTCGAGCATGTCGAAGCGGGCAAGGCCTTTGGCTGCACCAGCTCGCAGTTGCTGTTTAAGGTGCAATTGCCCTTGGCGATGCCCTCAATCATGGCCGGCATCAATCAGACCATCATGCTGGCACTGTCGATGGTCGTCATCGCCTCCATGATCGGCGCCGGCGGGCTGGGCAATACGGTACTGACCGGCATTCAGCGGCTGAACGTCGGTCTGGGGTTCGAAGGCGGGCTTGGTGTGGTGCTGCTGGCCATTTTGCTCGACCGTATTACCCAGAGCTACGGCAGTATTCGCAGCCGCTCCGGCCCCGGGTTGGTGCAGCGGCTGCGCAACTGGGCGGGGCGGCGCCCCGATACTCAAGCTGGCACCCAAGCAGGTACTGGAACTGCTGGCACCTAACGCTCATGGCCCTGGCCAACCCGAAGAATGAATCCACGCGATTCACGGTAAGCAGTCGAATCCTGAGCGCGCGCCGTTCACGGCTGCCAACGGGCCGTCCCACTCGCTGATTTTTTAACCAAACACTTTTCCCACCGGCGTCTCCATGATGGCAGGCGCCGCCTCTTGAGTCGGCCACGCGCAGCTTTTATCTCGCGCTGGCGGACCTTCGATCCCAAAACCGATAAGGAGTCCCTATGATGAAAAACACTCTTAAAGTCGTGCTCGCGCTGGCGCTGACCGCTGGCCTGAGCGCTGGTGCCTTGGCGAAAGACACGATCAAAATTGGCTGGACCGCCTGGTCCGATGCCGAGTTCGTCACCAAACTGGCGGCCAAAATTCTCGAAGACCGCATGGGCTACGATGTCGAGCTGATTCAGACCGACATCGCGCCCCAATACCAGGGAGTCGCCAATGGTGACATCGACGTGATGCTGATGTCCTGGCAGCCTGGCACCCATGCCGACTACGTGGAAAAGGTCTGCAATGACGTGGTGCCGCTCGGCATCCTCTACACCGAGGCCCAACTCGGCTGGGTGGTGCCCAACTACATTCCGGAGGATGAACTGAGCTCGATTGAAGATCTGAAAAAAAACGAGGTCAAAGAAAAGCTCGACGGCACCATCACCGGCATCGACCCAGGTGCTGGCCTGACCCGCTTGTCCAAGCAGGCCATCGAAGACTATGACCTGGACTACGAACTGCAGATCTCCTCAGGCGCCGCCATGACCGCCGCCCTGAAGCGCGCCGTGGATCGCAACGAGTGGATCGTGGTCACTGGCTGGAGCCCACACTGGATGTTCGGCGCCTATGATCTGCGCTACCTCGAAGACCCCAAGGGCGTGCTCGGCAGTTACGAGCGGGTCATGGCAATGGCTCGCAAGGGTTTTTATCAGGACGAAATCGAAGCCGCGAGCTTCCTCTCGCGCATGCAAATTCCACTCGACGACCTACAGGCAAGCATGTACGATGCCCAAGAAAGCTCCTATGAAGAAGCCGTCGATAAGTACATTGAGAACAACGGCAAGCGCGTCGACTACTGGGTGACTGGCGAGATTTGAGCTGGCATCCATCTGTTGGCCCAAGAAACCGCGCTCATCCGTTGGGGTGAGCGCGGTTTTTTTGTGCAGCTGAAGGATCAGAAGACACGCGTTTAAAAGAAAAAAAGACTCTAGAAGCTGTCCCCGTACCGTATCAGCTTTCCATTATTGGTAGTCATCCATGAGCAGCAATTTCGTACCGTCGATCAAGCGTCTGACCCCTTCTCCTGCGACCGAGGCGAGCATCAAACGGGGAAGGAAGCTGTTGGCAGAGAAGCGCTTTGATGAAGCACGCAAAGAGTTTGAGGCTCTCGTTCGGGATGACCAGGCAAATGCTTTCGTGCATTTTGCGCTTGGTCGCATAAAGTCCCGTGATCACCTACTAGATGAAGCACTTGAACACTTCAAGACCGCTATAGAACTAGACCCGACCCATGTGCAACCCTACCTGCGAAGTGGACGGATCTATTTTCAGCAGGGCGAACTCGAAAAAGCACGCGAAGCTTTCTTAAACGTTCTGCGGGTTAATGAGCGCTCCGCTATCGGACATGCCGCTCTAGGCTTCGTTTATCAGCGAAGCGATCAAGCCAACCAGGCGGTTGACGCCTGGTTTCGTGCGTTAAGCTTTAATCCACGAATGGTCGGGCTCCGCAAGCGTCTTGCTTTGATCTTGCAGAAGCTCGGGCGCCAGAGCGACGCCATGGCGCAGGCGAAAGCTGCTTTGCGCATTCGTCCAACGGATCCGGAAGCGCACGCCATCAATGGCCGTCTGCATCTGCTCGCAAAGGAATTCGACCCGGCTCTGCGGGCATATCGAAAGGCAATAGACCTCGACCCCGACGCTAAGAAACTCGGCATTCGCCTCGGACTGGCGGAGGCTTGTATTTGTGCGGGACACTTGGACGAGGCCGAAACCGTGCTGAGTGCAGTGCCCGAGTCCGACCAATTTTCGGCTCTTCTTCACAAGCTCTGGGGAGATATTTATACAGAGAAAGGTCTCCACAAGGAAGCGATGGAGGAATACCGTGGCGCCGTGCTGACGAGCGGGCAAGAGGTCGAAATCGAAGGGCTCGATGATCTGGAATTTCTAGGAGACGAGGTGGATGAATCGCGCTGGGAAAATTTGGCGCGAACAGCCAAGAAAGCGGCATCGGAGGCACTCGAAGGTCGACGTGAGTCGAAAAGTGCCGAGAATTGACGCGCGCAGTCCAAGCTAGTTGAGCTGCGGTGGCAATTAATCTGCACGGCAAGATTCAATTAAGTTGATTTCTGTTCATCTTGGTCCCGGCTGATGCACTCGGTCCAATGGCCGAGGGAAAGCTGTTTTTTTAATATCGCCGGAGTCGTTGAGGGATTAACCGTGAATCATTTCTTGCTGTCAGACATTAGGCGCCGCGATATCTTCGCAGTACTGCTCGTTTTGACTGTCCTGTCCAGCTTGAACGGATGCTGTGCGCTGGATCCGTTGCGTTGCGGTGGAGAGGGAGGCACTGGTCGCGATTCGGGCAATGAAATGGCTCCTATCGTGACGGCCGGTTCTGTTAGCGGCTATGGGCGCGACCCAGCCGGCTCGGTCAGCACGGTGCCGGATTTTTCAGACGAGCCGAATGCTTCTGGCAGAATGGTAAGCAATGGAGGAGCCGCGTCACTTGAAGGCCAGCAGTTTTATGGTCAAAACGCGCAGGCGCAATCCAATGTTGTCCGCAGCCATTATCCAGCGGGCCCCGCGTCCGATTCTGCCATCCGTGATGACAGATCGCGGTCGTCTATCAAATTTCCTAGCGCGGCCAACATGGCGCGAGCTGCGGAACTCTCGCGCGCGAGTGGAGGAGATGCGGTTGTCGTTGTTGCAGCGGACGGCCGGGTACTGTTCGAGAATTTTGGCCAAGCTGCGGGCATTGATCAGCCCCACAGGTTAGCAAGCGGCACCAAGACATTTTGGGGACTTTTGGCTGTCGCGGCAGCACAGGACGGGCTGATCGATCTTGACGAACGGGTTGCCGACACCATCCAAGAATGGCAATCCGACCCGCGGAAATCACGCATTACCGTACGTCAATTGCTGCATTTCACCAGTGGATTGGATCCAGCGACAAAAGAGTTGCAAGGCAACCCCGAGTCCGGAGACAAGTTTGCGTTGGCATTACGCGTGCCAGCGGTCGCAGAACCGGGCACCACCTTTGCCTATGGGCCGAGTCATCTTTTTGTTTTCGGTGCTTGGCTGAAGCGCAAGCTTGCTGCGCAAGGTCGAGATCCCGACCCCCTGGCCTACCTGCATTCGCGCCTGTTGGATCCGATTGGTCTCGAGGTTGGCCATTGGGTAAAAGATGCGGCAGGTAATCCAAGGATGCCATCGGGCGCTCATCTCGCGCCAAGACAGTGGGTTAAGCTCGGTCAATTGATTGCAAATCGGGGGGTATGGCAAGGTCGCACATTGATCGAACCAGCTTATCTCGACCAGATGTTCCGCGGTAGCTCGGCCAATCCTGCTTACGGCCTGACGGTTTGGCTTAACCGGCCCTTCCCTTCGGGCGAAGGCCAATTAGCTGGTATGGCTTGGATTCAAAATCGTTTAGACAACGGTTACATATATCACGCTGGGCCATCGGACCTGATAATGGCCGCCGGACAGGGAGGGCAGCGACTCTTTGTGATTCCATCGCGAAAATTGATCATTCTGCGAACCGGAAACTCAAAGGGAGCAAGTTGGTTGGATCACGACTTTTTGTCAATACTACTCGATGGTCAAGAGAGCACCGGATCCCCGCACACGCCTGGGGGGGAGAATAATACATCCTCGGCCCCGACTTCAGCATTCAGATCCTCGCGCGAGGATCTCAGGCGTGCCTGCAACTCCGATGCCCAGCGTCTTTGTCCGCAGGCGATTGGAGATTGGGGAATGCTCAAAGAATGCTACCGTGCGAGGAGAAATGAGTTTTCCACCGGGTGCCGCGCCGCAGTAAAGGAAATGCGACTTAATCGGACTCAGAGTTAAAATGGAATGTGAGAGGCCTTGAAGCTGGGCCTTTTCCAATTCCATATGATCGTCAAGATGATTAGTGGCAGCAGTCTTACCATCCTCTAGTCTTTTCTAGTGTGATTGGCGAGGTCTGGGCTGTTCCTTTCCTTGTTAAGTTTGAAATCTGGATGATGTCTGAGTGCATCGATGATGCGTTCTTGGCCAGTTAGAAATTGCTGCATCAATTTGAAGTGTTGTCTAAGAGCGACATCAGAGGCTGACACTTGATCGTCCGGCTGAGATGCTTGACTGAAGCAGGCAGGGGTGGGGGTTTCTGGCGGATTCTTTTGATTTTTTTGGCAGTCAATATCCGTCCGCCAGGCTCGAATATTCTGGGCAAGTTGCTCGTCAACGGAAAGTTGCGGTAACTCGCTGCGGAGCTGAATCGAGGACGTACCTGAGTCGGTTCCTTGAGCGCCCGTTTTCATCCGGTCGGCATAGAGTGGGTCCAGTGCTAGAGGGAGCCCTTCTACAAAAAGTTGGCCCAGCATTCGCTGCAGTTGCCCAAGTGCCGCAGACCCGCGGGTATTTGTCGAGACGGCAATATGATCGCGGTCTTTCAGTATATTGTCGACGAAAGCGGTCAGGGAATTTGAGGCGCCGACTTCAACAAACAGCCGCACACCGTCTCGATAGAGTGCCTCAATCGTCTCGCGAAAACGCACGGGCTTGGTCCATTGTTCGGCGGCGGTGTCCAGAATCGCCTGATCATCGGCGGGATAAGGGGCTGCCGTGCTACAGCTATAGATCGAGATGTCACCCTGACCGACGGCGACATGTTTTGCGTAAAATTCGCGGATGGCTGCTGCACCCTCAGCGAATAGTGGGGTGTGATAGGGGCGGTCGAAAGGGAGCTTGGCAATGATCCCGCCGAGGTCAGCGATGCGGGCGTATACAGTTTCGTAATTCCCGCCAGTAACCCCATCAGTAACCCCGTCAGCAACAAAGACGAGCGCTTGATTGGCACAGTTATCTGCGACTAGGTAGACGCTGTCGTGAAACTCATCGAGTATTTCAGTGAGCGCTTCCTGACTAAGGGCTCCAACGGACAATAGGTGTCCTGTCTGGAGTAATCCCGTGCTTTCCATTTGTTGATGGAGTTGATTCATCGCGCGGAGTTCGTCGCGAAACTGCTCTGCCGACAGAATTTGGGATCGGCCACTAGCGATCAGAGCAATGTGCTCACCGGCACTGTGACCTATCATTACATCGCAAGTCAAGCCAAGGTCGCGAAGCAGTTCGTACATGGCGTGACTGGCCATAGAAACGCTTTCCGGAGCCAGGTCGCCAGCGTAAAGCCTGTCGAGAGCCCAGTCGGAATCGGCCTTATTCAAGGTGGTCGGCGGGGGAAATACAAAGTTACTCGGCGGCGGCTCGCGGGGGTAGACGTGATCGAGAAAATCAAACCACCGTCGAATTGACGGAATATGAACGGCGAGATCGGCCAGCATATTGGGGTATTGCGCACCCTCGCTCGTAAACATGAATGCCACACGACCCATGGGTTGCTCACGCTCGGCGTAATAAATACCTTGGCGCGAACTGAGGTTAGCTTTTTTTAGTCCAGGCAACTTGTTTTGAAGTTGCTCGAGCTTGGCGCGGAGATCAGATGTGTCTGAGGCGATGACTGCCGCGCGTGCTGGGCCTTCGCCGATGTTGTCCCAGCACTCTTTTGCAAGCGCGGGTAGGTCCGGCTGCGAAGATCTTTTTAGGCGGTCTAGCATGGCATCGATTTGTACCAGGACGCCGTCGCGGGATTGGGCCGCGAGCAAAACCAGCTCGCTCGGCCAGCGTCCGCTGCCAGCCCGTGTGACTGGGCCTGCCGCCCGCATCGCCTCAGTGCGCTGCTGATCTCGCAGCAGCCACCGTCCAAGACCAGGAGGGGGCAAAGGGGTTGGCGGGCGGTCTTCCTCCAGGATGGCGTGCGAGTTAATGCCGCCGAAACCGAAGGCGTTAATGCCGGCGCGCCTTGGGAGCGAGCCGCCATGGACCCAGGGGCGGGTCTCGGTATTAATGTAAAACGGCGTTTGGCTTAGGCCGAGTTCGGGATTGATTTCTTCACACAGCGTGGGAGGAAGGATTTTTTCATGCAACGCCATCGAGATCTTTATCAGGCTCGCCATGCCGGCAGCTGGAATGCAGTGCCCGATCATGGACTTGACGGACCCCAGCGCGCAGGAGGGCAAACGGCCTCGGCGCGAGCCGAAAACCTGCCTCAAGGCCGCAATTTCTGTTCGGTCTCCCAATGGGATACCCGTACCATGAGCCTCGATCAGGCCAATGGACTCAAATGAGACTCCGGTCTGTTGATAAGCGCGCCGGATTGCCATGACTTCTCCCTCGAGACGCGGCGCTAATAATCCCATCGCTTTGCCGTCGCTCGCGACTCCGACGCCTTTGACGATGGCATAAATTCGATCATCGTCGCGAACGGCGTCCGCGAGACGCTTTATTACTGCGAACCCCGCTCCTTCACCAAGGAGCGTGCCATTCGCGCGCGCGTCGAATGGGCGGATATCGGTTTCAGCCAGGGCGCCAAGCAGCTGAAAAAGCATGTAGATTTGCGCCGGCATCGATGCCTGGACACCACCAACCAACACCATGTCACAGCGGCCTGAACGCAGGTCTTGGATGCCGAGATCGAGTGCAATCAGGCTTGATGAACAGGCCGAGTCGACCAGGTAGCTAGGCCCCATCAAGTCCAGCCGGTTTGAAATGCGCCCGCTGATGACATTGGAAACCAAGGTTGGCGCATGCTCTACCTCAAGGTTCGGCAGGCTGCGTTTGAGCTCGGAACGGAGATAGTCAATCCGATCAGCATCCAATTCAGGCATGATCTTCTCGATAATGCTCAGTGTCTGATCGAGAATCATCCCGTATTGCGTACCGAGGATGTCGCCACGATTGGGACTGGAGCCGTGGCCGACAATGACGCCCGTGCGTTCGCGGTTGAAGGGGCGCTGGTAATAGTCCGCATCACGCAACGCATCGCCGGCAAGCTGAAGCGCCATGAAGTGTGCCGGGTCGCCTTCGATTGAATTTGGTGGGATTCCGAATTCGAGTGGATTGAATGTGGCGAGATCCCCGATCAGACCGACCTTTCGGGTTCTAATTCGGGCTGCATCCAAACCGGTTTGTGCGCTACTAGGGTCGTACCAAGGCCTGGACCATTCTTCAGGGGCGTCGGCAATAAGATCGCGCTTGGCTAAGATGTTGTTCCAGAATGCGCGGGTATTGGCGCTGCCTGGGAAAATTCCGGACAGGCCGATGATAGCAATATCAGGGGCTTTCGTTGGGCCTGTACTCATAACGCCGTCTTTCCAGTGCGCTTCTCCCCAGGGCGACTCTCACCATCTTGGGCTGTTGCTATTCCTTGACACATCAGGCGTTGTCCTCCGGCGCGGCGGGACTATGAAGGCTAGGCGCTAGCCGATTGAGCGCCTCGCTGTAACTGGCGCCGACGCCGTCGAGCGCAAGGATCAAGCGCCCTTGGCTGTCGCGGACTTCGAAGTTTTGCTCGCTGCCACTCGGGCCCGCCTGGATGATCCGGTTGGTCAGGCGCAGGGGTTGCTCGGCGTCGAGAATGTCACCGGCTGCGCGGCTCACCAGGCGAAAGCCCGTAGGCAGGGGATATCGCTGATGGTGCAGTCTTGCCCAAAGAATGACTGTCTGTAGCAGGGCATCCACGATACCGGGGTCGAACAGCCAGCGAGCCTGTGGGTCGGCATCTGCGATCCATGCGCTGGGGTTGCTCGGTCGCAGAGACCCATCGACACCATCAGGGGCAATGTGGAGGTCACCGTGAAGACATTGAAAGAGAGGGCCATGGAAACAATGCTCCGCATAGGCCGCAGAGGCGGTTAGATGATGACAATCTTTTAGCGTGCTTGTTGGCACGTTTGCATTGCGCTCATCTGGTGCGTTGAGCATTACCGTCGCGCGATAATGGAGCCGGTCGTTTCCGGTATCGCGAAGCTCTGCGTCCACTTCATGCATGCCTTCTGCTGGCGATTCCTGCGCCTGGGTCCAGACTTCCAGCACGCGCGGCTGGTCATTTTCGAGTCTAATGCCGTTCAGGACACGCAAATCGCGGATACCGGTCACCAGATGCTTTGGCCAGCCGGCGGCGACGCATTCGGCCATGAGCTCCATGGCGACGGCGGCTGGCACAACTGGAACGCCATCGAGGCGATGGTCGTCCAGGTAGCGATCACGCGCGAGATCAAACCGATAAGCGAGCCTCATGCTGCCATCAGCCTGGTGTTCTGGACGTTGCAGGCCAAGCAATGGTTGCACCGGACCACCGGCCTGAGCGGGGACAGCGGTGTCAGGCGCTCCCTGTCCCTCGAAGATTCCGGCGATCAACTCCACCTGCGCTGGATCGCCAAAGGCAAGCTCGTCGCGCACGAAGCGACGGCCAGACGCTGGTGGAATAGGGGTCACTCCACGTTCGCGGAACTGGCGATTGACCGCCTCGGAGGCCATACCCGTCATCGCCCATGGACCCCAGTTGATCGCTAGCACGCGCGTTTTTGGCCATTGCTCACGCATCCACCAGGCAAGGCGATTCACCGCCTCATTGGCGCTGGCGTAGTCGGCCTGCCCGCGGTTTCCGGTTCGTCCGGCGACTGATGCGAACAGCAGCGCCAGCTTGAGGGACTCCGGGCGCAGATGACGGCATAGCAGATAGGTGCTGTCGACCTTGGTGTCGAAGACGCGGGAAAAGGACTCAGGCTGCTTGTCTTGGAGCAACTTGTCCTCAATGATGCCGACTCCCTGCAGCAGGGCATCAATGCGGCCATGGCGCTGGTAGGTTTTTTCGATCAGCGTGACCAAAGCTGTCGGATCGCGCGCATCGATTGGCTGGTACTCAACACGCGCGCCGGCTTCCTCGAAATCCGCAATGTTCCGTGCGATCTCGCGTGAGCGCTTGAGTTGCTTCAGGCGTCGATCAATCTCTACCGGTGTGGGCGAAGTGGCGGTCGCGCGGACTTGCTCGATCAGTGCCGCGCGCAGGACGTTATCGTCTTCGACTCCTCGTGTTGCCAGCGATTCCGGCTCCAGCCGGCTGCGCCCGACAAGCACCAAGCTCATGCCGGGGCGCAGAAGCTCACGCAGGACTTCGGCCGTAATCCCGCGCGCGCCGCCAAGCGCGAGAACCACCCATTGCGACGAGGGTTCCAATCCCGCCAATCTGTGGGGCTGGGGATCTATCGATGTATGGAGGGGATCTAACCTGGCCTCAAACAGCGCTCGCGTGCCTTTGGCGTAGCCAATTTCGTCGGCGTCATCGCTGGCGAGCAGCTCGTCGAGCAGCCATTCGACAAGGCGCTCCGGTTTGTCGTCAGGGAAGTCAATCGCCCGGGTACGCAGCTCTGGCCATTCGATGCGCGCGGTCTTTAGCAGTCCCACAGCAGCTGCTGCGAGCGGCAGACCGGGGCCGCAATGCCCATCGCGACCGAAGGCACCGCCAAGCAGGGAAGCACTGAGCACCGGGGCTTGCTGTGCGCGCAACTCCGCAGCGCTCGAGCTTAGCAAGGCGAAAAGCTGTTTGATATGCCGCCTGCTCTCGCGTTGCCAGTTGGCCAGAGTCTCGGGCAGCCCCATCCTTTCAAGTCCAGCTAGATGGACTAGCGCGCCAAAAGGACCGGCGTTGGCACGAGCCTGATCGAGTGTTTCCCGCAATGCCTGTTCCGAGGCGACATCCTCGAATTTGAGGATACTCGCCGGAATATTGCGAGCGCTCAGCTGCTCGGCCAAGAGGCTGGCGACGCCAAGACCGTCTTCAGTGATAAGCACCTGGCCGAGAATTGATCCCGGGCTTGGTTCAGGTCGCGGAGCTGGTATGGCGCGCATACTATAGCGGCCTAATGTCTGCGACCGAGTTTCCACCGGCACGCGCGCGGATTCGCTCTCTCGCTGTCCGGAAGGCCGTTGCTGAAGAAATTCTTGTTCAGCAGGCTTGCTTGTATTTTCCGGCAGGGTAGTTTCCGCTTGCAGGGTCAAGAGGGCGTCGGCAAGCGCGTTAAGGGTGGCGCACCGACTGATTTGATCCATCTGCGCGCGCATCGCAGTGGCGAGGTCGGTCGGTAAAGCCTTCTCGATACCTGCGATGATCTCCACCCGTTTGATGGAGTCAATGCCAAACTCGGCCTCAAGTGCCTGGTCCGGTCCGAGCATCTCCGGCGGATAGCCGGTGCAATCGCTGACGACACTGACCATGATAGTCAGCAGGCGATCATGCTCGAGTGCGGTTTCCTGGCGATTCCCCGGTGTTTGATGGGCAGCTGGATCACTTTCCGTTTCATCGCAGTGCGAAGAAAGTGAGCTCGAAGTCAGCAAGCCCCAAAGTGTATCGACGAGCTGATTTAGGTTCGCGGCACGGGCGATCTGATCCATGCTGGCGCGCATGGCTGCGGCAAGAGCCTGCGGCATGGCTTTTTCGACACTGGAGATGATCTCGACCCGCTTAATGGAGTCGATGCCCAACTCGGCCTCGAGTGACTGGTCCGGCCCGAGCATATCTGGAGGATAGCCCGTGCAGTTGCTGACCACGTCGGTCACGCGAGCGAGCAATCCAGCGCGATCAAGCACCGCCTCGCTACCTGTACCATCGTCTGGCACGGGCGTTGGAGCGGAACCAGCACCGGGCGCCGGAGCCTGGCTTGTGTCGGCAAAGCGCCTGTCCATGCTCTGCATGCTTGGAGCCATCGCAGCGGAACTGAGTGATTTTCCACGTGCATTGCCTGATGCGGCAACGTCGCTGCGCTCGTCAAAATGGAGCACCTCCCCGGGGCCGTCAAGATCGGGAACCACCGGCATGGGCAGTTCCGTCGCGGTTCCGGTAAGAAACTGATTCATCACCCGCTCTTGCAGTGTCAGAAACTGCTGCATGGTGGCTTGATAGGACTGATAGGCTGCGAGAACAGAGGAGGCGTCTGCCTGGTGCGCGCCGGGTCGGTCGGTGGCAGATGCGCGTCCCCCTGTTTCACCGTCAGGGCTCGCTGTCGAAGCGTTCATGTCGTGTTGATATTCATTGGTAATGGGAGGGCCGGAACTGTCGATTTTGGTTCCTGCCAGCGCCGCTAAATCTACTGGTATCGGTATCCTGACTGGCTCGTCGCGTCGGCGCACTCCGCCGCCACTGACCATCCAGCCGGCCCTGATGGTTTCCTGAGCGACAGGCCGGCGACCGGCAAAGAGCGCCTCGGTGTTGATATTGACGTCTTCGACAAATAGCGCACCAAGCGTACACATAATGCCGCGAAGACCGCCGCCGGTTCCGTCCATGGCCACAGCCAAATGTGGGGTGCCAGCCAAAATTTGAGAGGTTAAACCGGTCAGAATAGCGCGTGGGCCGGCTTCGATAAAAATGCGCGCGCCCGCAGCGTACATAGCCTGAATCTGGTCAACAAATCCGACCGGGCTCAGCAGGTGCTGCTTGAGCTGCGCACGCACCGCATCGGGTTCGCTCGGATAGGGACGGGCGTCAATGTTCGAGTAAACAGGGATGCGCGGAGCTACCAGGCTGACCTGATCGAGCGCAGCGGTCAGCGGGCCTTGCGAGTCGGCGATCAGCGGCGAGTGGAAGGCGCCGGCAACCGGTAGCCTGCGGGTTTTCATGCCCTTCTGCGCAAGTTGCTCGAGCAGCGTTTCAAGCTCCGCCTGCGGCCCCGAGAGGACGGACTGTTCGGGCGCATTGTGATTTGCGAGCACGAGTGCGCTTCCTGCGAGCAAGGGCTCGAGCGAGTCGCGACTGGCCTGGACCGCTGCCATGGCGCCATCGCCCTTCGCACCGGCCATCGCGAGGCCGCGAGCACGCGACAGGCGCAAAATATCAGCCGGCATGAGAGCTCCTGCAGCAGCCAGGGCGATGAACTCCCCATAACTATGGCCACCAACCATGTCGGGCACCAGGCCAAGGGCTGCGAGCAAATCCAAATAACCGAGTTCGACGGCGCCGAGGGCTGGCTGTGCGATCTCTGTTGCGGTCAAGGCAGCTAGAGCCTGCTGATCATCATCGTATTGTCCGCGTGGCCAGAGGTAATGGCTCAAGCGCTGCGGCAACTCGTTCGCGAACAGCCCTTCGGCCAGCTCGCATGCGCTGCGGAAGGGCTCGAACCATAGGGCTGCCTCGCGGCCCATTCCGGGATATTGCGCGCCCTGGCCGGGAAACAAAAAGGCGATTTGATGCGGCTCACGCGCGATGATCGGACCGTCGGGACCGGTCAGTCGGATGTGCGGCGATAGTGGCTTTCCTGGCTGGTTTAGTGCGGCAGTGGCTTGAGAAAGGGCGTTGGATAAGCTGGATTGGTCGTTTGCGACCACAGCCAGGCGCCAGGGCATTTGGTCACGGGCGACTCGATCCGCGTGCTCGATTGCAAGAGCTAGCAGATCGAAGCTTTGGTCTTGCAGTCTGCTTTGCAGGGTTTCAATGCGCTTGAGGAGCGCATCGCGCGAACCTTCAGCGAAGAGAATTAATTCGCAGGGCCAGCGCTCGCCGCCCAGGCGCGGCGGCTGCAGAGCACCTTGATATTCCTCGAGCACCGCGTGACAGTTGGTGCCGCCAAAGCCGAAGGCGCTGACACCGGCGCGGCACGGCTCGCTGCCGTTGCGCAGCCAGGGGATGGGTTCGCGCGCCAGATACACCGGACTGGTCGGTTCGCGCAGGCTGGCCATCGGCTGGCGCACGCCGGGTTGCGGTGGGATCGCCCGATGGTAGAGCGCGAGCGAGGCTTTGATTAGCGCAGCCACACCGGCAGTGCTTTTGGTATGGCCAATCAGCGCCTTAACCGACCCGAGAGCACAGCCGTGTACGCGCGCCTGATGCTCCGACAATAATTTGGTAATACTCCCAAGCTCGGTTTCGTCACCAAGCCGGGTTCCAGTGCCGTGGGCTTCGTATAGGCCGAGTGTGGCTGGGTTGATACCGGCCTTGCGGTAAGCGCGGTCGAAGGCCAGGCGTTGGCCGCTGGCGCGCGGGGCAGTCAGACCCAATGCCTTACCGTCGCTCGAGCTGGCGCTGGCTTTAATAACGGCATAGATTCGGTCGCCATCTGCTTCTGCATCGGCAAGGCGTTTCAGAACGACCATGGCAACGCCTTCACCGAGCAGGATGCCGTCAGTGTCCGCATCGAATGGGCGGGCGCGGTCCTGCGGCGTCAATGCCGGTGTCTTGGAAAAGCATAGGTAAGCGAAAGGTGAGAGCTTGGTATCCACGCCGCCAGCAATGGCCAGATTGCAACGGCCGCTGTCGAGTTGGCTGACGGCAACATCAATGGCGGTTAGCGAAGAGGCGCAAGCGGCATCGACGGTAAAGTTCGCTCCGCCCAAGTCGAAGCGGTTGGCGACGCGCCCAGCGGCAACATTGGGCAGCAACCCCGGGAAGGAGTCTGCGGTCCATTCGGGCAAAGCGTCCAACACCGCATCGGGCAGGCCTTGCAGACGCCCGGTCAATTCGGCACGGGTCGCATAATGCTCGCCCAGCTCGCCCAGACCTCCGCTAAAACCAAGAATGACGGAGGTGTTGGCGCGGTCAAAGTCGCCGTCGGCGTAACCCCCATCCGCGAGCGCGCGCCGCACGGCCTCCAAGCTTAACAGCTGAATCGGATCAATCGATGGTAGGGACTTGGGCGGTATGCCGAAGCGGGCCGGGTCGAAAGGGACCTCATCGAGAAAAGCTCCCCATTTGGAGTAGACCTTGTCGCGGGTGCTTGGATCGGCGTCGAAATAAAGACGCCAGTCCCAGCGACTCGGCGGAATCTCGCCGATGTTGTCGATCTTCTCGAGAATGTTAGACCAGAAGCCTTGCGTCGAATCGGCGCCGGGTAGGATGCTGCCAATGCCAACAATAGCGATATCGCTTGGGCTTGGCTCCTTGTCTACCTGAATCTCAGCCGTTGCTGGTAAGGTTGCGGGGCCAGGCGTGCACAGATCGCGATGAAGCTCGGCGATACCGATCACTTGGTCCCGCAAAGTGGCCACTTGGCCGATCATATACATGCCATCACGCGCTTGCGTGGCGCTATCGACGTCAGTCAGCCGTTGTCCGTCGCGCAGGATCCCTTTTGCTGCAACCCGAAGCCGCCCGAGACAAAGGCGATCCAACTCCTGACTGATCTCATCTGCAGGGAGACCCTGTTCGCGCAAGGATTGACGTGTCTGCTCAAAGGTGTCAGCAAAAGGCGTGACCGCGCAGCGCGACGCATGGCCGGGGCCGGTCTCCAGGTTGACCGTGCGCACACATTCCAGTGCCTGTTGCTGGAAGCCGGGCAAAATAGCGCCGTGGGCGACTGCCTCGCGCGTGAATAAGTAAGCGGTACCGATCAGTACGCCGATCTTCATGCCACGCGCGGAGAGTGGGGCGGCAAGCGCTTCTACCATGGCTGCCGAGCGCCTGTCATGGATGCCCCCAGCGAACAGGAGGTGCATCTCAGGTGCTAGTGCATCGGATACGCACTCGAGCAGGGTACTTACCACGCCATCCCAGAGCGCAAAGCTTCCGAGCGGCCCGACATGCCCGCCGCACTCGCGCCCCTCAAACACCAGACGCCGCGCGCCCTGCTCGACATAAAGCCGCGCCAAGGCAGGTGTAGGCGCGTGGAGATAGGTCGCAATCCCGGCCTTTTCGAGGTCCATCGCTTGATCGGGGCGCCCGCCGGCGATCAACGCAAATCCAGGGCGGATGCGCCGAACGATCTCGAGTTGAGCCACGCGCAACTCGGCTGGCGCGAAACCGAGTAGACCTACGCCCCATGGCCGTTCGCCGAGCAGCGCTTGAGTATCTGCAAGAAGCTTTTCAACGCTGTCCGCGCGCAGGAGGGCAAGTGCCAGCATCGGCAATGCTCCTGCTTCAGCCACTGAGGCGGCAAAGCCAGGGACATCGCTGACCCGCGTCATTGGACCCTGAACGATCGGGTAGCGGGTAGCATGAGAAACGGCCAGCGGGCCATCGGCAACCAGTCGGGGCTGTGTTTGGCTGCGGTTGACGTCCAGCGCGCTTTGCTCGAGCAGTGCGCGCACATAACGGCCCGTTGTCTTATACCGGGCACGAATGCGAGCTGATTCTGCAAGCCCTTGCCCCATGGGCCAGAGCCACTCGCGCGGGTCGCCCCAGCCAACCAGTGAGTGCACAATATCTTGATTCGCTGCGATCCTGACATCATCCACCTCGTCGTCTGGACGCTGCCAGTTCAGCGATTCTAGTCGCTCCAGTCCTATAACATTGCGCCGCTTTAGTATCCGCAGAGCACCGATACAGCGAGTGTCCTGCCCATCGCTCTTGCTGACCATGGTCTGCCAATTATCGGGCAACGCGGACTCTGGCATCTGCCAGAGGCTATCGTCGAGCACCACACCGGCACAGCCCGCTGCCCAGCAGGCAGCTGCGCTGTGCAAGCCGATTGCACCCTGTGCATACAAAGGCAAGCTAGAATGGGCCAGAATTTTCTGGCTTAGGACAAAGACGCTATCGTCTCCGACCAAGCCCCCGCTTTCATGACCCTTGGCAACCAGACCTTCAAATAATTCAGAAAACTGTTCGAGGGCACACAGTTGTGATGCATCCGTGATCTCGAGCAGTAGATGACGCAACTGGCGGGCGGGCAAGGCATCGAGCAAGTGATGCAGATCCTTTTGCGACCATTCACACAATATAAGCCAATGCTCACGCTCGGTCAGTGGCTCAAGCAGAGCAGACAAAGTCGGCTGCGTTATCTGCCCAGCGGCTAGACGAACACCAATCCGCTGATTTTTACGGGTAAAGCGAAGCAGGGTTGCAAGATTGTTAGCCGCAAAGCTGAGGCGGCCGCTCTGGCACCACTGATGATCGAGTATCCCAACACCGCCTGCGCGGGCCGTCGCAATGGCAATGCCCGAATGAGCAAGATCACTTGGGCAGAGCGTAAGGCAAGAAAAATCGTTCGTCGGCGCCATGAAGGTATTTTCAGATAGAGGACTGTTGCGGGTGCGCCTTTGGCGCAAAATTCACAGGTTTACCTTAGAGACGGCGAGCCTGCTTGGGTTCCCTGAAGCCCGGTGGCCAAGCAGGACTTCGAGCCCGCCGGCGGGATTGTCGCGATATTGCCATTCACCATGGACTTGCTCTGCGACCTTAGGAGCAAAGGGGTTGGCCGTCCCGACAAAAAGTCCATGTGGTGTTGAAACGAGGTTGCGGCATCCGTAGTTGAAGGCGTTATCAAACCCGGTACGCGTGACGGCGACCCAATTCTCGCCATCGCAGGTACGCCAGAGTTCAAAACCACCCTGCGCAGCGACAAACTCTTCAACTCCGGACGAGACAAGCATACGGGCAGAGCGCCATGGTCTTGCGGTCAGATCCAGATAGCGCAAAATAACCGTCCAATCCATCGTGCCGGCGTATAGCCAATTCTCGTGAACGCCGAAACGCCAGATATAGCCGCAAAAGAAATTGTTAAAGCCAGCCCCTAATGCGCTGATCGGCTCTTTGCCGTCACGCGCGTTACCAACCACGATATCCCAGTCACCGTTCTCGTGAACACGTAACACTTCCGCTGGTGCCGGGCCGATGTTAAAGCGATGATCATAGCCACCATTCTGGATGCCAGTCCCGATGAATAAATGATCACCAAAAGAAATCAGACTTGCCGTTCCCTGGTTTAGAGCGCCTCGGCCAGCACCGCCGGTTAGCACCTGCTCCCAATGATAAGGGGGTTCTCCTTCCGCTTGCGTGCGCCAGAGTTGAAAGCCGTTAATGCCGCCGGTGCCGGCATAGAGCCACCCTTGATGAACGGCCATGTCAAACACCACAAATACCTCTGGGGGAGTGCCGAAACCAGGATCATTAACCGAGCGCCAGTATCCCGAGGCCGGGTCCCGTGTTTCGAATATCAGCGAATTCCAGGCGGTATTCACATGCCCCTTGCTTGCTCCAGTTGGTGCCGTAAATAACCGGCCCTTGAAGGGAACCATGGTGCGAATTGCAGTGACGACCAAGTCTTCATTTTTGCTTGAAAACCGCGGATTGGGCAGCGTTTCAAAGTCTAGGCCGTTCTGACACCGGAGGATTTCCGGCCCCTTCCCACGTGAACGCGCCCAGCTAGCCACGTATAACGCACGCTCCGAATCAGAATCCCCCTTGAACGAGACCATCCCGCGATAGCCAAGATCGCGGCTGTAAAGACATGCGTCCGTCGGATCTCTCACCATCGGCGATCTGTAACAACGATCCCAGTGGTCGATCTCCGGGCTGTAACGCCAAATTTCTCCGCGTGCCGCGCCTTGCTCGAACTCAGGCGTGTAGTTTTGGTGCGGGCATTCAATTGGCCAAGTGTCGATGCGCACATAAGGCATCGCAAACTTCAGAAGGCATAGATTCGCTCGGCCGGTGCCAATGTAAAGATGATTCGCATGCCAAGCGGCTGAGTAAGCGTAACTATTGAAAGGATCACCGAAACCGTTCGCGCAGGTGCGGCGGAAATCCCGCTCACGCAAACCTGGTTGAGGATATGAACGATCCGTTGAATCAGTTCGAAAGCCCATCGCCGAATTCCGGACGTTAGTCACCACATTGGTATCCGTATGAAGCTGCTAACGACCAAGTGCGATCAGAAATCGCATCTAAGTTTGCGTAGCTTCTCCATCGGTATGCAGCATCGGGATTGATCCGATCATGAAGATGAAATTTCAGATCACCGCTCATTTCTCCGACTCGGTAAAGTCCATCGGTCATACGCTGATTCTTGTCGTGGTATGGGTCCAGCATTTGCGGCTGAAAAGGGATCGAAAGAGCACGACAAAGATCACGCAGAGTTATTTCGGGATCCTGGACCATATTTTCGTAAAGAATTCGGTGTTTCCGCTGTTTCGGAATCTTTTCAAGGAACGCAGTGATATTCTCGTTGCATGCAAGCCAAGTTAGCTCAGCGAACTGCTCACGGGAAAATTCAGCGCAATGACGTTGCATGAATGGCACCGCGCGTTCGAGTTTTGCATCAATGAAGGACTGAATCATTCCGCCTGGGTGACGGACCAGATGGATATAAATCGCTTCTTCGAACAGTGCTTCGGCGCGTTCAAGTACGTCGATTAAGAGCGCGCTCGAAGGCGTTTTGTCAACGAGCAACCGAGTTCCCAGGCGTGACTGCAAAAGCGCGTAGAATTCACGAACTGGTGTCTTTGCCGCTTCCAGTTCATCCATGCGTATCGTGGCTGCTTCAGCATCTAGCCCTTCCAGTGCCATCAGCGCGCGAATTGCGCCACTGGTCAGGTGCCGATTGTCTTTCAAATGAAATACTTGCCGCCTTTCCGCGAGATCCGAATACCAGAGCAGATGCAACTCGGGAGGCGCAAAAAGTTCAGGATGACCAGCGAGTATCGCCTGAAGAAGAGTGGAGCCGGACCGCGGTGCAGAAAAAACGAATACTGCTTTCGCTAATTTCGAGCCTGTCGCAGGGAGTGGCCCAGGCGGCGGAATAATCCCTTTGAAGCGGGCGATATGCGTTGAGTCTAATTGGGCTGACGGATCGCTCGAAGTCGATTCGAGTGGCTGATTTTGAACCCTGGCTGTAGCTTTGACTTTCCCTTGATCCCCGGCCTGAATACGCTCAACAACATAGTCGATCAGTGCTCCCAGCGACAGGTCGCTGATGTAACGGCCATCAACCATGAGGAGATCATGAAAACCGATATTGCGCGCACAGGCGCTTTCGATGCCGACGAAAAGATCGATGAATTCAACTGATGTCAGGCCGAGATCTGCGATCAAGAGGTGGCTGTCGTCGACTCGATCCTCCCATTCGTCAAACTCCCAATCCGGTGCTAAACTGGCCAACAACGGCAAAATAATTGATCTAAGTTCCTCTCGGCTGAATTGATTTCCAACACCACCCATAGTACGCATTTTAATTTTGCCAATTAAGCCGGTGAACTGGGTCCGCTGATGCAGTCAGCAAGCGACCCCGTATTGATGATTAAAAAGGCTGGTTTCCTGCTCGCTGAAGCGTATAGGGAAACTGTTATGCCTTAAAGTCTCGCAAGTAAAATTGGGGAGCAATTTGATTTTTTCAGCTTGCGCACGCTTAGGCCCTCGCAAAGTGCAGGTTCGAATACCAACTTGATTTTCGGAACTATAGTAGCAGAATTGTCTATACTAGCAGAATTCTTTGTTTTCCCAAAGTATGCACAAATCGCATATTTCTTTTTTTGAGAATTATCATGCCATTGTCTTCGCCTGGAACATTTGTGTTGTCATCTCCAAATTCTGGCGGCTCACGTTTTGTCGCAATGTTGGGGCAGCATACGGACTGTTACGGGCCACTTTCGCTGAACCTGATGGCAACGGAGCGGCTCGTCGATCTCTTGGATACGTTGCCATCCGGCGGGCTGCATGGACTGCTGCGAACGGTCGCGCAACTCTACGCAGGCGAGCAGACGTTGGAAACGATCGACATGGCCAAACGATGGCTATATCGACGCGCTCACCACAAGACTGCAGAAGTGCTTCGAGAAATCATGAATCGCGTCGCGCCACGTGTCCTCGTGGAATTTAGCTCCTTGTATTCGGATACTGACTTAGTCACTAGCCTTGAACGAATCTATTCTGCCTTTCCCGATGCCCGTTACCTGCATCTGACGTGCCATCCGGTTAGCCAAGGAAGCGCTTGGCTCCGCGATTCAGACGCACTCGCTCGCCTTCATCAGCTTCGGTCACTGGATGACCAAGCGACCACTCCGATACCCGATCCGCAGATCGACTGGTATCGGAGAAATCGCTCTATTCTAGACTTTCTGGGTAGGATACCGAAGAAAAATCGGCACCACCTTCGGATTGAGGACCTTGGATCTGACGCGAGGACGTCCTTGGCACGGCTTAGTGCCTGGCTTGGCATCGCGTGGAATGAACAGCAATTCGAATCTATGCTTCATCCGGACAATTCGGTCTTTGCCTGCCCCGGCCCGTTCGGCGCAGAGGGAGGGGCAGAGGCCGAGTTTATCGCCCAGCCCGCTTTTGTTCCTGAGAATCTTACCAACCTATTTCCGGCTGCTCCCTCTTTGGAGCAGAGACTCCCTTGGCGACCCGACGGGAGTCGACTGCGTACTGAAACAATAGACCTTGCGGGCCTGTTTGGGTATGAGTAAGAAATCGATACCAGCTATTTTTGTCATAGCCACTATCAGGGAATCCATGACCAAACTTCAATCGCGGCAAATCTTGTCAACGGTTGACTGAGTTGGATATAAAGCGGTTTGGTTCCGCTGTTAATTTTTCCGTAGCCTGACATACCTGGCTTGAGTGGTGTGGTTGCGGTGTTGCTGAACTCGATCAGCAATGAGAAAGTTTGTCCGAAGTCCGATTCTGAACCCGTTGGTTCAATCGCAACGACCCTACCGTGGAAAGGATGCAGCGGATAAGACATGAGGCGTATTTCCGCTGATGCTTCGATTTCGACGTCTGCGACCTCGGCTTCCGGTATGATCATCTCAACAATCGGCTTGATTTTCGCCTGCGCCATTGCAAAAGTGGCCCCTTGGTCTAGAAACATACCGACTTTCTGTTTCAGATGCGGGTCTACTAAATAGCCGGTGAAAGGCATTCGCAACTGAGCTCCGCTCATCTGCTCTTGTGAGTCAGCGAGCAACTGACGCAAGCGACGCAATGCCGCCTCTGCTTCAACGACCTGCTGACGCGCGATCTCAATTTCTTCTGGTGTTGGACCGTTCTCGAGCAGCTCCAACTGCGCTTTCGCTTCTGTCAGCTCTTTTCCTTTGGCCGCTACGGAAACAATGAGTTCCCCGATACGCTGGCGGTCGATGGCTGCCTGTTTCTCGCTGCGAGACAGCTCCAGCTCAGAGATCAAGCCTGGGGGAAGCTCATTGATACGATCAACTTCACGATCACTGTACTCAGACGCGACCTGCGCCGTTTCGAGCTGTTTTCGGGCTAACTGGGCGGCTAGCTCGGCGCCTTCTACGCGCGCGCGAGCTGCGGCGATCGTTTCCGTTCTTTCTCCACCAAGAAGCTGTTGAAGGCGATTCTGCCGCTGCGCCAGCTGTGCTTGTTGTTCAGCGATTTGCTCGCGCATCGCGGCGATTTCGCTCTCAAGCTCAATCGCTTGTATTACAGCGATGGTGTCAGCCCCTTGAATGAGAGCTCCATCTCCGCCACGATAACGAACATCGATCAAGCGGCCAGCAATGGGAGCCTGTATCGCCTGTTGTTCCGGTGGAAGTAGCACGACCTTCCCGCCGGGCCGATATGGTAAGGGCAGCATCAGCATTAATCCCAGCAGGATCAATACAAGTAGCGTCGTAGAATACCGGCTCACCGGTGACTTTTTCTTTTCGGGATCACTCTGGATCATTTCGTGGTACGCCGAGTCCGTTCGGCTTGGAGTGACGCCTTCCTGACGAAAAAGTCGGCGCATAATCCAGCGCAAGATCAGCATCAACACTCCCGCGAGAATGATAACGTGAGTTGCCTGACCGAAGATTTGCGGAAAAGCCTCAATTAGCGCGCTGACAAGATGGTCGGTAATTCGTACAAAGGCCCAAGCCCAAATGGCTGTGAGCGCAATGCCATAAAACAGCAAGCGCCGCGCGCGTGCTGGATCAATCCCGGTCGGCAACGGTTTGCCGGTCAAGCGTGCACGGGTGACGTACAGAGCCGTTTTCAACGTGCTGAGTGGTAGCTTCAGAACAGTCATCAGCCAGCGATACCCATCTGATGGCCGCCATGGCAGACTGACCAGGAGGATAGTGAGGAGCGCTGTATGGCTGATCACAAGTGCGTTGAGCGCGAGTTGACTACCACTGCCCCTCAGAATGAACCAACCGAGAGATCCGAGCACCAGAAGGACAAAACGAAAAAGGAGATTTGAGCCCCAGGTCCAGAGTCGCGCCGAACGATTAAAATTGCTAATAGCGCTATTGTCGATGTGAAAACGCGGCAGAATGCCAAATACGAGGCGCAAGCCGAACGATTGCACCTGCCCCCCGTAGTAGCCGATCAGCGTGCCCTGGACTAGACAACGTAGCAGACTGATCAGAAGCAAGCTGAACAGAAAGCGCCAGAGATAGGAGCTCGACTGGTCAATATAGGCAAGGTCCTGCTGCATTGCGGGTTGGTTCTGAAACAGCGTATAAACTGCAACTGGCACCAGGACCGTTAGGCTCAGGACTAACAGCAAAAAAAACGGGCGAAGTGGCCGCACCACCTTGGCTAAACCCACAAAAAAGCTATTTGGATCCGCAAAAACCCAACCTTCACCAGCAGAGGGTAGCGCCTTGGTTTCTTCGGAAGTCACAGACATGCCGACGGGGGGCGTGGCGTCCTCAGCTGGCAACGCGTGATCATCAGCGGCGAGTGGCCGCGTTCCCGGACGGATCAGATCGTTGGAGAGCGCCTGCTGTAGGAAGCCCTCAACATCCTGCGGAGTCAATGTTGTCCGATGACGTACATTGAACGCGGACGTGATCGAGTCACAGTTGCTTTGGCCATCAAAAGACTGAAACAGGGCTAGCGTCTGCGCGTCAAACTCATAGTGCGCGGCATTAATGGGGTCAACGACCCTAAAGACCTGCTTATCGGAGCGTGAGGCAATCGTATCGCTCTGAATCAGCAAGTCCGGTCGGAATTGTGGGTAAGGGCTCATTGCTTTCGCATTGAGACTAGGAGATCGGCGATCTTGATGGCTTTGGGCCTAGCAGTACCCTAGACGATGTGTAAGAGAGCTGATTTCTTCAATCAGTCGTTCTTTCGCTATCTTCTTGTCCTCGCCACCTAGTTGCCGGGATTGCGACCCCCAGTCGATCCTCTCTTCCGAAAGAAACTCCGCCAGCGATGGTTCAAGGAACTGGCGATGCTGTAGGGCAGGGTTTCTGAGGAACTTGTTGTCGTTTCCGCCTTCCGCCAAAGCAGGTCCGATATAAGCATAAGGTGAGTGCTCAGGGTGCTTCATCGCAGTGATCGCATCCGCGTCTGTCCGCAACCCAAGCCACTCTGCTATCTGGAACAGGTAACGATCTGGCGAAGACAGGAGTTCCTCGCCTTTCACCATCAACGATTGACCAGGCGGGAGGGTGCGGGTGAATTCGAGAATATTATGATGAATGCGATACCAGGATAGCAGCGTGTCTACACGGTCAGTCGTATCCCTAGGACGATTCTCCTTCAGCCATTCTATCATCGAACTACGGGAAGAAACCGGGTGGCGGGTCACATGAAGAAAGAAGCTCTTAGGATAATAGGTCCATGCTCGCTCTATATTCAGTCGCTGGACGGATGTAACGGGACTCTTCTCCATGCCGAGCCTCGGAGCTACCCGAGCGAGCATATGGTCCATCAGCGCTTTGGTAGTCCAATGCCGCCTCTCGTATAGCCAGCCTATTGCCCGCGCAACTGTGCCTTGTGTTTGATAGCCAAACTCAATTTGCGCAATGGCGCGGGAGAGACCATGAGGCCCAAAAAAATTGCCGGCCCGATATTCCTTATCAAGGACTTCCTCTAACGTGTCGCCGATGAACAGATGGAGTTCCGGAAAACCATAAATCTGCGGATGTTGCCCAATCATGGTCGAGATGACCGAGGAGAAGGATCGTGGCGGGGACAGCAAAACTAGCAGTCTGTCCGATTGAGCGAAGGGAGTTGATAGCAACGTCGTTTCAGGCATGCGCGTTCAGCAAATAGTGCCAGACTGGTTCAAAGACCGGCTGGCCTTGAGTTCCAATAGGAGTGAGATTGTCTTGTGCGACGCAGGCATGGTACTTTCCCCGTCGAACATTCTTAATACGAGTCACCAAACGCCGCGATTGCTTGAAAGCAGAGTCGCTTTGGTCGACAACGGCAATAGCGCTGTCATCCAATCGCATCAACTTCCAACATTCAAGAATTCTGTCAAAACCTTCGTCGTCGCTATGCACGAAACCGAAATACCGCTCTGTCGGCGTAACACCTTCAGCGCTGATCCAATCGGCATGTTGGTTGATAGTACGAACGAAATCAACCGGCGCCGCCAGCATTACAACGCGCAAGACCTGATAGGTTTTCCCGATGATAGCGGCTTGACCACCGCCCTGGGAGTGACCCGCCACAACAACTTTCGACCAATCGATACAATGTGACCCGCAGCAAAACTGTTCCCACCCTTGATCCGTGCGGCTGGATGAGAGGAGATTGAGCAATGCATAAAGACGGGCCTCGATACTGTTTTTCCTACCAATATCAATTAGCCCAGAACGATTGCCACCATCGAGAATATCAAGGCGTAATTTGCCATGGCAATTGGTATCGGTGGCGTCTCGGCATAGCCCCCCGACTGTCCAGGAGTTTGGATAACTCAGATTGATGGCATGATAGCCCATGTTGGCAGCTAACGACGTGATGCGTTTTTGATGCGTTGGCGTTCCGTATGATCCACATAAAAATAAAAACAATTGATTGCGCGCAGAAACCATTGGGTTGCGCATCACCAGATGGTCGTCACACCATTGCGTAACAGCTGAATCACATCGGTCCGGGGCAATTGCTGCTATCGAAATATCGCTACCCGCGAAGTTCGGGTGAAGTGGACTTTGATCTTGCAATCTCCTGAGTCGAAAAGGCGAGTTTGAAGAGACGGGGCGCATGCACTTGAGGCTCAGTGATTACAGGGAATGATTAAACTCGAACAGTCAACGCGATAGAATGGCACTTCAGATGGAAAAAGCAGTATTCGAAATATGTACAAACCGGATGCTTTCAGTTAGGTTAAAGTCGACGTTTTCGGCCAGCAGAACGATATCGTCATCTCCGCACGCAATCGCTTTGCATGTTTTCACTTGATCGAGTCGCTCAAATCCATCTCGTGTCATGTGCTGCCAGTCGATACCGTTGCGAGAGAAAGATAACTGAAGACCCTCATTATCGCTCGTACCCATCAAAAGATGATCGTTTTGGCTATGCAGGAATAGCCATTCGCGTGCTTTGCGATCACCTAGGCTTGGTCCTAGGGCCGACAACGGGAGCTTGAGTCCACTGACTGAAAAGCGTGGCACACCAAATAGCAGCTCCCAGTGATCGTCGGGATCAATGCGCAAAAGCTCAAAACCCTGGTAGTCGAAAAAACCTGATACCGGATAACGAGCATCAATGCTGGTTCCCGCAACTAGGAACAGGCTCCCCCGATGCACGACACAGCTGAATACTTGCATATTCTGTGCATAGCGTTCCGCGCCTTGCTCGAAAATGGGTCTCCAGCGAATGGGCTCTGCAGCGGGCGAGGTGCTCCAGATACTGCAACCCAGCTGGATGTCTTCGATACTGACGTAAAGCGCCCCGCTGAAGCTCACGACATGGTTCACTGCGTGATTTTTTGATTGTTCCAGCAAGTCAAGCAAGTTTAAGGGATCAGTATCAAGAACGATTTCGCCGTCCAGCGGTGACAACTGCGCCGTAACATCAATGAGTCGGTTGATATGGCCAACGGACCTTTGTTCGCGCCCCACCAGTAGCGTCCTGTCTCTGCAATGAAGGCAGGATGCATAATAGAACGCGGAAGCACATTCAGCGTGATCCTTGACGTTAATCTCTGAAAATTGGCCAACGGGAAGATTATCTATGCTTAAAAAATATGTCTCGAGGTTTGGTGTGATTACCTTGAGGCAAAGGCGGCTCTTTCTGCTGTCACCTGCGTCGAGGATTGCGATGTCGCATGTCGTTTCTACAAGCTCTTGGCCGGAGATCTGTACTGGTTCTTGGGTCTGCAATGGTTCCTGGTTAAGGCTGCTATCAAGCAGCGTATGCCAAATACCGGTCTTAAGCTCACAAGCTTGAATCTTAATCCGATTCTGTTGATCGTCAAAATCGTGGGCAACTTGCGCAAGATAGAACCAGTGCTCGAAACCCAGGGTATCGATTGCATGAGCGACTGGCCGATCAGGTTGGTTTGGAAACAGGCACCCTAGGGTGTCGCTTGGAGTGATATCTCGGCAGATTGGGGTTTCGATCATTGGTGGCTTTTATAGGCGGGGTGAATTGGCTTAATGGTAGCCGAGACGTTGGGAGAGTCCGCGCATTTCATTCTTAATAAAAGGCTGATTGACAAACTCTAAGCCAAGATCGCCAAGAAGGGCTTCACCCTGTGCAGAAATCCATTGGGTCGGTTCAGCCTCGAAAAATGCGTCTAGACTCGGCTCGGGGACTTGGGTTTGCCTCAGATTGGGGCTACTCATAAATTTCCCGTCATTGCCGCCACGCGCGTGCATCGGACCGATTCGGGCATAGGGTGAATTCTCAGGATGCTTCATCTGCTCGATTGCTTCGCGATCCGTGCGCACGCCAAGCCAGTCGGCGATTTGCGGTAGGTAAAGATCAGGGCTCGAAAGCAGATCCTCGCCCTTTATCCGAAAAACCTGCCCATCGGGAAGATTGCTGGAAAACTCCAGGATATTTCGATGCATATGATACCAGATCAGCATGTGATCCATTTCAAGTGATCGCGTGCGCTCGGTGAGCCTTCGAAGCGTCTTGCGTTCAGAAAAAAACTCCTGCATTGACAAGCGCGTTGAAACCGGATGGCGGGTCAGATGCAAATATTTGGCCTTCGGATAGCAGTGTCGTACATTATTGAGAAACGCCACGCGCATGCTGGTCACCGGGCTTTTTTCTATACCGATAGCCGGCTCTACGGCAGCTAGAAGCTCATCGAAGAGTTGCTTGACTGTCCAATCGCGTCTGGCATTCAACCACAGACCGGCGCGGATAATACCACTAGTAGTCTGGCGCCCTTCTCGCAGTTCTGCGATTGCTCGCAGGAGACCTTGCGGGCCACTATAGTGCCCATTTTTGCTCTCTCGCTCAATGACTTCGGCAACTGTTTGAGCGACGAAGAGATGCAATTCTGGAAAGCAATAAAGGTCCGGATGCTCGCCGATCATTGTCGAGACGACGGAAGAAAATGAGCGCGGCGGCGACAAAATAATAAGTGGGTCGGGGGCCATTTGAGGTTTTTGCTGAAGTGAATCTTGCTTTAGGTGTGGTTTGCTATTGAGTAAATTGTTTTACTGAATTGTCTCATGCGCGCGGATTGCAATGATCAGTTGATCGAGTTCGCGCTGAGTTTCAGCAGAAAGCGTATTGAGGAGGCGCAGCCGTTGCTCAGTCTTCAGTTTAAGCGCTCTAAGGTCATCGAGCGACGTGGAGCTAGGATGATACTCAGCATCCACGCTTGCCAGCCACTCGCCAATATGCTGGCGCATTCGTGGGATTTCTTCGACAAGAGAAGCGTAGCCAGGTAAATGCGGGCTATCGTCGATTAGGCCCGCGAAATGTTGTGTTTCGTTCTGAATATGAGCCGGGTCGCGCATTGCATGGCGGAGCTTGACCCAATCTTCCCGTGTGATTCTGTGGGTTGTATTGTCAGTTTGATCTTGATCGGCCTCTGCATGCGCTGGAGCAGTGCGCAAGAAGATCGACAACATAGCGAGCCCATCAATGTCGGATAATTCACCAACGCGCTCTTCGCCAAAAGCGACACTCAGGCGATTAAGAATTTCTTGGTTGCGTACCTGTTTTTCGTTTTGCGGGGTTGTCATTCGAGTATTGAAGAGTTGGTGCTTGTTGAGTATTTTTGTTACGCGATAGGCACACACGCTGCAGGCAAGGGCCTGAGGCTTAAGCAAAGTAAGTGCACCAAGACCAAAGGGCTCATGGATGGGGAGCTCGCTCTGATGCCGGGCCCAGCCCTACTCGCCACATGCGCTGCCTTGGGATTGCACCGGCCAAAGGTTTCAGCAACCCTTGACTCCGCATCTCGGCGTAATCCGAGGTTGCTCACACTCCGGTGGTTTTCGACGGCGCGAAGACAGACTCTTCTATTAGGTCTTCCTTGTCAAATCATTATTCCGAACAGCTAGTAACGCCTCTAGAACAACCCAAACAAGTGATAGCCGGGTTAGCGAAGCGTAAGCTAACAATTCTTGTCAACACGTGGGAATTTGTTTGGGTGCGGCTCTTTTGGAACGACGCCAAGCGCCGCAGAATCCAGCGGTTGCGGGCGACGTTTCCGGTCGATGGTGATGGCGCAAGTGAGACATCATGCCGCCACGGGCAAGTCCAGCGGGATCGGTGGTCCTGGATAGTGGCGTCGGTGCTCAGCGTCGAAGTGAAACGCAAGATAGGCCGGCAAGTCCCCACTGATCTTTAGTGAGCGCAGTTTCAGGATCGCCTCGGCGCGGGCCAGCCCCCAACGCGCCCCGGTGAGATCCATGCGATCTTTGACGAGATGGCGACAGGCGCCTTCGATCACACCAGTGGCGATTGGCAGCCCCAGCGCAAGCGCTTGGTCGTATTCGAGGCGCTCGCGGTTGTTGTCGATATAGTCGGCCGCCTTATCGATGGGTTTGCGCGCCGTCTCGCCGAGTTGCTTGCGCGTTGCCGCGCGGCGCAGTCCCACGGCCACGTCGTGGGCGCGACCTTCGAGGATGGCCATGGCGCGCTCCATCACCCACTGCTCGCGCTCCGCGGGGGTCTCGGGAAAGAGCGCATGCGCGGCTTTCCACAGATATTCCAGCACATGGATGAAGTCCTGGATCACCACCACCTCGACCTTGTAGCGCTCGGCCGCGGCTGTGACTTGGCGCAGCAGATCTTCCTGACCGTCACAGAGCACCACCCAGCGGCGGTGCTGATCCGGGTCGCGGCGCATGGCCTCCTCAAACGCCTGCTCGATGACGGTGCGCTGATCGGCCTCCACGCGTGCCCAGGTGCGTTTGTTCTGGACTTCGGGACGTTTGCCCGCGGGGGCTTGTTTGGGATCAAGGATCTGCTCTGGGGTGCGTGGGTAGGGCTCGACCTCATAGACCGAGGCGACGGTGGCCATGCGTTTGCGCTGCTTTTTCTCCCCAGGACTCAGCCGGGTCTGTTGCTTGTGCGCTTGGCGCTCGCGCGCCTTGCGGGTGGCCTCGCGCAAATCGCTGGGGCGCATCACGATGCCCTTGCCGTCAGCACTGATGATCAGGAGGCGTTCGCTCGCTTCATTCGGCTCCTGGGGGACAAAGGGTTGGGCGTAGAAGGCGTCGAAGTCCTGGCTCAGATGCACGGCCACCTCCTCGGCTTGGCGCTTGGCCAGCGTCCCGCCGCCGGCTTGTTCGAGTGCCGCAAGCGCGGCGTCGAAGGAGTTGTTCACGACCTCACCGGCCAGCACCTCGCACAGGCCATGGGAATACCTGCCCGGGGGCAGATTCAGCTCAGCATCCAAGGGGAAGACGCTCTGGAGTCCCCGCGCACCGTAGCCCCGGCGCGTGACGGTCACTTCCCCAAAGCGGGTCTCCAGAAGTCGGGTACAGCCGGCGCGATGATGGGTCCGGGGATAACCATCGGCGCCAATCACGGACGCATACCGCGGTTCCTCTCGCGCTCTTTGTTCCAGGTGCGACTGGACCATCTCACACAGCAGCTTCATGCCGCCCTGTTGCACCAGCGCTTCGATTTCCCCGTGCGTGGCATGTTGGGCTTGCTCCCCGCTCAGCGTCTCAAGCAGTTGGACGAACTGCGCGATCGCCCCCTCGTAGCAATCGAGGCTTGGCAAAGAAATCGTGTAGCATGGCATCGACAGGGTCTCCTCAGGGTCCGTGACAAAAGTTTCGTCCCTTCAGTTTCGCACCCGAGTGGAGGCCCTGTCTTCCCTGTCCTCAGGTTTCTAGCTGGTTAAGCTGTTGTTTTCTAGTCGCTGAGCGTCGTTCTAAAGGAGCCGCACCCAATTTGTTTTGGTAACTGTTCAACTACCCCGCCTGCGTCGTCGGTGTCTTGCCACCGCCAATAGACCCAACGCGGGTTTGAAAGGTTCCAATTGGGGAGTTCTAGGAGTGTTGATCGGGAAAGAGCACAGGGTGACGAAACGCTGCGAACCGATCTCGGAACCGAAAGGCCCGGGATCTTTTGGCGCGGTTTGGTGGCAGGAGATAGATTGCGATGCCCATCTGGCTCGGGCCAGATGGGCACCGCCCTTTCTCCTTTACCGGGAACACGCCAGAATGAGCATGCCCCCAAACTGCGGCTCTCTCGCCGAGGCAACTTCGGCAGTGGCTTGTTGCATCAACCGGAGGGTGGCGGCTTGCTTGATTTGCGGCGGCGCTTTCTGAGCTGCGCTTGCCGTCTGAGCTGCGCTTGCCGTCTGAGCTGCGCTTGCCGTCTGAGCTGCGCTTGCCGCCTGAGCTGCGCTTGCCGCCTGAGCTGCGCTTGCCGCTTCCGGATCGGGATAGCCTGTCGGTTGTTGACTGCGCTAAGCTCGGCAATCAGCCCAAGAGGCATTGTCAGTTAGGCGTAATCGCCTACTGAGACCCTGACATCAAGGATGATTTGAGGACAAGCCAAGAACGCGCAGTTTGACAAGACCTCTGAGCAGTTACTATTTTTCGAATTGTTGCTTAGCAACCGCGGCGTACATAGGCAGCCGACACGAAGCCGCGCTGCCCTCGGTAGGTAATCTCTACCCAACTGCGCCCTGCGGCCCAGCCACGAGCGACTCCACAAGTGCCGGCTCGAAGCACACCAAGGACCCGACAATCGGTTGAAGGGCAGCTGCGCACATTCAGGTCAGTGGTGTTGTGAATGCGCACCTGCGCGGCCTCGGCAGACCCAGGCATTACGGCTATTGAGCCTGCCAGCAAGGCGCCAGCGAGCGTTCCGAGTGCCACTGATTTGACTGATCGACTAGTTGCTTGAGTTAGCTGCATTATCTTTTCCCCTGCAATGTTGAAGACCAAACGCTACGAAGAACGGCTGAACGTTAAGGGAGACTTGCGAATTGATAAAAATTCGCAAAATGGGATTATCTTGACGGTGGGTCCGGTGTCGCAAAAGCCCCTTAATGATAGCGCCATCGTACCGAGGTTGCCATCTTTATTCGCTAGGGCAACAGCAACTCCACAAACTGCGGCACAGGCGTCGCCAGCAGTGCCGCCTCATCCTGGCACAGCGCTGCGATGCGCTCGGCTTGCCGGCGCGGAAAGCGGGTGCGCAGGGCGGCTGAGAATTTCTTCTCGAGCACCGGAATCCCTTCGGCGCGCCGGCGACGGTGGCCGATTGGATATTCCACCTCTACCTTCTCGGTCGAGCTGCCGTCGCTGAAGAAGACCTGCACGGCGTTGGCAATGGAACGCTTGTCCGCGTCGAGATATTCGGCGGTGTAGCGTGGATCTTCGCGCACCTGCATTTTTCCGCGAAGCTCATCAATGCGCGGGTCGAGCGCGACGGCGTCTTCGTAATCTTCCGCTGTCAGGCGACCGAACAGCAGGGGCACTGCCACCATGTATTGCAGGCAGTGATCGCGGTCTGCTGGATTATGCAGTGGGCCGTCCTTGCTGATGATGCGAATGGCGCTTTCCTGCGTGGTCAGCTCGATGCGCTCGATCTGATCGATACGATCACGCACCTGGCTGTGCAGTTCCATGGCGCATTCCACCGCCGTTTGGGCATGGAATTCGGCGGGGAAGCTGAGCTTAAAGAGCACATGTTCCATTACATAGCTGCCATAGTCACGCGAGCGGCGCAGTGGCTCCCCTTTGAACAGCACGTCCTGGAAACCCCAGCCTTTGGCGGTGAGTGCCGAGGGCAGACCCATCTCGCCCTTGGCGACCATCATGGCCAGGCGCAGCCCGCGCGAACTGGCATCGCCAGCGGCCCAGGACTTGCGCGAGCCGGTGTTGGGCGCGTGGCGGTAGGTGCGCAGGGACTGGCCGTCGATCCAGGCGTGGCTGAGTACATCGATGATCTGGTCCTTGTCGAGGCCCAGCATGCGCGCGGCCACGCCAGCGGAGGCGACCTTGACCAGCAGGACGTGATCGAGTCCGACGCGGTTGAAGCTGTTCTCCAGCGCCAGTACGCCTTGGATTTCGTGCGCGCGGATCATGGCATCGAGGATGTCGGCGACCATCAGCGGTGCTTCACCGCGCGCCAGGGCTTGGCGTGACAGGAAATCCGCCAGCGCGAGGATGGCGCCGAGATTATCGGACGGATGGCCCCATTCGGCCGCCAGCCAGGTGTCGTTGAAGTCGAGCCAGCGCACCATGGCGCCGATGTCGAAGGCGGCTTTGACCGGGTCGAGGCAATGTGGCGTGCCCGGCACCCGCGAGCCATTCGGCACCAAGGTACCGGGCACGAAAGGGCCCAGATGCTTGGTGCACTCCGGGTATTGCAGCGCTAGCATGGCGCAGCCTAGGGAGTCCATCAGGCAATGGCGCGCGGTGGTCTGGGCCTCGACGGAGTGAATACCGGTGTCACAGAGGTAGTCAGCGATGGCGACCAGCTCCGCGTCGGGATCAGGGCGCAGGTTGGTGTCGGCGGTGTGAGAGCTCATAGGGAAGTGATTAGCGGTTGGTAGTTAACAGGTTTAGCGCTGATCCATCGGCACCCAGGAGCGGTTCTCCGGGCCGACGTAATTGGCGCTCGGGCGAATGATCTTGGCATCTTCGCGTTGCTCGATCACATGGGCGATCCAGCCGGTGGTGCGGGAGATGACGAAAATCGGCGTGAACAGCGCCGTGGGCACGCCCATCTGGTGGTAGGAGACAGCCGAGAACCAGTCGAGATTGGGGAACATCTTTTTCGCGTCCCACATGACTGACTCCAGCCGCTCGGCGACCTCGAACATGCGCATGGCGCCGTTGTCCTCGCTCAAGCGCCGGGCGACGGCCTTGATGATCTGATTGCGCGGGTCACCGGTGGTGTAGACCGGATGGCCGAAGCCGATGATGATCTCCTTGCGCCCGATGCGCTCAAGGATGTCCGCTTCGGCCTCATCGGCGCTGACATAGCGGCTCTGGATTTCGCAGGCGGCCTCATTGGCGCCGCCGTGCTTGGGGCCGCGCAGGGCGCCAATGGCGCCGCTGATAGCGGAATAGACATCGGCGTTGGTGCCTGCAATGACACGGGCAGCGAAGGTGGAGGCGTTGAGCTCATGCTCGGCATAGAGAATCAGCGAGCAGTGCATGGAGCTGACCCAGGTTGGCGAGGGACGCTCGCCGTGGAGCAGATGCAGCAGGTGGCCGCCGATGGAATCATCGTCGGTCTCGACCTCAATGCGCTTGCCATTGTGCGCGAAGTGGTACCAATAGAGCAGCATGGAACCAAAGCTGGCCAGCAGCCGGTCGCCGATGTCGCGCGTGGCAGCGGCCGGCATGCTGTCCTTCTCTGGCTCAAGCGTGCCGAGGATGGAGCAGCCGGTGCGCAGCACGTCCATTGGGTGCGCAGATGGGGGCAGCTGCTCGAGCGCGGTCTTGAGCGCCGCCGGCAGTCCGCGCAGGCTTTTCAGTTTGCGCTTGTAGGCCGACAACTCAGCGGCCGTCGGCAGACGACCGTGGATCAGCAGATGAGCAATCTCCTCGAACTCGGCCTTGTCGGCAAAGTCGAGAATGTCGAAGCCGCGGTAGTGCAGGTCGTTGCCCGTGCGCCCGACGGTGCAGATGGCGGTGTTGCCGGCGACAGTGCCGGACAGGGCGACGGATTTTTTTGGCTTGGGGGAAATCGGGGGCGTGGTGGTCGCTGGGCTGTCAGTCATGATGGGCTGCTCCGGGTAAACCAGAAGGAATCAGTGTGGACAGGAAAGAAATCCGCATCACCGGCGAGGCGTCAGTCAGTTCGCGGTGTTTTGCCGCTGTTCGGCAAAAAGTCGGTCAAGATGTTCTTCAAAGGCGTGGTAGTCGAGGAACTCATAGAGCGCCATGCGTGTTTGCATGATGTCGACAACCCCAGCCTGGCTGCCTTCCTGACGGATGGCGTTGTAGACCTTGAGCGCGGCCAGGTTCATCGCGCGGAAAGCGGACAATGGATAGAGCGCAAGCCCAACGCCGGCCGAGGCGAGTTCCTGGGTGGTAAAGAGCGGCGTGCTGCCAAACTCGGTAATATTGGCGAGCACCGGCACCCCAGTCGCATCGACAAAACGCTGATACTGATCCAGGGCAGTAACGGCTTCTGGAAAGATCATGTCCGCGCCGGCTTCCGCGCAGGCCTGAGCGCGCTCAATGGCAGCGTCCAGCCCTTCAACGGCCAGGGCATCGGTACGCGCCATGATGACGAAGTCTTGACTGCGCGCATCCACCGCCGCCTTGACGCGATCAACCATCTCCGCGAGCGAGACAATGGCCTTTCCGGGCCGGTGACCACAGCGCTTGGCCGCGACCTGGTCCTCAATGTGGCAACCAGCGGCGCCAGCACGCATTAGCTCGCGGATGGTGCGCTGAATGTTGAGCGCCCCGCCAAAACCGGTATCAGCGTCGACCAGCAGCGGCCTGTCGCTGGCATAAGTGATGCGGCGCACGTCCTCGAGCACATTATCCAGACTGGTGATGCCAAGATCTGGCAACCCGTAGGAGGCCGCGGCCACGCCGCCGCCGGACAGATAAAGCGCGCGAAAGCCGAGCTGCTCGGCCATGATGGCGTGATAGGCGTTGACAGCGCCGACAACCTGTAGCGGTTGTTCTTCTGCAAGTGCAGCACGCAGGCGGGCGCCCGGGGTAAGATCGAGATGGGTGCCGGGATTGGGACTTGAATCGGTAGCCGGGGTGGACTGGCTCATGCGACGGGCCTCATGGTTGGTTGGTGCGGGTGGCTCGCGATGCACTGCTCGGCATGACGGCGCGAGGCGCGGATATGCCGGCGCATCAGCCATTCGGCCAGCTCGCCGTCGCGCTCGCCGATGGCATCGACGATCAGGCCGTGCTCTTTGAGTGCTGCGGTAGCGCGCTCGCTTTTCATGCCGAACTGGCAGCGGTACATGCGTGCGAGGTAATAGAGATCATCGCACAGAATGGCGATCAGGCGCCGGTTGCCGCTGCCATGCACGATACGATAGTGAAAATCCCAGTCGCCCTCGCTCTGAAAATAGGCCTGCCAGTGGTCGCGCGCAACGCTGGCGCGATGGGCGTCGAGCAGGCGTTGCAGCTCGGCGATCTCGGCATCCGTCATGGTCTCCGCCGCCAAGCGCGCAGCCAGTCCCTCGAGCGTCTCGCGCACTTGGTAAAGCTCTACCAACTGCCCGGCGCTGAGCGACACCACGCGCGCGCCCACATTGGCCCGGCGCTCGACCAGATGGGTCGCCTCCAGCCGCCGCATGGCCTCGCGCAGCGGCCCGCGGCTGATCGCGAAGCGATCCGCCAGCACTGGCTCGCTCAGCTTGCTACCAGGCGCAATCTCTCCCTCGACAATGGCGCAGCGGATTTGCGCGAAGACCCGGTCGGCCAGGGTATCGCTGTCGGTGGTTGAGGTGATGGCAGCCAGCATTGTCTAGATTGTCGACACTTCACAGGATTTAGCGAGGATAAACCCTGCTTCGCTAATTCGTCAAGCCAATATGTCGACAATCTGCGTTTGGCCCGAGGCTCCGGCACGCCATTTGGCACTGCGCCAAAATGGTCACCCAAAATAGTTACAAGGAATCTGCCGGAATAACTTCGTGAGTGGACAGACCCGGGCGGGATTCACTTCAGGGGGCTCAGGCTCTGAGCTGATGCTGATGATCCAGAAACCACTGGTAGGTCTGCGCTAGCCCCTCCTCGAGTCCGATGCGCGCCTGCCAGCCCAGGCTTTGCAGGCGGCTGACATCGAGCAGCTTGCGTGGCGGGCCGTCCGGTTGGCTTTCGTCGAAGCGAATCTGGCCCTGGTAACCGGTGACCTTACCGATGGTTTCGGCCAGTTCGCGGATGGGCAGGTCGCTGCCGCTGCCGACGTTAACATGGGAGCACATGGGATCGGTCAGGCTGGCGTATTGCTCCGGGGGCAGATTCATCAGATGCACGCAGGCATCAGCCATGTCATCGACATGCAAAAACTCGCGCTGCGCTTGGCCGCTACCCCAGACCTCAACCTCGGGCGCCTGTTCCAGCTTGGCCTGGTGGAATTTGCGCAGCAGCGCCGGGATGACGTGGCTTTCGCGCAGATTAAAGTTATCTCCGGGGCCGTAGAGATTCGTCGGCATGGCGCTGCGAAAATCCGTGCCGTACTGACGATTGTAAGATTCGCACAGCTTGATGCCGGCGATTTTGGCGACCGCATAGGGCTCGTTGGTGGGTTCCAGGGGGCCAGTCAGCAAGGCATTTTCTGGCATTGGTTGGGGGGCCAGGCGCGGGTAGATGCAGGAGCTGCCGAGAAACAACAGTCGCTCCACGCCATGGCGCCAGGCGGCATGGATCACATGAGCCTGAACCATGAGGTTTTGATAGATAAATTCGGCTGGCAGGTGCTCATTGGCCCAGATGCCGCCGACCTTGGCCGCCGCGAGATAAACCTGCTGCGGACGCTGTTCGGCAAAGAAATTCTCAACGGCATGGGCGTCTAGCAGATCGAGTTCGACGCGGGTGCGCGTGACCGGCTCGATGCCTTGCTGCGTGGCGAGTTGTCGCAAGATGGCGGAACCCACCATGCCACGGTGTCCAGCGATGAAAATCTTCATCTGCGCTCCTTACCCAGTTGCTCTTTCAGTTTGTCGCCATTACTGATCAACCGCTTACTCCCGCCATACCAGATGATAAAGATCATGCCGCCGATCTTTCAGATTCTGCACCGTGCCGGAATAGCGCGCCTCGCGCAGGTCGGCGAGGCGCAGGTCGGCAAAAGCGACGGTCTCGACATTGGGCGTGGTGTCGGCGGCGATGCCGTCGCGCGCGAAGGGAAAATCGCAAGGGGTTAGGATGCAGCTTTGGGCGTATTGAATATCCATGTTGGCGACATTGGGCAGATTGCCGCAGTTGCCGGACATGACCACATAGCACTGGTTCTCCACCGCGCGCGCCTGGCAGCAGTAACGCACACGCAAGTAGGACTGGCGCTCATCGGTGCAGAAGGGCACAAAAATGATGTTGGCGCCCTGGTCGGCGAGATGGCGCGAGAGCTCGGGGAACTCGGCGTCATAGCAGATGAGCACTCCGATGGGGCCGCAATCGGTGTTGATGGTGGACAGCTCATGGCCGCCTTCGATATTCCACCAGTAGACCTCGTTCGGTGTCGGATGGATCTTGGCCTGCTCATGCACCTCGCCGCCGCGCAGACACACGTAGCAGATGTTCTCGACCCGCCCGTTGGGCATTTTCGTCGGGTGCGAGCCGCCGATAATATTAATGTTGTAGCGCACCGCCATGTCACGCAGCGCAGTCTTTATAGGATCGGTCCAGCGCGTCAGGGCCTCGATGGCTTCCGACGGGGACAGCTCAGAGTCCTCCATCGACAAGAGCTGTAGCGAGAATAATTCTGGGAAGACGCAGAAGTCGGAGCGGTAATCGGCGGTGACATCGACAAAGTAGCGCAGCATTTCGACGAATTCCTCAAAGGATTTCACCCGCCGCTGCTGATACTGCACGGTCGCCACCCGCACGGTGTCGGTCAGGCGCCCGCCGAAGGGCTTGGCGCGCGCTTCTTCCTTCTCGTCCGGGGCCTGAGGGTTGCGCCACAGCAGATGCACACCATAGCCAAGCGACTGGCGATCCTCGTTCCAATAATCCGGCAGCAGGCCGATCACGTCAAAATCGTTACGCAACTGAAAGGTGAGCACCGGGTCTTTCTCGCGGCCCTGGCGAATAGCCTCGATATAGTCCTCAGGCTTGGCGAAATGCTCCATGGCGGCGGCCAGGGTGGGCAGGCGCCCGCCGTAGATAATGCCGCGCAGCGCCCATGCCTGCACCAGCTTCTTGCGCTCGTCATACAGGCGCTGGCCGATGCGCAAGCCGCGAAAGTCCGGATCGACACACACCTCCACGCCGTAGAGGTAGTCGCCATTGGGATCGTGGCGACTGGCATAACCGCTGCCGGTGATCCAGTTCCAGGTGTGGGGCTTGAGCGCGATTTCGCCGCTGATGAGAAAACTCGAGCAGAAACCGATCAGATCGCCCTCATATTCAGCGATAAACTGCCCTTCCGGAAACTTGTTAATTTGCCCGCGCAGCATGCTGGCGGTATAGCTGCTCACGCCACTGCCGGCATAGGCGCGAGCGAACAGCTTGCGAATATTGGGGATATCCGCCGGCGTGGGGTTATGCACAACAACCTGTGCAGCGGTGTCTGGCGCTTGGGTCATGGTTCTCCGGAATTGGGTGGAGGTGGACGCGGCTGATGGCGATTGGCACAAAAATCATCGCCCGCTCGGCTGTATCGCTGTAGAAAATGCGTTTTCTGTTTTGGGCCGAAAACCCATGTCGGCTCGGTATAAAAGTCTTATCTTGACAGTTTTTCACGGACCTTTCCTGCATGCATCATCAATCGTCGACCAGTGCCCCGCCTGACCGCCCCGCCACCCGCAATCCGCGCGCGCTGCTGCGGCTACTGCGCTTCGCCAAACCCTATCGCCTGCATCTCTTTGGTGCCCTGCTGGCACTGCTGGTGGCGGCCGGATCGGTGCTGACCTTCGGGCAGGTGATCCGCACCGTCGTGGACTCGGGGCTCAGCACTGGCTCGCTCACTGCACTCAATCAGGCTCTGGTGTTTTTTCTCGCGGTGGTAGTGCTCACGGCAGCAGCCATTGTCGCGCGCAGCTACTTGCTTAACTGGATCGGCGAGCGGGTGGTGGCGGATATTCGCCAGGCGGTGTTCGAGCGTGTGCTGCATCTGGATATCGGCTATTTCGAGAGCGTGCGCGCCGGAGAAGTCATCAGCCGGCTGACCAGCGACACAGCGCTGTTGCAAGTGGTGGTCGGCTCGACGCTTGCCATGGTGCTGCGCACTTCGCTTCTGGTCATCGGTGGGGTGCTGATGCTCGCCATCACCAGCCCGGCGCTAACCGCCCTGGTGCTGCTCGGCGTGCCCCTGGTGGTTGGCCCCAGCTGGCTGCTCGGATCACGAGTGCGCAAACTCTCGCGCGCCAGTCAAGATCGCGTCGCCGACATCGGCGCCTATATCGACGAAGCCGTGCATGGCATTCGCACCGTGCAGGCGTTTAATCACCAGCCGATCGACAACCGCCGCTATGCCGACCAAGTCGAACGTGCTTTTCGCGTGGCTATGCAGCGCTCAGTCAGCAGCGCGCTGCTCTCCGGCATCGCCACCCTGCTCACCTTTGGCGCCATTGGCGCTGTGCTCTGGGTCGGTGGCCGCCAGGTGCTGGCTGGAACCCTGAGCGGCGGCGACCTCTCGGCCTTCCTGTTCTATGCCGTGCTGGTGGCTGGCTCGGTTGGCTCACTGAGCGATCTGCTCGGGCAACTGCTGCGCGGTGCCGGCGCCAGCGAGCGACTGATGGAACTGCTCAGCCTGGAGCCCGCGGTGACCAGTCCGGCCAAGCCCGAGTCGCTGCCAGAGCCGGCGCGCGGCGCCGTGCGCTTCGAGCAGGTGCGCTTCTGCTACCCGAGTCGCCCGGAAACACCGGCCGCCGATGGGCTCAGCTTGGAGATTCAGCCCGGCGAGCGAGTGGCGCTGGTCGGTCCCTCGGGCGCTGGTAAATCGACCCTGTTCGCACTGCTGTTGCGCTTTTATGATCCGCAACAGGGCGCCATTCGTTTCGACGGCGTGGATCTTCGACACCTCGATCTGCGCGACCTGCGCGGCCAGATTGCACTGGTGCCGCAGGACCCGGTGATTTTCGGCGCCAGTGCCTGGGAGAATATCCGTTATGGCCTTGACTCCGCCAGCAATGAAGATGTCCGCCGCGCTGCCGCCGCCGCTCATGCCGATGTCTTTCTTGAGCGATTGCCGCAGGGCTTCGATACTTACCTTGGCGAGCGCGGCGTGCGCCTGTCTGGCGGCGAGCGCCAGCGCATCGCCATCGCCCGCACCATTTTGCGCAACCCGGCGCTACTGCTGCTCGATGAAGCCACCAGCGCGCTCGACGCCGAAAGCGAGCGCCTCGTGCAGGACGCGCTCGAACACCTGATGCAAGGCCGAACCAGCATGGTGATCGCCCATCGCCTGGCGACCGTGCGCAATGCGAATCGTATTCTAGTATTAGACCAGGGGCGCATTGTTGCGAGCGGCACCCACGCCAGCCTGATGCGCGAGGATGGTCTCTATGCGCGCTTGGCGTCCTTGCAGTTTCAGGATGCAGTGGTCAGTGGCGTATGAAATCCGGCGCTTGATGTGCTTTGCTGACATGTCCAGAACAGAAGGAGTGACCAACATGTTTCAGGAAATTTCTGGGAAATCCCGTGCCAGCGTGCCCATTCAGACTCAACAGATCGATTCGCATCGACCGGCGAAACGCCCGGCTAGTGTTTTACAGACGTCATCGGGGACCTGGGTGCTACGTGACCGCTGGCTGCCCTGCGCATTAATGCTGACCGCAGCGCTCTTGCTCAGCGGCTGCTTCGACCCGGGCGAGAAGCACAGTTTCGGGGTGGCGGAGCAGGGCCTATATGACGCAAGCTTGAGCAGCGATGCTGGCTCACTGGTGATCGCCTCGGTCACTCAGGGCGGCAGCTTCTGGGATCTGGCCAACAGCACCCGCAGCTTCAACTGGAACCACCATGGCGAGAAACCAACGGCGCTTGTCGCGGTGGCGCTGGCCGGCGATACCAGCTATGCGGTCACCGTCGACCAGGCGCCTATCATGGTTCTGTGGGATGCGAAAACCGGCCAGGCGCTGCGCAGCTGGATGCTGCCGCTAGAGGTGACTTCAATGGCGTTAGCCGATGCCGGCCGGCGACTGCTGATCGGCACCGCAAACAACGAGGCGCTGGTATTCGATCTGCGTCGTGGCGGCATTGAGCATCGCCTATCGCATGAGGAAGAAGTCAATGACGTGGCCATCTCAGCCGACGGTAAGCTGGGGCTCACTGTCGCGGACGATGACTATGCGCGCCTGTGGGATCTGCAACAGGCCAAGGAACTGCACCGCTGGGAACTCAACAACAATGGCATGACCGCCGCTCTGTCGCCGAGTGGGCGCTACGCCTTCGCTGCCGGGCAAAGCGCACGCGCGGCGGTCTGGGACACCCGCAGCGGGGCCTTGCTGTTTGAGCTCAATCCTTTCCAGAAATGGGTGGGGCGCGGCATCTCCTACAGCAGCGCGGTCTTCTCACCGCGCGAGGATGAACTCCTGACCGGCAGCGTCACTGGCAATGTCAAGCGCTGGTCGCTCGGCAACGGCCAACCGCTTGGAAGCTGGATTCTGGGGCGCCGGAGCTGGATCAGCCCCTCGGCCGTCAAGCTGATTGCCCTGGCCTACGCGCGCAACGGCGATTATTTCGCCGTCGGCAGCAATGGCCTGGTCTATGTACTTGGGCCGCAGTCCGGCTAACGGGCCAGCCCGAACACCCGGTTGCGGCCCTCGCTCCCGCCCTGCCAGCCCCAGCCAGTTCTAGCAGGACGCAACGAAAAGTCCGCGCTGTTGTTTGCTATACTGCGCGCCATTTCCTTAAAGACAAACCCCGGATCGACAGGCCATGCGGTCAAAATTTCTTGCGTCACTCCTGCTTGCCTGCCTGCTGCCTGTGCTGGTTGCGAGCTGCGGCATTCTGAACAAAGAATTCGATCAGACCGAGGGCTGGAGCGCATCGAAACTCTACACCGAGGGGGCTCAGCAGCTTGATGCGGCCAACTATCAGCGCGCCATCGACTACTTCGAGAAACTTGAGGCGCGCTATCCCTTTGGCCGCTATGCAATGCAAGGGCAGCTTGACGTCGCCTATGCCTATTACAGGGACGAGCAACCGGAGGCGGCCATTGCGGCAGCGGATCGCTTTATTAAGCTGTACCCGCAAAATCCTTTTGTCGATTATGCCTATTATCTGAAAGGCATCGTCAACTACAACCGCAGCGTTGGCTTTATCGACCGTTTCATCCCGACCGATGCATCCCAGCGTGATCCAGGCTCAGCGCTTGATGCCTTTCAGGACTTCAGCGAGCTGGTGCGTCTATTTCCCAACAGCAAGTATGCAGTCGATGCCCGCCAACGCATGCTCTATTTGCGCAATAATCTGGCCAAGAATGAGGTCAATGTCGCGCGATACTACATGAAGCGTGGAGCTTACGTGGCAGCGGCGAATCGGGCTCAATATGTGGTTGAACGCTATCAGCGGACCTCGGCAGTGGAGAGTGCACTCGAGGTGCTTGTTCAGGCCTATCGCGCGCTGGGCGAAAAACAGCTCGCGGCCGATGCCGAGCGGGTGCTGGTCATGAACCGCGAAGCCGGGCGCTTTATCAGCGACGAGCCGCAACCAGAAGACATCAGCCTTGGGCGCAAGGTGTGGGATTATCTTGGGCTTGACCAGAACTGAGTGGCCAGAACAGAGCTGAGGCTCTGATGCGGCGAATCAATTCGCCGTCCTGCTTTGACGCGGCGAATCAATTCGCCGTCCTACTTTGACGCGGCGAATCAATTCGCCGTCCTACTTTGACGCGGCGAATCAATTCGCCGTCCTACTTTGACGCGGCGAATCAATTCGCCGCTACGCCGCCGCCTCAGATCGCAGCTTCGTCTTCTTCGCCCGTGCGAATGCGCACCACGCGCGACACATCAATGACGAAAATCTTGCCATCGCCTATCTTGCCGGTGCGCGCGGCTCGGGTGATGGCCTCGACGCAGGAGTCGAGCTGGTCGTTTGCCACGACCAGCTCAATCTTCACCTTGGGCAGAAAATCCACCACGTATTCGGCACCGCGGTAGAGTTCGGTATGGCCTTTCTGGCGTCCGAAACCCTTAACCTCAATCGCCGTCATGCCGGTAATGCCGGCGGCGGACAGGGCCTCGCGTACGTCGTCGAGTTTGAAGGGTTTGATGATGGCTTCGACCTTCTTCATCAGGGTCTCCGTGATTCCGTTGATAGCGCTGCCAGGTTGTCTGGCAGCTTGGCTGCAAGCTTATCTGGTCGCTTTTCTTTAAGTTGACCGGGTGAGTATAAAAGCCCGCCGCCGGCTTGGCTACGCCCGCGCGCGCCACCGGGGCTAGGCGGGCGGGTGACCGAGTAACTTCAGCATGCCTTCGCCGAGTTCGGCCGGGGACCGAAATGTCGCCACGCCGGCCTGTTCGAGTGCGCGATACTTGGCCTCCGCCGTGCCCGTGCCGCCCTGTGCGCCGCCCTGGATAATGGCACCTGCATGGCCCATGCGCTTGCCCGGCGGCGCAGTCAGGCCGGCGATATAGGCACCCACGGGCTTGGACATGGAGGCGCGAATAAAGTGCGCCGCTTCCTCCTCGGCCTGACCGCCGATCTCCCCGACCATCAGCACCGCCTCGGTTTGGGGATCATCCTCAAACTGCCGCAGGCAGTCGATAAAATCCAGGCCCTGGATGGGATCGCCGCCGATGCCGACACAGGTGCTCTGCCCCAGTCCGGCGCGGCTGGTCTGAAACACTGCCTCATAGGTCAGGGTGCCGGAGCGCGAGACAATGCCAATGCAGCCCGATTGGTGAATAGAACCGGGCATGATGCCGATTTTGCAGGCGCCGGGCGTAATCACGCCCGGGCAATTCGGGCCAATCAGCGCCACACCAGTAGACGCCAACGCAGCCTTGACCGCGAGCATGTCGAGCACCGGAATGCCTTCAGTGATGCAGACGATGACCTCGATACCGGCATCGGCAGCCTCGAGAATGGCATCGGGGGCGAAGGCGGCCGGGACGTAGATCATGCTGGCGTTAGCGCCGGTCTCGGCCACGGCATCGGCGACAGTGTCGAACACCGGCAGGCCAAGATGCTGCTGACCGCCCTTGCCGGGCGTGACGCCACCGACTAAGCGGGTGCCATAGGCCAGCGCCTGTTCACTGTGAAAAGTCCCCTGCTTGCCGGTGAAACCCTGGCAGATCAGGCGGGTGTTGGCGTCGACCAGAATGCTCATTGTTCGGCTTCAGGTATCCAAGTTTATCGGGCGCGTGGCGGCGGCCACCACGCGGTCAGCGGCCTCGGCGAGATCGCTCGCAGTCTCAAGCGCCAAGCCGCTTTGTGCCAGCATGGCCAGGCCCTGCTCGGCATTGGTGCCGGCCAGGCGCACCACCAGCGGCACCCGCAGCGCGGTGCGCGCCACGGCCTGGATGATGCCCTCGGCGATCAAATCGCAACGCACAATGCCACCAAAGATGTTGACCAGAATAGCGCCGACTTTGGCATCGGACAGAATCAATTGGAAGGCCTCGGCCACTCGCTCGGCGGTGGTATTGCCACCGACATCGAGAAAATTGGCCGGCTTGCCACCATGGCGCTGCACCAGATCCATGGTCGCCATCGCCAGCCCCGCGCCATTGACCATGCAGCCGATGTTGCCGTCGAGGCTCACATAACTCAGGCCCTGCTTGTCGGCCCGCGCTTCGCGCTCGTCTTCCTGGCTGCGATCACGCAAGGCTTGCAGATCCGGATGGCGGTAGAGCGCATTGGCATCCAGCACCACTTTGGCGTCAAGCGCCAGCAGTTGGTCGCCGGCACCGAGTGCCAGCGGATTGATTTCGAGCAGACTGGCGTCCTTATCGATGAACAATCGGTAGAGCGCCTGGGTAATTTGATGCAGGGGCTTTAGCGTGGCGGCGGGCAAACCCAACCGGTAGCCGAGATGGCGGCTCTGCCAGGCGCGCAGGCCAGTGGCCGGATGCACCCAGACGCGTTCGAAGGCGGCCGGCTTGGCCGCAGCAGCGGCTTCGACGTCGCCGCCGCCCGCACGCGAGGCGATCAGCATCACCCGTTCGGCAGCGCGATCAACTAGCATGGCCAGATAGAACTCCTGGGTTGCGCTAGCCGGCGCCTCGATCAGCACCCGCTCCACCGGCAGCGCGCGTCCGCCGCTCTGGGCGGTCACTAGCGGTCGCCCGAGCAGTTGACCGGCAGCATTGCGCACCTCATCGAGCGTGGTGCAATGAATCACACCACCGGCCTTGCCGCGACCGCCGGCATGCACCTGCGCCTTGATCATCCATTGCGTGCCGCCCACGGCCGCAGCAGCGGCCACGGCAGAATCGACGCTATCGGCCACGCGGCTCTCCGGCACTGGAATGCCATAGTCGCGGAACAGGGCTTTGGCCTGGTACTCGTGCAGATTCATGGTTTCGCGAACCCAAGGGGCGTGGTGCAAAATAGCGTTTTCATCGCGTTTCTAACGTTCATAGTCCCGACCACCCAGGGTCATGAACCCGTGTGATTCACAGTAATGTTAAAAGCCAATGCAAGAGTCAACTGATTCAGCACCACCATCAAAAGCGCAGCCCCTGCATTCCCCGCAGGCGCTTGGCTGGTTGTTGTTCTATCGCCTTAGCCTGGCGCTGGCACTGATTGTGATTTTCTTCTATCCACAGACGCCGACCTGGCTCAGCGCCCATGGGGATCTGAGCATGGCACGGCTGCTGCTCAAGTTGCAAACCCTGTCGGTGCTGATTGGCGGCGCAATGATGCTGCTCGGGCGCCCCAAACCGGCACGGCAGATTGAACTCGCGATTTTTCTCGACCTGGTCTTCTACACCTTGCTCATGCATGTGAGCGGCGGCATTAGCACCGGGCTTGGGCTGATTCTGGCCATTGTGGTCGCCGCGGGCGCCACCACCCTCGAGGGCCGACTGTCGCTGCTATTCGCGGCGCTCGCGACCCTGGCGGTGATTTTCCAGCAATTTTATGCCGAACTCTACGCCAGCGCACCGACTGGCAACTATACCCAGGCCGGCCTGCTGGGGGTGACCTATTTCGCTGTGGCGCTGCTCGCTCATGTGCTCTCGCGTCGGCTGCATGAGACTGAGCATCTGGCCGCGCGGCGCCAGGTCGATCTGGCCGATCTGTCCAAGCTCAATGAGTTCATCATCCAGAGTATGTCCACCGGGGTGCTGGCGGTGACCGGCGACCGCAGCCTGCTGGTGCTGAACAATGCCGCCAAACGCCTGCTCGGTGTCGGCGAGACGCGCGACAAAGAGCAGCTCGAGCGCCTGTCCCCGGCACTCAATCGCTGGGTCGGCCAGGCCCTCGCCAGCGCCGGACCAAATGACGAGGTGCTCTCCCTCGGCGAGTATGAAGTCAGGCCGCGCTTGCAACGGCTGGATGATTTCCGCGCCGGCGGCGCACTGATCTTTCTTGACGATAACCGCCAGCTGATGCGCGAGGCACAGGAGATCAAGCTCGCCTCCCTCGGGCGGCTCACAGCCAGTATCGCGCACAATATCCGCAATCCGCTCTCGTCCATCACCCATGCCGGGCAGTTGCTGACCGAGGCCCAGAACAACGGACCGGAGGAGCAGCATTTGCTCAATATCGTGCGCCGCAATGCGCTGCGCATCGATGAAACCGTCACCAGCATTCTCGAGCTATCGCGGCGCGACCAGCCGCAGCCGCAGCGGCTCGACCTCGGCGCCTGGCTGCGCGAATTCCGCGATGAATACACAGCTGGCAACCGCATCGACCCCGATGCACTGCGCCTGCACCTGCCAGAAGAGCCCATCAGCGTCAGCCTGGACCCGCGTCATTTCGGCCAGGTGTTGCGCAACCTGTGCGAGAACGCCTTCCTCCACGGCCATGCCGAAAGCGAGCCGACTCGTGTCGATATCCGCCTGACGCGCGTGCCAGACAGCAACACCCTGCATTTAGCAGTGGTCGATAATGGCCCCGGGGTACTGATTCAGCATGTGTCGCATCTGTTCGACCCCTTCTTCACCACCGCCAGCACCGGCACCGGGCTTGGGCTCTACACCGCCCGCGAGCTATGCGAAGCCAATGGCCTGCGTTTGGAGTATAGTGATCAGCCTCCGCCGGGCGCCCATTTCCGCGTGATTTTGCCGATCTGACTCCATCCGCCGCATCCGGTCCCAGAATTTCTTCCCAAGAACCCACGTCCAGAAACCGTCCGATGCCCAAGGCCGCTGCCAAGTCAAAAGCCCGCGCGCTGGTTGTCGATGACGAACCCGATATTCTCGACCTGGTGCGCATCACCCTCGCGCGCATGGGGCTCGAGGCCCAGTGCGTTGGCACCCTGAAAGCCGCGCGCCAGGCGCTGGCCGCGGACCGCTTCGACTTCTGCCTGACCGACATGCGCCTGCCCGATGGCGATGGCACCGATCTGGTACGCCATGCCAGCGCGAGCTGTCCCGAGATGCCGGTGGCCATGGTCACGGCCTATGGCAACATGGAATCGGCGGTCGCCGCGATGAAAGCCGGCGCTTTTGACTTCGTCTCCAAACCCCTCGACCTGCGAGTGCTGCGCGAGCTGGCCGCCGCCGCCCTGCGCGCGCGCGGTCGCGCAACCGACAGCCTAAACACCAGCGACGGCCCTCAGACCAAACTCATTGGCGAATCACCGCAAATTCTTGAGCTGCGCACACTCATCGCCAAGCTCGCACGCAACCAGGCGCCGGTGTTCATCAGCGGCGAGAGCGGCACCGGCAAAGAGCTGGCTGCCAGCCTGATTCATCAGCTCGGCCCGCGCGCCGACCAGCCCTTTGTGCCGGTCAACTGCGGCGCCATTCCGGCCGACCTGGTCGAAAGCGAGCTCTTCGGCCATCGCAAGGGCAGCTTCACCGGCGCAACCAGCGACAAACCGGGGCTGTTCCAGGCCGCTCAGGGCGGCACCCTGCTGCTCGATGAAATCGCCGACCTGCCGCTGCCCATGCAGGTGAAACTGCTGCGCGCCATCCAGGAGAAAAGCGTGCGCCCGGTCGGCGCCGCCAAGGAGGTACCGGTGGATGTGCGCATCATCAGCGCCAGCCATCTGAATCTGGCCGATGCCGTCGCGCGCGGCGCCTTTCGCCAAGATCTCTTCTACCGCATCAACGTCATCGACCTGCATTTGCCACCCCTGCGCGAACGCACTGGCGACATCCCGATGCTGGTCGCGCATCTGCTGCCGCGCATTGCCGCAGAATCTGGTAGCCCGGCCGAATCACTTGCCGACGACGCCATGGCCGCGCTCTGCAACTACGCCTTTCCCGGCAATGTGCGCGAACTTGAAAACATCCTTGAGCGCGCGAGCGCCTTGTGCGAATCAAGCGTCTTGACCGCCGCTGATCTGCGCCTGCCCGACCTCCAGCAGACGCCTGCGGCCATGAGCAGCCATCCCTCCGCCGCCGCGCCACTGGCCAGTGCGCCGCCAACGGCCCAGCGTCCGCTTGCCGAACGCCTCGATGCCATCGAAAAGCCGCTCCTGCTCGACGCCCTGCAACAAAGTGATCAGAATCCCGAACTTGCCGCCGCGCGACTCGGCCTGTCGCCGCGCTCCTTGCGATTGCGCCGCGCCCGACTGGGGCTGGCGCCCGACGATGCAACTTAAGGCACTTGAACCTCTGCCACAACTTCAGCCCAATCCGAGATGACCAATCCCCACTTAGGCCCCGAAGCCCAGTTTGCCAACGCCGTTGAGACCAGCAGCGATCCTGGCATCAGCAACCCAGGCGACCCCTTCGTCGCCTGGTTCCGCCAGTGCACGCCCTACGTCCACGCCCATCGCGACCGCACCTTCGTCATCTGCTTTGGCGGCGAGGCCATCGCCGACCCCGGCTTTCCCAACCTTGTACACGATTTTGCCCTGCTGCACGGTCTTGGCATTCGCCTGGTGCTGGTGCATGGCGCGCGCCCGCAAATCGAACAGCGCTTGGCGCGCCAAGGTGCGCAGATGCGCTACCTAAAGGGGCTAAGGGTCACCGACGAGCCCGCGCTCGCTTGCGTTAAGGAGGCCGCCGGGGTCGCGCGGGTGGAGATCGAGGCACTACTGTCGCTCGGTCTGGCCAATTCGCCCATGGCTGGAGTGCGCATCCCGGTCGCCTCCGGCAACTTTGTCACCGCCCGCCCGCTTGGCGTACTCAATGGGGTCGACTACCAGCACACAGGCGCGGTGCGGCGCATCGACCGTGCCGCCCTGCGCCAGCGCCTAGAGGCCAAAGCGGTGGCTCTGATTCCACCGCTGGGCTACTCGCCGACCGGCGAGGTCTTCAACCTGAGCGCGGCCGATGTCGCTTGCTCCACCGCCGTGGGCTTAAGCGCTGATAAGCTGATTTTTCTGCTCGAACCCGGCTGGCTGAATCCGGTTCTCGGCGCCCAACTGCCACTGACCGAGGTCGATCAACTGCTCACCAACAACCAAGACCTACCGGAAGAAACCGCCGCCGTGCTGCGCGCCAGCCGCGAGGCCTGCCGCCGCGGCATCCGCCGGGTGCATTTGATTGAGCGCGCGCGCGACGGCGCCCTGCTGCGCGAACTCTTCACCCGCGATGGCAGCGGCACCTTGATTTCCAGCGAATCTTTCGAGGAACCGCGCCCAGCGCGCCTGGACGACGTGGCCGGCATCCAGGAACTGCTCGCCCCGCTTGAACGCAAAGGCCTGCTGGTCAGTCGCTCGCGCGAGCGACTGGAAAGCGACATCGGGCAGTTTCAGATCACCGAGCAAGACGGCACCATTTTGTCCTGCGCCGCGCTCTTTCCCTACTTGGAAGCGGGACTCGGCGAACTGGCCTGCGTGGCAGTGCATGGCGAGTATCGTGGCTCCGGGCGCGGCGATCGCATGCTCGCGCACATGGAACAGCTCGCGCGCCAGCGAGGACTCAAGGGCATCTTCGTGCTCACCACCCAGACCGCACATTGGTTTCGCGAACGCGGTTTCGAACCTGCCGGACTGGAGGTGCTGCCCCAGGCCAAGCGCGCGAACTACAAACCCGAGCGCAATTCGCAGATCTACCTCAAGAACTTCGAGGATTAGCACGACCTGCGGGTAAAGAAAGCCGACCAGCGTCTTTTTGTATCAGTCCACGCTGATCCAGGTTGGCCTGGAGGTCAAAGGCCGGGTGCATCAGGCGCTGAATTTTCTTGACATACTCGCGTGTTTCCTCCGGCACATAGGGCGCAAGCTGTCGCCAGGGCAGGACTTTCCCAGCCTTGCCCCCAGCCCGGCGATAGGCCTTGCTAACCCGACCAAAGCCGGCGTTATAACTGGCGAAGGTATAGAGCAAATGCTCATCGCCATGACCAATACGCTTGCGCCAGCGCTCAAAGAGATAGCGGTTGTAGAAGATGCCAGCGGCGATGTTCCAGCGCGGGTCGTGAAGGTTGGTAAAGGCGGGGTTATCGCCTTGAATCTCTTTGAAGGTGCTTGGCAGAATCTGCATCAAGCCGGTCGCGCCGCTTGGGTTATAGGCACCCGGGCGCAGCCTGGACTCAGCAATGGCCTGCGCTTTAAACCAGCGCCAGTCAAAACCAGGCCCAAAGTAGCGCTTGGAATACTTGCGAAAATCGGCATCGTAGTTGTCGGTCCAACGCGCATGGCCGACATGACCCAAACCCGCAGCTGCAAACGCCAGAGTTGGCACCAACACCAGCGCCAATGCCGGAGCCAGACTCCGAGCCCAAAAACCAAAACCGCGACCGGACATCAGTTCAGCGCCATGCCGATCACCAGCCCCAGGGTAAGCCCGACGCCGATGAAAATGCCCATGATCGCCAGCCCCACCGCCTGATTGCCGCGCGCGAGTTCGGCCTTGACGTTGCAACCCAAGGAACTGGCAAAAAGCTTAAAGCCCAGCCACATGAATACCAGCGTCATCACCCCGCCAATAAAGGCGTAGGCAAAGTTCAAAACAGCCGGGTCGAGCGAATCGGTCATGGAGCTCTCCTAACTGTCTTCGGCAGCCGGGGGCTCCGGCAGCGGCAGGAACCATATAGTGGCGATTTCCTGATGCAGTTGGGCGATACCGTCCTGGAGTTCATCGACAAAGTCGTGCAACTCGATATGACTGAGTGACTCCAGTTGCACGGCATCGAGGCTGCGCGCCAAGCGCCCGAGGGTGCGCAGGGCTGGGTCGCTCTGCGGCAAGCGCTCAAGCCCAGTGCGCACGGTTTCCATACAGTAGCGCACCGCACGCGGGAAGCTGTCGCTGTGAAAAATGAAACGGAGCACCGGGCCGCGTTGCACCCGGATCTGCTCGCTACGCCGATACATCTGATAGGCGGTCAGGGATTTGAGCACGCTCACCCACTGAATGGTGTCGAAGGGACGCAGTTCATCGGCCTCGGGCAGCAAAGTGCCGGAACGCACGTCGGCAATGCGCGAGGTCATGTCGGCGCGCTCAAGGTAGCGACCCAGCAGCAAGAACTCATAGCCCTGGTCGTGCAGCATGGTGCCGTCAAGCAGGCCGTTCAAGCCCTGCACCGAGGCGATCAGCTCGCGCAGGTAGCGATGGCGGCCGCTTTTGGTCGACCCCTCCTGAAGGTGATCGCTGGCGAACAGATAGAGGCCGTTGAGTTGCTCCCATGCTTCTCGTGGCACGATGTCGCGGATGGTGCGGCAGTTCTCACGCGCGGCCGTCAGCGCCGAGATGATGGAACCGCCGTGGCGGCGATCACCCAACAAAAAACGCACCACTTGGCGCTCACCGTAGTCCTTGTTGTGCTCCTCAAATAGCTCGTTGGCGCCGGAGATGTCGATCAGTGGCTTCCAGCCGGGGGCAATGCCGCGCGGCAGATCGAGCAGCAGATTGGCATTAACGCTGACCAGGCGCGCCGTATCTTCGACGCGCTCGATATAGCGGGCCAGCCAGTAAATGTTCTCGGCGACGCGCGATAACATAGGTGCAATCCTTCGGGCCAGTTTGAGGCCCCATTAAAGCGGCCCAGTTCAGAGCCAGTTCAGAGCCAGTTCAGATCCGGTTCAGATCCGGTTCCGTTCTGGCACAGACCAGATTCAGGCCGCAGTTAGTCTTGAGTCTGCGACTGCCGCTCGGCGGCATCCCGGCTTGAGGCCATGGGTTCGCCGGGTACGTCCTCGGAGACAACCCAAGTGTCCTTGCTGCCGCCACCCTGGGAGGAGTTCACCACCAGCGAGCCCTTGCGCAGCGCTACCCGGGTGAGTCCGCCGGTGGTCACCTGCTGGCGATCCGCAGACAGAATGAAAGGCCGCAGGTCGACATGGCGCGGCTCAATGCCTTTCTTGACCACAGTGGGGACTGTAGAAAGCTTGAGCGTTGGCTGCGCGATGTAGTTGCGCGGGTCTTTTTTGATGGCCTCGGCAAAGACCTCGCGTTCCGCCGCGGTGGAGGCTGGTCCGACCAGCATGCCGTAGCCGCCAGATTCGTTCGCCGGCTTGACCACCAATTCGTGGAGATGGGCGAGCACGTATTTGAGAGCATCGGGCTCCATGCAGCGATAGGTCGGGACGTTCGGGATAATGGGGTCTTGGTCGAGATAATAGCGGATGATCTCGGGCACAAAGGCATAAACGACCTTGTCATCGGCCACGCCAGCACCGGGCGCATTGGCCAGGGCAACATTGCCGGCCTTCCATGCGCGCATCAGCCCCGGCACGCCCAGGGCGGAATCAGGCCGGAAGGCCTCGGGGTCGAGAAAGAGATCATCAACACGGCGGTAGATCACATCAACCCGCGCGGGGCCGTCGATGGTGCGCATGTAGCAGCAGTCGTCATCGTCGACAAACAAATCCCGTCCCTCGACCAACTCGGCGCCCATTTGTTGGGCGAGGTAAGAATGCTCGAAGTAGGCAGAATTGTAGATGCCGGGCGAGAGCACCACGACCTCGGGGTAATCCGCCGGACGCGGAGAAAGCGCCGCCAGGGTATCGAAAAGCTGGGAGGGATAGTCGTCGACCGGCAGCGGGGCATAGTGCTCGAAAATCTCCGGTAGCACGCGCTTAGTGACCATCCGATTCTCAAGCATGTAGGACACGCCTGAGGGCACGCGCAAATTGTCCTCGAGCACATAGATAGTGCCATCGGCATCGCGCACTAGGTCGGAGCCGCAGACATGAGCCCAGATGCCAAGCGGTGGATTGACCCCCATGCATTGCTCGCGGAAATTGACCGATTTGGCCAAAACCTCGCGCGGGAAAACGCCGTCTGTGATGATTTTCTGTTCGTGGTAAAGGTCGTCGATAAAGAGATTGAGCGCCAGCACCCGCTGCTTGAGGCCAGCCTCGACCCGCTGCCATTCCCGCAGCGGGATCACGCGGGGCACCACATCAAAGGGCCAGGCGCGGTCGATGGCGCCGCCTTCCTCGGAATACACGGTGAAGCTGATGCCCATCTCCTTGATGGACACATCAGCGGCCTCTTGGCGCGCGGCAAGTTCCTCGCCGCCCAGAGCCCCAATGTCCGCTAACAGGGTGCGGGCAATCTCGCGCGGCTCTCCGGGTGCCGCGACCAGCTCATCATAGAAGCCGTCGCTGGCGTACTCTGTCCAATCGATCTCATGGCTCATGTGTCAAGGTTATGTTGTTGCAGTTAGAACCGTGACTATTGTTTTACGTGAGCGAGCGCAAAAGTTCAAATGGCTTTCGCTGACGATGACCTCTCAGGACGCTTTGGGCAGGCGCAATTGCAGGCGCAGCGGATGATGATCCGAGAGCGCAGCCGCGGGGTAGTCGAGGGCCTGGTAGCTGCCACGCCGCACCCAGGCACCAGCGGTTGCATCAAACACCAGGTGGTCGATGGCGTAAGGGAATTTCTTGTTGTAGGGAAACGGAAAAGGCTGACCGGCATTCGCCAGCACTAGGCGCGCGTCCGGGGCAGCTTTGGTCGAGCCACGAATACAGCGCCGCCCGTAGTCCTCGTCCGGCTCCCAACGGCAGATCTCGCCATCGGCGATGTCATTCCAGAAGTGATCGTTGGGCTGGTCGAGTTGGCGATTGAAATCCCCCAGCACGGCAAACGCCTCGCCGCGCGCGATCCTGGCGTCCATCCATTCTTCCAGAATGCCACGCTGGCGGCGCAGGGTCAGGCACTGGCTGCGGCGGATAGGTTGGCGATCCTCGAGCGCGCCCCAGGCGCAGCCAGACTTGAGATGCACCGAGAGCACTTGCAGCACTGGCTTTCCGCCGTCGGCGCGCGTCAGCGTAATCCAGGTGCCATAGCGGCGCCCGGCGACACCCAGGGCGCTAAAATCCGGCTGGCGCTCGTACTCCAAACCCAGCGCAGCCAGGCGCTCGCGATGGATGGCGAAGCCGGTGCGCTGCGCGGTCAGCCTCTGCCCGCTTTGCCCGCGACACTTGTGCGCGCGCTCCTCATGCCGGCGGGAGATGACCAGATCGTATTGCGACGGGTCAAACACCCGCGCCAGAGCGACGACATTCTCGACCTCCTGCACCGCAATCAGGGTCGCATCCAACCGCTCGGCCTGGGCACGCAAAGCGCGATACTCCGCCGGTTTGCGCGGCCGACAGCCAGCGCCATCGTCGGCCGCCAAGTGCTCAAGGTTCCAGGTTGCGAGCACCAGATCGCGACTGGCATCCGCCGGTTTCGCACAGCCGCCCGTGGCGAGCGCCGCCAACAACACCATAGCAAGCCAGTCTCGCCCATGAGCGGCGCGCACTGACCAGGCGCCCCATGCGCTCGCGACGCGAGCTGGTGATTTGGGGTATTCTTGGTTGTTCAAAGCAGATTCCGGATCAGCGGGTTGCAGTAGCGACCCCATTTGCCCGGGCGTGCCCCGGGCTATCCTAACGCTCATGGTCACGGCCACCCCGGCGGATAAAGCCCGTTGTTTCACGGTAAAGACGGTGCATGATGCCATGCAGTCCTATGCTCCTGCACGCCCATTGCTGGTGGATCACGACGCTCCCTGACTCCGATGCGCTTTATTTTAATCCTCATCGCTACGCTCTGGGGCCTGGGTGCGCTGCTTGCTTTCGCGCTAACCGCCCGCAAGAGCGCTGAAGCCAAGGCAACAGCAGCCTATTTCGGATTCTGGCCAGCGGCGGCCTTTTTGCTCTACGTCAGCCAACCGACGCCTTTATGGATTGCGGTGCCGGTTGTCTTCGGCTTTATCCCCTGGTTTCTGTCGGGGCCGCATTTGTGGATGGTGCTTTATTATCCGCACTCGGCCCGCCCGGACGAGATCGCCGGCATCCCCAAAGCTTACTGGGCCTGGGGTGGCCTCGCCTCCGTGCTGCTGGGTGCGCTGGCAGAAGTCCTGCTGCGACCTTAGATTAACCCCCTAAATATTCTATCCGCTGATTCGATTCAGTTAACCCATCAACGACGGCCCGCGATCGCATGACAGATACCGCCAAGCTCAACGCCATCGACTCCCGCCTTGCCGACCGCCGCCAGATCGATGCTCTGCTTGCCATTGTCGCGCGCCTGCGCGACCCCGAGCACGGCTGCCCCTGGGATCTGAAGCAGACCTTCGCCTCCATCCTGCCCTACACGCTAGAAGAGGCTTACGAGGTTGCGGAATCCATCGAACTCGATGACATGAACGAACTGCGCGAGGAACTGGGCGACCTGCTGTTTCAGGTGGCCATCTATGCGCGCATGGCCGAGGAGAAAGGCTACTTTGAGTTCGCCGATGTGGTCGAAGCAATCGCCGAGAAAATGCTTCGCCGCCATCCGCATGTTTTTGGCGATAAGGACTTTTCCTCCGAGGAGGAAGCCCGCGCGAGCTGGGAGGCAATCAAGGCCGCCGAGCGCCGCGCCAAGGGCGAGCGCGAGCATATCAGCGTGCTCGAGGGCGTTGCCCAGGCACTGCCGGCCCTGGTACGGGCTGAGAAACTGCAAAAACGCGCAGCCCATGTCGGCTTCGACTGGGACGAGCTTGACGGCGTGGTCGATAAAGTGCGCGAAGAACTGCAGGAATGCGAGGAAGCCGTTGCCGAAGGCGATAGCTTTAACGCCCGAGTCCATGAGGTGGGCGATCTGCTGTTTTCCTGCGTCAATTTGGCTCGGCATCTCGGCGTAGATGCCGAGCAAGCACTACGCGCGGCCAATCATCGTTTCGAGCGGCGCTTTCATCGCGTCGAGGTCTGTCTGCGTGCCGCTGGAGTGGAACCCGCACCCGAGCAACGCGAGCGCATGGAGCGCTTGTGGGAGACAGTCAAAAGCGAGGAACGCTGATGCGCCGGATCATCACTTTTACAATAGGCACAACGGGCACAACTGGGGCAATGATGGCAACGCGCGTGCGCGAGGGCATGAGGCGGCCGCGATGCGCTTTCTAGACCACATCGACGCCTGCAATCGCTGGACTCGGCCCGACTTTCTGCCCTGGGGAATGGCGGGAGAGATCCTCGGCTGGGTGCGACCGCCCTTTGCCGAACAAATAGTCGCCGCTAGCACGGCGCTTAAGTCCCAAAGTCGCTCCGGCTTCGCACTGGAACACTTCGGGCCAGGATTAGAGGTTCTGTCCTGGCGCGTCACGGATCTCGACCCAAGCGCGCGCGACGACCAACTCGCGCACATCTGCCAGCAACTGCACGAACAGAACATCCTGCCCGCACCGCAGGGAGAGCGCTATCCAGTCACACCCGGGCGGCGTGATCAAGCCAGATGCAGCATCGACCGCGCCTATGCGCCCTACTTTGGCACCCGCGCCTTCGGCCAGCACCTCAATGGCTACGTGCGCGGCCGCAACGGCCTTGAGCTATGGGTAGCAAGACGCGCGGCGGATCGTCGAAACTACCCCAATCGGCTCGATAACATGGTTGCCGGTGGCCTGCCCCATGAGGCGGATTTGCGCGAGAATCTGCGCAAGGAATGCTTCGAGGAAGCCGGCCTGAGTGCCGAGATTGCCGACAGTGCCGTACCCGTCGGCGCCATCAGCTATTGTCGCGCGACCCGCGCCGGGCTCAAGCCGGACATCATGTACTGCTATGATCTTGAGCTGCCGGCAGAGTTAACCCCCGTCTGCACCGATGGCGAAGTCGCCGCTTTCGAACGCTGGCCGGTCGAACGGGTGATGAACACCGTGCGCGAGACCGATGAATTCAAGCTGAACTGCAACCTGGTCATCATCGATTTCCTGATTCGTCATGGCTACATAACGCCAGATGACCCCGACTACTTCGAGCTGGTGCGACGCTTGCGCTCGCCCTTGCCGTAACGCCAGCCCACGCCCCCTGAACACCAACTACCAGCCACTCACGACTAGCCACTGCCCATGAACCAGATCCAACGCCGCCACAGTCTTCCCGTGCGCATTGGCAACATCGTCGTTGGCGGCGATGCGCCCGTGCGCGTCCAGTCAATGACCAATACCGACACGGCTGATATTGACAGCACAGTCACCCAGGTGGCCGAGCTGGCCCGCGCCGGCTCCGAGCTGGTGCGCCTAACCGTCAACAACGAATCGGCCGCTGCTGCGGTGCCAACAATCCGCGACGCCCTGGCCGCCAAGGGCGTGGAAGTCCCTCTAATCGGGGATTTCCACTTCAACGGCCACCGGCTACTCAGCGACTATCCCGCCTGCGCCGAGGCGCTGGCCAAGTACCGCATCAACCCCGGCAATGTCGGTCGTGGCGAGAAAAAAGACAGCCAGTTCGCCACCATGGTCGAAATCGCCTGCCGCTATGATCGCCCGGTGCGCATCGGGGTGAACTGGGGCAGCCTCGACCCCGAGCTGGTCGCGCGCATGATGGACGAGAATGCCAAATCCGCCGCACCCAAGCCGGCCGAGGAGATGATGATCGAGGCCATGGTCGAATCCGCCCTCGGCAGCGCGCGGCGCGCCGAGGAACTGGGCCTGGCGCGCGATCATATTATTCTCTCCTGCAAAATGAGCGGCGTGCAGGATCTCATCCGCGTCTATCGCGCCTTGGCGCCGCGCTCGGATCATGCCCTGCATCTGGGGCTAACCGAGGCCGGCATGGGCTCCAAAGGCATCGTCGCCTCCACCGCCGCGCTCTCGGTGCTGCTGCAAGAAGGCATTGGCGACACCATTCGCGTATCGCTGACACCCGAGCCTGGCGAGTCGCGTTCGCGCGAGATCATCGTCGCGCAGGAGATTCTGCAAACCATGGGCCTGCGCCCCTTCGTGCCCATGGTGGCCGCCTGCCCCGGCTGCGGGCGCACCACCAGCACGGTGTTCCAGGAACTCGCGCGCGACATCCAGGCATACTTGCGCGAGCAAATGCCCAGCTGGCGTGAGCGCTACCCGGGTGTGGAGCAGATGCAGGTGGCCGTAATGGGCTGCGTGGTCAATGGCCCAGGGGAGAGCAAACATGCCAACATCGGCATCAGCTTGCCCGGAACTGGCGAGCAGCCCTCAGCGCCGGTGTTTATCGACGGGGAGAAAGCAACGACGCTCAAAGGCGCCGATATTGCCGCGCAGTTCAAGCACATGGTGGATGACTACGTCATCGGCCACTACGGCCGGAATGCTTAGCGCTGATGGGTCCTGCCATCCCAAAGGCTCAGTCCTTGGAACTAGGTTGCGCTGATAAGATCCCGGCCATCCCAAAGGCTCAGTCCTTGGAATGCAGGTTGCGCTTATAGACCCAGCCATCCCAAAGGGTTCATCCTTTGGGAGTCAGGGTAGCGCCTGCGATCACAGAATGTACTGTGAGAGATCCTCGTCCGCCGCCAATTCGCCCAGGTTCTGCTCCACATAGGCGGCGTTTACATCGATGGTGACGCGGTCCAGCTCGGAGGCGTTGTAGGACACATCCTCAAGCAGTCGCTCCATCACGGTTGCCAGGCGCCGCGCACCGATGTTCTCTGAGCGTTCGTTCACCTGCCAGGCAATCTCGGCGATGCGGCTGATGCCGTCCTCGGTGAAGTCGAGTGTCACGCCCTCGGTGCCGAGCAGCGCGCGATATTGCTCAGTCAGGGATTCGTTCGGCTCGGTCAGGATGCGGATAAAATCCTCGGTGGTCAGCGCCTGGAGTTCCACCCGGATCGGCAGGCGGCCCTGAAGCTCGGGGATGAGATCCGAGGGGCGCGCGAGATGAAAGGCGCCCGAGGCGATAAAGAGAACGTGATCGGTCTTCACCATGCCGTATTTGGTCGAAACGGCACAGCCTTCAACCAGCGGCAGCAGGTCGCGCTGCACCCCTTCGCGTGAGACATCGGCGCCCATGGTCTCAGAGCGCTTGGTGACCTTGTCGATTTCATCAAGAAACACAATGCCGTTCTGCTCGACATTCTCTAGCGCGCGCAGCTTCATTTCTTCTTCGTTCACCAGCTTGGCGGCTTCCTCGTCGCCCAGCACCTTGCGTGCGTCACAAATGCGCATTTTGCGCCTTTTGGTGCGCTCTGAGCCGAGGTTCTGGAACAACCCCTGAAGCTGGTTGGTCATTTCCTCCATGCCGGGCGGCGCGACAATTTCCACCCCCATGGGCGAGAGATTGACCTGAATTTCAATCTCGCGCTCGTCGAGTTCGCCAGCGCGTAATTTGGTGCGAAACTTCTCGCGCGTAGCAGAGCTGGTGGCGCCGGACTGGCTTTCCTGGTCAAAGTTGGAGGGCGGTGGCAGCAGGGCATCAAGGATCCGCTCCTCGGCGGCGGCCTCGGCGCGCTCGCGGTTGCGCTCCATTTCCTGCTCGCGCTCCATCTTGACCGAGATGTCGGCAAGATCCCGCACGATTGATTCAACATCCCGCCCAACATAGCCCACCTCGGTGAACTTGGTCGCTTCCACCTTGAGGAAGGGCGCATTGGCGAGCCTGGCCAGACGGCGTGCAATCTCGGTTTTGCCCACGCCAGTCGGGCCGATCATCAGAATATTTTTGGGCGTGATCTCCGAGCGCATGGGCTCTTCGATCTGCGCGCGACGCCAGCGGTTGCGCAGCGCAATGGCGACCGCGCGCTTGGCCTGGTGCTGGCCGATGATGTGTTTATCAAGCTCTTCAACAATGCGTTGGGGGGTAATGTCGGACATTTGGTAGTCAGCTGTGCGGGTTTAGGGGTCAGGTGTGTCGGCGCTGAGTTCTTCCAGTACCAGGTTATGATTGGTATAGATGCAGATATCGGCCGCGATGGACAAGGCACGCTCGACAATTTCGCGCGCGCTGAGTTCGGTATGCTCAAGCAGCGCGCGCGCGGCTGACTGGGCGAAGGCACCGCCAGAGCCAATCGCCATCAGGTCCTGCTCAGGCTCGATCACATCGCCGGTGCCAGAAATAATCAAGGATGACTTGGTATCCGCCACGCACAGCATGGCCTCAAGGCGGCGCAGCATGCGGTCGGTGCGCCAGTCTTTCGCCAGCTCCACCGCCGAGCGCACCAAGTGCCCCTGATGTTTCTCAAGCTTGCCCTCGAAACGCTCAAACAGGGTGAAGGCATCGGCTGTGGCGCCAGCAAAACCGGCCAGCACATTTTCTTTGTAGAGCCTGCGTACTTTGCGCGCATTGCCCTTCATCACCATCTGCCCGAGCGAGACCTGGCCATCGCCGCCGATGACCACCTGCCCGTTGCGGCGGACCGATAAAATCGTTGTTCCTTGGAGCTGCTGCATGAAAATAACGTCCGCGTTCTTCTGGCGCTGCCGGGCATCGTCAGGAGCCGGCAGCGGCGGGAAAATCTGGCTGGCCAAAGACCGACCGAAACCGGCATTCTACCTGTCTCGGCGACAGCTTGCCGCTGTGATTGCGAAGGTTACCGCGAGAAATCATTGAATGCTTAAGAAGCCTTTGACGGTCATTTTTTTCGGCACCTGCCTAGTCAACAGCCTGGCGCCGCAGGCGGGACTGGCAGCCATGCGCCTGCTGGAACTCACCGGTGCGCGGGTGCGCTATCCGCGCAGCCAAAGCTGCTGCGGGCAGCCGGCTTATAACGCGGGTTTTGATCAGCAGGCGCGTCTGGTGGCGCGCGCGCAGCTTGATGCCCTAGATGGCACTGAGCCGATCATTGTGCCCTCAGCCTCCTGCGCGGCCATGTTTCGGCACGACTATCCGCGCCTGTTCGCCGACACCCCAGGCCAGGCGCAAGACCAGGCGCGTGCCGAAAAACTGGCCGCGCGGGTGTTCGAGCTCTGCGACTGGCTGGCACGGTTACCAGACCTTCGCTTTACGGATCATGGAGCGCCCATCCGCGTCGTCTTGCATCAGTCCTGCTCGGCACGGCGCGCACTTGGCGTGGCGGAGCAGGCCCGCGCGCTGCTTGCGCGGCTGGCCGGGGTCGAGGTGGTCGAACCCGAGCGCGCGACCGACTGCTGTGGCTTTGGCGGCAGCTTCGCGGTCAAGCAGCCAGAGATTTCGGCGGCCATGACCGCCGACAAAGCCGAGGCGCTGCTGGCGACCGGCGCTTCGGTACTGATCAGCCAGGATCTCGGCTGCCTGACCAGTCTCGATGGCTATCTGCGCCGACTGGGCGCGGAGATCAAGGTCCAGCACATCGCCGAGCTTCTGTGGCAGCGGGTCACGCCGCCCGAACTGGCGACGCCAGAGCCTGATGCTCGGGCCAAGGGGAGAGCAGCATGAGTAGTCCGCTGCGACAGCGTTTCCGCCAGGCGCTTGCGCGCGAGCCGGCGCGAGGAAACATCGCCCGCGCCATGAGCGGACTGGTGGCAAAACGTCGCGCCGCCTTTCCCGACCCCGCTGCGCTGGAGGCGCTGCGCGACCAGGGCCAGGCCATTCGCGACCAGGCGCTGGACAATTTGCCCGATCTGCTGCAAGAGCTCGAGGCAAAGTGCACCGCCAATGGCATCCGCGTGCATTGGGCGCGCGCGGCTGAGGAGGCCAATGCCCAGGTGCTTGAGATTGTCCGCGCCACTGGCGCCGATGCCGTACTCAAGGGCAAGTCCATGGTGAGCGAGGAAATCGGCCTGAACGCCGCCCTGGCCGAGGCCGGCATCGAGGCGCTGGAGACTGATCTCGGCGAGTGGATCATCCAGCTGGCAGGCGAGGCACCATCCCATATCGTCGCCCCGGCGGTGCATCTCGACCGCCGCGAGGTGGCCGCCCGCTTTCGTGCGCATTTTCCCGATCTGGACTTTGGCGAAGACATCACCGATCTGACCGCCCTTGCACGTCGGCTGCTGCGGGAGCGATTCGCGCAAATGCGCATTGGCATCAGCGGAGTCAATTTTCTGGTTGCCGAAACAGGCACACTCTGTCTTGTCGAAAACGAAGGCAACGGCCGACTCTGCACCACCCTGCCCGAGGTGCATATCGCCATCACCGGCATAGAGAAGGTCATCGCCCGGCTCGATCAGCTCCCACCGCTGCTGCGGCTGCTGACGCGCGGCGCCACCGGGCAGCCGATCACCACCTATGTGAATCTGATCACTGGTCCGCGCCGAGCCGACGAGCGTGACGGACCGCGCGACCTGCATCTGATTCTGCTCGACAACGGTCGTGCGCGCCTGCAAGCCGACCCCGAACTGCGTGCCACCCTGCGCTGCATCCGCTGCGGCGCCTGCATGAATCACTGCCCGGTCTATTCCCGGGTGGGCGGGCACGGCTACGGCACTGTCTATCCCGGCCCGCTCGGCGCCGTACTGGAACCGCGTCTGCATGGGCTCGCGCTGCAAGGCGAGCTGGCCGAAGCCTCCAGCCTGTGCGGCGCCTGCGCCGAGGTCTGCCCGGTGCGCATTCCGCTGCCACAACTCATCCGCCGCGTGCGGCTTGATCGCGCACGAATCGCCTCGAGCGGGCGCGCTCAGGGCCGGCTGTGGTCACTCTGGGCAAGTATTCAGGCGCATCCGGCGCGCACCCGAGCCTTCAACCGCGCCCTAGCCCTGCTGTCACCCCTGATCAATCCCGCACTGCGCTGGTTGCCAAGCCCCTGGACCCGCACCCGCGAGCCACCCAACCTGGCCCGCCAGACGCTGGCCGAACTGGCCCGACAGGAGGGCTTTCGCGATGACTGAAGCGCGCGAGCAGATCCTCGGTCGGCTGGTCGCCGCACCGGCTGGGCAAAAAAGCAAATCGACGAGCAGCAGTGACTCAAAAGAAATCAGTGAAGAGTCTTCTGCACTCACTCCCGGCAAAGAGAATACTCAGAACGACCTGGAGACCTTCTGCCGCGCTCTCACCGCCGTGCATGGCGAAGTCCATCGCGTCGGCGCCGACTGGCCGGCTCAAATCGCTGCGACCCTGGCTAGCGCCGGCGTGGAACACCTGTGGTACGGCGCGGATGGCCCCCTCGGCGCCGAGCTGCGCAGCGGCTGGCCAGCACGCGACACAGGGAACGGACCGGGCGGCCCCATCCCCAAGCTGCGCCCCTTTGCCGACCCCATCGAATCCTGCCGCCAAGCCCTCTTCGCCGAGCACGGCGCTGGCTTTACCAGCGCGCTTGGCGCCATTGCCGAGACGGGCACCCTGATCCTCTGGCCCGGTCCAAGCGAGCCGCGCACCCTGTCGCTAGTGCCTGAGGTGCATTGCGTGCTGCTTGAGCGGTCCTGCATCGCGCCGACGCTGGAAGACTGGATGACGGCCTTTTGTCAGCAACCGGATCATGCACCCCTGCCCACCAATCTGCTACTGGTGACAGGCCCGTCAAAATCCGCCGACATTGAACAGACCCTGACGCTCGGCGTCCATGGACCCAAGCGGCTAGTGGTGTTCGTCTTGGATTCCTAAGGCTCCAAAATCCAATCGACACCTGGCACAGCGATCTATAACGCCACGCGAGGACTCGAGCCGCTCGAAAGTCATGTGCCCGCGCCAGCACCAGCCATGACCTGACCAGGCTGCTCGGTCTGCGCATCCTCCGAGATGCACACCCGGTCTCGCCCCGAGAACTTGGCCGCATAGAGCGCTTGATCCGCTGCCTCGAACAACGCCTTCGCCTGACGAATGTCAGATTCCAGCGAACCAGTCGACTCGGCAGCGACCAGGGAACTCTTTGATGCGGTTGGGATGAGACTGGTCGCGCCTATGCTCAGGGTAATATAAGGCGCCGCTCCCGAGTACTCATGCAGGATAGTCAGTGCCCGCACGGCGGCGGCGCTCTTCTCAGCCAGCGCGACAGTATCCGCAAGCGAACTGCCGGGAAGCAAGATGGCAAATTCCTCTCCCCCATAACGCGCCACCATGTCGCCCGCGCGTGTCACGGTTGCGGCAAGCCGCTGGGCAACCTTACGCAGACAGGCATCTCCCCGCACATGCCCATAGTGGTCGTTGTAGGCTTTGAAATAATCAATATCAGCCATCACAAGCCCTAGCGGCTGCTGCTGTCGTCCGGCGCGCCGCCATTCCTGGCTAAGACGCAGACCCAGTGCCCGCCGGTTGGCAAGATCGGTCAGTGGATCTCGGTTGCTGAGCCGCAGCAGGCGGTCTTTCTGCGCCTTGAGCTTGAGATGCAGACCAACCCGCGCGCGCACTAACGGAGGATTAATCGGCTTGCTCAGAAAGTCGCTGGCGCCAACTTCCAGGGCCAGCAACTCGCTGTCGCAATCCATTGCGGCGGTGACGAAAATCACCGGAATTTCCGGATGCTCGCGTTGCATGACCCGGCAGACTTCAAAGCCATCCATCTCTGGCATCTTCGCATCGAGCAGTACCAGATCGAAGGGGTCGCGATCCATGCGTTGCAACGCCTCCTTGCCGCTGGTGGCGAACCTTAAATCCCCAATGCCTTCAAGCGCCGCATGCAGCACCCGAATCGCGATTGCCTCATCATCGACAATCAGGACCCGCGGACGGACACTCTCACGCGTCACTCCGCCAGCAAAACGGGCGAAATCTTCCTGCGGCGCAAATTGGGTTGCAAGATTCATTTTATCCTTCCCCAAAAGGCAAGCACCGAGACTCCACGGTGCGTCGATACTCAAGTCCATCGGAAGTGGTAAAGAATCCCGGCACGCGCCAGACGGCAGTAAACCCTGGGCCCGCAATTGGCCAGAAGAATCCGCTCTCGCAGATACCCGGCATGGTGATTGAGCAGCAAGAGCAGCGCCATACCAGAATCAAACACCTTTTCCGTCGCGGCCAGATCGACCACCAGGGTTCGCGGCCTAACCTTCAGGAGTGTTTCAATCGCCTGACGGAAGAGCGCAATGAGCCTGAGATCGAGCTGCTCGCCAAGGCGCACGACCAGGGTGTTTGATTTCCTGTTCCATGCCAGCTGCCCGCCCATCACAATGTCACCTTGATGGTGACGGCGCTCCCCTTGCGGCTCCGGACTCGGCAACCACTGCGGCTCGCTCAGGCTGAGCGGCTGGCCGGGAATGTCGTCGCGGGTAAAGGTGCCTGGCCTCCTCCCTGATGCCTCTGCAACCGCCGGGCACCACGCGCTGTTCAAAGGATTCTCAAGCTTCATCGTTACCTCCAGTATCAATGGACAAGATCCCCCGGCGCCCCATCTCTGAGCGCTGGCGTTAGTAGGGGTAATTATCCGGTCAAGCACTCCGAATGTTGATCGGGGAACGCCTGATCCTTGACTCCGGAATACTCACCCACACGCGTCAGGAGCGCCCAACAGACCGAGCCGTCCTTGGAATTCTGTGCCTGCAAGCTAAAGTATTGGCGACAACCTGCACTTTGGTGATAGGCGAAGCGCTGCCCTTTGAGTCAGGCATTTTCCCCGACCAACACCTAGGTCATTGCTGACCAGACCAAGCCCTAAGCGGCTGATTTTATGCAGCCCCACAATTTCGGATGATGAAAAAATCAGGCTTTCCCTTAGGCATCGCCGACGCATGCGGCAAATACGTGTTCTGTTTAGGAGCTATAATGGAAGGGTTGACATCGATAAAGCGTGCTCGACGAAACCTCTGATCAGGGTTTCCCGAGGGTGGAATTCAGGGGACGACGCATTGCCTGATGCGCTTGGAATTGCTTTTTTAAAAGAACCATAAAAATGGCTTTGAGCTCATTGATAGCCAAGTGCCAAAGATGATCGCCAAAGGGTCAAGACCCGCGGGACAAGCCACCATGCAAGCCAAGTCACCCCTAGCGTCCCATGCCGCCTCGCCAAGCCATTCAGTGATCGCAAAGAGCAATGCGCGACGCGTTCTGATAGTGGACGATCATCCTCTTGTGCGCGCTGGTCTCTCGACGGTGATTAACCAGGAGCCGGATCTTTATGTTTGTGGAGAGGCGGGCACCGCCCACGATGCTCTGGACCTTGTTCGACACACGCAAGCGGACATTGTGATCGTGGACCTGACGCTTCCCGACGGCACTGGGCTGGACCTGGTCAAGCGATTGGCCAAGCTACCGGGGTGCCCGCGCCTGCTGGTCTGCTCTATCCACGAGGAAGCGCTATTCGCCGAGCGTGCGCTCGCCGCCGGGGCCAGCGGCTACATCCACAAGGCGGAGGCGACCACCTTGGTGGTGACAGCGATCCGGAAAGTCCTCTCTGGCAGCAGTTACTTGAGCGAAAACGTCACCCAGACCCTGCTGCACCAATTATCTGGCCGCCCAGCCAAAGACAGCAAAGGTTCCGTCGAGAATCTCACGCCACGCGAACTCCAAGTGTTCATGCTGATCGGGAAATGCCTGAGTGCCTCCAAGATCGGCGAACAGCTTCATTTGAGCGTCAAAACCATTGAAACCCATCGCGCGAAGATCAAACGCAAGCTCAACCTTGCAACCAGCGGTGAGCTGACACGCTACGCTGTGCAGTGGGTACTGGAACAACACTGAGACCTGACTGGGATTTCCTTGTACACTGGTCTGAGACACCCCGGTTATTTCAGGTCGATTCCAAAATGCATTCTGCTCCCAACAGCCCCAAAGACACTCCGACCGACGCCTCACCGACGCCCCTCTTGTCTGCCGCCGGCGCCACTTCAGCCACTGAGGCCCCGTCCCCGGCACCCGAAGACGCATCCCCGCCGCCCGCAAGCAAGCCAGCGCCCTTCCCCATCGTCGGCATCGGCGCATCGGCCGGTGGCCTGGCCGCCTTCGAGGCGTTCTTCTCGGCCATCCCGCGCGAGACCGCGACTGGCATGGCCTTTGTGCTGGTGCAGCATCTCGCGCCCGATCACAAAAGCATTCTGACCGATCTGGTCAAACGCTATACCCGCATGCAGGTGCAGGAAGTCACCGACGGCATGAGCGTCGAGCCCGACTGCGCCTATATCATCCCGCCCAAACTCGACATGGCGCTGTTCAAGGGCAAGCTGCACCTGCTGGAGCCATCCACCCCGCGCGGACTGCGCCTACCGATTGATTTCTTCTTCCGCTCCCTGGCCGACGACCAGCATGAGCACGCGATTTGCGTGGTGCTGTCCGGCACCGGCAGTGACGGCACCCTGGGGGCACGCGCCATCAAAGGCGCTGGCGGTCTGGTGATCGCCCAGAGCCCCGACACGGCCGCCTATGACGGCATGCCGCGCAGCATCATCGCCAACAGTCTGGCGGATCTGGTGCTGTCACCGGCGAAAATGCCTGAACGCTTGATGACCTACCTCGCGCAGGCCTTCGATCAGCCACCGGACAGGAAAACCTCGGCCATCAGGTCTGAGGATGCGCTGACCAAGATCTGCCTGCTGCTGCGCGATGCTACCCGTCACGACTTCTCCCAATACAAGCGAAGCACCCTGGTGCGCCGCATCGAACGGCGCATGGCCCTGCAACAGATCGAGCGGCAGTCGGATTATGTCCGCCACTTGCAACACGAGCCTAGGGAGATTCTGGCGCTTTTCCACGACTTGCTGATCGGCGTCACCAACTTCTTTCGTGATCCAGAGGCCTTCGCGGTGCTGGAGACCGAAGTCATCCCCAAGCTGTTCGCGCGCAAAGCCCAAGACAGCACAGTGCGCATCTGGGTGTGCGGCTGCTCCTCAGGCGAGGAGGCCTATTCCATTGCCATCCTTGCGTATGAGCACATGGAAGCCATGAACCTGAAACACGAGGTGCAAATCTTCGCCACCGATGTGGATGCACGCGCCATCGCCCAGGCGCGCGCGGGCAGCTTCCCGACCAATATCGCGGTCGACATCTCGCCCGAACGGCTAAAGCGATTTTTCACACTCGACCAGGAAAACCGCCTCTACCGTATTCAAAAAGTGATTCGAGATCTACTCGTGTTTTCTGAGCAGGATCTCATTCGCGACCCCCCATTCTCTCGCATCGATCTCATTAGCTGTCGCAATCTACTGATTTATCTGGATGGAAACCTGCAACGCCGGATCATCCCGCTGTTTCATTACGCCTTGAGTCCAAACGGGGTGCTCTTTCTTGGCAGTTCGGAAACCATCGGCGACAACATGATGATGTTCACCGCGCTGGATCGCAAATGGAAGATCTTCGCCCGGCTCGATCCCATCGGTGGCATGCCTGCACCAACGATTGGGGAACTCACACTCAAGCGGTATGAGGAACCGAAAATGGAGACTCTGACGTCGGGCGCGCAAGGAACCCTAGCAGCGGCCTCGGACCTGCACGCCCTGACCGTGCGCACTCTGCTAGAGCATTTCAATGCCGTTGGTGTTCTCATCAACGCGAAAGGCACGGTTTGCTATATTCACGGCCGCACCGGGCGATATCTGGAGCCGGCGGTCGGCAGCGCCAACATGGACATCTTCCAGATGGCGCGCGACGGACTGCGGCGACCGCTGACGGCAGCGCTGCAACGCGCCATCTCGCGCCAGGAAGTCATACAGGCACCGGATATCCGGGTCAAGACCAACGGGGACTTTGCGCGCGTCAATCTCGCCATCCGACCGATCAAACCCGTTGCGCGCGGCGGATCAGGGGACGACCCAGGCAGCTACTACTTGGTCGTCTTTGAGCCGGCACCAAATGCAAGCACCGATATTGCGGGCGCGAAACCAGCTCCCGATGGCGCAACGGGCGCAACCCCAAAGACAAAATCCAGCACCGACAGTGAAGACCCGCAACCGCCGCCCTCTTATGAGCAGGCAATCCGCCGCATTGCCGAGTTGGAGGACGAGCTACGGGCCAACGAGGACTACCTGCAAACAACCCGCGAGGAAATGGAGACCTCGAACGAAGAGCTGAAATCCACCAACGAGGAGATGCAATCGGTCAACGAGGAACTTCAGTCCACCAACGAGGAGCTGGAAACCTCTAAAGAAGAGCTACAGTCGGTCAACGAAGAACTGGCCACAGTCAACACTGAACTCCAAAACAAGGTGGCCGATCTCTCGCGCGCCAATGACGACATGAACAACCTGCTCGCGGGCACCGGGGTGGCCACGCTCTTTGTCGATGATCGCCGGTGCATCAGCCGCTTTACACCAGCGATGACGAAAATCATCAAGCTTATCCCTGGCGATACCGGCCGCCCGGTGGGCGATATCGTCTCGAACCTGATCGGCTACAGCAGCCTTGAGGAAGACATTGATTCAGTGTTGCAAACCCTGGTGCCCATCGAGAAATCCGTGCAGGCCCTGGATAACACCTGGTATCTGATGCGGATTGGCCCCTACCGCACCCTGACCAATGTCATTGAGGGCGCGGTCATGACCTTTGTCGACATCACCAGCCGCAAGCGCATGGAAGATGATCTGCACAACGCGCGCACCTTCGCCGAGGGCATCGTCGATGCCGTGCGCGAGCCCCTGGTGATTCTTGACGGCGACACCCTGCTGATCTCGGCCAACCGGGCGTTTTATCGGCATTTTCAGCTCACCGAGTCCGAAACCTTGGGCCACCCCCTGTTTGAGCTCGGCAATGGCCAATGGGACATCCCCGCCCTGCGCGAGCTGATCGAGAAGATTCAAGCTTCTGGTGCAAGCCTTGACGACTATCGCATTGCGCATGATTTCCCCCGGCTCGGCCACCGCGTCATGCAGATCAACGCCCGCCGCCTGTCGGCCATGAACGACCAGAAAGGGCACATCCTGCTCGCGTTCGAGGATCTGAACGCCGGGAGCCAGGCAAGCCAAACTGGCTCCCAAAGCGCCCACCAAGATACCCCCCAAATTACCCCCCAAAATACCCTAGGGAAACCCGACACCGCGCCAACGGCGGGAGGCCCGCTTGAGCCGAACAACAAATGACGCCCAGCACCCGGAAACACCGCTGGCGCCGACACCCGCCAGCGCCAACGCGCCCGCATCCAGCCTCGACCTGCGCGCGCGCGCCGAGGCCCGCCTGGTCGCGCGGGGCAAGCTGCCCTCCGAGCCCCTGACACGCGAAACCAGCCAGCAGCTCATCCACGAACTCAGCGTCCATCAGATCGAGCTGGAAATTCAAAACGAGGAACTGCGCCGCTCCCAGACGGAGCTAGAAGCCTCTCGCGCTCGTTATTTTGAGCTTTACGACCTCGCCCCCGTCGGCTATGTCGCCTTAAATGATGGCGGCCTCATCACTGAAGCCAACCTCGCCGCCGCCCGGCTCCTCGACCTACCCCGCCAGGCGCTGATCAACCGCCGCCTGTCGAACTGGATCAAACCGGACGACCAGGACATCTTCTATCTCTGCCGTCGACAACTCAACGCCAAGGCGCCCCAGCAGCAATGCGAACTGCGCCTTCAGCGTCCCGACGGCTCCAGCCTGTGGGCGGCACTGGCGCTGTCGCTGCAACCGGAGCGTGAGAGCGAAGCGCACTGCCTGGTCGTCCTGAACGATATCGACGTTCATAGACAGCTGGATGCCCTGCGCAGCCAAATCGAAGAGGACATGCTGCGCCGCAACGCCGAGCTCAACGAGCACGTGCAAACCCGCACCGCAGAGCTAGAGAAAACAACCTTCCATCTGCACCAAGCAGAGGAGCGTTTCCGTTACGCCATGGAGGCCTCGCGTGACGGCCTGTTTGACTGGCAACTAACCACAGATGAGGTGTACTTCAGCCCCGGCTATGCGCGGATGCTCGGCTATCAGCCCGGTGAGCTACCGCCAAACAAAAGCACTTGGCTGAACCTCCTGCCGCCGGAACAGCGTGAGTCGATGGAGGCATACGCCCAGCGCCAGTGCCTGTCGCCCAGCGGGACTATCACGCTGGAGCACCAATTACGCACCAAGACTGGAGATTATCGCTGGATTCTGGGCCGCGGGAAGGTCATGGAGCGCGCCTCCGATGGAACACCAATCCGGGTCGTTGGCACGCATGTCGACATCACCGAGATGCACGATATCCAGGCTACCCTGGAGGCCGAACGAGCGGATCTGGAAGCACAGGTTAACGCCCGTACCGCCGAGCTGCGCATGCAAACCGAGCGCCTGACCCTGGCCACCGAGGCTGGCGGCGTCGGTATCTGGACTTGGAATCCGGACACCAACGCCATCACCTGGGACGCCCAGGTTTGCAAACTCTACGGGCACAACAGCCAAGGCGCGGCGCTCTCGGTTGAGGACTGGAAGCGCAGGATGCGAGCGGAAGATATCCCACGCATCAGGGTAAAGGTCCGCCGGGTACTGAACGGCAAACTTCCGCTCTTGGCTGAGGTGTTCCGCATTCACGCCGACGACGGCCAGGAGCGTTATCTCGCGGCTCGCGGCCGCCTTATGCCGCTGGCAACCGCAGGTGAGCGATTATTGCTCGGCGCCATCTGGGATGTCACTGCAGAGCAGCGCAACACCGCCGCCTTGCGCGCGAGCGAAGCAAAAGCGCGCGCGGTCATTAACGCATCACCTGTACCGCTGGCCATCACCCAAAAGAGCGGCTGCGTCGATCACCTCAATCCCGCGTTCGTCGCGACCTTCGGCTACGCCCTTGACGAAATTCCCACCTGGAGCCACTGGTGGAATCGGGCTGCCCCCGAACCGGCCAAACGCGCGCGAATTCTGGCCAAGCTTCGCAAACGCACAGCAACCAGCGCGCAGTCGGGCAAACCCTGCAGCCCCTTCGAAATCACAGTTCGCTGCCAGGATGGCCGCGAGGCCACGGTGGTCATTCGGATCACAGCACTTGGCGACAATCAACGAATCCACACCCTCTACGACATTACCGAACTGTCCCAAGCCCGCGAAGCCGCCCAGCAGGCCGCGCGCGCCAAGTCGAACTTCCTCTCGCACATGAGCCATGAGATCCGTACACCGCTGAACGCGGCGCTGGGCATGACAGAAGTCCTGGAACGAACCCATCTCGATTCCGAGCAACTCCACTTGGTGCGCCAGGTGCGCATGGCCGGACGCTCGCTGCTGGAGATTCTGAACGACATCCTCGATATTTCGCGCATCGAGGCTGGAGCTATGCAGACCGAACAGCGTCCTTTCGCACTGTCCTCGGTGCTGGAACCGCTCGCAGCGCTGCTATCGAGTGCCGCTCGCCAGAAAAAGATCGGGCTTGCAATCAGCGCGCCACCCCCAGTCGAAAGCGCACTGCTGGGCGACGCGCGGCGACTGAAGCAGATCCTGATCAATCTCGTGGGCAATGCCATCAAGTTCACCAAGCACGGTGGGGTGCGGGTTGAGATCACGCTGCTTGAAGAGTCCACCAAAAAGGTCAGTCTGCGCTTCGAAGTGGTCGACACCGGCATCGGCATCCCACCTGAGATCCTGGAACATCTGTTCGAGCCCTTCGTCCAGGGTAGCGTTGGCGTGACGCGTCGTTTTGGTGGCACCGGACTTGGACTGGCGATCTGCAAATATCTGGTCGAGGCCATGGGCGGCTCTATTGGTGCGGAAAGCCTGCCGGGCATCGGCAGCCTGTTCTGGTTCGATCTCACCTTTGAGCGCACGAGCGAGAAGCCGGAGGTATTTGCGCCGACCGCACCCGTCTATACCGGCGAACCGCGTCTGGCTTCAGCGCGGGTGCTACTGGTGGACGACAGCGCCATGAATCAGGAGGTCGGCCAGCGCCTGCTCGCCCTGGAGGGGGCTAGCGTCACCCTGGCTACCGATGGCCGCAACGCATTGGAGTTGCTCTCTTCGGGCCCAGGCGACTTCGACCTGGTGCTGATGGATGTGCAAATGCCAGAAATGGACGGCCTCACCGCAACCCGACGCATCCGCAGCGAGCTTGGGCTGACCGAACTGCCCATCGTCGCCTTGACTGCGGGCGTGCTGCCGGCGCAGCAAGCCGCCGCGCGCCGAGCAGGAATGAACGCGGTCTTGATCAAACCGCTGGATACGGAGCAGATGGTTGCCACCCTGCGCCAATGCATGAGGCTCGAACCAACCCCTGGCCCCAGCTCTCCGCCCCCCTCGACCAAGGCTGCCGAACCATTACCCGCAATCCCCGGAATCGACCCTGTCCAAGCCATCCGGATCACCGGCGGAAACCCGGCTCTATTTGAGAAACTGCTATCACTCTTCGCCGACGAATGCCCGTCCATCTTGACGAACACCCGCGAAGCCCTAAAGATCGGCGACCGCGCGCTTGCAAGCCGCCTGATGCACAGCCTGCGCGGCAATGCGAGCATTCTCGGAGCGTCTGAAATCATGGATACCGCCAAAGTGTTGGAAGACGCTATCGAGGCGGAGGAGACCGACCTAGCGCGACCACTGGAGGAGCTGGCCAAACAAATGGCCCCGCTAATCGCGGCCAGCACAGCCGCGTATCCGGCCCAAACCGCCAGCGCAACACAGGCCAAAGCAGCCCCGCAAGAAGCGTCGGAAGCTCCAGACGCAAAACTCAAAACGCTACCCGCCCTGAAAGCCATCTTGCACGCCAATAACCTCGACGCCCTGGCCCATTTCGACCGACTGCGCCCGGAGCTAAACAAGATACTGGGCGAGACGCGCACCGAGGCGCTTGGGCGCGAGATCAGCAAACTGCGCTTCACCGAAGCACTGGCGCTGCTAGAGCCCGCCAACGCCGAACCGGAACAAGCCGGACCTCATAGCGCAGGCGCGTGAGGCGGTCGATTTCTTCGCCGCGCGCGCTTGCAGCGATCTGGCCAATTTGAGTTCCCACACGCAAGTTGGTGGATCGCTCCATTCCTTTATGCGCTTGTTTTTCTTATCGGCATGTATCGTGTTCTTCATCACATAAATATTTTGAGTTTCAGGGTATTTTCATCCCTTGTGGGTTTAGAATTGCCCCGGGTTCGCGTAAACTCAGCGCGACGCTTATTGTCGTTTGCGCCACTGTTTTTGTCTCGGCCCTATTCCCACCCTGAAGGGCGAAATTTCTCGCGGAGGGACTGATGACGGACACGAATATCCAGCCCGCCCAAATCGTCTCCCCGACAGATTCTCCGGTGTCCTCAAAACCGGACCATGGGGTTGGGGGGACGCTGCGGCAGCGGGCCGAGCAAATAGCTGGCGATACCTCAGCACAATCGTCGAACGCGATCGCTGAAATGTCACCAAAAGATATTCAGCGGACGCTTCATGAGGCTCGTGTAAAGCAGATTGAGCTAGAGCTTCAAGACAAAGAACTGCAACGCGCGAAGGCGCAAATTTCGACCATGCAGGCCCGTTGCCTCGTTTGCCAAAAGCGGGCACTACCCAGCGCCCTGTCGCACAGCGAGAAGCTTTTCCGCGCGATCTTCATGACCGCGCCGAGCTCCTTTTTGATCCACAACAAAGATAGCGGTGAGATGCTGGCAGCCAACCCGACCGCCTGCGTGCAGTATGGGTACGATTCGTTCGAGGCACTCAAGGCCAACCACGACAGGATGTGGACTAAGCCGCCTTACTCCCGAGAAGACTTGTTGAAGTGGGCCGCCAAGACGATTCAGGAAGGCCCACAGCAATTTGAGTGGTGCTATCGCCATGCCGAGGGCAAGTTGCAGTGGGAATGGGTGCATTTGAGCGCCCTCGTCATGCACGGCAAAACCTGCATTCTGGCGATATCGGACGACATCACGCGAGAAAAGCAGATCACGACGAACTTGCAGGCGAGCGAATCGCTTACCCGCGCCATCATCAATGCCTCGCCAATGCCCTTGGCCATCGCTTATGAGACCGGAGCTGTCACCTACCTGAACCGCGCCTTTACCGAGTGTTTCGGCTATACGCTCGAAGACATTCCCACCTGGTCGGATTGGCGGGTCAAGGCGTTTCCCGACCCGGATTATCGCCAACGAGTCGTAAACATGCGGCGAGAGGCACTGCAAAGTGTGACGAACAATGGGGACTCTAGCAAACCGGGCGAACTGATGGTCTGCTGCAAGGATGGCCAGCGTCGGACGCTGACGGCCTTTGCCACGCCACTCAAAACCACGCCTGAGATCCTGTATCTGAATACCTTCTCGGACGTCACCGAACTCAATCAAGCCCGCGAGGAGGCCCGGCAAGCGGCCCAGATTAAGTCCCAGTTCCTGGCTAACATGAGCCATGAGATCCGCACACCACTCAGCGCCATGCTGGGCCTGGCGCAACTGCTGGAAGGCGAGGCGTTGTCCGCAGAGCAACACCACCAGGTCCAGCAGATGCGCACGGCCGGACGATCCCTGAACGCGCTCGTCAACGACATCCTCGATCTCTCCAAGCTCGAAGCCGGCCAGTTACGGCTGACCGCAAGAACCTTCTCACCAGTGGTCCTGCTAGCACAGGTCGCAAGCCTCATGGGTCAGCAGGCTAGAGCTAAGGGGCTCGCCTTCCAGCTTGATACGCCGTCAGGGCTCGCCGCCTGGCTGCGCGGCGACGCGTTGCGGCTGGAGCAGATCCTCGTCAACCTGGTCAGCAATGCGGTGAAATTCACCGAGCGCGGCGAGGTATGCGTAAAGGTTAGCCAAGAGGATATCGACACCAGGACGGTGCGGTTGCGCCTGGATGTCCAGGACACGGGGATCGGGATCAGCCCCGAGCATCTGGCCACCTTGGGCACCGCCTTTACCCAAGCCGACGAGAGCATCACTCGCCGGTTCGGTGGCACCGGGCTGGGCCTGGCCATCAGCAAACAGTTGGTGGAGCAAATGGACGGCACCCTCGACGTTGACAGCACCCTCGGAGTCGGCAGTCACTTCTGGTTCGAGCTCCCATTCGAGCGGGTCAGCCCGGAGGAGGCGCCAGCGGAAAAGATCAAAGACACCCAGCAACCGAGCGGACCGCGCCTGACCGGCTTGCATTGTCTGGTCGCGGATGACTGCCCGATGAATCGAGAAATGGTCGAACGCGCACTGCGGCGCGAGGGCGCTCGTGTGACGCTGGTCACCGATGGTCAGCAAGCGCTGGACTGGCTGCACGCCCACCCCCAGGGTGTTGATGCTTTGCTAATGGACATCCGGATGCCTGTGATGGACGGGCTTGCCGCGACCCGTGCGCTCCGTCGGGACTTTGGCCTGACCGATTTGCCGGTCATCGCCTTCTCCGCCGGCGTGCTGACTGAACATCGCCAGCAGGCCGAGGAGGCCGGGTTCAGCGATTTCCTGGCGAAGCCCGTCGACCTGGAGGATCTCGTGTCGATCCTGCGGCGTTGGTGCGCAACGCCCGCGGCGGACGCATCGCCGCCCAGCAGCGCCCCGACACAACTGCCATCCAATGCGCCGAAAACGGACTTTCCCGACATTCCCGGACTCGATACCCGTCGAGCGGCGCGATATTTTGACAACGATTGGTCACGTTTTCTGAAATCGCTGGCATCCCTAACCAATGATTTTCACGATGCGGCACAGCATACGCGCGATGACCTAGCGCGTGGCGCGGTTAACGCCGCCGCCCAGCGGCTCCATTCCTTAAGAGGTCGCGCGGGCTATCTTGGCACGCAGGATTTGATCCAAACAGCCGCAACCTTAGAGCAACGCCTGCTGGAAGGGCGCACCGATCTTGAGGACTTAATCGATGCGTTCGAGGAGCAGCTCGCCGCACTCCTGACCGCGCTCAAACCCTGGCTGCCATCCAAAGACGAGAAGGTTCGGATACTCATTGTCGATGACGACCCCGCCAGCGTCAAAATGATGGGGGAGGCACTGATGCCCGAGTATCAATGCGAATTTGCCTTGTCCGGAGCACAGGCGCTACAACGGCTGAAGACAGCAGCAGCGCCTGCGCTAATCCTGCTCGACCTCATGATGCCGGAGATGGACGGCTATGAATTATGTCGTTCTCTTCAGAAAGACCCACGATGGCAGGACATTCCGATCATTTTCGTGACGGCCAGCCAGGACATCAAGAATGAGACTCAGGCATTGCAGGCTGGCGCGACGGATTTCATCCCGAAACCCATCGACCCGTCAGTGCTGCGCTTGCGGATTGATGTGCACCTCCTATTGCGCGAGTAGACGCTGCGTGACGCCCTGCCTGATCAACAAAGCCGGGCATGAACAAGAAGGCCCTGACAGAACGGTCGTTCCCACCGTCTCTTAACGCATCTTCCCTATGGACACTGCCCCGGACCAGGCTACCCACCTCAATACAGCGTCAAGCGCGAGCGCCAAGGGCGCGATCGATGCCAACCCAGGGCAACGCCCTGGGTCTCGGTCTAAAACTCACGGATCGAACCAAATCAGGCTCGCCATACGGCCGGTGCGCGCGTCGCGGCGGTAGGAATAGAAGCGCGCCTGGTCGCTGAAGGTGCAGTAATCGCCACCACTGATATCGTTGACACCGGCTTGCCGCAGTCGCTGACGCGCCAGGGTGTAAAGGTCTGCCAGCCAGCGCTCGCCAACTGAGGGTTTAAAGGCTCCGGCAGCCCCCGCGTCGGCACTCAGGAAAGCCTCGCGCACCTCCGGGCCGACCTCGAAGGCGCGCGGGCCGATGGCTGGCCCCAGCCATGCGGCGATGCGCTCGGGCGGTTGTGCCAGGCGCGCGACCGCGCCCTCGATGACACCGGCAAGCAGGCCACGCCAGCCGGCATGCACGGCGGCCACTGCGCGACCATGGCGCTCGCACAGCAAGACTGGCAGACAGTCGGCGGTCAGCACCGCGCAGACAAAGCCTGGCTGATGGGTCAGGCTGGCGTCCGCGCAAGGACTCCCGTTCCCCGCACCATCGCCAATCTCCACCACCTCGGTGCCATGCACCTGCTCGAGCCACAGAGGCTCGGTCGGCAGCTTCAGGGCCGCCACCAGCTGCTGGCGGTTGGCTGCAACCCGGGCCGGATCATCGCAGACATGGGTCGCCAGGTTCAGGCCGGCAAAGGGGCCGGTACTCGTGCCGCCGCTGCGAATGGTGGTGCAAGCATGCACCCGGGGGGAGACTGACCAATTGGGGTAGATTAGTTCAAGACTTGAAGGCGCTAAATCGCTAGCCATTGATGCGGCAATCATTCACGCACCTCCGGCGGCTGGTCGAGTTCGGTTAGTAGCTGCGCAAAATCGGGGGCCATCGGGATCTCCCAACTCAGGGTTTCGCCGCTTGCGGGATGTTCCAGTGCTAGGCCGATGGCATGCAGGGCCTGGCGCGGAAAGTTACGCAACGCCTCGGCCGCCGGCGCATGGGCGGGGAAGGGCTGGCGCGCGCGCGCATAGACTGGATCGCCTACCAGCGGGTGGCGCAGGTGTGCCATGTGGACGCGAATCTGATGGGTGCGACCGGTCTCCAAGCGCACGCCAAGCAGGGTGCAATGGCCAAAGCGCTTGAGAACCCGGTAGTGGCTAATGGCCGGGCGCCCGGAGGCGACCACGGCCATTTTGGTGCGCGCTTGCGGATGCCGGCCGATGGGCTGATCGACGCTGCCGCCGCTGATCAGGTCGCCGCGCACCAGGGCACGGTAGTCGCGATGCACCAGGCGTGCCTGCAACTGGGTGACCAAGGACTGATGGGCGATAAGGGACTTGGCCACCACCATGAGTCCGCTGGTGTCCTTATCGAGCCGGTGCACGATGCCGGCACGCGGCAGCGCGGCCAGCTCGGGATTGTGATGCAACAGCGCGTTGAGCAGGGTTCCGTCGGGCTGACCGGCGCCTGGATGCACTACCAGCCCGGCGGGCTTGTTGATGACCAGCAGATGCGCGTCCTCATGCACCAGAGCGAAATCAATCTCCTGCGCCGGAGCGGCGGTTTGCACCTCCAAAGCCGGATTGGTGTGCAGACAGATCTGCTCGCCACCGCGCACCTTGTCGCGCCGGCGGCGAGCCTCGCCATCCACCCGCAACTGGCCGGTCTCAAGCCAGTGCTGGATGCGCCCGCGCGAGTAATCTGGCAGCAACTCCGCGAGCGTCTGATCAAGCCGACGCCCAGCAGCACTTAGTGGGAGCTTGAGTTCTATTGATTCCATTCCTGTAGGTCCAGTCCTCTGCTATGGCACCGTGGCACAATACGACCACGCACTAGCGCCGATCAATTCTTTGCACCTCCGAGCGCGAGCCATCCTTGTAGGTCAGTTGGACGCTAACGTACTGGGTTGGCACAGGGATGGATCGATAGATTTCCATCCCCGAACCGATGCTGTGAGGATCATCGGGGTCGCACTCGCCCAGGCCTGTCCAGACTGTATCCGGCTCCGGCGTATCCAGGCCAAATTGCACCTCGCTGATCGCACAGCGATAGGATTGTAGGTGGGTGAAATAGAGCATACCTGGGTTGCCAGCATTAAAGGCAAGCCAGCTTCCTTTGGTCATTTCCAGGATTTTTTTCTGGCTGCTCACCAGCTCGTCGGTGGTGGTGAAATCCACCTTGAAAGGACCGTTCTCGCGCCCCTGTATATCGACATACTTCACATAGATGGCGCCATCTTTCTGGGTGGCCGGCAATTGAAACCAGGTCACTGCTGGTGGTTCTCCCAGCCGTGGGTCGATAAAGTCTGAGACGCCGGTATCGATGAAGTCCCCAGTGTCACCCAGCCGGTAAGAGAAGTGACGGACAACTTCAGGAAAATTAAAATAAAGCTGCCACCCGCTATTGCTGCGTGTCGCTTTGTAAATGAAATTGGGTTTGGTCGCGACCGTCTCGACCACGCTCAACGCCTTCATGCGCGCTTCGGCATCATCGACCCATTCGGTCGCCATCTCTTTGTCGATGAAATATTTCAGCAGTTCACCCTGCTCAGTCAGCTCCAGAAAGCGCGTCAGTGCCTTTTTCTCCTCGCGTTTGTTGTGCAGGGACTGCTGGCCGAGTTGCTTAAGCGAGTGCTGCCCGGCGATCAGGTAGTACAGGGGACCGTAATCCGGGTGCTCTGCCGCCAGTTCCTCCAACCCTTGACTACGCTCATCTCCCTGCAGCAGTTGCGTGCGAGCCACATCGTAGGCAGCCACTGGTTCCTCAGGCTGGCTGGCAGCATAGGCTGTGAGCGCACCCTGAAGTCCGTCCTGCGCCTTGAGGATGGTGATGTAGCGCAGATAGGGGTCGATGACATCTAGCCCGAAGGTCAGAAAGCCTTGGTAGCTCTTGCGGGCATTGAGAAAATCTCCACGCAATTCGTATACGCGGGCATTATGATAGAACTGCTCCGGACGCTCGGGTTGGTCGATGATCCCACCGAGTTTACTGAGCGAAGTGAACCCGTCCTGAATGGCGCTAACCGATGCGCTCATCGCCTCAGTCGCATCGGCCACCAAACGCTGCGTTTGCGCGCCCTGCTCTTCAATGCGGCCCGTGGTCTCGCGCACAACCGAGGTATCGTCCCGCGTCGCCTTGGTCAGCACGAACACTGCCAGGATGCCGAGAATGGTCACCCCGACACCCAGACCGATCCAAAGCTGGCGCCGACCGATGGTGCCGGTGGTTTGACGGATACTGCCGGTATCCTCGGCGATGGAGCCAAGCGAAGCCTCTACCGACGCCCGAAACTGCGCGATATCGTCCTTAACCTCGGCTAGATCTTCGGTGATTGAGCCAAAGTACTGCTCAAGGTCTTCTTTGGAGACATCCAGGTAGGTCTCGGGGTCGACTTTGGTCTGCCCCTGATCATGGGCTTCCTGTACCGGGGAGATCAGCTCCTCGTAATACAGGTCGAGCAGGCTGAGCTGGGTGTTGGTAATGCGTTTGTTGTGGGCCAGTGCATTTCGGATGCGACGAATATCATCGAGAAAGTTCTGGATGGTTTTGCGTTTGTCGCGCAGGTAGGTAAGAAAGGGCGTGTCCTCAAACAGCGGGGAGTACCTTGGGTACTCGCTGTTATTGACAAACAGACTGGCCAGTTCACTAAAGGTGGTGCCACTGAGCAAATCCCCCGCATCGGCTGATTGCTTCCATTTGGCGACCACCTGCGTGCTAAGCAACTCGCCAAGGTTCTGCTCAAGCTTTTGCTGGTCGCCGTAGTGTTCGTTGATCAGGCTGCGCAGGATTAACTCCAGCGCCCGCACCTGTTTGCGGCCCAGCTCCTCGGACACCAGTGCTTCGACCGAGTCATCAAAGCCGATTTCCGGCAGTCTGGCCGCCAGCAGCTCCATCCAAGAGATGAAGCGTAGCTGCGTTAGCAGTTGGTCGCGGGCTTTTGTCTCGCTCCCACTGCGCTCCAGATCGCGCAAAACCTTGGAAAAATCGGCAAGTTCGTTGCTATTGAGCTGCAACCGCTCAGCGACGATCTGGTTGCTCAACTCCCCTTTTTTCTTCTTGAACAAACGCAGCCCGCCCGCTAATGAATCAGGCGGCTCTGCCACGTCAAGCAACTTCAACAGCTGGTTAACCAGCTTAATGACCAGGGGTTGTAACTGTTCTGGTGTCACACGCAAGCCCTCCAGGTGAGAATAGGAACACGACTCTGTTTTTATATCGAGCGGACATGGACTTTCGGCTATTGTGTTGGACCGCTACTCGGCCCGGAACCGAAAACGCATTTCCTACAGCGATACAGAAAAGCTAAGCGCCCTTGATGGCTTGCAGTATTTTCTGAAAACAGGAGTTCTGGTGAATATGCTGATAGTGAAAGACATTGAGGCTGTACATAAACTCAAGCTCTTGCGGAAGTTCTTCTGCACTCGTAGGAAATTCATAACCAGGCAGTGCGATGGGAATGATGGTTTTTCCAGTCCGGTGAGCGGTAATAATCTCCTCGCGCACCCAGTCTTCTGTTCTGCCAAAACCATCCCGAATTCCTGGAGACAGAATCAAAATAAACTGACTACAGTGCTGCACATGTGACCTTAACTGGTCATCAAAGGCACCTTCACGCAGGGATTCTACATCCAGGAATGCCGAATACCCCTGTTGGGCGAGAAAAATGCGCAGCAGACTGGCCATCTCGCTGCCTTTATCGCGCCGGTAACTGATGAAAACATCAAGCTCACCCTTTTTGTGTAAAAATTGCTTGGGCTTGTCGTAAATGTGGCGCACAACGGCCAGTACTTCATCGTATGTCAGCAGGGTTCCGCTGCGGGGAGCGTCGATGATGGTGAAGTGGTGCCCGCGGCCGTCGTACCAGGGATCATCGTTGGTACAGTAGTTGTCAGGATACCGGGGCTTGCCTCCGCGCGCGCGGCCCAGCAGTTTACGTTTCTGTTCTTCTGCTTGTTCCAGTGCATAGCCAAGATAGGGCAGATGATAACCACCATCACCGCGCACTGACAGAACCACCCTTTGCAGGGTCCCATCCTCGGAGAAGCTCGGCACGACCATCAGGTCGCCATGGTTCCCCTCGCGCACCCAATACTTAAACAGCAGCGATTGGGGATACTGCTGAAATGCCAGCATGGTACAGGGTCGCGCGGCATTCGCCAGGCGTTCTTCGTTGCTTCGGTAGGGTAAGAAAATTTCCTCGCTGATGGTTGCCTTCAGGTCTTGCAGAAAATCTTTGTAGTCGGCCTGAAGAGCTGTCCGTTCTTGCACGTAGCCAATGGCAGGGTCCAGCGGTGCGGTAAAATCCAGTATCGGCACCGGCTGGTTGTTCTCGCGAGCAAGGCGCTGACGCTCGGCGGTGCGGACAATCACTTGCTCAATCAGCGCTTTTCCCTGTAGGAGCAGGGACTCCCAATCCATCCGCTGGCTTTGCCAGTAGAGATAAATCAGGAAAGGACGAAACGCATCGTCACCCGCTTTGGCCCGCCCCTGATCCACGCTGTCAGCTGCGTCCCGAAGCGCATTGCAAACGGCTTGCGATGGAAGCTCAGCCGTGCGCAGTAGATGATCGGCCAGATAGAAGCTCACCATGGCATCCCAGTCAGGATGAATGTGAGTGCCAAAGGTAAAGACGTACTCCCTTTGTGCGAGCGTCTGGCCGGAATAGTAGGCCTGATTGAGCGGCCCCAGCAGATGATGGCTGACAAGCGATGGCTCACGAATCATGGCGCTGACGCTTGAATCCGTTTCGCCGTTCTCTTCGTGGTGGTGGTCGATCACACCTGGGGAGAGGTGGTTGCCAACATCGGCAAAGACGGTTCCAATTTCCGCTGCGACCGTCGAACCGGGTTGCAGAAACCGAAATTTCCAACGGTAGGCGACTCCCAGTTCTTCGAGCGCGAGCATGCTGACTCCCCGGCACGGATGTGGCGATAGCTAGGCATCAAGTTCAGTGCCATTTTGGCATGACTTTAAATCAAAGGACGCGAAATCCTTTCAGCGTCCGTTGCGGTTTTCGACTAGCATGGCGGACATGGGCAAGCACGGTACAACCTGGCGGTCGTTTTTTCTTCTCTACCCGCTTCTGGCGCTGGTTCCTGTTGCCATTGTGACCGGTTATAGCCTGTGGTCATTCACCGACCGCCTGGAGGCGGTCAAGCGCAGCGAGCGCATTGCCGTCGATCTGGAGCGCGAAGCCGTAACCGCCCAACTCCAACCGGTGGCCAAAGACGTCTGCGTACTCGCACAACAAAACGAGCTTGCCACTTTGCTGCTTGGCGCCACCACCGAAGCCCGCCTGGCGATGGCCTCGGAGTATCTGGCGCTGGCGCGCAATTCCCACAACTACGATCAAATCCGCTATCTGGACGAAAGCGGCCAGGAGATCGTGCGGGTTAACCAGGGTGCTAGCGAATCTCTAATTGTCAGCGGACCGGATTTGCAAAACAAATCTGGCCGCCCCTATTTCACCGAATCTCTGCCGCTACAGTCAGGGCAAGTCTACCTTTCACCGCTCGATCTCAACATCGAGCACGGCCAGATCGAAACCCCCTACAAACCTATGATCCGCCTGGCCACTCCGGTCGAGGATAGCGCCGGGCGAAAACGCGGTGTCATTGTGATCAATTTGCTGGCTCAGGGCATACTCGATCAGGTGCAAGCCGCCGGGGACTTGAGCCCGGGCCAGGTCATGATGCTCAACGACCAAGGCTACTGGCTGATTACGCCCAATCCGCCGCCGGGCTGGGGGTTCATGTTCCCCGAGCGCGCCAAGATTCGGATGCCAGAACTTTACCCCGAGGTCTGGGCGCACATGAACCAGAACCACAGCGGCATGATTCATTCAGCGCAGGGCATTTTTACTTACGACCACTATAATCCGCTGGACCATATTGACGGTTGCTCGGAGCGTCCCGATGGCCTCGACGGCGCCATCTCGACCACCGGCTATCCCTGGGTGCTGGTCTCGCACTTGCCGCAATCGGTGATCAACGGCTGGCGCCACGCGCTGATTGTGCGTGCGGTGCTCATTGGCGTTCCGGTGCTGGTGCTGCTGGCAATCGGCACCCGCTCCACATTGCTCGTCGTCGCCGAGCGCCGCCGTCACCGCGAACACCTCGAAGCCCTTGCGCGCTTCGACGCACTCACGGGCCTGGCAAATCGCGCCACCTTCGAAGAGGCTCTGCGCGAGGAACTCCAGCGCAGCGAGCGTCACCAGCGCCGCCTGGCGGTGCTTTATCTGGATCTCGACGGCTTTAAGGAGATCAACGACACTCAGGGGCACAAGAGGGGTGATGAGGTCCTGATAGAGGTCGCGCAGGTACTTAAGACCTGCTGCCGCGCCACCGACCTGGCCGCACGCCATGGTGGAGACGAGTTCGCGCTAATGCTCGCCGAGGTGGCCGATGCGAATGCGGCCACAGCCGTCGCGGAGAAGATCCGCTTGGCCATCGGGCAGTTGTCTTGGGACGGCTTGGGCGTGGGTGCCAGCATTGGCATTGCCCTCTGGCCCGACCACTGCCCGGATCAAAGCCCGGATCAAAGCCCAGGCCCCAGCCTTCTGCTGCACCTGGCCGATGAGGCCATGTACCATGCCAAATCCGACGGCAAGAACCGGATCAGGCTGGCCAACGCCTGATCAGGCCCGCCGGGGTCGCACCAGCTCGCCAACCTGCTGGCCAGGTCGCGCTGCTATGACCATGCAGGCGGTTACCACCGTACAAGTCATGCAGCTCATCCTCCGGACAGGATCGCGCAATCAGTCAATACTTGTAAGCCGTATCGATACGCGAGCGCGTCAAAACGCCGTAGATATGATCAATGCCCGGCGCCAGCGGCCGGCGCACATAGAGCGCCTGAGCACCGGTTGCTTCCAGAGCCACCACGGCCTCTTGCAGGCTTGCCTGTAAATGAATAGGGGCCAGTTCCAGGCGCTCGCCAGGAATCTCCAGCAGGTCGACACTGGCCGCGTCCGGGTTCTGCGACAGAAAGGTAGCAACCGCGATACCCGGCATCAGATAGGTGGGCTTGTCGGCCTTGTTCACAATGATCCAGTCAGGGCTGTCGACCACCAGTCGCTCGGCCTTGGCGCGGTCCAACTCGGCCAGCTGATGGACGAAACGGCGGTTCATCACGCCACCGACAGCTTGGCGGCGCAACTCCCGGATTAGCGGATTGATGCGATAATCCAGACCATTGGCACGCAGCATGGTAATGAAGAGCGAATCCTTACCAAAGCCCTTGTAGCTCACCAGGGCCGCAATAATAATTGCCAGCATGCCTGGCATGATGACGCCTGGGCTATGCGTCAGCTCCACAATGGCGGTCAATCCCGCCAGCGGCGCCAGCAGACTGGCACCCATCATGGCACCCATGCCGAGCAGCACATAAAAACTCGCCGGCACCGCGCTAGCATCCAGAAATGGCGCCGCCACCAGGGCTGTGAGATTCCCGATCACCGCCCCCATAAAAAGCGCCGGACCGATAGTGCCACCCGGAATACCCAACCCGATACTGGCCGAGGTGGCCATTAATTTCATTGCCAACAACATCAGCAAGAATTCCCAGGCGAGATGCTCCTTCAGTAATTGGCCCAAAGAGTCGAACCCCAGCCCCATCACCTCTGGCATCAAGGCACCGCACAGCCCGGCAATCACACCCGCAAGCATCAGGCGCCAGAAAAACGGCAAAGCTTTCGCCGCGCCGGCAATACTCTGCACAGCCTGGGTATAAGCCGCCGATACCATGCCGGCCGCAATCCCCAGCAGAATGACGGGCATCAGATCCGCCACTGAGCCAACGACCGCTGGCGGCACCTCAAAGAACGGGTTGGCTCCAAAGACCGAGACAAACAGCCAGTCGGCGCTGGCAGCGGCGAGAATAATCGGAATGAAAGTCGCGATGCTGTATTCGAGCGCCAGCACCTCGAGCGCAAAAATCACCCCGGCCAATGGCGTATTGAAAGAGGCCGCAATGCCGGCCGCAGTACCGCAGGCCACCATGATGCGGATACTGTTATTTGGTAGTTCCAGCAACTGCCCCAGCAGGCTGCCGCCGCTCGCCCCCAGATAGACATGCGGCCCTTCGCGCCCGACGGAATGCCCGCTGACAATCGCCACCGCGGCACCGACGAATTGCAGCACAAAGCCCCGCAGAGTCAGGTGGCCCTGGTGGTATTCCATGCGCTCAAGCACCCGGGCCACGCCAAGCACCCGGATGCCATTGGAAAAGCGCAAGAATACGGCGGCGATAAGCAGAGCCCCGCCGAGAGGCAGCAGCAAGCGCGCAGCGATCGACAGGGCCTCGTAGTTCTCGCCATGGTGGGGCAGCATCAGCGCCTGCGTACCTTCGACCGCAAGGCGAAAACCAATGATGACCACACCCGTAGTCAGACCGGTCAGAATACCGAAAAGAGCATGCCAGAGAAGGGCGTCCGGACGGGCAATTTGCAGCCGCATGCGATCAAGCAGCGCATCGGGAGCGGGGCGAAGACGACGCCAGAATTGGGCCAGATGGGAGCTGGACATGAATGAGGGATAATAGCCGCTCAGGCGGCTAGCAGCCAGGCTGCCTGAAAACCCTGGTCACTCACCGTATCGCCAGGAGGCCTTATCACTAAGATGCCTTGTCACGAAGAGGCACTGCCCGAGATTGACTCAGAATCAAGCCTGGGCAGGCTGGAATCAGGCCGGGATAAGGTAGGAGTGGAACAAATAGCATGCGGCGCGCCCGGAAACGGATCAAATCCAGGCGCGCCTTTTGGAGTGCTATCATCCGCCGTGCAATCGGCCGCGGCGGGTCGATCCCGGTCAAATAATCAGCTTGAGCTGATCAACCTGGTTGGTCAGGAATCCGCATGCATGTAATCTTGCTTGTAGCGCTCCCGATCACCTTTTTCTGCCGGATTTAGGCCAACAGCGGCCATGCGCTCTTTCATCCAGCTCGGCAGGGGCCCGCGCACATAAACAAAGCTTGAATCCGCATTATCGACATAGCGCGGATAGGATCGCGCCCCACCCGCACGACGGGTCGTGCGACGGCCGGCGAAGGCATCCGCAATCTCGCCAATGTTAAACCCTTCTTCCTTGATTTTTTGCTTGAATTCGGAAATAAGCTCCGCCTTGCGCTGATCGCGTTTGGCGGCGATGACGCGCTCGACTTCTTTCTGCTCGGCCTCAAGGGATTCTAGTTTGGCCCTGAGTTCGGTATATTCCATTTCGTCCATTATTGCTTGCTCTCTCTTGTGTGAGTCCGCGAAAAATAAGTCTTTTCGGGCTAGCGAAGCGCCAGGGGACAACCTAAGGGAGATAACCCAATTGCGCAGCGCTTTGCCGTTAGGTCGCTATTATAGCCGGCACCTATGGTTGATTGGCAAGGGTTGATTGGCAAAATGAAATGAAAATAGGCAAATTAACCATCAGTTGAGCATGGATACCAAACCCATGGCACCGGCTCCAACACTTCCGCATTATCTGCTTTTCGCGGTTTTCTCCCCCTCTTTTGCCTGCCACTAAGTACAGAGCAAATCAGCAGGCATCCACCCTGGTGCGGATTATCATTGCGCATCCCGCCCCATGACTCAGAGACTCTTTCATCATCACGGCCAGCTCACCCTAAAACAGCCGCTTCATTCTCCATGGCGGCCGGGACCAGGAGCGTTACGGTGAAGCCGCAGATTCACTCTCCAGGGTGGCCCGGAGCATGAACACTAGCAACGCGCTGGCAAAAACCCTGTCGACGCACGCCATACTCCGTCCGGCCACCTGCTTCTTTCTTCAACTCAATACCGCACAACAGACCCATAAACCTCCATGCCAGCATTATCCATCCCACCCGCCGCGCAGCCTGTGTTGGGCGATGCGGCGCTTCATTCCTTATTGGAAGAAGACGCGCCCTATGGCGATCTCACCACCGAGTCCCTCGGCATTGGTAGCGCATCCGGTTGTATCCGCTTCTTTGTGCGCGACCCAATGCGGGTTTGCGGCACCGAGGAGGCCGCGCGCATGTTCGAGTTGTGCGGAGCCCGCAGCCGCCTGGTCACAGCCTCCGGCCAGCAGGGCGCTGCCGGCACCCTGTTGCTTGAAGCCGAGGGCAAGGCCGGCGCTCTGCACCGAGGCTGGAAAGCCGCCCAAACCCTGGTGGAATGGTGCTCGGGCATCAGCACTAGCGCCGCTGAGATCACTGCCGCTGCGCGCCGCGGGCACCCACAGGCGCTGGTAGCCGGCACGCGCAAGAATGTCCCGGGTAATCGGCGCCTTGCGGCCAAGGCATTTGTATCAGGTGGCGCGGTGATGCACCGCCTGGGCCTGTCGGAGACCTTGCTGGTCTTTGCCGAGCATCGCGCTTTTCTTGGAGATGAGCGCCCGGCACAGACGCTTGAGCGCCTGCGCCACCACTGCCCAGAGAAGCGCGTGGTGGTGGAGGTGAGCAGCCTGGAAGAGGCTCTGCGCTGGTGCGAGGCGGACGTGCTGCAACTCGAGAAATTTCCGCCTGAGTTGGTTGCCCAAACCCGCGCCGCTTTGCGCGAGCGCGGGGCCCCAGCCCTGGTTGCTGCCGCCGGCGGCATTCATGCAGCCAATGCCGAAGACTACGCCCGTGCCGGGGCGCATTTGCTGGTGACCACGGCGCCGCATCTGGCGCCGCCGCGCGATGTTCAGGTGCGTTTCGAGGCGCCGTAACCGGCGCTGCGCTCAAGCACCTGCTTGGCCGACATCAGGCGGCTAAAGGAGTCTGCATCGCCGCCGCGATCGGGGTGCAGGCGCATGGCCAGCTCCCGATAACGCCGTCGCACCGCCTGTGCATCGACGGGATCAGCCAACCCGAGCACGGCCAAAGCGGCCGCACGACTTTCTAACGCAAAATAGCGCATCCAGAAATCCCCCAGCCAGTCGGCAACCTGCTGCGCATCCGTGGTTGCCAGTTGGTGAATGTCGAGATAATAGGCGCGTAATGGATCGGGACGCGCCAATGCCCGTGACTGCGATGAGCCGCCCGCGCCGCCAGGTCGCAGCGCAATGCAGAGCGTATCGATTTCAAGCCAGGCGACACCAGCCTCTGCCAGCCGGTCACGCAAGCGATAGAGCGCATTGAACAACAGAAAATGCGCGTGAAAAAGTGCCAATTCACTGCGAAAGGGCGCGCTCGCGAAAGATGCCTGGTGCTTTTGTGCAAGCACCCGCAGAAGATCGTACTCACTGATACCCTCGGGATGTTTCTTGAGAATATTGAGCAGCAGGGTTAGCGTCTCATCCGCCAGCTCGGCGCAGTCCTGACGGGCACTTAGCTGTTCATCTTCATATTGTAACTCAAAAGACGCCATGGTTTCATTCATAATATTTCGCGACCAGATCAGGAGTCCCCTTTGCGGCCGGTTCGGCAATACGAGTTGCTCCGCAAGCGCTATACTCATCAAGCCGAGACCAAAACGCCTCGCGCAACCTGCCGAAGACCTGACCCCGATTCGACTGATCTTGCATCTATGACATACTCCCTGCGCAAACGCATCCTCGTCACCGGCGGCGCCGGCTTTCTCGGCAGCCACCTCTGCCAGCGCCTGCTTGCCGAGGGCCATGACGTGATCTGTGTCGATAATTTCTTCACCGGCACCAAGGACAACATCGCCCAGCTGCTCGATAACCCTTACTTCGAGTTGATGCGCCACGATGTGACCTTCCCGCTCTATTTGGAGGTCGATGAGATCTACAATCTCGCCTGTCCGGCATCGCCGATCCATTATCAGTTTGACCCCGTGCAGACCACCAAAACCAGCGTGCATGGGGCGATTAACATGCTCGGCTTGGCGAAGCGCTTAAAGGCCAAGATATTCCAGGCATCGACCAGTGAGGTCTACGGCGACCCCACAATCCACCCGCAGCCTGAGAGCTATTGGGGCAACGTCAACCCCAACGGCCCGCGCTCCTGCTATGACGAAGGCAAGCGCTGCGCCGAAACGCTGTTTTTCGACTACCGCCGCCAGCATGGTTTACGGGTCAAGTTGGCGCGCATCTTTAACACCTATGGCCCCCGAATGCACCCCAACGATGGTCGCGTGGTGTCAAACTTCATCGTCCAGGCGCTGCGTGGCGAGCCGATCACGCTCTACGGCAATGGCACCCAGACGCGATCATTCTGCTATGTCGACGATTTGATCGAGGGATTCATCAGGCTGATGGACAGTCCCGATGCACTCGCTGGTCCGATCAATCTTGGCAATCCGGGGGAATTCACCATGATCGAACTGGCCGAGACAATTCGCGACCTAACCGGCTCGCAATCGCCACTGGTACATGAGGCCCTGCCAACAGATGACCCAAGACAGCGGCAGCCAGACATTGCCCTCGCACGCTCGGCGCTCGACTGGGAGCCAAGGGTAGCGCTTCGGGAAGGATTAAAGCCGACCATCGACTACTTCGAGCAATTGCTGCGGCTGGGTTAGCCAGGCCCGGGCCGTCATCGGCATTCACCTGCTCGACTTCGAGCCGTTCACAGAGAATAAAGAGCAACGCCAACAAACGCATTGGCGGTTTGAATTCCGCGACCGGCGCTTGCCCGATGTGCGCTTAAGCGATCAACTGATCATGCACATCATCGAACTTCCCAAAGCCGACCGGCTCAGACTAACGAGCCGACAGGAAGCCGACCTACAAGCCTGGATCAAATTCTTCAAACACTGGCAAGAGGACACCACCATGAGTGCCATTGACTCCGCCCCCGTCCAAGATGCCTGGGCCGACCTCAAACGCATCAGCGCCGACGAGGATGAACGCTACCGCGCACTAGCCCGCGAACGCGCGCTGAGCGACGCGGTAACCGAACGCAACTTCGCGTTGCGCGAAGGCCGACAGGAAGGCCGAAAGCAAGGGCAAGCCGCCTTATTGCAGCGCCTATTAGCCAAGCGCTTCGGTCCTCTCGACGACAGCACCCAATCGCGCTTACAAACAGCAACCCAAGAGCAACTCGAACACTGGAGCGAACGCATCCTCGACGCACCCACGCTCAGCGCCGTTTTCGACCAGCATTAAAGGGGATCCCCCTGAAACAGCCACCCATGACCGCCACCCTCGCCGAGCCCGAGGCACCCGCCGCCCATTCGCCATCGCCCGCGTTCTCAACCCAGGCGGAAGCCACCGCACGCGCCCGCCTAGCCGACAACCCCTACGACCCCCAGGCGCTGGCCGAGCTCGCCACCGCGCTGCTCGATCAAGGCCAGCACGAACAGGCCGCCAAGTACTTGCGCCAAGCGCTGATTGAGGCCCCTGAGCGCGCCGAGCTGCACTTCATGCTCGGCCTGGCGCTCGAGCCCATCGGTCGCATTCGCGAATCCGCCGCCGCCTTCGAGCAGACCATCGCGCGCAACCCCGGCCACGCCGACGCCTGGAATAACCTCGGCGCCATGCACATCCGGCTGCGCGAGTACGAGCAGGCCACCAACGCCTTTGTTCGCGCCGCGCAGCTGCAACCCGGCAACAGCCACTACTACAGCAACCTCGGCTCCGCGCTGCGGGAACAGGGCAAGCTCGAAGAAGCCCGCCCCATCCTCGAAAAAACCGTCGAGCTCGACCCCAACAACGCTTGCGCCTGGACCAATCTGGGCGACGTCCTCTCCGCCTGCAATCAGCCGCAAGAGGGCAGCCGCTGCTACCAACGCGCGCTCGAGCTCAACCCGGACGAGCCTGCCGCTGCCTACAACCAGTCCATCGAGCGGCTCGCCGGCGGCGACCTCGCCAACGGCTGGTCTGCGTATGAGACGCGCAAGCGGCTGACGCCCCTCGCCCATGCCCGCTATCCGTATCCGCATTTGCTCCCGCCCGATGGGCCGCAACCCAATGGGCTCCAAGCCAACGGACAGGCCCCAAGCAACGCAGACAGCCCCGATCCGCCCGCAGGGCCGGGCGACATCAGCGACAAAACCATCCTGGTCTACGCCGAGCAGGGCGTCGGTGACGAAATCCTCTTCGTCAACTGCATCCCCGATCTGATCCGCGACGCGGGGCAGGTCATCATCGACTGCGACCCGCGCCTCGCCGCGCTTTTCGCCCGCTCCTTCCCCGAGGCCACCATCCACCCGGTCGACCGCGCCAGAAACAAAACCGGCCCGAAGCCCAAGCTGCCAGCCGGCCAAGAGGTCGACTACCAGATCGCTGCTGGCAGCCTCCCCGGCATCTACCGCAAAAGCCTCGCCGACTTTCCCGGACAAGGGCAACACCAGGGCTACCTCAAGCCGGACCCGGAGCGCGTCGCCCACTGGAGAGCCCGCCTCGCCGAGCTTGGCGAAGGCCGCAAAATCGGCTTCGCGTGGCGCAGCGGTCTGCGCAGCGCGCGCCGCGACGTCGGCTACACCGACATCGACGACTGGGGTCCGATTCTCTCCCTCCCCGGCAACAAATTCATCAACCTGCAATACGGCGAATGCGCCGACGAGCTCGCCCACGCGCAAGACAGCTTCGGTGTCGACATTGTCAATTTCGGCGGACAGGAGCTTGACCTGAAAGACGACCTCGATGACTGCGCCGCCCTCTACCAGGCGCTCGACTTGATCATCGGCCCCAACACCGCCGTCACCTCACTGGCGGGAGCAACAGGCGCCAACGTCTGGATGCTCGGCGGCGGCTGGATCAGACATGCCCAGCCCAACCCGCCCTGGTATCCCGGGCTAGTCGCCATCAATGAGCCACTCCAAGCCGCCTGCACCCAACCCAGCGCCCAACGCAGCCTGCTGCTCGCGATCAAACTCGCCGAACTGGATGCGCCAAAGCCGCCGGTTCCAGCACCACAGACCCCGGAGCCACCGACCATTCACTACTGGGGCAAACTCGCCAAGCTCTTCAGCCAAACAGCCCATCATTGCGAAGGTATCGGCCATGCGATTGCTCATTACAAGCCGCAATGGCTCTGCTCCCGAGCCTTCCTGCAAGCCATGACCAAGGCCGATCAGCACGCCAAAACAGGGGAGGGCCTGATCCTACTCGCATTGCTGCACGGCTACCTCGACGACCTAACGCAAGCCGAGAAGCTCATCGAGCAAGCCTATGCCATTGATGAAACCGTCCAAGACGGCTTCGCCCGCCTGGCCTGGCTGCAATTTCACAAAGTGTCGGCTGTCTAACCCAAGTTAGAAATACACAGATTTAAACTTTTTCGGAACCCAACAGATGGGTGTACACAAAGTTCCGTCATGGCACCGCGTTCGAGTCGCGATTTCTAAACAACAGTTTTGGTGGGCTAATTTTTTTTGAGAAAATATAGAAACAAGGGCTTACGGTGATGTCGGCTAAACTTCGCCCATGACCTCCGAATCTCGCAACAATCCTGACGAAGAGCGGCTACGCGATTGGCACCGGGCCTTTGGCATCGCGCTGGTCGACGTCTTTGCCGGCGCACCTTGGCGGGTGGAACTCGAGCAAGAACTGGCGCTGATCAGCCAAGAGCTCGATGTGGCCATTATCGAAGAAGTCGAAGCCGCTGCTCCATCGAGACGGAAACGGCCGCGCCTGCCCGATCCGCTACCTGATGGGCTGGAGAATCTGCGCGCCATCAACCTGCTGAGCTACAAATCCCGCCACGAGCCGCTGGATGCCTGGTCGCTGGACGAATTGATCAGTTACTTCGTGCTCTACCGGAAGGTCAACCTGAATGCCGAGAACGCCCGCCACCCGCTCGCCGCCTTCGGCCTTTATGCGGTCGCCACACGCTATCCCGAGGGGCTCGCGCGCGACTATGATCTGCAACCCACCGCCTGGAAAGGCGTTTATGATCTGCCTTGGGGCGCTCATCGGGTGCGAATCATCGTGCTCAACCGGATCGAACAACACCCCCGCAATGCCGCCTGGGAACTCTTTGCCAGTGAACGGGATCGGATGCGCCAGGGGCTGGAGCACTACCGCGCACACCATCGCGGCACGCCGCAACGCGGCCACTGGGAGCTGCTCGAACGTCTTTACCTACTCTACCGACGCGAGGCACCAACAATGGCCTACACCATGGAACAGTTCATCCGCGAAACACATCAGATGGTAATCGAGGACGTCATCCAGCAGGATCCCGAAGCGATCCTCAAACACTTCGATCCCGAGCAACTGCTCAAGGGACTCGATCCCGAAGCTCGGCTCAAGGGACTCGACCCCGAGCAACGGCTCAAGGGACTTGATCCCGAGGATCGGCTCAAAGGTCTTGATCCCAAGGTGATTGAAGCCTGGCTCGCCAAACAGCGCCGGGATCACTAACGGGAAGCACCCCGCACGCCCACACGAGCAATGAGAATTGGGTGCCCATTGTTCGAAAGGCTCAGGCCGAGATTGATGACAAGCGAACGGAACCACTCGTCAAGCTCATGCAAGGCATAACGTTATCTTGACTATGTGGCTGGTTGAAGACCAACGATGACCCAACTGTTTGAACAGGCCATGGCCGAGGTCGCGAAGCGCCCTGCCATGGTTCAAGATGCCATTGCCACACTGGTCCTCGATGAACTGCGGGATAACGCCCATTGGCAAGAGGTCTTCGACCACACAAGCGATGCGCAATGGGATGCAATGGTTCAACAGGTGCTGGCCGAGATCGATAACGGGCGGACGGAACCGCTTGCCAGCATTATCGACGATTCCAGTCATTGAACTCTCATATCACCAAGAACTGTCCAAGCCTGGATCAAATTCTTCAAACACTGGAAGGAGCACACCACCATGAGCGACCTCGACTCCGCCCCCGTCCAACAAGCCTGGAACGACCTCCAACGCATCAGCGCCGATGAGGAAGAACGCTACAAAGCCCTGGCACGCGAACGCGCCCTGAGCGATGCCGTCACCGAACGCAACTTTGCCTTGCGCGAAGGAGAGCACAAGGGCCAAGCCGCCATGCTCCGACGCCAACTCACCAAACGCTTCGGCCCACTCGACGAAAGCACCCAAGCGCGCCTGCAACACGCTACCCAAGAACAACTCGAGCACTGGAGTGACCGCATCCTCGACGCCCCCACCCTAAGCGCGGTCTTCGATCCGCATTAAGGCGGGGCGACGACTCAGGGACCAACCGTAGAACGCCGCCTCCTCGGCGGTCACCGTGGAAAAACAGGCCTGCTGCGCTGGGGTGGCTGTGACGATTAGCGTACGGAGCAACTTCTTCCGCGATGCATGCGAGCGCCCAAAAAAGTGACGATCCGCGCGACCAAACTTTATCCGAAATCGAAAAACCTCCCCCATCAAATTGATTCAATGCATCTAGGCACCCCAAGAATCCGCGCTATGCTATCTATGCGCAACCGCTGATGGACCAGCACTTCGGCCCCCCCGATGCCAGAAGCCCGCAGTGGCGCCATCTACTTCCTCCAGCACTCCACACCGGCCGCCCATGCAAACAGACAAGGAAATTTACCTGCTCCTGCGCACCGACGACCAATTTCTGCGCATCCTATGCGGTGGCCTGACCGTAGCCGGCCCTTATCAATTTGACGCCATCGACTTCAAGGCATTGGAACGCCGCCTCGACGGCGTGGTCCTGCCCGCCAACCAACAAGAACCGATTTACGCTATTGAAGTCCAAGGCTGGTGCGACCCGGGCATATACGCCAGAATGCTCATCGATATGGGCCTGCTCATGGAAGCCCATCCCAAGCGCGAGGTGCGCGGATTGCTGCTCTTCCTCATCCCTGAGCACGATCCCCAAACCCTGCCCTGGCCGGACCTGATCGAGCGTGATCCCGACCCGCCCATCCGGCGGGTTTACCTGATTGATGTCCTGGACGAGCTGCGGCAAACCGATCCCGACCACCCGCTGCTGGCAACCTTTCTTCCCTTTTTGATCGAGGACCAAGCTCAACTGCGCACGCAAGCCCCAGCAGCTTATCGCATCATCCAACAAGCCCCGCTTCCGGAACCTGTGCGGCGACAATGCCGGGGCGTGTTTCAATCCTGGATAATGGCCCGTTTCCCGACCCTGACTATCGAGGAGATACTCACCATGCTCGGCGAACTCACTCCCTTGGAACAAACCCGCGCTTACCAGGATATCATTGCAAGAAATCGGCCAATATGGATCAAGGAAGGCCGCAAAGAAGGCTGCCAGGAGGAAGCCAACGGCTTGATCCGGCGTCAGCTCGCTCGCCGGCTTGGCAGTCTATCCGCCGCACAGGAGAAAGGACTCGAAGCACTGACCTTGACACAACTCGAAGCACTCGGCGAAGCCCTGCTGGACTTTACCGATGCCGCCGACCTGGACGCCTGGCTGGATCAAGAACTGCGGCGCGCCTAATCGGTATCTTGCGGTAATCGGCGATGTGAGCCTGGAACCGCGAGATCACCGGTCGAGATTTCCCGTCGGGCGGCCCACGCCTACCGGCAGTGCTAATCCAATCTTTGACCAGCAGCTGATCAAACACGTCAAACTGGCCAACAGCGGTGAGACCCGTGGATACCAGCCCCGACCTACTTGACCCGAAGAACGACTACGTCTTCAAACGGCTGTTCGTCCGCGCGCCAGAACTGCTAGTTGCCCTCATCAACGCCGTCCGCCCTGAGCGTCCGAAACCTGTTCTACCTTGCCAAGGTCTATGCGCAGCAACTGAATGTCGGCGAAGATTATAGCCAAGCGCGGCCCGTCATCGGCATCCACCTGGTCGACTTTGAACTCTTCACAGAGACCAAAAACCAGCGCCAACAAGCCCACTGGCGGTTCGAGTTTCGCGACCGCCGCCAGCCAAGCGTCCGCTTGAGCGACCAACTCATCCTGTACATCATCGAATTGCCCAAAGCCGACCGGCTCGGCCAGACCGACCGCCAGGAGACTGACCTCCAAGCCTGGATCAAATTCTTCAAACACTGGAAGGAGCACACCACCATGAGCGCCCTCGACTCCGCCCCCGTCCAACAAGCCTGGAACGACCTCCAACGCATCAGCGCCGATGAGGAAGAACGCTACAAAGCCCTGGCACGCGAACGCGCCCTGAGCGATGCCGTCACCGAACGCAACTTTGCCTTGCGCGAAGGAGAGCACAAGGGCCAAGCCGCCATGCTCCGACGCCAACTCACCAAACGCTTCGGCCCACTCGACGAAAGCACCCAAGCGCGCCTGCAACACGCCACCCAAGAACAACTCGAGCACTGGAGTGACCGCATCCTCGACGCCCCCACCCTAAGCGCGGTCTTCGATCCGCATTAAGGCGGGGCGACGACTCAGGGACCAACCGTATAACGCCGCCTCGACTGCGTGGTCCTGCCCGCCAACCAACAAGAACCGATTCATGCCATCGAAGTCCAAGGCTGGTGCGACCCGGGCATATACGCCAGAATGCTCATCGACATGGGCCTGCTGATGGAAGCCCATCCCAAGCGCGAGGTGCGCGGACTGCTGCTCTTCCTCATCCCCGAGCACGATCCCCAAACCCCGCCCTGGCCGGACCTGATCGAGCGTGATCCCGATCCGCCCATCCGGCGGGTTTACCTGATTGATGTCCTGCACGACCTGCGGCAAACCGATCCTGACCACCCGCTGCTGGCAACCTTTCTGCCCTTTTTGATCGAAGACCAAGCACAACTGCGCACACAAGCCCCAGCGGCCTATCGTATCATCCAACAAGCCCCACTCCCGGAACCTGTCCGGCGATAATGCCGGGATGTATTTCAATCCTGGATAATGGCCCGTTTCCCGACCCTGACCATCGAGGAGATACTCATCATGCTCGGCGAACTCACCCCCTTGGAACAAACCCGCGCGTACCAGGATATCGTCGCGAGAAATCGACCAATCTGGATCAAGGAGGGTCGCGACGAAGGCTGCAAAGAAGGCCGCGATGAAGGCCGCCAAGAAGAAGCCAGCGGCTTGATCCGGCGCCTGCTCGCTCGCCGTCTTGGCAGGCTATCCGCCGCACAGCACAAGCGTCTTGAAGCCCTGACCTTGGCACAACTAGAAGCCCTCGGCGAAGCCCTGCTGGACTTCACCGATGCCGCCGACCTGGACACCTGGCTGGATGAAGCACTACAACACGCCTAAGCGCCTCTTCGTCAATCGACCATGCGAGACTGGAGCGACGTTATCAAGCCATGCCGAGTTCAAACAGCAGCTCGCAAATCAAATCGAGCGTGCCCAAGTCGCGCGCTTTGGATATCCTGCTTAAAGACTTGGAGATCGCAGCCCCCCTCAAGCAAGAGCCGCCTGCGTCGATAACCCTAAAACAACCCCGTCAAGCGTAAACACCCAACCCACCCATGGCAGAACCCCTCAACTTTCAGCCCATCTCCCTACAGCAAACGCTCCTAGAACAACAGCTGATCCAAGAGCCCAAACTTGCCAACCGTTATGCCGCCTTCGGATACCGCCCCCGACCTGCTTGACCCGAAGAACGACTACGTCTTCAAACGGCTGTTCGTCCGCGCTCCAGAGCTTTTGGTCGCCCTCATCAACGCCGTCCGCGTCGGCGAAGGCGCGCCCATTTCCCGCGTGATCATCCGTAACTCCGCCATCGACGGTGAGGAACTGGGCAACAAAAGTATTGCTCTCGATATCCTCGCGGAAGACGAGCACGGCCGGCGCTACGACATCGAAATGCAGGTTCGCCTGCATCCCGCCCTGAGCGTGCGTAACCTGTTCTACCTTGCCAAGGTCTATGCGCAACAACTGAAGATCGGTGAAGATTACAGCCAAGCGCGGCCCGTCATCGGCATCCACCTGGTCGACTTTGAACTTTTCACACAGACCCAACACCAACGCCAACAAGCCCACTGGCGGTTCGAGTTCCGCGATCGCCACCAGCCAACTGTCCGCTTGAGCGAGCAACTCATCCTGCACATCATCGAACTGCCCAAGGCTGACCGGCTTGGCCTGACTGAGCGTCAGGAAAGCGACCTCCATGCCTGGGTCAAATTCTTCAAACATTGGAAGGAGCAAACCACCATGAGCGTCCTCGACTCCGCCCCCGTCCAACAGGCCTGGAGCGACCTCCAACGCATCAGCGCCGATGAAGAAGAACGCTACAAAGCCCTGGCACGCGAACGCGCCCTCAGTGATGCCGTCACTGAACGCAACTTCGCCCTGCGCGAAGGTCGGCGTGAAGGCCAGCGCGAAGGCCGGCGCGAAGGCCAGCGCGAAGGCCAAGCCGCGGTCCTTAAGCGCCAACTCACCAAACGGTTCGGCCCGCTCGACGACAGCATCGAAGCGCGCCTAAAACAAGCCACCCAGGAACAACTCGAGCACTGGAGTGACCGCATCCTCGACGCCCCCACCCTCGGCGCGGTCTTCGATCCGCATTAAGGCCGGGCGACGCCTCTGGGACCAGCCGGAGAGCGCCGCCTCCTCGGCGGTCACCTTGAAAAACAAGGCTTGATGCGCTGGGTTGGCCGTGACGATGAGCGGACGGAGCCACTTCTTCCGCCATCCAGTATCGCGCACCCAAAAAAGACGGAGATCCGCGCGACAAAACTTCACCTGAAATCCACAAAAATCGTCCATCAATTTGATTTTCCGCATCTAGCCAGCCCGACAATCCGCGCTATGCTTAGACAAGACAACCACCGCGACCAAATCGCGCAGCCTGGGTGCGGCCTTCAGCCCCGGAGCTCGCGCCCCGCCCCCCCCCTAAAGCAAGGGCCGCTCGCGTCGATAACCCTAAAGCGACCCCGCAGAACGTAAACGCAAAACCAACCCATGGCGCAACCCCTCAACTTTCAGCCCATCTCCCTACAGCAAACGCTCTGGGACCAAAAGCAGCTGGAAGCCCTGTGCGCCCCGCGCATCATGCCGCCGTGGGAGAAATACCACGCCAACGACAACTACGGCTTTGCCACCATCCTCAAGGCCTACAGCGGCCACCCATTCGACAAACCGCTCCCCGTGCTGCTCACCCACGGCGTCTACTTCGACGACCAGCGCCTCTACGACATGGAACGCCAATGCGGCCTGCCCGGCGTCATGAGCTACCCGGACTTTCGCACGAAGCTCTGGCGGGAGAAGACCGACCTGCGCGTCATCCCATCTGCCTCGCCACTGCTCTATGCGCAACGGCTGATGGACCAGCACTTCGGCCCCCCGATGCCAGAAGCCCGCAGCGGCACCATCTACTTCCTGCCGCACTCCACCGGCCACATCAAACGCGAGATCGACCTCGACCAGGTCATCACCAAGCTCAAGCAATATTGCCAGCAACAACAAAAAGCCGGCCACAACCACCTGCTGCCGCTGTCCGTCTGCATCCACTGGCAAGACACCCAGCGTGGCAAACACCTACCCTTTAAAAGGGCCGGCCTCCCCGTCATCAGCGCCGGCCACCTCAGCGACCCAGACTTCATCTTCCGCCTGCTCCACTTGCTGCGCCTGAGCAACCTCACCCTCGGCGCCTTCCCCGGCGGCCACGTCTTCGCCTCCCTCGTCGCCGGCGTCCCCTTCATCGCCTGGGAACCCGCCAAAGCCGTCGCCGAAATCTCCACCGAATTCAAAAACGTCCTCGGCAGCCAGCGCAGCCCTGACCTCTCCGCGCGGTTAAATCATTGGGAAAGTCTCTTCCAGCCAGAACAAGACCCCGCTGAAGCCCCAACCCCATACCAGCCCATCACGGCAGCCCAGGAAGGCTTCGTCGACATGATGCTCGGCCGCGAAGATCTAATCGGCCCAGATGAACTCTTCGCGCAACTGCGCTCCTTCGGCTATCCCTACATGTCCGCAGAGAGCCGCCAAGCTCTCGACGAGCATTTCCGCAAACGCTACGCAGAAAACCCAGAAGTAACAGACTGCTTCGCCCGTCTCGCCGAAGGGTTCGCTCAGCTTAAAAACTGGCCCGCCGCCTTCGATCTGATCGCGAAGGATCGCCAACTCGAACGCCTCACACCGCATGCCGAATTGCGCAGCGCGCAATGGCTGCAACGCATGGGACGCGAAAGCGATGCCCTTGATTGTGTTCGTCAAGCTTATACCAAAGATCCCAGGTTGCAAGACGGTTTTGCCATGCTGTCACAGGAGGCAATCCGGCTCCGGGACTGGCGCAAGGCTCAGTATTTGCTTGATCAGGATGCGGCAGCCGGTCGGCTCTCACTAAACTACGGTCTCAGTTATGCACAAGTCTTGGTGCGTAACGGTGAAAATGAACGAGCGCACCATTGGATGGCACGCGCCCAAGCAGAAAATCTGTGCCAGGAAAAAGATTGGGTGGATTTGTGGTGGATAAAAATGGCAACGCGGGATTATGAAGGCGCCATCGCGCTGGCGCGACGCGATCTAGAAGCCGGACGGTTGTCGTTGGAGGGACAGTGGCAACTGGCTGAGTTGTATGAACGATGCGGAGAAACCGAGCAGGCGATTGCGTTGGTGGAGTCGGTCTATGCTGAAAATCACAAAGCGAAAGACTGGTTTGCCCGTTTGGGGTGGGAAAAAGGAGCGCAAATGGCGGATTGGGAGTCAGCACACGATTGGTTTTTGCGCGACATGAATCAGGGGCGATTGAGCGTGAATTGGAAGAGCGTGTTTGCCCGTATCAAGGCCAGTTTGGATCAATGGGATGAAGCCTTCGCATTGATTGCAACCGCTTATGCCGAGGATCCCAATCTGACAGGCGGCTATACGTCCCTTGGTTGGTGGGGGTATCGATTGGGCCGTGGCTTACCTTTTTGCCGCGAACAATATCAGCGCGATCAGACGTTAAAGCGAGAACCGCCAAACCAGGATCTTTTTGACAGTTTAATGGAAACTGCGAGTGGGAAGGTGCTTTCTTGGGAGTCATACCAGAAATACGCATCTCATCATAGTCATCTCATCGCTATCGGGTATCTGATTTTTGCTCAAGGGTATATTGAATTAGCCGCGCGGCTCATGGCTTTAAAATACGATCAAGGGGAGATGGCGCCGGTATGGTGGCCAACCTATGCGCTTATCCTGCAATCGGCTCAACAAAACGAACAGGCGAATACAGTAATCGACGCCATCGAAGCCCACCACTCACCGAAAGATATGATTTTGATTGGCGAGTGCGTCAAACCCAAAGCCCGCCTGACGGTCGCCGAACTGCGTACCTGGCTGAACACTCATATCAGCGAATCAGAACATCCATGATTGAAAGCCTTTTCAGCGCCATTCTTCCGTGGATACTGCAAAAGGGCACCGACCAGCGTCAGAACTCCATCGAGTTTCAAAATGCACAGCTTGCGATTCGCGAAGCGGTCAACCGCGAACTGCGCAGCAATCGCGCTTTAATCGACGAATTTCTTGAAAGAGCCGATGGCGATGGGCAAGTTGCATGCAAACTTGCCGACGAGCTATCGTTTACTGCCATGGAGCGGATTGAACAATCGATGATTCCGCTTGCTATCCTGTTTGCTTGCCCGCAGCCGCCGCAGTCCAGAGAACCGCAACCACAATTTCAGAACTGGTCTGCGCAACTAAATACCGAGGCTTTCTGGATTGAACGTATTTACCTGCGTTTGCGCATCCTGCGTGCGCGTTGGCGCGCCGGCCAAAAATACCAGGAAAACAGCATGCGTTACATCCAATGGTTGATCGCGGCATGGCTTGCGAATGCCAACGACAAGGAACGTTCGTCATCGTGAACATACTTGAAACCGGCATCAAAAATGTTCGTAACGCGACTCGCTATAGCATAGGTGCGGGAGCGTTGGCTGATTTACCAAAGGTACTGGCAAACCGTCGCGCTCAAGCAACGGGTTCCGTTGTTTACTTTATTGATGAATTTTTCAGGACGTCGCAACAGCTGATCGACCGACTCGCCATACAGCCGGCAGATCAACTTATCTTCGTTGCTAGCAAAAAAGAGGAACCCAGCACCGACGGTATTGACGGTATTGTCGCTGATCTACGCGGTCAGTTAACACAAAACCCGTGCGCTATTGTTGGGATGGGGGGCGGCAGTACCATGGATACCGCCAAAGCTGTGGCAAATTTGCTCACAAATGGCGGACGCGCCGAGGATTACCAGGGCTGGGATTTGGTGAAAGTGCCTGGAATCTATAAAATCGCTGTCCCTACTCTCTCGGGCACGGGTGCGGAGGCCACCCGTACCTGCGTCATGACGAACGCGCGCAACGGGTTAAAGCTGGGTATGAACAGCGATTATACCGTTTATGACGAGATCGTGCTGGATCCTGATCTTCCAGCCAGCGCCCCGCGCGACCAGTATTTTTACACGGGAATTGATGCCTATATCCACTGCTTCGAGGCATTGGCCGGCCATTACCGTAACGCTATTGGCGACGCCTTCTCGCGCGAGACGCTCAATCTCTGTCGTCAAGTCTTTTTGCAGGAAGATATGATGAGCGCCGCCCATCGCGAACAGCTTATGGTGGCCTCTTACCTGGGTGGCTGTGCAATCGCAACCAGTTATGTCGGTCTCGTGCATCCCTTCTCCGCCGGATTGAGCGTAGTGCTCGGAATTCGGCACTGTCTCGCCAACTGCCTTGTCATGCACGCGATGGAACCCTGGTATCCGCGCGAATACGAGGAGTTCTGGCGCATGGCAGAACATCAAGGCATCGAGATACCAACGGGCATTGGTCGCGATTTGACACCAGATCAATATCAAGCGCTCTACGAAGCAACCATGATCCACGAAAAACCACTCACAAACGCGCTGGGCGAGCACTTTCGCGATATCCTGACTCCAGAATGCGTGACCAACATCTTTAGCCAGATGTAGATGCAATTTTCAATTCCTTTTAGCGGTCGCGCACATCTCTACACGGATGAAGAGATCGCGCTCGTTGCCGCCACGGCGCGGGAATCCGTGCCGCTAACACAAGGCTATTACTTGAATGCCTTCGAGTCCGCGTTCAAGATATATACCGGTGCCAAGCATGCCTTTGCCGTTTCCAACGCCACTGCAGCGCTGGAGATGGCCGCCCAACTTTGTCTGTTCCAACCCGGCGACGAGGTCATCGTTCCCGCACATACGTTCACCGCTTCAGCCTATCCGTTTGTGAAACAAGGCGCTCGCATTGTTTGGGCGGACTTCCACCCGGCTACCCGCGTTATCACCGCCGACACCATCGCGGCTTGCCTAACAGCGCGAACCAAAGCCATTGTCGTGGTGCATCTCTATGGCTACGGGGCTGACATGCCCGCGATCATGGCGCTTGCCCGTCAACATGGATTGCTTGTTATTGAGGATGCCGCGCAAGCACTTGGCGTTCGCATTCAAGAACATCATGCGGGTACGTTTGGCGACTTTGGTGCTTTTTCTTTCCATTCGCACAAAAACCTCTCCACGCTTGGCGAGGGTGGCATGCTCACCGTTCAGGAAGACGGCATTGCTGCCCTGATTCCCATGCTGCGCCACAATGGTCATTGCGGTTTTGCTGATCAACGCGAGGATTATTGGATTCCCGCCATGGGCAATGTTGATCTTCCCGAATGGCGTGGATACTCTCTTATGCCCAACAATGTTTGCCTGGGAGAGGTCGAATGTGCGCTCGGCGCCAAATTGCTCGAACGTGCCGATCGGATCAATCGCGAAAAACGCGAACGGGCGCTGGCTGTTATCGCAGCACTGTCCGACATTCCCGAACTAACCTTTCATTGCGTAACAAACGAGCGCCATAACTACCATTTGCTCGTTGCGCGTATCGCTCATGGTTGGCGCGACGCTTTTATCCGCACGATGGCGAATCAACATCGCATCCAATGCATTGTGCAATATTGCCCACTCTACCGCTATCCGCTTTACCGAAAACTCGGCTTTGGTGCCGCCACCTGCCCCAATACCGATGACTTTTTCGATAACATGGTTTCCTTCCCCTTTCACCATGCGCTTTTACCCCAGGATCTGGAAACCATTGTCAGCGCAACACGCGGCACCATCGAAACGCTGCGCACTCAATAATCCACCAATGTCCGCGTCATCTGATCTAGCCATTCTCATTCCGGCCATTAAGAAAAACGTCGCATTTGCGGACGACTTGGTCAAAAAATTGGCAGGCGTATCGCTGATTCAACGCGCCATCGACAAAGCTGTAACCGCTTTCTCCCTGGAATCCTTATGGGTGTTGACCGATTCCGAAGAAATTCGTTTGATTGCTGATCGCAACGGGGCCGCTTGCCTGTATGAACCGACGCTGCATTTCGATACGTTCAATCAAACCAGTCGATTATTACTATTAGATCAAATTCCCGCCACGAAGCGCGATTTTTTAATTTTATCTCCTTATGTACCACTCATCGGTATCGAACAACTCCAACAAGCCTATTGTTATTATGTGACTATCCATGCTGAAATGTTGGTGCCCGTGTTACGCGCCACGCAACAGCTTTATTCGCCTTGGCCGCGCACCATGGCGCAAACATTGCATTCCAATGTCGAGCATACGCTTGTCTGCGAGTCGCGCGCCTTTGTTATCGCTGCAAGGAATTTGCTCGATCAACCCAACAAACGCCAGGCACTGCCGACGGCCTATCCCATGGAAGGCCGTCTTCTGGAAATTCGTGGCTATGAAGATTGGTGGCTGTGCGAAAAACTGCTGAATCGCCGTCGCATCGTCTTTCGCGTAATTGGCAATAAAGCAGTTGGCATGGGACATATTTTCCGTGCCCTAACGCTGGCACACGAAATTACCGATCATGAAATTCGTTTTGTCTGCGATACGGATAGCAGCATCGCCGCCAATAAATTGGCAGGCTACGACTATTGGCTGGGCGTTTATGCACCCGAAAAGATTGAACAAGCTATCATCGACTTACAGCCAGACTTGGTGATCAACGACATTCTTAACACGCAAGCCAGTGCTATTCGACGCCTGCAAGCGCATAAAATTCTTGTCCTTAATTTCGAGGATCTTGGCTCGGGTGCAGCCATAGCCGATCTAACCATCAACGATCTTTACGATAAACCGCAATGCCTAGGCGCAAACATCCTTTGGGGACATAAATATTTTTTTGTGCGCGATGAATTCAACGACGCTCAGCCGCAAAAATTTGCCGAACAGGTCAGTCGGTTGCTCATTGCCTTCGGAGGTACCGATCCCAACCATTTCACTCAAATCATATTAAACAGGGTAGCGCCATACTGCATCCAACAGGGGATTGCCATTGATATCGTGACGGGCGAAGGCTACGATGCGCTTGATGCCCTGCAAGCTCAAATCGCGTCTTACCCACAAGCCGAAATCGTTTGTACTCATGGGACAGGGGTGATCACTCAGATTATGGAACGCTGTCAGCTTGCGATCGTCTCGAATGGCAGAACGGTTTACGAACTGGCGCACATGAACATCCCAGCGCTCGTCATTCCGCACCATCAGCGAGAAAAAACCCATGGCTTTGCCTGTCCAGCCAATGGTTTTATCCCTATTGACCTCGATGGCGGTGAAGGTGATGCGAAGCGGCTTTGCCAGGCGCTCGCACGCCTTGTTGAGGATTGCGAATATCGGCGCACGTTGTTCGAGTGCGTTTTGCCGCACCAATTCTGCACCAATAAACATCAGGTCATAAAAATAATTTTAACGCTCCTCGAATTCAATAAACATCAACCATCGTGAAAAAGCTCAAGCTATTATTTCATGTTGGCTTCGGCAAAACGGCAACAACATGGCTTCAGCGCCAAATTTTCCCAAATTTGGAAAACTGTCTGTATCTTGGCAAAAAGGGCTTTAACGACCTGATGTACAGCCGGGAATTTCATCATTTACATTATCGTCTGTTCGAACCGCTGCATAGCTTAAAACGCTATCGCAGCCGCAATTCCGAAAGCCTGGTGGAAAATTATGTTGCCGCCATGGAACAATTGATTCGGAAACGTTTCTTCTTACCCTCCTCAGGTACTGTCGTAATATCCAACGAAAGCATTCTCGGCTATGGTGGTTACAATGCCGAACTCAATTTGCTACTCCTGTATCGTGTCGTCAAAAAAATCAAGGAGAGGCTTGCGGATGATGCCCCGGAAGTTCAGGTTCTCGTTGTTTTTCGCGAGCAGGTTTCATTTTTACAAAGTTACTATGCCTACGATTATGCCCACCAAAAATATCAGCATCGAAACATTGATCGGTTTATTGAATATGGGCTGATACACCATCATGAAGATGTCTTTGGTCAGCTATGGGTTGATGAAATTATGGAGCTGATCGAAGATTTATTACCCCATGATCAAATTTGCTTTCTTCCCTACGAATGGTTAAAAATCGATCCAAAAGGCTTTCTAGTCCAAGCAATTGGAGAATATGTCAGCATTGAGCAAATATCAAGTTTGGCTTCTGCACCGAAGGAAAATGTCAACCGTGACACAAGAGATTATAATTATCTGCGTGATACTTCATTGATCAGAAAATTATTTTTGCATACTCATTATTATACGCGCTACCTGCCCGGAAGGACGCAAAGGATGGTTGCAAAAGAGCTAAGGCGTCTTCAAAACCAGCCAATAATGCAACATCTCCAGCAACCAGTAATAAAGGGTGCGATAAAAATGAACGAACACCAACGCAAGGCGATTCGTGCTTTATATTGTGAATCCAACACGCGCACGGCAAGGAAATTAAACAGAGATTTAGGGGCGCTTGGTTACGCCACGCAAGAAACACCATGAAAATTGTCGGCATCGTCCAGGCTCGCATGGGAGCAACCCGTCTGCCAAATAAAATGATGCTTTGCTTGCATGGCTATCCGGTAGTGGAATGGGTATTTAAACGGGTGAGTCAGGCATCAACGCTTGATGCACTCATCTTTGCGCTGCCCACGACCGCTGCCGACGATCTGCTCGCCGATTATTTAACAGGACTGGGAGCAACGGTTGCCCGTGGTTCGGAGACGGATGTCCTCAGCCGTTTTCACAGCGCTGCCAACGCGGCAGAGGCGACAGCCGTGGTGCGCGTCTGCGCGGATAACCCGCTTGTTTCCGCCACGGAAATTGACCGATTAGTTGGGTTTTATCGGCAAGGTGGCCATCGCTATGCTTACAATCATATCCCAAAAGGTAACAGTTATCCCAATGGTCTTGGTGCCGAAATTGCTTCCATGGAATTATTGGATGGGCTGCATCGCGAGGCAACCTCGACAAAGCATCGCGAACACATATTTTCTTATTTATGGGATCAACTCGAAAAAGGCGATCATCCACCCGGTACCATCGATCCTTCCGACAAACGTTTAGCTCATCCGGAATTGTCATTGGATCTTGACACAATGGATGATTATCGGCGGTTGCTGGCGCTTGATCTGTATCCAGAGATGTCAGCAATCGAAATTGTTAATGCTGCCCTGCATATAAAGCACGGTACGCTCAATGGAACCAAGTTTAGCTGATTATTTAGGATACGAGGTTCTGTGGCGCAAAAAATAGACAGATTAAGGATAAAAGGGTAATTTCAGTGAAACTTACCGAAATCATTGTATCCCCAAATGCGAAAACACCCTTTCCAACCCCCCCTTATCTGATCGCCGAAGCCGGCGTCAATCACGAGGGCAACATGGATCTGGCTTACCGTCTGATTAACGAAGCCAAGGAAGGCGGCGCCGACGCCATCAAATTTCAAACCTACAAGGCCGAAACCCTGGCCGCGAAAGAGTCGCCCGCATATTGGGATCTTACCCAGGAGCCGACCCCCAGCCAATACGAATTGTTTCAAAAATACGATAAATTCTGGAAAACCGAATACGAGGCACTGGCTCGGCATTGCCAAACCGTCGGCATCGAATTCTTGAGCACCCCATTCGATCTGGCCTCGGCGCGCTTTCTCAACGACCTGATGAGTGTTTTTAAGATCGCCTCCTCTGATCTCAACAACAAACCCCTGATCGACGCGCTATGCAGTTATGGCAAACCGATATTGCTCTCCACTGGTGCTGCCCACCTGTGGGAAATCGAGCAGACGTTGAGTTGGATTGATACACAAGGAAACCCGGTCGCATTGCTCCACTGCATCCTGAACTACCCAACCGAGGATAGCAATGCCAATCTCGCGATGATTCCAACATTAGCTCGCAAATTCCCCGAACGGGTCATCGGCTATTCCGATCACACGCTGCCCAAGGACATGAAAACCCTGGAAGTCGCCACATTGCTGGGCGCCCAAATTCTGGAAAAGCACTTCACCTATGATAAAACCCGACCCGGCAACGATCACTACCATGCGATGGACAAGGCCGATCTTCAACGCTTTCATGGTCGAATGAATCGCCTGTTACCGCTGCTCGGCAATCCGCGTAAACAACCACTTCCCAGCGAAGCACCCGCGCGCGCCTACGCGCGCCGCAGCCTGGTCGCCGCCCGTGCCATTCCGGCGGGAAAGCGTATCGATCCCGCCGATCTGACCTGGAAGCGCCCTGCCACCGGTATCGACCCGCGCGACTATGATCAACTCCTCGGGCAAATGGCCGCCGTGGAGATCGCCGCCGACCACATTCTCCAATGGAACCTGTTTCGTGACTGATCGCACAGCGTTGATCGACCGCTATCTAAAGCGGCTCTTTCCCATTACCCGCAGTCTCACCGGGCCGGGAAATCGCGAGACGCTGCGCATTTTGCAGGAAATCGCGCCGCTTGCCATCAAGGAATATCCCTCGGGAACTCCCGTCTATGACTGGATCATTCCCCCCGAATGGCAGGTGCGGGATGCTTATATCACGAATCGGCATGGTCAGCGTATAGTGGACTTCCAAGCCAGCAACCTCCACCTGGTCAGCTACAGCGAAGCAATCGACGCCACCCTCGATTTTGCCGAACTGACACCGCATCTGCATGTTCACCCCAGCCTGCCTACCGCAATTCCATATCGAACCAGTTACTATCAACGCGATTGGGGATTTTGTCTCACCCAGGATCAATACCGGCAGCTTGAAGAGGCAGGCACGGATCTGCATGTGCGCATCGACAGTGCCGTTGATGCCCAGGGTAGCCTGACTGTGGGTGAACTGCTGATCCCTGGCGAACTGAAGCAAGAAATTTTGATCTCCACTTACATCTGTCATCCGTCGCTGGCTAATGACAACCTCAGCGGCATGGTGCTAACGGCATTTCTCGCCCAGGCGTTGCTGGAATCACGCAAATTACAGCACAGTTACCGAATCATTTTCGTTCCCGAAACCATTGGCGCCATCGCTTATTGCGCCATGAACGAAGCTGCCATGAAGCGCATTGACACCGGTCTGGTCGTCACCACCGTTGGCGGTCCCGGTGCTTTTGGTTACAAGCAAAGCTTCGATCCCGATCATCCGATCAATGCCCTGATTGAAGAAACCTTTCATGCGACCGATACAGAGTTTATTCGCTATCCATTTGACATTCACGGCAGCGACGAGCGCCAATATTCTTCGCAAGGCTTTCGCATCAATGTGGCAACAATTACCAAAGATAAGTACTACGAATACGATGTTTACCATAGCTCCCTGGATAATCTCGCGTTCATCTCCGCAGACGCAGTTGGACAATCTCTGACATTGTATATGTCGTTAATTCAGCATCTCGATGCCAACCAGTGTTATCGTAATCGTTATCCAAACTGCGAGACAATGCTCTCCAAGCACGCGCTTTATCCCACAATCGGCGGCTGCCTGCTACCCCGGCAATTGGATCGCACCGAACTAAATTGGATACTCTGGCTCTTGTTTTGGTGCGACGGTCAACGTTCTCTGCACCAAATCGCCCAACAACTGGAAGTGCCCATGCGTGTTCTCCTGCCTGCGGTGGAAAGGCTCTTGGCCAAAGGCTTGTTGGAACGGGTTGCCGAATGAGTAAATACACGATTGAACCAGTAAAAGACAGTAAAGCATGGAATTCCTTTGTCGATGCCTCCCCGCAAGGGACGCTGTTCTCCAAGACTTATTATCTGGATGCCGCGGTCTCTCACTGGCAAATGTACTGGATTTGCAAAGGGCAGCAGGTAAAAGCTGGTCTTTGTTTGGTGCTTCACGAATTAGAAACATCGGTGATTCTGGATGACTTAGTTATCTATAATGGCCTGCTTTTTGCCCCCGATGGCGAACAAAAAGCCGCCAAGGCGCGATTGGAGCGGTTTGCGATCACGGAATTTGTCATCGCCTGGCTCACTGAGCACTACTGTGATATTGCACTGGCATTGGCGCCGCAATTTGAGGATATGCGCCCCTTTCTTTGGCATCGTTATCATTCGGATCGGGATGCTGATAAATTTCACTTGGATCTGCGCTACACCAGCTATCTGGATATTTATACACTCGCCAATTCCCGAGATCCCCTTACCAGCGCATTGTTTGTTCAATTAGAAGCGATTCGTCAGCGCAACATTCGCGAAGCAATCAAGATCGGCGCGAGCACGATGTTAGAAGGGAATGGAACGCAATTTTGCCACGATTATGCTGTCCTGATGCAGCACCAGGGGCAACCGCAAGAGAACGGCAAGCTCAGACGCATGGCGCACCTCATTGACCAACTTCTGAATGACGGCTGTGCAATGATGTTCCAAACTGGCATTCCGCCGGATCAGCAGCCCATCTACTCAACCGTTTTCGCCTGGGATCGCAAGCGTGCCTACTATCTCTTCGGCGCCCCGGCCCCAGGTGCCAGCAGCCGCTTCATGGGCACCATTGCGTTTTGGGATGCGTTTTGCTGGCTTGCCCATCAAGGGATACGAATCGTCGATCTCGAAGGCGCAAACAGTCCGCAACGAGGTTGGTTCAAGTTAAGCTTTGGCGGCGATCTTCGCCCCTATTATCAAGTTGATAAACATGCCAAGTAGCGACTATCACGATTATGTTATCAAAAATGGCAAGCTGATCGGCGCATTTGATGCCATGTACCAGCATGCCGCCGACATTCCCTGGCATCAGGATCGCACAGCGCACGCGATTTTTTCGGAGATTGATCTCGCGATTTTGGCACACTTTCAGCGCCGTTTCGGATTAATGACGATACTTGAAGTGGGATGTGGACTCGGCTATTTCGCCGAGCGGTTGCACCGTAAACTTGGGGGGGGGGGGGGGGTACAAATAGTCGGTATGGATATCTCGGCAACTGCGGTTGACAAGGCAAAATCCCTGTTTCCTGAAATTGAATTTCAGGTTGTCGATCTGCTTGGTGTCAATATGCTCACCAACGCCCGAACATTTGACTTGGTCATCGCCAAAGAAATTTTCTGGTATTTCCTTGCCGATGTTGAGCAATGTTGTGCCAACATGGCCAGTCTTTCGCATCAATATCTGTATTTTTCGCAATCCTTTCCGGAATCTTCATCCTTTTTTGGCAGCGATCGATTTCCGAACGCGATCGCACTGGAAAAATTTTTATCCCAGCGATTTGAGACGCTGCACATCACGATTGAACGTGATGCCCAGTTTGGGGGAAGGGAACTCTTACATTGTTTTGCCCAAAAGCATTCAGCCAAATGATAACTCCTCGTTATATTCCAATCAATAAAGGGCATTTTGACCTAGATACTCCGGAGCGGATTGGCGAATTCCATCGCAAACTTGCCAGCGGCTGGGAAAATGACTATGCAGACTACCGGCAGTTATGGAAGGAACTGCCCCAAAAGCAAGTGATTCGCGATTATCCGTTGTTGGTGGATTTGGAACTGGCCTCCGCATGCAACTTAAAATGTCCGATGTGTTATACCATCACCCCGGCATTTAAAAACACAGTGAAAAAGGGGTTTATGGATTATGCCTTGTTTACCGAAATTGTCGATGAAATTGCCGATCATATTTATGCTCTTCGCTTAAGTTTTCGCGGTGAACCAACACTCCATAAACGATTTCTCGACTGCCTGCGGTATGCCAAGCAACGCGGGATCCGTGAAGTGTCCATGTTGACGAACGGCGCTTTTCTTGAAGCCGATTTTTTTCAAGAAATGGCTCATGCCGGGATGGACTGGATTACCATTTCTGTCGATGGGACAGATGAGGAATATAACCGGATCCGCTACCCACTCACTTTTGCCGATACCTTGCGTCGAATCGAGGAAATCCACGACTTCAAGCAACGGCATGACTTAACGAAACCTGTAATAAAAGTACAAGGCGTTTGGCCAGCGATACGTCCAAACCCAACGCAATATTATGAAACCTTAGCGCCGGTCACAGACCTTGTCGCCTATAATCCACTAATCGACTATTTGCGAGAAGATGCCGACATTCTTTACGAAGACAAGTTTTCCTGCCCACAGCTTTATCAGCGAATCGTTGTTGGCAGCGATGGGCAAGTGTTGATGTGTTCTAATGATGAAGATAACGATCACGTTGTCGGCAATGCGAATCGACAAACAATCCATCAGGTTTGGCATGGCGACAAGCTTAATTCAATTCGTGAAGTACACAAAATTACCAATGAATTTAAGAAAATGAAAGCTTGTCGCCAATGTTATTACCCGCGAACGGCTAAGCCAAATGAGATTGCCGAAGTGTCCGGTCGAAGGATCAAAATAGAAAATTACATCAATCGTGTCCAGATAATTCGATAATCACCGTGGCTAAAAAGGTAGGAATGAATCTAACTGAAACCAATTGCCCTCTTGATAGGCTTGGAATATCTTGGATAAGTTCTAAGTCATAAAGTAGAGGTTGCGCCAACAATAATACGAAGCAAAATATCTAGCGCGATGATGTTGGCGAGCCAAAGAAACCGTTAGGGTTCGAGCTGTGGCGTCCGGCTCGTTGTTGTGTGGGTTAATGAAAATTAAGAAATATTCAGTTTTGGAAGGAAGTACGAAAAGTCAAATCCGGTGAAAAACGATCGCAGCTTTTTGAATTTTTGTTGAAACAACATGCTATTTGAAATCAGTCTGTTTAAATTTGTTGGTAGAAGAAAGAGGTGGTGATGCCGGGGGCGTATTGGGATAAAGCTAAAGTATCTGAAGCTCTCTCAGATATTGAGTCAATTCGTTGTCGCGCTTTAATTTATTTTAAGGAAATTTTGAATGAGTTCCAGGGAGTTAATCAGTCGATAGAATATTATGATATGATTGCTGGCAGTTGGCTTGAACATTTTGTACATGTTGTCTATGCATCTGCTTTAGCGGATGCAGACGCGGCTGAGCGAGAAAATGGAACGTGCTCGGTTCCAATTTGCATTAACCATGATTCGTTTTTAAACCAACTAACCGATGAGACGTTTCACATCTCGCTGGGGAAAAATATCAGAGCACTGCAAACGCGCAATGCAGCAATTAACGCTTGGATTTTTTGCCCAGTAAAAGCGGCGGCAAAAGAACCAATAGCGAAAACAGTTAGGCCTGCCAAAATCGATAGAATAGTACATCGCTTGAAATCAGATGCTAAAAAAATTGCGCAATCCGCACATCAACTTTCTAAACGAAATTTTCGCATAATAGAAAGGCGTCCTGGTTCTCCTGCCGTTTTGTTCGTTCAACCCTACTTTAAAGCGGCTCCAAACGATATTGACGATGTCAAAAATCGATGGCGACACTGGGCGCGTTTTGATGATTTACGCTATTCCATTCAAGTGGCAACGGTAATTGATTCGCGTTGGCGGAAGGAAAAAGCGAGTCACGCCTTACCGGCAGCGAGTATCATCGATATTGTTAAAGTGTTATTGCCTCTCTACATTCCGATTGTCTTGCTTGAAGGATTAAGCGAGTATCGCAATACGCTTTTTAAGCTGCCAGTTGCGATGGTGCGTCCAAAGGTGCTTTATAGTGCAAATGCATTGCATAACAACCTGTCATTCAATCTATTGGCAGCAGAGTGGTGTCGAGAAGGGACGCGATTATTCTACCACCAGCACGGTGGTGGTTATGGCATCGATCAGATAAATATACCAGAAGAAGTTGAAGTGAGGGTCGCGAGTCGGTTCTTCACATGGGGCTGGTCTCGGGATGAAAAGAAGGTAAGCCCGCTTCGGCCCCCGATGCCTCATGCACCTCAAAGAAAACGAAATGTTGTATTATTAAATTGCGTAAATTATCCGAAAAGCGTGTATCGTATTCAATATCAGCCAATGCCTGGCACAATCGAAAATATGCATCGCCAAACCCTGGATTTACTCGCTCAGATTAAGTATTTGAAAAATTTGTTGGTGCGTCCCTATTTTAATGATTATGGCTGGGGCTTTGCGAATGCGATGCGCAAAGCAGCACCAAATGCCGACTTTGATGATCGATCTGTATCGAGTTTCGTGCGATTCGCGCAAAGTCGCTTGGTCATTCACAATTATCTTGGCACGAGTTATCTGGAAACATTAGCCTTGAATATTCCAACCATCTGTTTTTACGACGATAACATTTATTGTTTCCGCGATGCCGCAATACCCTATATGGATGCGTTAGAAGCGGTTGGTATTCTTCATCGCTCCGGAAGATCAGCAGCTAATATGGTCAACGACATCGCTCGTGCGCCGGAGTCCTGGTGGCAAAGCAGCGAGGTACAATCAGCGCGACAGGCTTTTATTGAAAATTACGCGAACTTTTCGATGGAATGGAAACAGGAATGGCCTGATTTTTTTCACAAGATGTTGGGTGACTAGATGCGCTTCAATAGGCGATGGTTTGATGGCCGTGTAAACGGACGCATTAGGCTGATTAGCGATGCGGCCAAGTTTTTCAGAAGAATCCTAAACAAATAGTTTTTAATATTCGAATGATACCCCAAGCCCTCATCACCACGATCCCCTTCGCCGAAAAAAACCGGCTGCCGCTGGAACTATTGGAAGCCGCCGGTATTGCCTATACGTTCAACCCGTTGGGGCGCAAGCTCAAGGAAGCCGAACTGGCCGGGATGGTGGCCGATGTCGATGCCCTGATTGCCGGCACCGAACCGATTACGGATCGGGTTATGGCCGCCGCGCCAAAACTGAAACTGATTTCGCGTGTGGGGATCGGTCTCGATAGCGTCGATCTGCTTGCGGCGGAGCGACGCGGTATCCAGGTCAGCTACAGCCCGGAAGCCCCTGGGCCGGCGGTGGCGGAACTGACCATCGGCCTGATGCTGGCGCTCTTGCGGCATGTGCATGTTGCAAATGCCCAACTGCACCGGGGCGAATGGCAGCGGTATTTTGGACGCCGCATTCCGGAGTTAACGATCGGGGTGATCGGCGTTGGACGGATCGGCGGTCGCGTGCTGCGGCGTTTGGCGGCATTCGGGACACCCCGGATACTGGTCAACGATCTTACGCCAAAACCGCATGTGGCAGATCAACTCAAGTTGGAATGGGTCGATAAGGAAACCATTTACCGGGAGGCCGATGTCATCAGTCTGCACTTGCCCTTGACCGCACAAACAAAAAATATGATTCGCAACGCGCAACTTCAACAAATGAAGCCGGATGCCGTTATCCTCAATACTGCCCGCGGCGGCATTGTCAACGAGCAGGATCTGGCGCGGGTCCTCAGCGCAGGACATCTCGCGGGTGCGGCGATCGATGTGTTTGAACAGGAACCTTACGCCGGCGAACTGGCGGGTATCGAGCGTTGTCTCTTGACCGCACACATGGGATCGATGTCTGTCGATTGCCGCACCAAAATGGAAATTGAGGCTACCGAGGAAGTGGTACGCCTGTTCACAGGACAGCCGCTGATGAAACGGGTACCAGAGGAAGAATATGCTGTTCAGCGGCAAGGACTCTGAATGATCAAAGTCTGCGTTTTTGGCGGTGCCGGGTTTCTTGGCAGCCATGTTGCCGATGCCTTGAGCGATAAAGGCTATGCGGTGCGGATTTTTGATCGCCAGGATTCGCGCTGGCGGCGCGATGATCAAGATGTAGTGATCGGCGATTTATTAGACAAAAAAGCGGTAACTGCTGCTGTAGCCGGGTGTCAAGTCGTTTACAATTTTGCTGCCTTGGCTGATCTGGATGCAGGCTTAAACGACCCGCTCGAAACGATCCGCATCAATATCCTTGGCAATGCGCATGTCATGGAGGCCTGTCGGCATCATGACGTACAACGATTCTTCTATGCTAGTTCAGTGTATGTATTTAGCCGTCAAGGCGGCTTTTACCGTTGCAGTAAGCAAGCATCGGAGCATTATGTTGAGGAGTATCAGCGTGCTTATGGTTTGAACTACACGATTTTACGTTATGGCTCACTCTATGGCCCTCGCTCCGGTACCAATAACGGTCTTTACCGAATGGTTAAGGATGCCCTGGAAACAGGGAAGCTTTGTTATACCGGCAGTCCGGAGAGTACGCGCGAATATATTCATGTCGAGGATGCCGCACGCGCCAGCGTAACGGCCCTTGGCGATGATGCATTTATCAATCAAAGTGTCGTGCTGACAGGGCATGAGCCTATGCGCGTGCTTGATATGCTGAAAATGCTTGCTGAAATTCTTGGAATTGTCGATGGTGTTGAATTTGTCGCGGGAGAGCAGACGGGGCATTATGTACGTACCCCTTATGCTTATCAGCCGAAGCTGGGTCGGAAATATATTCCCCCTTTGCATGTGGATCTCGGGCAGGGGTTGATTCAGCTAATGGAATATATTCGCCATGAGAAAGGGATGGCTTAAATTCCTTTTTCAGTTTATAGGTTAATTGATGCGTGACACTATTAAATGGCTTGATAAAAGTGCACTTTCGCAAATAGATACGCAAAAGTATTGGAATGATTTGGAGATCGAGAAAACGAAAGAATGGTGGATCACCGATGGTAATTATGAAAAATTATTTGATTATTTGCAGCGTTCTGGGTTGATGGCGGAATATTCAAAATCAGAACAATATATTCCAAAAAGCAAACCGCTAAAAGTTGCTGATTTAGCTGCAGGCACAGGCTGGACTTGCGCTTTATTATCGAAGTTGGGCAATATCTCAGAAATACATGCAGTTGAAATTTCTAAACATCGATTGGATCTTTTCGAACATTCTTTTAGGATGTTTGATGGTCAAATCGATAAAGTTTACCGGTATCTTGGTAGTTTTTATGATTTAAAGTTTCGCGATGCCAGCATGGATATCGTTTATCTATCTCAAGCATTTCACCATGCGCAACATCCATTGCAATTACTGCAAGAGTGTGACCGAATCTTAAAGAAAAAAGGGCTTATTATTCTTGTTGGGGAGCATTGCATTCCTTTAAAAAAAGTTTTTTTGAAAATGATTGGGAGCCTCAAGAAAGGCCATTTAAAGTTTCAGTTTTCCAGCTTATTTCCTCTGGATCCAGTCTTGGGCGATCATTATTATACCGATTTGCATTATCGGGTCATGTTTTTTAAATACGGTTATAAGCTAAAACGTGTAAGAGCATTGAAGAAATCAATTTACATTGCCAGCAAAGTGTTGGCATAATTTTGGCGCTATATTTTGATTACTATAAACCAAGATCAATGTTCGTCACCAAAATCCGTGCATAGCATTTTTGTTCAAGCCAATTTGGTTTTTTTTGATTTTGACGGCGTGATCAAAGATTCCATTTCAGCAAAGTCTGATGCTTTCGCTGAATTGTTTTCCGGATATGATCCTCGCCTTGCCGTGAAAGTGCGAGACCATCACGAAACACATGGCGGCATGTCCCGTTTCGAGAAACTGCCTCTTTATCTTTCTTGGGCCGGTGTGCAGCCGACGCCAGAGAAAATACACGAATGCAGCAATCAATTCGCGCAACTGGCGCGGGCAAAGGTTCTGGCTTCGCCTTGGGTTAAGGGGATGCGTGAGTACTTGGAGCGAGAGCAGCCCCAACAAACTCGAATATTGGTTACGGCAACGCCGGAAAAAGAAATAATCGAGATTCTTAACGTACTGAAAATAAGGAAATGTTTTCATGAAGTGCATGGTGCCCCAAAAAAGAAAAGCGACGTGGTGCAAGATGTCTTGCAACGCTGGCAAGTGTCACCCGACAAGACGCTTTTGGTCGGCGATTCGATGACCGATTGGCAGGCTGCAATGGATCATCAAGTGCCCTTTTTATTACGCCGAACGCCATGGAACAGGGAACTTCAAGAAAGCAGCGGTTGTTTGGCCTTTGATCATTTATAGCTCATGAACCGACGCACATTGATTGAACACATACGTCAACGTCTAGCTAATGGCGGGCGATCCATTGGTAGCTGGATGCAAATTGGGCACCCGTCCATTGCTGAAATCATGGGTGCGGGCGGTTACGATTGGATTGCCGTTGATCTGGAACATGGCAGTATCGGCATATCGCAATTACCGAATCTCTTCCGCGCCTTGGAGCTTGGCGGTACCCTGCCGATGGCACGCTTGGCGCGGGGGCACCCCAAGGATTGCAAACTGGCTCTGGATGCAGGCGCGGGTGGAGTCATCGTCCCGATGATCGAAAGTGCCGAGCAATTACAAGCCGTTTGCCAAGCATGCCGCTGGCCTCCCGCAGGTAACCGGGGTGTAAGCTTTTCCCGTGCCAATTTATATGGTCAGCGTTTCGACGAATATGCACTCGAAGCCCAAGCGCCGCTCGTGGTGGCAATGATCGAACAAGCGCGCGCGCTTGATCATTTAGAAGACATATTACAAGTACCGGGCTTGGATGCCCTGCTAATCGGCCCTTACGATCTGGCTGCTTCCCTGGGACTGACCGCTGATTTCAAGGCGCCTCGATTTCTGGAAGCGATTCAGCATATTCGTCGGGTTGCTGATTTACACGGCGTACCCCGTGGTGTGCATCTGGTACAACCTGCCCCTGATCGGCTGGAACTGTATTGGCGAGACGGTGATCGTTTTTTGGCGTATTCAATTGATGCGGTGTTTTTAAATCAAGGTGCTCGTTGCCCTTGTCCGATGGGAGCGGCAATGCCTTGAAAGAAGAAGAGATCAGACCGGCCAAACTCTTTGCTGAATACCTGCGATTAGCCGAGCAGGACATCGACCTCTATTTTTCTGATGAACCGCGTTTTCAGTATTGTTGTCCAGCTTGCGGTACCGATGGCACGCCAGCTTTCCGCAAAAATGGTTTCGATTACGAAGAATGTCGTCATTGTGCGACGCTTTATGTTTCCCCAAGACCGTCGACTACCGCATTTGCGCGCTATTATACGGAAGCGGCTTCAGTGCGTTATTGGGCAACGACATTTTATAAAGAAACCGCAGAAGCACGCCGAATTAACTTATGGCGTCCCAAAGCACGCATGATGGCTTCCGTTTTAGAGCGTTTTGCATCGGTTTCCTGTCACATTATTGATGTTGGCGGCGGTTACGGTATTTTTGCCGAGGAAATGCAGCCTTTTGTTGCCCAACCCGTAACTATTGTTGAACCGGGTCCGCAGTTAGCTCAGATTTGTCTGAGCAAAGGCTTACCGGTGATTGAGAAATTTTTGGAACAAGTTACGGAAACCGATTTACCGCAAGGTAGGCGTGTTTTTGTCAGCTTCGAGCTTTTTGAACATTTGCATGATCCGGTACATTTTCTCGTACAGTTAAAAAAGCTGATGCATCCTGGCGATCTGTTTCTTTTTACAACGCTGTCCGGTACAGGGTTGGATATTCGAGTTTTATGGGAACAATCCCATGCAATATCGCCACCGCATCATCTGAATTTTTTCAATCCGCATTCAGTGCAAATTCTTTTGGCAAACAGCGGATTTGAAATCCTCGATGTTTCAACGCCGGGAAAACTGGATCTTGATATTCTTTTCAACAATCAAACACTGGTACAGGATCGGTTTTGGCAAACATTTCTCGCTCACACAACTGAACAAGAGCGGGAACGCTGCCAAGAGATACTCGCTAAAACCGGTTACAGTTCGCACATGCAGGTCATTTGTCGTCAGCCATGAACATCATTGCCATCATTCCCGCACGCATGGGCAGCAGTCGTTTTCCTGGTAAACCCATGGCACTATTGGCCGGGAAACCGATGATCCGACACGTCTATGAGCGCGTGTCCCGCTGTCCGTTATTATCCAAAACCGTGGTAGCCACCTGTGATCAGGAGATTGTGCAATATATCCATTCTATTGGCGGTGAGACGATCCTAACAGGCCGGCATCACGAACGCGCATCTGATCGCTGCGCGGAGGCCCTGTTGCTCATGGAAAATCGCGACCAAATTACCTACGATATTGTCGTTATGGTGCAGGGTGACGAACCTATGACGAGTCCGGCAATGATTGCGGAAGCCGTGCAAGCTATGATGGACGATCCTGATATCCTCGTTGCGAATCTTCTCGGAGATATTAATTCAGTTAGCGAGTTCGAAGATCGCAATTGTATTAAAGTCGTTTGCGATCTGCGCGGAAATGCTCTTTATTTTTCCCGTGAACCCATCCCTACGAGAGGAATTGTAGAACATGCGACGATGTTGAAGCAGGTTTGTGTCATGCCGTTCCGGCGCGAGTTTCTTCTAAAATACACGGAAATGCAGCCGACCCCTCTCGAGACTGCGGAGTCTATCGATATGATGCGAGTGCTTGAGCATGGGATGAGCGTGCGGATGATTCCGACTAAGCACCAAACATTCTCGGTTGATACAAGAAACGATCTTGTTAATGTAGAAAAGCTTTTGAACTCTGAGTCAGACTAACTGGTGGTGGAATCGTTAATATTAATCGTTTTGCTGGTTATGCAAGATAAGGCACTTCGCTTATTAGGCGGAGGCGTGTTTTGGCGAGTTTTGATGAGCTATGTAAATAGAAAAATGCCTCGTTTAAAGAATCTTGTGGTTTGTTGTAAAATACGCTTGACAAAGCAATCGCAATTTAGAAAAAATGTTAACTTGATCGTAAAATCAAATAATTAGGGTTAATTTGTTGTCATACAAAAAGTCAAAAAAAAGAGCATTTGTGATTTTTGATAGTACAGGCCTGAGAGCTCCAGCCTTGGAGCCGGACTTGTTGTGGAAATCAGATGCATGGAAAGATATAACTGGCGCGAGGTGTATTAACAATATTGTAGAAGAGAATTCAGATGAGGTCCGGCAGGCGTACCTTGCTTTTGTTTTTTTGCTTGGGCGTAGTCAAGTACGGGGTATGAAAGTTATAGAGCATCTTAGGCTTCGAGATTTTCTAAGTGCGTGGTGGCTTTTGCCAATAGCAGAAAAAGACAATTTACTAGGTAGCAAATACATTAATCAGGTCATCCGATTATTAGCGCTAGAACTAATTGTTTTACCGGAGTTGAACTTAGGTTCTCTTACCTATGACGGCGGGCAGGCGGACGTTGCTGAATGTTTAAGTGGTTGGTGCAAAGAGGTCGGCGTTCAATTTCAATGGCTAAAAGAGGGTAAGCAATTTGCAAAAAAGAGGAAAACGTTTTTCATTATTGGTGTACGCTGGTATAAAGATTGTTTAAGAAAGATTGGGCGCGCATATACGTATTATGTTCGCCGAAAGGTGCCGACGCTTTTTGATCTTTATGGTGGCAGCGTGTGGTATAGAATTTTTCATTTTCTCGGTGTCCGTGGGTGTGAACTCAAGAGCTGGAAAAACCAAAAGTCAGGGATACTTGCGGTTTCATATCTTGGTGAGGTTAATCATAATCGGCTCAAAGACGGTAAGTTTGAGAGTGCTTATTGGGGAGCTTTGCCTTGGCATTTGCGTGCCGAAAAGAGGCCAACTCGCTGGTTACATATTTTTGTCCCGTGTTCGACCGTTCCAACGGTTGATGCTGCAAAAGAAATTATTGCGATGCTCAACAAAAGGTCGGAAGGTACTGAGTTGCATGTACTGCTAGACGCGTTCGTTTCGGCGAAAGTTTTGCGAAGGACAGCTAGAGATTGGTGCGCTTTGTGCCTAGCGTTTTTAAGAATGGGATCAGTGCGCCATCTATTCCGGCCAGAACATTCGAAGATCAATTTATGGCCAATACTTAAGCGGGATTTCAGAATCGGTTTTCTCTTCGGCCGGGCGGGGCAGAATTGTCTGAGCTTAAACCTTTTTGAGGCTGCCCTAGATGGAATCGATCGGCAACATACGGGGATCTTCTTGCTTGAAAATTATGGCTGGGAAAAGGCGCTAATTTCAGCGTGGTTAAGCAACGGTCACGGGCGTCTTATAGGTTTTTGCCATTCAACAATCAGATATTGGGATCTTCGTTACTTTCATGATTACCGTGAATATTTGCAAGCGGATGTCTTGAGTATGCCGTTGCCGTCAATTTTCGCTATAGGATCTCCAAGCGGGAAAATTTTGCTCGAGGGAAGCGGCGCCCCGAAAAAAAAGCTGCATGATGTAGAGGCCTTACGATACGGATACCTTACTGGAAAAGGGGAAACAAGTATAACGTTGCATAGAGAGGTGCCAGATGAGAGTAAGACTGGAAGTTGGCATCGCACCATCCGAAGTGCGCTTTTTTTGGGCGATATTTCCGCAGTCTCTACGCGCACTTCTTTGCAAGTGGTTGAATCAACTATTAATTCATTTCCAGATATCACGGTGACATTGAGATTCCATCCAGCGTGTCCTCTGCGCTGTCCAAAAAATGAACAGTTCGCAATGGCAAAAGCGAATCAACCGGTCGGCAAGTTGATTTCTGAGTTTGATATCGCGATTGCTGCGGGAGCCACATCTGCTGCGGTTGATGCCTATTGTTCCGGTTTAAAAGTCCTTGTTTGGCTTGGGCCTGATGAATTTAATACGAGTCCGCTTAGAGGTTTTCCGGGAGTATTTTTTTTCTCCACGAGTAACGACCTAATAAAAATTTTCAAAAACGCGGAATTGAAAGTTATGTCATTGAAGGCCGATAGACAAGACTTTTTTTTGCTAAATGACAGGTTACCAAGGTGGCGCAGAATACTCAGTGCACCCCCCGATCTTTAGAGCCAAATGTTGATGCTTTAGCAGTCGGGGAGCAGATCGAGCGCCTACTAATAAACAGTTGGCGAAGCTAACCGGGAGAAGGTATGTTGAGTGTATCTGTAATCGTCGCAACCTTCAATCGAGAGTTCCGGCTGAGACGGTTAGTCGACGCTCTCCGTGTTCAGGATTTTCCTTCTAAACGGTTTGAGGTTATCCTTGTTGACGATGGGTCTACCGACGGAACAGGGGGCTATTTGAGAACCTTACACAACGACACAAGGTTGCAAATTCGGGTTCTTTCACAAAACAACCGTGGGCCAGCGAGTGCGCGAAATTTTGGTGCACGGGTGGCTCGCGGAGATTTGTTTGCCTTTATCGACGATGACTGCGTGCCTGACTCGAACTGGCTTTCGGAGATGGTCATTTGTGCAGATAGAGATGCTTCGCTTGCGGGTATCGGTGGGATGATCGTGCGACTTCATGATAATGTGATGAGCCGTTGGGTTGATCGGTCTGGAATTATGGGACATCCGTTATACTGCGGTGGCGCAACATCGTATTTGGTAACAGCGAACGCTGTTTTTCGCCGGCGAGCGTTTGAAGAAGTTGGGGGATTTAATGAGCAGATCGGATGGCCTGGCGGAGAAGATCCTGAGTTGGCATTGAGAATCCGTTTGGCCGGGGGGCGTTTGGGAATTTGTTCAGGAAGCAGGGTAAGGCATGAGCATCGAGACTCCTTTAGAGGGTTGTTTAGGACATTTTTTTGCTATGGAAGGGGCAGCATTTTTTTTAGTACGCCTTCGAGTTGGGGAGTAAGGTCGTGGCGAGGCCGAAAAGCTATTATACGGTTATTATGTGGATGTTCCTGGCGTCATTTGACAATGGCATTTTATGGGGCATTTAGGCCTAGCCTCTCTCTTGCTGAAAGGATCACAGAGTTGACTTGCGGCGTTATTCGAGCATTTGGATTTTGTTGGGGAAGAGCCTATCAGCACTACTTATTCTAGGAAGAGCTAATATCCCTCTTTTCGACTGGCCAAGAGTTTAGAAATACCGAGCTTGTCGGGTCGGCTTTCCGAGAATCCGCGTGCGGAAGGAAGTCGTTGCAAAAACTATCGACGTATTTTGGTGTAGTCGAATCGGGTTTTGTGTGGTTCGGAGTTATATCTGAGGTTGCAATGAATAAGGAAAAAGGCATAATTTTTGGGGCGAGTTTAGGGGGCCGTCGCGCTTTAAAAAGCTTGCGAAAGGAATATGACATCGTTGGTTTTGTGGATAATGACCGGAGCAAGCACGGGCAGGATTTCATGGGGAGGTTTGTATGGCCGCCCGCTGAAATTGTTAATCGCGATGTTGATAAAATTTTCATCGCAAGTGTTTATGCTCCTGAAATTATGTATCAGTTACTGCGGGAGTATGGTATTTTGAAATCGAAAATTGTTGTTGTTCCCGCAGAAATTTTGAGCGGAGAAGATGAAGTTCCGCTCGGCTGTCTCGTGTTGGTGGCTGTTATGCTTTTTATGATCGGGTGGGGAATCAAAGTTATTTTTTTTTAATGAGAAGGGTTGCGGTATCGTTTTATTACATGTGCATGGAATCAGCAGAAAGTTGTTCGAATAAATTTTTCTTTACCGTCTCGTCTGGTTGTCTTTAATCACCCTGGGTAGCCATGGGTATAGCTAAATTACACTGCGAGTCGATGTTGTTTTGGATTTTGATTTTCGCTTTTTTTAAGAGCGATTCGATTGGTGGTTTCTTTTTTTGGCGCTACAGGTCGGTGATCTGTCGCCTAAATTTCTGCACTCGGATTTAATATTGCGCACTGCCCTCATGTAAATGAACCGCTTCGATAATAAACCTATTCCGGCGTTTCAGCAAATACTGGGACGGGCGTGATGACCGCGCTCTATGAGTTAGCTGTCGTCGGTATAGGCCGGGTTGGCTTGCCGCTGGCGTTGCTTTTTGCGTCGCGGGGGTTGCGAGTTCTTGGCATCGATAGGGATCTTGGCATCATCGAAGGGGCTAGGGCTGGTAAGATGCCGTTCATGGAGACGGGTTGTCAGGAATTGCTAGCGTCTGGCTTGGAATTTTTTACCACCGATTCAGTCGCTGATGCTGCTGATGCGGCAGCGGTTATCATCACCGTCGGGACGCCCTTTGTTGAGCACTTCGAGATGAATCTTGGTCATCTCAATGCGGTGCTGAAGGTTCTGATTCCTCGGCTGAGGGAAGGGCAGTTGGTGATTCTTCGCTCTACTGTCGTTGTGGGGACGACTGAGTTTGTCCAGCGCCGGATTGAGGTGGAGCGTGGCTGGCAGGTGGGGCGGGAGTTTTTTCTGGCCTATGCGCCGGAGCGGATTTTGGAGGGGCGGGCGCTTGAGGAGATGAGTCGGCTGCCGCAACCGATTGGGGCGATGGACGACGGGAGTTGGGAACGGGCTGATCGGCTGTTTAAGCAGCTGACGCACGAGACTTTTCGCGTGACCTTTCGCGGTGCTGAGTTGGTGAAGTTGTTTTGCAATACCAGCCGGTATGTCTATTTTGCCTTGGTGAATTATTTTTTCATGGTGGCGCGGCAGTTTGATGAGGATATTCATGAGCTGCTGGATGTGACGAATCGGGATTATCCGCGCCCGATCCTGTATTCCCCCGGGTTTTCCGCGGGGCCTTGCCTGCGCAAGGATTTCGCGATGATCTCGGAGCTGTTCCCGCAGACGGATTTGTTCACGGCGGCCTGGCGGATCAATGAGTCCATGCCGAAGGTGATTGTCGATGAGCTGCACGAGCGCGCGGATCTGCGGCGCAGTCGGGTGGCGGTCTTGGGTTTTACCTTTAAGGCGGACAGTGACGACATTCGCGATAGCTTGATTCCGAAGCTGCTGCGTTATTTGCTGCGCGAGGTGCCGCTTTCAGTGCGGGTGGCGGAGCCGAATTTGCCGCTGGGTCGGGGACTGGATGTCGGCGATGAGCAGTTTGAGAACCTGTCGGTGGAGGCGGCGCTGCGGGATGCCGATGTGGTGGTGATCGCGAACATGCACAGCGTTTTTCGCCGCGATTGGCCCGAATTGGTCGTGGGGTTGCGGCCGGGTGTGCTGATCGCGGATGTTTGGAACATGACCGGGCGGAAGCGAATGTTTTACCGCCATGAGCCAGATCGGGAGATTGAGGGTGCGGCGGGTTCGGAGCCTAACTGCGAGCCGAACGGACATCAGGACAGGGAGGACGCATGAGCAAGCGGGTGTTGGTGTTGGGGGGTGCTGGCTTTATTGGCTCTTATCTGGTACGGGAGTTGCTGGGGCATGGGTATACGCTCACCATCGTCGATAATTTTTCCAAGTATGGGTATTTGGAGCATGATTTTTTCAAGCATCCGGTTGTGAGGCTTGAAATCAAGGATGTGAGGGCTCTTTATCCGGTGGATTTCAAGGGCTATGACATCGTGCTCTGTCTGGCGGCTTTGATTGGCGGGATTCAGTATTTTCATCGCATTCCTTATCGCATCGCGCGGGACAATAACGAAATCCTGACCCACGCGATTGATTGCACCTTGGCGGCCTGTCCGGAGGCGTTGTTTGTTTATTTCTCCTCCTCCATGGTGTATGAGCGGGTGCAGGAGCCGGTGACCGAGGCGGGCGCGCGCAATCAGTTGGTGCCTTTTACCAATTACGGCATGCAGAAGCTGTATGGCGAGTATCTGGTGACTGGGGCGGCTCGGGAGTTGGGTCTGCGAGATTTGGTTATTCGGCCATTCAACGCGGTTGGCAGCGGTGAGTTGCCGATGCTTGATCGCCAAGGGCAGGTGGCTTTTGGCATGGCGCATGTGATTCCGGACTTTGTCTATAAGGCGCTGATCGGACAGGATCCGTTTGAAATCCTCGGCGATGGCGAGCAGGTGCGTACCTTTACCCATGCCCGGGACATTGCCGAGGCCACGGTGCTTGCGTTGGAAAAGGCCACGGCGGGAGAAAATTTTAATTTCTGCGGCGCGGAGCCGTTCAAGATACGCGACTTGGCGGTGCGCATTTGGCAGAAAGTCAACCCCGATAAGGCGATGCCGAGGTTCCGACATCTGGAAGCGCCGGCGGCGGATGTGCGCTTTCGGGTTGGCTATTCGCATAAAGCACGAGAGCAGCTTGGCTGGCAGCCGCGCTTTGGTGTCGAGGCCATTTTGGATGACTGCATTGAGTATGTTCGGCTGCATCGGGATCAGTTGCTCATCAAATGAAGGTTCTCTTCTGCAACCCGCCATGGCATCGGCAGCCGGAGAAGGGCGAGCCGGGCTTTCGTGGCATTCGCGCCGGCTCGCGCTGGCCGCATACCACGCCCTACCATGGCGGCGATCTGGTCGGGAACTATCTGCCTTTTCCGTTTTTTCTCGCCACGGCTTGCGCGCTGGCGGCGCGCGAAGGCTTTGACGCGCGGGCGCGTGATTCGGTCGCTCTGGGGGAGTCCTATGCAGCCTTTTTTGCTGCGGTGGAGGACATTGCGCCGGATGTGCTGGTGCTGGAAACCGCGACGCCGAGCATTGAGAATGACTTGACCATCGCCCGCCAATTGGCGCGACCCGGCCGGTACCTGGTGTTAACCGGCGTGCATGGCGAGTTGGAACAGCCGGGGTTTCTGCGCCGCGAACAAGCGATTGATTTCATTCTGATCGGCGAGTATGAACGCAGCTGTGTCAACCTGCTGCACGCAATCAGGGACGGCCAGCCTCAAGCCGCGCGCGGTCGTTTCAATCACATTGGTCATCTGCTCTATCGCGACTGCGGCGAGGATGGGCAGGAACGCATCGTCAAGACGCCGGATGTCGCGTTGCCGCCGCTGGATGAGTTGCCCTGGCCGGAGCGGGACAGGCTGCCGGCCGAGCATTATTTCGACCAGGCCGGTGGACTGGAGCGGCCGCAGTTGCAAATCCTGACCTCGCGCGGCTGTCCCTATGGCTGCATTTTCTGCGTGTGGCCGCAGATGGTCTACAAGGGGCACTCCTACCGCCGCCGTGATCCGAAAGACGTGGTCGATGAGATTGAGGCCAATCTGGCCAAGGTCGCGTATCGCAGCTTCTATGTCGATGACGACACCTTCAATATTGATCGCCGCCATGTGCTGGCCTTCGCGCGGGAGTTGCAGGCACGCGGCATCACCGATCTGCCCTGGGGCGCCATGTGCCGCGCCGACCACATGGATGAAGAGGTGCTGACGGAACTGAAGACGGCCGGGCTGCACACGGTCAAATATGGGGTGGAGTCGGCTGATCAGGCGGTGCTGGATGCCATCGACAAACGCATCCGCATTGAGCAGGTGATCGAGCAGGTCGAGCTGACCAAGGCGCTGGGTATTCGGGTGCATCTGACCTTCACCTTCGGCCACCCGAGCGACACCGCTGAGAGCATCGAAAAGACCATCGCGCTCGCGACGCGCCTGCCGGCGGACAGCGTGCAGTTCTCCATCGCCACGCCCTTTCCCGGCACCAAGATGTACGACCACTTTGTGGCGAAGGGTTGGCTCAAGCCGGGCGACTGGGAACGCTTTGATGGCGCCGGCAAAGCGGTGGCGCGCACCGATAGCCTGACGCAAGACCAGCTCGAAGCCTATGTGCGACGCGGCTACCGCGACCGGCTGGTCGCGCGGGCGCGCGAGCGGATTTTAGAGTCGGACGCATTCCGCGCCGCGCTGCGGGAGCGGATGACGCAGGCATTTCCCGCCGGATCAGCGGTTCTGGTGCTCCAAAGCGCCCCGGCGGAACTGACCCGCGCGCTGGCTCAGGTGGTGACCGAGACGGGCTACCGGGTGCATCTGCTCGCGCACCGGCGCTTTGCCGATGAACTAGATGGGGCCGCCAGCGCGCAGCTGCATCTGTTCGACAACACCGGCGATTTCCGGCTGGAGCCGCTGCGCGAGCTGGCGCAGGGGGTGCGCGACGCGCATCGCCCGGTGGGGGCGCTGATCCCGTTCAACAACGCTCTGGGCACCGGCTATGAGCATGTGATCGAAGTCGCCCGCGCTGCGGTGGGAGATTGGATCATCGGGGTCACCATGGACGGGACGATGCGACCCTTATGAGCGTCGACCGAGATCATGTCGTCACTGATGCCCGCACCTGAGGTGCGCGCGAACGGCCGCATCTTGATGGTCGGCGCGCTGTCGATCCGCTTTGTGCGGGATAACTGGGTGACACCGCTGCGACAGTCCTATGACACCGCCTTTGTGGATGTCGCGCCGCTGCGCAGCGCCTATTGCCGCGAGTTGACGGAACAATATCTCTACCGGCTGATTCAGCAAGGCGGCTTCGCGCGGCTGTTCTTTTATTCCGAGGCGGTGCAGGCCGAGTTTAGCGATACCTTTTTCGAGCGGGCACGCGGGGCCGGTCTGGAGGTGATCGTGTTTCACGCCGATGACGACCCCGAGGTCTGGTTTCGGCAAAACGCCGCCTACGATCATCGCTATGATCGCATCTACTCGCCCTCGCGTGCCGGGGTGGAGCGGCGTCATGCGCTAGCCCGCGCCGGGGACTGCCGAGTACAGGTCACGTATCTGCCATGGGGTTACAACCCGGCGCTGTTTCATCCTGGCTCAGGTGCCGCCGCTCCGGCGGGCAAGCGCTATGACGTGGTGTTTGCCGGCGCCAACATGAGCCAGCGCAATAACCCGGAGCACTATGTGCGCGAGGGCTGGGATCGCCAGCAGACGCTTGTTGAGCTTGATGCCATTTGTCAGCGGCACGGGATTGACTTTGCGCTCTTTGGCCATGGTTGGGATCACCACCCGACCCTGCACCGCCGGCATCGCGGATTTCCCGAGCAGGATGAATTGGTCAGCATTTATCATCGGGCGCGAATCGTGGTCAATACCGGTTTCAGTGCCGATGGGGAAGGGCGCCCGCAGACCAAGCTGCGGCATTTCGAGGTGGCTGGCTGTGGCACGTTTCAGCTGGTGAACGACAATCCGGAATTGCGCGCGCTCTTCGAGCCCGACCGGGAGATGGTCTTCTACCGCGATATGGCAGAGCTGGAGGCCAAGCTGCTGTATTACCTGGAGCACGATGAGGAACGCGAAGCCATCGCCGCTGCCGCCGAGCGGCGCGCGCGGCGGGAGCATACCCAGACGCAGCGAGTGGCGGCAATTTTCGGTCCGCCGCCGCAACCATTTGCCCAGCCAGAGCCATCCACAGAGCCAATACCGTCCGCACAGAAAAGACCATTCACACAGCCAATAACATCGGCCCAGCCAAGACTCTCTATCAAGTCAAGACCAGCCGCCCATCCGATCGTCGAGCAGCTCCCCGTGCCGGCCACCGAGACGGAACTGGAACGGCTGGAAGGCCAGATCGCGGCCGGTGATTTCGCCCACGCGACCGCCCTTTTGTTTCTCGATCCGGCACTCGAATTGCTCACCCGTGAGCTGACAGTGCTGAACCCCGGCTGGGATCAGGCCCCCGTCGATGCCTGGGGCGTGCGCACCTTCGTCCAACTCGCGCGTTTGCACGGCAATCGCCTGCATCGTCGCAAGCAGGACATCCGCGGCCTGGTGCTGCACGAACGGGTGGATAAGACCCGCTGCCAACCACGGCTGCTCGATCTCCTGCGCGCTAACCTGAGCTGTCTGGAGGATGCCGAATTTCTCTATCCGCTATGCAACCTGTTGGTCCGGCCCCATCAGGCCGCCGCCGCGCTGCGCGCCTATCGCAGCAGTGATTTGGATGCGCTGCGCGCGCTGGACCCGCTGCCAACTGGCCGCTTGGTGAACGATGTCATCCTGACCACCAGTGCTGACGCCTCTTTTCTGACCGAAGCCGCCTATCTTCAGCCCCTGCGCGCGTTGCTGGCCCTGCTCGCGCGCACCGGCGAGACCTTGCTGATTTATGGCGCCCAGGGCGAGATGGTGGATCAGATCACCCCATTGTTGGCCGAGGCAACGGCTGTCCGGCTGCTTGGCTTCGCCGACCGCCGCCTGGCCGGCAAGACCCTGCGCCACTGGCCCATTGTCGGCCCGGAGGCCATCGAGCACCAGCAACCCGGCATCATCCTGATTGCCGCCGAAACCTCGGGCCCGGCCATCTGTCGGGATCTTTCCGCGCACCAAGGCCGCGCAACGCTCGTTCCCCTGTATGACCTGGCCGCGCCGGTGTGGAGCGTGCTGCTGCCCTGAGCAGTCCCGTAACGCGATGGTCGAGCGCTTCCGCCCGGGTGGGAACGCTCGCGCCCTTCGTGGTGACATGGTCGCACCTGACTGCCCGCCGAACCAATGCTGACCGACCGGTACCATGGCTGAGAATCACCCTGCTCGATGCGCGCCTGACGCCAGAGCGCCTCCAGAGAAAGCGCCGAGTATTGAACAACCCATTGCTGGCAGCAGCCACGGCTCGCGCCAATGCAAGTTAAATCCCACCCCAAGCCGCCAACGGTGGAAGGGAATCGGCTAGACTAACGGCATGGACAGTGACGCGCCCACCCCGTCAGACAAAGACCCGCTGCGCCAGTGGCATCGGGCCTTCGGCATTGCGCTGATGGATGTCTTCGCCGAGGCCCCCTGGGTCGTTGAGCTGGAACTGGAAATGGCCCTAAAAAGCCAATTGCTTGATGTCGCTATCATCGAATCGGCAGGTCAAGAGACACCTCGCCAGGAACCGCCCGAATTGCCCGATGGCCTGGAGAACCTGCGCGCGCACAACCTGCTGACGTACAAATCCCATCACGAAGCGCTCACCGCCTGGGTGCTTGACGAACTGACCGGGCACTACGTTAATTACCGCAAGCAGCGGGTTGCAAACGATGGCAAGCGCCATCCGCCCGATGCCTTTGGCCTGTATGCGGTGGCCGCACGCTACCCCGAGCAGCTCACGCACGCGCATCCGTTGCAACCCACCAACTGGGACGGCGTCTATGACCTGCCCTGGGGCGGTCATGTGGTGCGGGTCATCGTGCTCAACCGCATTGAACCGCACCCGCGCAACGCCGCATGGGAACTCTTTGCCAGCGAACAAGATCGGATGCGCCAAGGGCTGGCGCACTACCGCGCACGCCACACGCATGCGGAAGACGAGGGCTACTGGGAGCTGCTCGAACACCTGTATCGACTCTACCGACGCGAGGAGCCTGACATGGCCTACACGATGAAACAATTTCTGCGCGAGACCCACGAGATGGTCATCGACGAGGCCATCCGCAGCGATCCCGAAGCGATTCTCAAGCGGTTTGACCCCGAGGACCGGCTCCGGGGGCTTGATCCCGAGGATCGGCTCCGGGGGCTTGAACCAGCCACCATCGAAGCCTGGCTGGCTAAACTGCGGCGTGATCATTGAGAATAATAAAATCAAAGGACCCAGATCCGAATGGCACTCATTTAAGCGCAAAAACCGAACCCGTCCCTGAGGTATCCTCACATAATCAGCCTCGCAGGGCGGCTAGGCGAGCAGCGTGTCATGGTCGTTCGCGACCCATTCATCCATCATTGTGGTGGGGCGTGGATTTGAGAACTAAGCAGCTGAATCGGTGGGCGATTTTGCTTCTGCTTGGCTCGCCAAAGATCATAAGCGGATTGCATGCGCAGCCACATCGCCGCATCAATTCCAAGCCAATCTTGAAGGCGTAGAGCCATGTCGGCACTGATGCTGGCATGGCCATTCAGAATTCTTGATAAAGCGGCGCGTGTTACTCCGAGTTGTTTCGCTCCCTCTGTGATGGTGACCGCTTCGGGCCAGCCATCCTTGAGTATTTCGCCGGGGTGGGCAGGGTTATGCATAGAATGCATGACTCGTCGTTCCTCAGTCAATGGTAGTCCAGATAATCAACGAGTTCTGGTTCTTCGCCAACAAATCGAAAGATTACGCGCCAATTGCCGTTGACGGATACAGACCAGAAGCCAGAAAACTCGCCTGACAAATGGTGCAAGCGCCAAGCAGGAAAACCCATGTCTTCTGGACAGGTTGCCGCGTCTAGGGCAGATAACTGAGCGCTCAGGCGTTTGGCGTGGTGCGGTTGAATGCCAGCCTTGCTGCCTGTTCGGTAGAAGGTTTCAAGCCCTTTGTGGCGAAAACTTCGGATCATGGCGTCATGGTATAGCGTGACTATACGGTATGCAACTTGGGGTGAGACATTTGCGCTGTCGCGAATTTTGGACAATTAAGGACGGGGACCGAGCATGATCGCAGCCTGGCCGGATTTCACTAGCAGGCCATGGCGATCATCACCGCAATGGGGTTGGGATCACCACCCGACTCTGCACCGTCGGCATCGCGGCTTTCCCGAGCAGGATGAATTGGTAAGCATTTATCACCAGGCGCGAATCGTGGTCAACACCTCATTCAGCGCCGATGGGGAAGGGCGCCCGCAGACCAAGCTCCGACATTTCGAGGTGGCCGGCTGCGGTGCGTTTCAGCTGGTGAACGACAATCCGGAATTGCGCGAGCTGTTCGAGCCCGACCGGGAAATGGTCTTCTACCGCGATATGGCGGAACTGGAGGCCAAACTGCGGTATTACCTGGAGCACGATGAGGAGCGGGAAGCCATCGCCGCCGCCGAGCGGCTGACCGACCGGCACCATGGCTAAGAATCACTCTGCTCGATGCGCGCCTGATGCTAGAGCGCCTCCAGAGAAAGCGCCGAGTATTGAACAACCCATTGCTGGCAGCAGCCACGGCTCGCGCCAATGCTAGTTAAATCCCACCCCAAGCCGCCAACGGCGGAAGGGAATCGGCTAGACTAACGGCATGGACAGTGACATGCCTACCCCGTCAGACAAAGACCCGCTGCGCCAGTGGCATCGGGCCTTCGGCATTGCGCTGATGGATGTCTTCGCCGAGGCCCCCTGGGTCGTTGAGCTGGAACTGGAAATGGCCCTAAAAAGCCAATTGCTTGATGTTGCGATCATCGAATCGGCGAGCCAGGAGACGCCCCGCCAGGAACCGCCCGAATTGCCCGATGGCCTGGAGAACCTGCGCGCGCACAACCTGCTGACGTATAAATCCCATCACGAAGCGCTCACCGCCTGGGTGCTTGACGAACTGACCGGGCACTATGTCAACTACCGCAAGCAGCGGCTTGATGACGAGGGCAAGCGTTACCCGACCGATGCCTTTGGCCTGTATGCGGTGGCCGCACGCTACCCCGAGCAGCTCACGCACGCGCATCCGTTGCAACCCACCAACTGGGGCGGCGTCTATGACCTGCCCTGGGGCGGTCATGTGGTGCGGGTCATCGTGCTCAACCGCATTGAACCGCACCCGCGCAACGCCGCATGGGAACTCTTTGCCAGCGAACAAGATCGGATGCGCCAAGGGCTGGCGCACTACCGCGCACGCCACACGCATGCGGAAGACGAGGGCTACTGGGAGCTGCTCGAACACCTGTATCGACTCTACCGACGCGAGGAGCCTGACATGGCCTACACGATGAAACAATTTCTGCGCGAGACCCACGAGATGGTCATCGACGAGGCCATCCGCAGCGATCCCGAAGCGATTCTCAAGCGGTTTGACCCCGAGGATCGGCTCCGGGGGCTTGATCCCGAGGACCGGCTCCGGGGGCTTGATCCCGAGGATCGGCTCCGGGGGCTTGATCCCGAGGACCGGCTCCGGGGGCTTGATCCCGAGGACCGGCTCCGGGGACTTGAACCAGCCACCATCGAAGCCTGGCTGGCTAAACTGCGGCGTGATCATTGAGAATAATAAAATCAAAGGACCCAGATCCGAATGGCACTCAATTTAAGCGCAAAAACCGAACCCGTCCCCGTTTTCTGCCGTCGCGTTGGTCTGCCGCTGGCGGCGGAGTGCGGCTTGCTGGTGGGGTGTTGATGGTTCGTTGCGAGGGGAGATTTATGGCCAGTGGAAGGTCGCTACGATAGTGCTGTTGATACGTTGTTTAAGTTTCTGAATATGCTGGGGCAGCCATGAGCGAAGCAACCTTTAGGTTCCGAGTCGATGACGTCCTTAAAGATCAATTCACGCGGGCAGCTAAATCTTGTGATCAGAACGGGGCACAGCTTCTTCGGGAATTCATGCGCGAGTTTGTGCGACAGCATCAAGAGACGTCCGAACATGAGGATTGGTTTCTCCGCCAGGTAAAAATCGGATTGGATTCAGCGAACGCCGGCAAATTGGTGCCTGCAGCTGAGGTGGAGGCGAAGTTTGCAGCTCGACGCGCTGCAACGCGCCGTCAACTTGATGCATCTGAATGATGGAGTTGTTTTGGACGCCGCAGGCGATCAGAGACCGCGATGATATTTATGACTACATTGAGGCCGATAGCCCAGCCGCTGCTTTAGCCCTTGACGAGTTGTTCTCCAAGAAGCATGAGTACTCCCAGTCTTATGCATAAGGGCGGGGTAAGCACGGCTGGTGACGCAAGTGGCTTAGCAGTCGCCGTGCATGATCCAACCGCCTGGCTTGAAAATGGCGACCACCTCACCCGCGAGGAATTTGAGCGCCGCTATCAAGCGATGCCCAGACAAAAAAAGGCTGAATTGGTCGAAGGGATTGTGTATACGGCATCGCCCTTACGCTACCGCCACCATGCACGCCCACATAGCCAGATCATGACCTGGCTCGGCTACTACGCCGCCGCCCTGCCTGCGGTGGAAGTTGCCGATAATGCCACTCTGCGGCTTGATGCCACTAACGAAGTGCAGCCAGATGCCCTGATGCGCATTGACGAACGCGCGGGTGGTCAATCACGGATGACCGAGGACGATTATCTTGCCGGCCCGCCGGAGCTGATCGTCGAGGTCGCCAGCAGCAGCGCCTCTTATGATCGGCACCAAAAAATGCGCGTCTACTGCCGCAACGGCGTTGCAGAGTATGTGCTATGGCAGGTCGAGGACCAGCGCCTTGACTGGTTTTTTCTGACAGATGGCCGATACCTATCCTTGGATGCTGACCAAAACGGCACCCTCAAAAGCCAAGTGTTTCCAGGTCTGTGGCTAAACGTTTCCTCACTTCTTGAGATGGAAATGCAAGATGTGCTAGCAACCGCGGCGACCGGCCTAAAAACCCCGGAACACAATGCCTTTAAGGACCAACTCGCGGCTAGGCTCTAGGCACCCGCCTGGGAGCGCCCCCGCCGAGCTGGACGCCTGGTTCGACGCCCACCAGCTGCCGACGAAAGCCGATTGAGCGATGATCTGATTCGCATGGGGCCAACAGAAATAAACTCTATGCGCTTGAATGCCGAACAACGCCAGACGATTCACCGCTTGACCCGCGAGCAGCTTGGGGAGCGCGTGCGGGTGCAGCTCTTTGGATCACGCCTGAACGATGCCGCTTATGGCGGTGATGTGGATTTGCTCTTGCGTGCAGAAACGCCCGTTTCACTCGCTCAAAAGGCTGATCTGGGTTGGCAACTGGAGCTGGAACTAGGGCTGCCAGTGGATATTTTGGTGATTGATCAACAAGGGCCGCGCACCGCCTTCGAGCAGTTGGCGCTAGCGCGTGCGCGTGACATCCCGCCAGTTCAGGAGGATGTTAGATGAACGCCGAGTCCGCGGAACACTTGTATCTGGCCGAACAACTCACCGCACTTGAGCGCTGCGCCTACTTTGCGCTGCTGGTCGATGGTAAAGTCACTTGGCCTCTGACGGTAGCAGCCTTGCGCGAACATCGCCTGGATGGCGACTGGTTCGAGCCATTAGCCGCGTTGAATGAACTCTTTGCCAAACTGCAGGATGTGTTGGGTTCAGTCATGCGTCATACGGCGTTCATGCTGGCGGAACCCGCGCCGACATTTTTAAGTGTCCTGGTTTTTTTTGAGAAACACCGCGTGATTACCTCGGTGGCACAATGGCACAGAGTGCGAAAAATGCGTAACCAAGCGGCCCACGACTATGATCTTCAGCCGGCTGTCACGGCCGCGCACTTCAACCAAATTCATGCGGAATTGCCGGAACTGGTACAGATTGCTGCGCGGTTAGTGTCTTTCTGCCAGCAATGGCTGGATTGCCGCCCGCTGGATGCTGAACTCCATGAGGTGTTGGAGCGCGCCTTAAGAGCATGATCAAGCAAGTAAAGAACGGGACGACGCGCGAGCGGTGGCTGCGACCGCATTGGACATCTGCTCTATCGCGATCGTGGCGGCGGTGGACCCGAGCGCATCGTCAAAGCACCGGCTGCCGCGCTAGCGCCGCTGGATGATCTCCCCTGGCCGGAGCGGGACATGCTGCCGGCGGAGCATTATTTCGACCAGGCCGGTGGGCTCGGGCGGCCACAGCTGCAAATCATGACCTCGCGCGGCTGCCCTTACGGCTGCATTTTTTGTGTGTGGCCGTAGATGGTTTACAGGGGCCATTCCTACCGCCGTCGCGATCCGAAAGGCGTGGTCGATGGGGGCGAGGCCAATCTCGCCAAGGTTGCCTATCGCAGCTTCTATGTTGATGACGATACCTTCAATATCGATCGCCGCCATGTGCTTGCCTTCGCGCGGGAATTGCAAGCGCGCGGCATCACCGATCTGCCCTGGGGCGCCATGTGTCGAGCTGATCGCATGGATGAAGAGGTGCTGACGGAGCTGAAGGCCGCTGGGCTGCACACGGTTAAATATGGGGTGGAGTCGGCGGATCAGGCGGTTCTGGATGCCATCGACAAACGCATCCGCATCGAGGAGGTGATCGAGCAGGTCGAACCGACCAAGGCGCTGGGGATTCGAGTGTATCTAACCTTCACCTTCGGCCACCCGAACGACACGGCCGCGAGCATCGAAAAGACCATCGCGCTCGCGACGCGCCTGCCGGCGGATAGCGTGCAGTTCTCCATCGCCACGCCCTTTCCCGGCACCAAGATGTATGACCATTTTGTGGCGAAGGGTTGGCTGCAAGCGGGAGACTGGGAGCGCCTTGATGGCGCCGGCAGGGCGGTGGCGCGCACCGATACCCTGACGCAAGACCAGCTCGAAGCCTATGTGCGGCGCGGCTACCGCGACCGGCTGGTGGCGCGGGCGCGCGAGCGGATTCTGGACTCGGCCGCTTTCCGCGCCGCGCTGCGGGAGCGGATGACGCTGGCTTTTCCTGACGGATCACCGGTTTTGGTAGCGCAAAGCGCCCACCATGGACGGGACGATGCGACCCTTATGAGCGCCGGCCGAGATCATGCCGTCCCTGATGCCCGGCTCTGAGGCGCCCGCGAACGGCCGAATCTTAATGGTCGGCGAGCTGTCGATCCGCTTTGTGCGGGACAAATGGGTGGCGCCGCTGCGACAGTCCTATGACGCGGCTTTTGTGGATGTCGCGCCGCTGCGCAGCGCCTATTCCCGCGAGTTGACGGAGCAATATCTCTACCGGCTGATTCAGCAAGGCGGCTTCGCGCGGCTGTTCTTCTATTCCGAGGCGGTGCAGGCCGAGTTTAGCGACACCTTTTTCGAGCGGGCGCGCGGTGCCGGTCTGGAGGTGATCGCTTTTCACGCCGATGACGACCCCGAGGTCTGGTTTCAGCAGAACGCAGCCTACGATCATCGCTATGACCGCATCTACTCGCCCTCGCGCGCCGGGGTGGAGCGGCGTCTGGCGCTATCTCGCGCGGGAGGCTGCCGGGCACAGGTCGCGTATCTGCCCTGGGGTTACAACCCGGCGCTGTTTCATCCAGGCTCAGGTGCCGCCGCGCGGGCGGGAAAGCGCTATGACGTGGTGTTTGCCGGCGCCAACATGAGCCAGCGCAATAACCCGGAGCACTATGTGCGCGAGGGCTGGGACCGCCAGCAGACGCTGGTCGGGCTTGATGCCATTTGTCAGCGGCAAGGGATTGACTTTGCGCTCTTTGGCCATGGTTGGGATCACCACCCGACCCTGCACCGCCGGCATCGCGGATTTCCCGAACAGGATGAATTGGTAAGCATTTATCACCAGGCGCGAATCGTGGTCAGCACCGGTTTAAGCGCCGATGGGGAAGGGCGCCCGCAGACCAAGCTGCGGCATTTCGAGGTCGCCGGCTGCGGCACGTTCCAGCTCGTGAACGACAATCCGGAACTGCGCGCGCCCCCGCTGTGCAACCTGTTGGACCGTCCCCATCAGGCCGCCGCAGTGCTGCGCGCCTATCACAGCGGTGATTTGGACGCGCTGCACGCGCTGGACCCGCTGCCAACGGGCCGCTTGGTGAACGATGTCATCCTGACCACCAGTGCTGACGCCTCTTTTCTGACCGAAGCAGCCTATCTTCAGCCCCTGCGCGCGTTGCTGGCCCTGCTCGCGCGCACCGGCGAGACCTTGCTGATCTATGGCGCCCAGGGCGAGATGGTGGATCAGATCAACCCAGTGTTGGCCGAGGCAACAGCTGTCCGGCTGCTTGGTTTTGCCGACCGTCGCTTGGCTGGCAAGACCCTGCGCCACTGGCCCATCGTCGGCCCGGAGGCCATCGAGCACCTGCAACCCGGCATCATCCAAATTGTCGCCGAAACCTCGGGGCCGGCCATCTATCGGGATCTTTCCGCGCACCAAGGCCGCGCAACGCTCGTTCCCCTGTATGACCTAGCCGCGCCGGTGTGGAGCGTGCTGCTGGCCTGAGCAGACGCGCGATCTGATGGGTGGATTCCACATTGCGGTCTGCCGCGCCTTAGTGCAATCGCGCTCATAGAGTAGCCGCGTTAGACGCCATTTTGCGGCGTAACGCCCGGCCTGGTCTCCCCGCGTTTGCTGGGTGAGCAGGTGCGCCACGGTGACGAGCGCGAAGGGGTTGGTCTCCTCGAGCAGCGCCTCGAGCTGGTCACGATAGTCCATGATCTTGGCGACTCTGAAATTGCCGCAAAAATATCTTGCCGCTCGCGCCCGGCTGGCTAGTCGATTAGACTTCCTGAATCCGACGAGTCCATGCAACCATGGGAACCCGGTCATGCCTTATCCGCACCTCGCCGAGTGAGGTTTTCTCCCTAGCTGTCCTCAGTATCAGGAGGATATTCATGTCGCATCTTGTTCTGTCTCGTGTGGCCGCGAGTATCTCCGAACTCAAGCGCAACCCCATGGAAATTCTCGCGGCTGGTGAAGGTGAGCCGGTTGCCATCCTCAATCGGAACGAACCGGCTTTTTATTGCGTGCCAGCCGATGTTTTCGAGGCGCTGTTGGAAAAGCTTGAGGACCTGGAGCTTAACGCCACCGCTGATGCGCGAGCCAGCCAAAAAGAAATTGTGATCAGTCTGGATGAGCTTTGAGCTTCGCTTCAAGGAAGACGCGCTCAATGAGTGGCGACGCCTGGATGGTTCCATTCGTGGGCAGTTCAAGAAAAAGCTCGCCGAGCGTCTTGGGAATCCTTGTGTGCTATCGGCCAAGCTTTCTGGGCACCCAAGTCGCTACAAGATCAAACTGCGCAACGCTGGGTTCCGCCTGGTCTATGAGGGTTCGGAAATCTGAGCTTGTGGTTGTTGTCATTGCGATCGGTAAGCGTGCACGAAACGCGGTCTATAAGGCGGCGGACAAACGATAAGCGTCAAGCCCCGCATAATGCCACATCGCGCACCCGGCTTGGGCAGGCGTGACCTGCGTGGCCATCCTGCGGAATAACGGCAAGGTGTTGAAAAGCCGCCGCAAACAGTTTCATCTAACGTTGCCGAGTCCGGTGTTTGACGCGATCGAAGAGGCTGTTCGGAGCCTCTATCTGCATGATGAACTGCGCTGGCCTCAGGGCATGGTCACGGCGGCGTTTCCAGGATTTCTCAAGGCCGAATGGCGCGGGCCAGATCGGCCTGACCATGCTGACAGCCGCGCGCGAGCAAGGCCTGGCAATCATCGCCGTGGTGGACAGTAATCCGAAACTCCACGGGCTGCTATTACTCGACTACAGAATCATCAGCCTGGAAGAGACCATGCGCCTGGATTGCGATGGCTATCTGGTCGCCTCGGTTGCCTTTGCGCGGGCGATAGAAGAGACGATCAGGCGATGCTACGAAAATCTGCATCTCCGAGTTCCGACCGTTCTGGCGTTGGGCGGATGATGCGTTCTGCCGAGCGCGCTGGCGAACGAATAGGGCTGTCTGGATTCTCGGTTTGCTGCCCCGCGTTCAATGTCGCTTCGTTGCCGATCGGCCTCCGGTGCCTAACCCATGGCTGGTAAGATAGGATTCGCACTGCACCATTTTCATGATTATCCAAGGAGACCACAACCATGGCCCTTGCCCAAGAAGACCTCAACCTCATCAAGCAGCAAATTGGCGACTACGTCAAAGACAATCTCAGCGACTGGCTGGTTGAGCAAAGCCTTGGCAAGCCCCCGGTTGTCTATGAGATCGAATTGCGTGAGCGCATGGTGCGCGTTGAAGAAGAGCTCAAAAACCAGCGCGAGTTGATGCGTGAAGGTTTCAACCAGATGGAGAAGCGCTTCGAGCAAGTTGAAAAACGCTTTGAGCAAGTTGACAAGCGCTTCGAGCAGATCGACAAGCGGTTAGAACAAATCGACCGGCGCTTTGAGCAAGTTGACAAGCGCTTCGAGCAAGTCGATAAGCGCTTTGAGAGTGTGCAGCAAGATATCCGCGGCCTACAGCAACGCATGGACAGTTTCATGCGATGGTCGTTCGGCATTACGATGGGGACCGGCGGCCTGGTCGTCGGCATCCTAAGGCTTTGGCCTTAATCGCTGCCCACCAAATCGGCAACCAGAACACAATTGCGCGCAATTAGGCAAGTCGCCTGCATTTTTCGGTTGACTGCGTCCAGAATCGAGTGCTTGAAAGATGTCGTGTTCCCGCCCGGCGACCTAATCGTCGGCAGCCGGTATTCCAGGCGTCCGGACATCGAGAATGCGCTCAGACCGCTCGAGAAATTTGCCTGGGTCGACTTTAGGCGATGCGCGCGCGGGGTGGCTTGGTCCTGGGGAAACAGAACTTTAACCTTGTGATCAATGGCAGCGGCGATATACTTGAGACTTTACATGCATTGATCGCTGCTTAGGCTAGAGCGACAGACACACGAAAAGGCTTCTTTCCCCATGACCAGTTCCACACCACCACCACCGCAGGCATTGCCCCGTGGTGTCATGTTCAACGCCTATCCCGACAGCATCGGCGAGACCCTGTCTGACCAGGTCGCCCTGCTACAGCGACCCGAGTTCAAGGACGCTTTCTCGCTGCTCTATCTGCTACCGACCTTCTTTAACAGCGATCTTGATCGCGGCTTTTCCGTGATCGACTATGACATCAACCGGGTGTTGGTTCAGCCCGAGGATATCGAGGCGCTCAAGGCGCTGAATATCGAGTTCAAATTCGACCTGGTGCTGAATCATCTGTCGGTTAATTCGCCGCAGTTTCAGGACATGCTCGCCCGTGGCGATGCCTCGGAGTATCGGGAATTTTTTGTCGACTGGAATCAGTTCTGGGAAGACCACGGTCAGATGGGCCCGGATGGCTATATGATCCCGGATGACTGGTGCCTTCAGAAACTCTTCATGCGCAAACCCGGGCTGCCGATTTTAATGGTGCGCTTTCCGGATGGCTCGCTACGGCCTTACTGGAATACTTTTTATCAGAAGATTCTGTATCGTGAGCTGGAACTGGCTGATCTCGAGTCCATCCCCGGCCTGGACGCAGATGCCCGGCAACAGGTATTGACTATGATCAATCATGCGATTCGCGCCGAGTCGCACATTGATCATATCAACTTTGGCGCCTTTGGTGACTATCGCCAACAAATTATCGACCTTGTGGAGAGCAAGCGCGAGTACCTCGGCCAGATGGATCTGAATGCACGCTCTGAGAAGGTATGGGATTTTTATGCCGAGACTTTCGCCAAACTCAAGGCCTATGGCGCGCGCATTATTCGCCTCGACGCCTTTGCCTATCTGCACAAAGCTCCGGGCGAAGCGAACTTCTTCAACACTCCCGGCACCTGGGACTATCTCGAACGCCTCAAGCACTTGGCGCTGGATTATGGGCTGATTGTTTTCCCCGAAATTCACACCGAATACGGGCGCGGCCTGCACGCGGATGTGGCCGGCAAGGGTTTCCCGATCTACGACTTTTTCTTTCCCGGACTGGTTATAGACGCGCTTGATCGTGGCGACAACCGCGCCCTGATCAACTGGATTAAAGAGGCCAACAGCAAAGGGTTCCAGACCATCAACATGCTCGGCTGCCATGATGGCATCCCGATGCTGGACCTGCGCGGGGTCGAGGTTGATGGCGGCTTGCGTCCAGGACTGCTCGACGACGCGCACATCGAGGCCGCCATGGAGCGGTTAATCGAACGCGGTGGCCGGGTGAAGAATCTCTATGGGGCCGATGGCAAGAAGATTGCCTACTATCAGCTCAATGCCACCTTCTTTAGTGCACTCGGCGAGGATGAGCGCAAACTGCGCCTGGCCCGAGCCATTCAAATGTTCATCCCCGGCATTCCGCAGGTTTGGTATTTGGATCTGTTCGCCGGGCGCAATAACTACGCGGCGGCCGATCAGGGTGGCCCGGCCGGACACAAGGAGATCAACCGCACCAATTTGACCACGGCCGATATTGAAGAAGGGCTAAACCAACCCGTGGTGCTCGACCAGCTTGATTTAATCCGCATGCGCAACTGCGCTCCGGCCTTTCGGGGCCAGTTGAGCATTGAGAAAACCGAGGCCAACCAGCTCTCCCTGCACTGGCAAAAAGACGAGTTCACTGCAGACTTGGAAGCCAACTTAAGCGACCTAACCTTTCATGTGCGCTATACCGATGCAGACGGGCGAGAAGAGTCCAAATCCTATCTGTAACCTTTAGCTAGCCTGTTTTTACCGGAGGAGGACGACACCATGAAGGCACTGGCCACTGACCTTGACCGCACCCTGCTACCCAATGGCCGCTGGGAAGCCGACCCCCAGGCGATTGAGCTCTTCAACCGCCTGACTCGGGAACAGGACACCTATGTGATCTATGTGACCGGTCGCAGCCTCGCGCTGACCGAGCAGGCAATCGCCGAATTCGGCATCCGCCACCCGCATGTGTTAATCGGCGATGTCGGCACCACCATCCGCGAGTATCGGGACGGACACTGGAGCTTCGACGATGACTGGATTGCCCATGTGCGCGCGCAAAGCCCGCGCTGGGATGTCGCCGGCATCAAGAATGCCGTGACCGAAATTGACGGCCTGAGCGAACAGCCACCTGAGAATCTCAACCCCTTCAAGCAGAGCTACTTTGTCGATCATGACCGCAGTGATGCGATCCTCGAGCTGGTCGATGAGCGCGTGAAGGGCCACTTCGACGAAAGTGCCATCTATAGCTTCGACTCCCAAAGCGGCGAGGGGCTGCTTGACTTTCTGCCCAAGAGCGCCAATAAGCAGACAGCACTGGAATTCGTCGCCGCCAAACTCGGGCTCGAGAAGTCAGCGGTGGTTTTCTGCGGCGACAGCGGCAACGATGTTTTCCCGCTCACCGCCGGCTTTTCCGGCGTTCTGGTTCGCAACGCCGACGAGCAACTGGTCAGCAGCGTCAAGCAGGCGCAAGCAGCGAGTCCGGATCTCAAGGTGTATTTCGCCCAGGGCGGCTTCCAGGGCTTGTCGGGCTACTACACCAGCGGCGTGATCGAAGGCGCTTGCCACTACGGCGTGCTGGACTTTCCGGCCAGTTAAGAGTTCCGGCCAGTTAAGATTTGGAGGGGCGAATTGATTCGCCCAGTCAGCGATCAGTCTTTCACCCGGGGCAAATCCATTTGCCCCCACGAGCACCGCGCCCCATGCCAAACGTCCCCAGCACCTGCTACGAATGCGACGCCAACTGCGCCATTGCGGTCGAGCTCGACAACAGCGGCGAACCCATCGGTGTGAAAGGCCCGGATTGCCCGCGCTGCTATGTGCAGATCGACCGGCGCAATCACCCCGATCGCCTGCTCTATCCGCTAAAACGCACAGGCCCTAAAGGCAGCGGCCAGTTCGAGCGCATCAGCTGGGACGAGGCGCTCGACACCATCGCCACCCGGCTCGATCAGACCCGTCAGCAGCATGGGGCTCCGGCGGTGGCTTTCTTCGCCGGTTATACGAAAGAAGCGCGCCCGCAATTACAGCGCCTCGCCCACGCCTTCGGCTCGCCCAATTACCTGACCGAAAGCGGCTGCTGCTTCTCGGCCACCCTGGTGGCGGAGAAAGTCACCTTCGGCGCGCGCGTGAAGACCACCTCCACCGTGGCCTCGTCCAAGACCAAATGCATTCTCAACTGGTCGACCAACCCGCGCGGCTCGATTCCGCCGTTCGACACCCATCCGCTGGCCAATCGCAAGCCGGGGCTCGCACTGGTGGTGGTCGACCCGCGCCGCACACCGCTGGCCGAACAGGCCGATGTGCACCTGCAACTGCGCCCCGGCACCGATGGCGCGCTGGCGCTCGGCTTCCATCATCTGATTTTCGCCAACGGCTGGCAGGATCAGGGCTTTCTCGATGAATGGTGCAATGGGGTCAACGCCTTCCGCGACTACGTCAAAGATTTTGCGCCCGAACGGGTCGCCGACATCTGTGGCATTGAGGTAAGCGATCTTCGCCGCGCGGTGGAGATCTTCGCCACCACCCGACCTGCGCAGATCACCCTGTCGCCCACCGCCACAGTGCAACATTCCAATGGGTTTCAGAATCACCGCGCCCTGATTCTGCTCAGCGCCGTCACCGGCAATCTGGATCGCGAAGGCGGCAACCGTTTTTTCAGCACCAAGGTCAGCCCCAAGCCGATTGAGCTGTTCGAGCATTGTCTGAACGATCTGCCACCGCGCATCGGCGACGAGGTCTTCCCCGTCTGGACGCGCTACTGGCCGGCGGGGCAAAGCATGCTGCTGCCCAACTGCATTCTCGACGGTGAGCCCCAGCGGGTGCATAGCCTGCTGGCAATGGGCATCAACACCGCCATGTGGCCCAATTCCAAGCGCATGGAGCAAGCCCTGGGCGCACTGGATTTCTTCGCCGCGACCGACTTCTTCCATAACGAGGCCACCCTCCAGGCCGACATTGTGCTGCCAGCGGCGACCAACCTGGAGCGCCCGGCGCTGATCGCCTACCCCGGCTGCGCCTATCAAGGCGAGTTGCGCTATCGCCGCGCGGTGGTGGCGCCCAAAGGCGAGGCCAAGCCGGATGCGCAAATCTTTCTGGAGCTTGGCGTGCGCTTAGGTATGGGTGAGCAATTCTGGAACGGCGACCTGGAAGCCTCCTGGGCCGAAGCCGGCGAGGGCATCCCGGATGAGATCCGCACCGAGGTCTTCACCAACCCCGATGGCGTGACCGTTTATGCCGACATCATTGAGGAGCTGGTCGAGCACGGCTTTCTCGACGCCGACCGCAGCTATCGCCTAAAGGGCATCAACACCCGCAGCGGCAAGGTTGAGTTCGACGCCGAAGAGTTGAAGGAAGCCGGCCATGATGGCCTGCCGGTGTATCGCGAACCGGCTGAAAGTCCGCGCTCGCAACCCGAGGTGTTCAAAGACTATCCGCTGGTGCTGACCAGTGGCGCACGCACCAAATTCGACACCCATTCGCAGCACCAGCGCCTCGAGCGCATGCGTCGCGCCGTCCCCAACCCGCTGGCGGAACTCCACCCGCAGGACGCCGCCGCGCGCGGTATTCAGGATGGCGATGCCGTCGTGGTCCGCTCCCCGCGCGGTCAGGTCGGTTTTATCGCCAAGATCACCGACCGGGTCAAACCCGGCGTGGTCCATTGCACCCATGCTTGGCGTGGCGCCAATATCAATGAGCTAACCGATGATCGCACGCTCGATCCCATCAGCGGCTTTCCGCCCTTTAAGTCGAGCCTATGTCAGGTTGAGAAGGACAGGGCGGCTGGTCAGCAGGCAGCGCCTGCGCCGGCGGCCGGGACGACGGTCAAGGCGGCTCTTCCCGCCGCCGCCTGAGCATGGCTTTCATCGGGATTCAGCCGGGACGCGAGGCAATCTTTAAGCCTCAGCCACAACGCGATGTGGCGGTCAACGACACCAACGCCTGGCGCTTAAATCCCTCCCATCACCAGATCTACGACCGCCTGAGCCTGGCCCTCGCTGCCGGACTGCGCGCGGCCCCTTGCGGCCTGCCACCGGCGGACTTCGGCATTGGTCCCCAGGTTTCGTTGTTCGTCAAACCCATCATCAACCTGGCCGGCATGGCCAAGGGCGCCCGCGCTCTGCGCGCCGAGCAGGTGCCGGACGAACCCGGCAGCTTCTGGTGCGAACAACTCACAGGCGAGCAGAGCAGCAGCGATTGCCTGGTCGACCAGGGCGAGGCACGTTGGTTCGCCCACACCCGCGCCTCGGACGTGCGCGATGGTGCAAGGCCGCTCTACTGGGAGGTCGGCGCCGAAATGCCGCATCTGGAACCCATCCTCCGCAGCATGGTGCGCAAGCATCTGCCCGGCTACACCGGCCTGTGCAACATCGAGCTAATCGGCGGCCAGCCGGTTGAAATGCATCTGCGCGGCTCCAATGGTTTTTTTGACCTCTACGGCGCTGAGTTCATGCGCGCCTGGGTTGCTTTGGTCGACGGCCAGCGCTTCAGCCCACCTCCGGCCATCCCCGGCGGCTATGTGATCTCGGTCTTTGGCGAGGGCGAGCCTGAGCCAGAGGCCATGCAAGCAGCAAAAGACCAGGGCGTCACGGTCCAACCAGACAGGCACACGAAAGACCGCATCGCCATTTTGCGCACCCGAGATTTGGCGGCCGGACTCCAAAGCGCCCGGGCGCTTGGCGCCGAGATTCCAGACTCCGACGACCGCGCCTGAACCGCACCCGCGTCGGCAACAACAACAGTTTCATTGAGGACCGCAACCATGGCAGACGACCAAATATCGGATTTCCCCGGCAATGACATTGAGGTCCACTTCGACCAAAGCCTGTGCATCGGCATCGGCGAATGCGGGCGCGCGACCGGCGATCTGTTCCAACAAGGCCGCACCCCCTGGTGCATGCCCGACGCCAGCACCCCGGCCGAGGTACGCGAGATTGTCGAACGCTGTCCGAGTGGCGCCCTGAGCTACAGCGACAAAACCGGCGGCCCGGAAACGCCACCGTCCGAGAATCGCATCACAGTGATCTCCGACGGCCCCCTGTACGCCACTGGCGACCTGCACATCGAAGGCGCGCCAGCGGAGAAACCCGGACTGAAAACCCGCGCAGCCCTGTGCCGCTGCGGCAAGTCGCAAAACAAACCCTTCTGCGACAACTCCCACCGCGCGGCCAAGTTTTGCGACTATGGCGCCGTCGGCGACTCAGGCCCAGGATTGGAAACCGAAGGCGGCCCGCTGGAACTCAAAGCCATCGACCACGGCCCCCTGCTGGTAAAAGGCAACTTCAAAATCCGCGCCGCCAGTGGCCGCATCGCCTGGGCGGGAGAGAAAGTCGCTCTGTGCCGCTGCGGCGCCTCAGAAAACAAACCCTTCTGCGACGCCAAGCATCGGGAGATTGATTGGTAGCGAAAAGGACCTGGGTTACTGCCGCCCTCGACCAGGCTATGAACGACCGCACTCACTCCGCCGACTCGGCTGATCGCACCGCTTTTCGGGTGCTTGGCGCCATCAGCTTCGCGCATTTTCTCAACGACACCATGCAGTCGCTGATGCTGGCCATCTATCCGCTGTTCAAATCCGGACTGCACCTGAGCTTCGGCCAGATCGGGCTCATCACCCTGACCTTTCAGTTCACCGCATCCTTGCTGCAACCACTGGTCGGCTACTACACCGACCGCCATCCCCAGCCTTTCTCGCTGGCGTTCGGCATGGGCTGTACCCTGAGCGGACTGCTGCTCCTGTCGCAAGCATCCAGCTTTCCGATGGTGCTGATGGCTGCCGCCTTGGTGGGCTCGGGCTCCTCGATCTTCCATCCCGAGTCCTCACGCGTGGCACGCCTGGCCTCGGGCGGACGCCACGGTCTGGCGCAATCGATCTTCCAGGTCGGAGGCAATGCTGGCACCGCGGTCGGCCCCCTGCTCGCTGCCTGGATCGTGCTGCCCAATGGACAGGGCAGCATCGCATTCTTCTCGCTGATCGCGCTCCTGGCCATGCTGGTGCTGACAGGCGTGGGCTTCTGGTATCGCCACCAGCACCGCAACCCGAAACGCACAGCCCCTGTCGAGCACCACGGGCTGCCGCGGGGACGGGTCGCGCGCACGCTTGCCGTTCTGCTCGCACTCATGTTCTCCAAGTTCTTCTACCTGGCCAGCATCAGCAGCTATCTGATCTTCTATTTGATGCACCAGTACAAGATCGACACCCAGACGGCGCAATATCACCTCTTTTTCTTCCTGTTCGCGGTCGCCGCCGGGACCCTGCTGGGTGGGCCGATCGGGGATCGCATCGGACGCAAACGGGTGATCTGGATTTCGATCCTCGGGGTCGCACCCTTCACTCTGGCGCTGCCCTACGTCGGGCTGGGCGCCTCGGTAGGGCTGACCCTGATCATCGGCTTCTTATTGGCCTCGGCCTTTCCGGCCATGGTGGTCTATGCCCAGGAGCTGATCCCAGGGCGCATTGGCACTGTCTCCGGGCTCTTCTTTGGGCTCGCCTTCGGACTGGGCGGCATCGGTGCGGCGCTGCTGGGACAGCTCGCCGATCTCTGGGGCATCGTCAGGGTCTACCAGATCTGCTCCTTTCTGCCACTAATCGGCCTGCTCGCGGTCTTTTTGCCGGATCTGCGCAAAATATCCAGCAAGGGCACCGCAGCGGCGACGGTTGCCGCACGAGCCTAAGCGCGGGGGCGCATGGCGATGCAGCTAACTCGACCTAACTAACGGAGGCAATCATGGCGGATTCGACTGAACGTGGCGCGACTCGGATAGCGGGCTTTCAGAGCCCTGAGATGGATTTTCAGTTGCTGCGCCATCTTGGCAGCGCGGCTTATGGCGGTGCGTCGGCGGGGGAATGCATCGCTGTTGCTGCGCGTATCACAGACGGCGACCCGGATTCCTGGGCGCGCGAATTCGCGACATTGGCTCGGGCTCAAGAACAAAACGCGGTCGATCTCGAACAGACCGGGTGTGCGCTCAGCGCCTCCGAGCGCCTGTTCGCGGCCGCCAATAGCTACCGAGCGACAGAATACTACGGCGACCCGACGACTGCGCAGCACAAGCAGGCCGGTCAAGCCTCCAGAGATTGCCTACAGCGAGCGCTCAGTCTCGCCGGTATTCAGTACCAGCCTCTCGACGCCCCTTTCGAGGGGTGTCGTTTGCCTGGGTACTATTTTCCACCCGGTCAACTCGGCAGCCGTCCAAGCGGCGTGACCCTAATGGCCATGTCCGGCTTCGACGGCACCTGCGAGGAGATGTGGTTCCAGTGCGGTCGAGCTGCGCTGGAGCGTGGGCACGCGGTCTGCCTATTCGCCGGACCGGGCCAAGTGGATAGCATGCGCGCCTATGCGGACCTGACTTTTAGACCGGATTACGAAGCACCCGTCGCTGCGGTAATTGACAGACTAGCCCAATTCCCAGAGGTCGATCTTGAGCGACTGGCCCTCTACGGCATCAGCCTTGGCGGCTACTTCGTCCTGCGCGCCGCCGCATTCGAGCCCCGCATTCGCGCGGTGGCCGCCAACTCCCCCATACTGGACCTACACGCCTACCTGTGCGGTTTCATGCCTTTCGATCCGGCCGAACTGCCCGACGAAGAGGACTTCCGGCCCGAGGACATCGAGATTCCCGAACCAGGCCCTGACCAGGGTCAGGAATCGGGCGGGTTCAGTCCGCGCGAAGCCAGGCGCAGCCTCGGCAACATGTGCCGCCGCTACGGTCGGGAGACAGCCAAAGGTGTGTTTACTTATCTCAAGCAGTTCAACCTTGCCGCTGATCTTGACCGCATCAAGGTGCCGGGGCTGGCCATGGTCAGCGAGGGCGAAGGCGTCGGCCCATTGGCCCAAACTGAGGCGTTTATCGCGGGAGCAGCCGGGCCTGTCACCAGTCGGCAATTTACGGCTCAAGAAGGTGCTGACGCCCATTGCCAGCTGGGCAACTTGCCCTTGTCCAATGCCGTGTTGCTGGACTGGCTGGATGAAACACTCGGCTGAAGCGTCCTTGCCACAGAGCGATCTTCACTCCCGTCCGGGCGGCAGCGTCTGCGTCGACACCAAAACGACTCATTGACAGCCGCCCAGAGGGTGGGGGATCAGTTGTTCTCGATCACAATGCGCGGGAACTTGGCCGCGTAGTCTTTGGCCTGCAACGACAGCTTGGCAGCCGTCTTGCGCGCGATTTCGCGATAGATCTCGGAGATGCGCGATTCTGGCTGCGCCACCACTGTGGGCTTGCCGCTGTCGGCTTCCTCGCGAATGTGGATGTCCAGCGGGAGAGAGCCGAGGAGTTGCACGCCGTATTGTTCGGACATAGACGCACCGCCACCCTGGCCGAAGATGTGTTCTTCATGGCCACACTTGGAGCAGATGTGGATGCTCATGTTCTCCACAATGCCAAGCACAGGCACTTCCACCTTCTGGAACATCTTCAGGCCCTTGCGCGCGTCGAGAAGCGCGATGTCCTGAGGTGTAGTCACAATGATGGCGCCCGAGACCGGTACCTTCTGCGCCAAAGTGAGTTGGGTGTCGCCAGTGCCAGGCGGCAGGTCGATGACCAAATAGTCGAGTTCGCCCCAATTGGTGTCGTTGAGCAGTTGCTCCAACGCCTGGGTGACCATGGGGCCACGCCAGATCATCGGGGTTTCCTCGTCGATCAGGAAACCAATGGACATGGCCTGTAGGCCATGGCTGGTCATGGGTTCCAGGCTGTTGCCGTCTTTGGATTCCGGCTTGCCGGTGATGCCAAGCATGCGTGGCTGCGAGGGGCCGTAGATGTCCGCGTCCAGAATGCCGACTTGCCCACCCTCAGCCGCCAGCGCCAGCGCCAGATTGACCGCCGTGGTCGATTTTCCCACCCCGCCCTTGCCGGAGGCCACGGCGATGATGTTTTTCACCTGACCGATGGGCTTGAGTGACTTCTGCACCGAGTGGGCCTTGATCTCCCAGTCGACATCGACCTTAGCCGCGCTGACGCCGGGAACGGCTTCGATGTGCTCGCGCAAAATGGCCGCGATGGCATGACAAACACCTTGAGCTGGAAAGCCAAGAGTGACTTTGACCTTGACCTGATCGCCTTCGATCTCAATAGCCTTGATCAACTTGGTGGACACCAGGTCACGGCCCAAATGGGGTTCTGTATAGCCTTTCATGGCTTCTTCGATGACTTCTTTGGTCAGGTCGGACATGGGTTGCTCCGTTATCGCTCGCAAAAACTAAAAAAATTTGACGGCCTGCGTTTCGTCGTCACTTCTCGCCATCATAAGACAGCCAGTCGCAGCCAAGTCGGTTATCGTCCGGACGTGGTATCAGGAAATGCTAATTCAAGCTGGCGCGAGCCTTTGTGCCCGCGCAAGGGTACAATTCGCCTCTTTGCAGGCGGCGACCACCAGACCGGTTCGCGGCTATCAAGCGACGGACATTCTATCCATGACTGAAGAGACCAGTTTCGCTGCGATGCTCGCGGAAAGTGAGCCCAAGGCCAAGCGCGCGCAGCACGAACCCAAGGTCGGCGACCAGGTGCGTGGCGAGATTGTCGCCATTGATGCCGATCAGGTCTTCGTCGCCATCGGCGGCAAGACCGAGGCGCTGATGGATATCATCAATCTCACCGCCGAGGATGGCAGCCTCAAGGCGCAGATCGGCGACACCATTGATGCGCGGATCACCAGCATCGATGCCGACACCGGCGCGCCGCGCCTCGGCCAGCGCCATGGGCGCGCCCTGCATGGCAGCGAGGAACTCGAGGCCGCCTTCCACTCCGGTCAGCCGGTCGAGGGGCAGATCACCGGCGTTATCAAGGGCGGCGTGGAGGTGCAGATTGCCGGTCATCGCGCCTTCTGCCCAGCCTCTCAGGTCGAATTGCGCTTTATCGAGGATCTCTCGACGCTTGTCGGTGAGCGCCACGAGTTTCGCATCACCAAGTTCTCCGGCGGGCGTAAGCTTGATCTGGTGGTCTCCCGCCGCGCCTTGCTCGAAGAAGCCCAAGCCGCCGCAGCGGAGGAAACCCGCGCCAAGCTTGAGGTTGGCGCGGTGCTATACGGCACTGTCACCCAGCTTAAAGACTTTGGCGCCTTCGTTGATCTTGGCGGCGTCGAGGGCATGGTGCATATCAGCGAACTGGCCTTTGGCCATGTGCGCCACCCCGAGGACATGCTGCGCACGGGTCAGCAAATCGAGGTGCAGGTGTTGCGCATCGAGCAGACCAATAACCCCAAACGCCCGGAGAAAATCGCCCTGTCAATTCGCGCCCTGGCGCAAGACCCTTGGAGCGATGCGCACAGCCGTTTCCCGGTCGGCACCCAGATTTCGGGCAAGGTCACCCGCTTGCAGCCCTTCGGTGCTTTTGTCGAACTGGCACCCGGACTGGAGGGGCTGATTCACATCAGCGAGTTCGGCGGCGGTCGGCGCATTGCCCATCCGCAAGAGGTAGTCAATAGCGATCAACTAGTCGAAGTCCGGGTGCTGGGGGTGGATACCGAACGGCGGCGGATCTCGCTCGCACTGGCAAACGAAGGCGCCGAGCCTGCCGATACGGCAAGCCCGGACCCCGTGTCGTCTGCGGCGGCCAAGTCCGCGCGCGAGAAGGCATCCGGAGCGGGGCAAGAACCTGCGATGGGCACTCTTGGCGAGCTGCTGCGGGAGCAAATGCGCCAGAAATGACCGATCCCGCCACGTGATCCAGAGCTGATCGATCCAACACCAAGCGATCAGCCTGGCCGCGCTCGCGGCGGGATCAAGCGGCTGCCTTGGCCACCGCCTGCCGAGCCTCGCACACATGCTGCGCAAAGCCTGATCCAGCCTCGGCGTAAAGGTTAAACACCTGCCCAACGCCGGCGGCACGCAGCACGGCCTCGTCATCCGGGAACTTGGCGATGGCGCCAATGGTGCCGGTATAGCCCTCCTTGCGCAGATGCTCGGCGGCAAAGACGTTTTCTGATAACGCTGGCATGGCCAGCAGCACCAGTTTTACATGGCCGTCATCGAGATGCAGGCGGTGCCAGAAGTCGGCATCGGTGGCGCTGCCCTGCACCAGATGGCGTCCGACGGCATTATGGCGCGCCACCGTCTGCGGGTCGGCATCCACACCCACGGGCTGCATGCCGCGATCCTGCGCCAGGCTGTCATAGGCGCCGGTGCCAACCCGCCCCATACCAATGACCATGGCGTTGGCATTGCCGGGGTCGATCTCACGCTCAACGGGAATGCGTTGGGGGCGCTCCTGGCGACGCAGTCGGGCGCTGAAGAGTTCATACAGGCTGTGCGAGCGTGCATTCAGCGCCGAGGCAATGATCAGCGACAACGCCAGGGTGATGCCGATGATGGCCAGCCAGTCGGCCGACAACCAGCCCATTTTGACCGCCAGCGCCGCCACGATGAGGCCAAACTCGCTGTAACTGGCCAGCGACAGGCCACAGAGCAGCGCGGTGCGCGCGCGCAAGCGGAAGTCCAGCAAGAGCTGCTCGAACAAAAATGCCTTGACCAGCAACAGTGCAAGCAGGGCAGCCACCAGCGGCAGCATATCCAGGTTGGGCGCAGCGCTCAGTCCAATGCTGAGAAAGAACCCGACCAGGAATAAATCCTTGAGTCCAAGCAACGCCTTGGCCAACTCACTTGCCTTGGGATGAGAGGCAATCAGCACCCCGAGCAACAGGGCGCCGAGATCACCCTTGATGTGCACCAACTCGAACAGCTGCGCCCCGCCGAGTGCGAAGCTGATACCAAACAAGAGCAGCAGCTCGCCGTGCCCGGACTGCTCCAGCAGCCACAGCAGCGCCCGTCGCAACGGCAGTAACGCCAGCAGCAACAGCGCCCAGAGTGTTGGCGCCTTGCCCAGCGAGGCCTCCAGAAAGAGCACTGCCGCCAAATCCTGCACGATCAGGATACCGATGGCCAGGGTGCCATAGAGGGACGCCATCTCGCCCTTGTCCTCCAGCACCTTGACCGCGAAGACGGTGCTTGAAAAACTTAGCGCGAAGGCCACGACCATGGCGCTGACCGGGGAGATGTCGCGCACATAGGGCAGATCAAGCCAGCCCAGTCCTAGCAGGGTCGACAGGCTCAGCAGGAAGAAGATGAACGCATGAGCGCCAGCCGCGCCCCAGACATGGGGTTCGGTCAGGCTGGTCAGACGCAGCTTGAGCCCGATGGTAAACAGCAGCAGGGTCACACCCAGATCCGCGAAGCGCTCGATCATCTCGGTGGCTTCCGCGCCCGTCGCCCGCAACCCGAAGCCGGCAATCAGATAGCCAACCAGCGGCGGCAAACCAAGCTGACGTGCGATCAGCCCACCGACAAAAGCGCCCGCCAGCCAGGCGATAGTATCCGACATGACAACCCTCTTACTGCACAGGTACCGCTGACGCAAAGGCTCGCGCACCCAGCTTCAGCCCACGCCTGGCAGCATACCAGGCAAAAAAATGATACCTGAAGTAAGAACAGACGGGGTCGATGACTTCGCTGTCCGAACAACGGAGAAACCGCTGTTACCCGCTGACAACATGGTCGCAAAAAAATTTTGTTAGCACTCCCCTTGACAGAGTGCTAACTCGTTGCTACTTTACATAACGCAGTCGCCGAAAGGGGCTGCGGCGCCAAAGGCCACCCGAACAGCTGGCGATCTGGCCTGAAGCCATCAAGCGATGGTGACGGTCGGAGGACCAAAGGCCAATAGCGTCCAAACGGCGGTTCGATTTCGAACGCCAAACCTCAAACGTATTGCTCAATGGAGAATATGACATGACCACTCTCGACTTCTCACCACTGTTCCGCTCCATGATCGGCTTTGATCGCCTGGCCTCCTCGCTGGAGAACGCCTATCGCAGCGAGCCTGGCGGCTATCCGCCCTACAATGTGGAGCTGGAAAGCGAGAACAACTACCGCATCAGCCTGGCCGTCGCTGGCTTCAGCGAAGATGAGCTGGGGCTTGAGGTCAAAGAAAACGTGCTGAGCGTCACTGGCCAGCGCCGCGAGGAGACAAAGGATCGGCAGTTCCTGTATCGGGGCATTGCCAACCGCAGCTTCGAGCGCAAGTTCCAGCTCGCCGACTATGTGAAAGTGGTCGACGCCCGGCTGGAGAACGGCCTGCTGCACATCGACCTCGAACGCGAGGTGCCCGAGGCGATGAAGCCACGCAAGATCGAGATTCGTCGCGATCAGGCCAGCCCGCGCGGCTTTATCGAATCTGAGCACGCCAAAGCGGCCTAACTGGAGCAGAAGCTGACGGGCTAATCCCAGCCGTGGCGTCATCCTGGCGCCCCGGCTAAAAGCCAGCCTCAAAAGCCAGCTTCAGCACCAAAAGGTTCCGCCCATGATGGGCGCAACCGCAACGACAGACCGGGGTTTTCACCCCGGTCTTTTCATATCAGCCTGCCCGCGCCAGCCAACGCTGAATGGCCTCGTTGAGTGCCGAAATCTCAATTGGCTTGGTCAGAAAATCATCCATCCCCGACGCCAGGGCGGATTCGCGTTCTCCGGTTACCGCCTCGGCAGTCAAGGCAATAATGGGGATCTTTGGGTTCAGCGCAGTCGAGTCCGCTGCGCGGATCGCGCGAGTAGCCTGATGCCCGTTCATTTCGGGCATGCGCACATCCATCAACACCAGATCACAGGGGTGCTGCGATAACACCTCGAGCGCCTCGCGACCATTGGCAGCAACCAGCACCCGGTGCCCAAGCTTCGCGAGTATCTTTTTCAACACGATCTGATTGGTCGGCTCGTCATCTGCCACCAGAATACAGGCGTCCTTAATGCCACCGGCGGCGTTCCCGATGCCGCCACTCGCCCTGCTCTGATCACGGCTGCCCTGTGTTTGGGTGTCTTGCCCCGCGTCTTTAGAGACACCCTGGACGAAATCGCTGAGCGTCCGCCGTAGCGCACCGCGCGTCAGGGGTTTGCTGATGACAGTATCGGCCAAGCCCGCAGTCCGAAGCGCCACTGCTTCACCGAAGTCCCTGCTGGAGGCCATCAACAGGATGCGCGTGGCGCCAGGCGTTGCCCGTTCGCGCAAAGCCTGAATCTGCTCACGCGGCTCAGAACCGGGAAAGTGGTAGTCGATCATGGCCAGGTCTGTCGGCCCGTCCTTCGCCAGCAAGGAGGCTGCGCCACCCACATCCGCCGCCGCTTGAACCCGCAGACCCAAGGCCCGCAGATGACGTGGCAGAAGCTCGCGCAGCGGTTGATAGTCCGCCACGACCAGCGCGCGCCTGCCAGCCAGGGTCTGGAGCGAATCTTGCGGCGATTCAGCCGGGTTGGGCAGATCCAGGTGCAGGGTGAAATAAAACCGGCTGCCGGCCTCAGGCTGGGAGTCGACCCGCAGAGAGCCACCCATGAGCGTCACCAGTTCTGCGGCAATGCTCAGCCCAAGCCCGGTGCCGCCGAATTTGCGCGTGGTGGAACTGTCCGCCTGCGTGAAGGCATCGAACAGGGCCTGCTGGCGATCCGGCGCGATACCGATGCCGGTATCCCGCACCGAAAACTCCACAACCACGCGCTCCGCCTTGGCTTGGATCAGCTCCACGGCCAGGGTGACATCGCCGCTGGAGGTAAACTTGACCGCGTTACCCAGCAGGTTAATCAGCACCTGGCGCAGTCGCAGCGAATCGCCGAGCAGCCAGGCCGGAATGCGCTGATCGACATCGACCAGAAACTCAAGTCCCTTGGCCTCGGCCTGCACTGCGGCCACTGTGACAACTTCCTCGATCAGCGGATCGAGCCCGAAGGCGATGCATTCCAGCGTCAGACGGCCTTTTTCGATCTTGGAGAAATCGAGAATGTCGTTAATCAACGCCAAGAGACTGCGACTGGCGCCGCGCAGAGTCTCCGCATACTGGCGTTGCTCTTCATCAAGCCCGGCTTCAGACAGCAGATCGGTGATGCCGATAATGGCGTTGAGCGGGGTACGGATCTCATGGCTCATATTGGCCAGAAACTCGCTTTTGGCCAGATTGGCGGCCGAGGCCTTTTCGGCGAGTCCTTTCTCACGCTCGTTGGCCTCCTGGAGGTCGGCATTCAGGGATTCAAGCCTGCGGTTTTTCTCTTCCAACTGCTGCTCGACCAGTTTGCGCTTGGTGATGTCGAACATCACCCCATAGAGCAGCTTTGCCTTGCTCTTGTCGCTGCGCTCGACAAATATCCGATCTTCAACCCACACCCAACCAGAACGGTCCTGGCGCCAGACACGATAATTGAGCACGCCAAGGCTGTTCTCCGACGCCACTAGCGTGCGCAGCGCCGACACCGCCGCCTCGCGATCATCCTCATGCATGGAATCGATAAAGAAACCTGGGGTTGCCAGAACATCCTGTGGCTCGAAGCCAAGCAGACGCTGAATACCCGCGCTAATGAACAGGGTACTGAATGAGTCCGGCTCAGCCACGTACAGAGCCCCCGGCATCGCCGTCGCCGCCGCGCCCAGCACCTCATTGCGTCGCGCGATCTCTCGACCCTGTTGCGCCCGCCGCCAATTCCAAAAGGTTGCCGCAGCCAGAGAATAAAACAGCAACAACACCAGCCCGATGGTGATCTGTCGCTTGATGCAGGGGCCGCAAACGGCCATGCGATTGGAGGTGGCCATCACCAACCAGGAGCTATTGGAGACCGCGGAAAAATTCACGAAAAAACGTCCGCCATCCTCGTACTTGAAGATTTCAGGCGCATCCTTGGGATCTTCTTGCCATTGGGCCAGCACCTGGGCGACGACCTCTGGTGCCGGGCGCATGCGCCACTTCAGTGCAGGCTGGCGTTCGGGCTGGCTGGATTTCAGCGCGTCAGCCTGCACCACAAATGCCGGTTCAGGCGCGAACCACAAGAGTTCATGATCGGAAGTTTGCAGCAACATGGCATGGCTGCCCGTCGCTGTGGTCATATCGGGCCCAAGCAGTTTGGTCAGAAAAGCCTGCGGCTGAATCAAAAAGCGCAGATGCCCCCCCAGTTGGTCCTGGTACCAAAGCGGAATATCGAGCACCATACTGGCCGGACCGGTGGCATCGATTCGCAGCAGCGAGAGCATCGGCTGCCGCCCGTTAAGATCGGTTGCGCTGAGCGGATTCAGCGGCTCGAGCACCTCTGGTGCAATGCCGTCCGCGACCTCACCGAGCAAGAGTTGGCCATTGGCACCAAAAAGGCGCACACCCGCGTAATTGTAAGCCTCGAGCGTGGTCTGTAGCCGATCTTTCAGCTCCGGGATGGTCGGCCCAGCTAAGAAGTCCCCCTCGCGCCAGCGGGCCAGCCGAGCCGGCAAACCGGCAGTGAAGGTCTTGCCATCAGCCAGTCGTTCGCCGCGCCATTGTTCCAGCGCCTGGGCATCGCGCGCAGCGATCACTTCAAGCTCCTTGAGTGCACCCGTGCGCGTTTGTCGCAGCTCAGACGAGGCAAAGAAGTAGAAGGCCACCGTCAACCCGGCGCCAAGCAGAAAAAGGCCAAGACCCATTGGGGGTGAGCGCATTACCGACAATTCCTTTATCATCAACCGCTAATATTGCAAGAACGCTTGTCTTTCAGCATAGCAGTATCCGCAAACGGCCACCTGATTGTGCGAATTTCGGCAGTTGCAGCGGCCGTTCTCGACTATGCTTGAGACTGGGATTGAGACTGGAAGTCAAATCTCCGCGATAAGCCTTGGAATTTGACCTCTGGAAACAATAGTGTTGGCACAAGGGCAGGCAGTCATGAGCAAGACGGGAAAGACCCAGAAAAACGGCGCATCCTGGAGCGGCGGCAGCATGCGGCTGCGCACCAAGATTCTTCTCGGCTTCGGCACTCTTCTGGTGCTGATGATTCTGTCCGCTGGCTGGAGCTACCTCGGATTGTCAAGCATCCTCGGTCTGAGCGACAAGGTGGTGGAGGCGGATAATTTGCGCACCGACCTGGCCCAGCGCGAAATCGATCATCTGAACTGGGCCAGCACGCTCAGTCGTTACGTTTTCAACGACGACTCGGACAAGCTTGATCTCCAGCTCGACCCGCGCCAATGCGCCTTCGGGCGCTGGTACTATGGCGAAGGGCGCAAGAAGGCCGAGGCGCTCTTCCCCTCAATCAAGCCCCTGCTCGCGTCCATCGAGGCCCCGCACGCAGCCCTGCATGAAACCGCAAGCAGCATCCGCGACACCTACCAACCCGCAGACCCGCAATTGTCCGAGCGCGCTCAAGAACTTGAACTCGGCCATATCGAGTGGGCGTCCGAGGTGCAATCCGCGCTCATCACGCAGGCGCGCCAGCTTGATGTCCAGCTCGACCACACCCAATGCGCACTCGGGAAGTTTCTCTACGGTCCGCAACGCGCGGCCTTTCATACAGCCCACCCGGATATCGATGCGGTTTTTACCTCGATTGAAGACCCGCACCAGCGCCTGCATGAGAGCGCCGCATCCATGCAACGGCCGTTGCTGATCGGCGATTTTGACAGCGCCAAGCAGATTTTTAACGACGACACTCTGCCTTCCCTGGCCAAGGTGCGCGCCGGACTCGATCAGGTCCAGAGCATGGCCGGCGCACAGGTTGCTGGCACGCGCGCGGCGCGCGACATCTATAACAACGCGACTCTGCCGGAATTGCGCAAGGTGCAGAAGGATCTCTCAGAAATGGCCGAGATTGTGAACAGCGACTCCAAGCAATACCAGACAAAGCTGGTTGCCGACGGTCAGACAACCCAGGGCGTCCAGGTGGGCGTGACCATTGTCTCTGTCCTGGTGGCCGCCGTGCTGGCGCTCGGCATCACCGCCAGCATCCTTAAGCAACTCGGCGGCGAGCCGGCTGACCTGAAACTGCTCGCCCAGCGTCTGGGCCGGGGCGATCTGAGCCAAGCACTCAAGCTCAAAAGCGGTGATTCCAGCAGCCTGGCCGCCGGCATGGCGAGCATGGTCGAGGAACTGAAAACAATTGTCGGCGAAGTGCGCTCGGGCGCGGACAGCCTGTCCAGCGCATCGAGTCAGGTCAGCTCCACCGCCCAGTCGCTTAGCCAGGGCGCAACCGAGCAGGCTGCCAGCGTGGAGGAAACCTCCGCTGGCATCGAGCAGCTCAATGCCAGTGTCGGGCAGAACAGCGACAATGCGCGGCGCACCGATGAGATGGCGCGCACCGCCGCCGAGGAAGCGCGTCAGGGCGGCGATGCGGTCAATCGCACTGTCGCGGCGATGAAAGACATTGCGAGCAAAATCGGCATGATTGAGGAAATTGCCTACAAGACCAATCTGCTCGCGCTCAATGCCGCGATCGAGGCGGCACGGGCCGGTCAGCATGGCAAGGGCTTTACCGTGGTGGCCGCCGAGGTGCGCAAGCTCGCCGAATCGAGCGGCGAGACCGCGCGCGAGATCAACGACCTGGCCGGCAGTAGCGTGCAGATTGCCGAGGATGCCGGCAAACTACTCGAGGCCACCGTGCCCAAAATCGTCCAAACCGCCGAGCTGATCGGCGAGATTGCCAGCGCATCGCGCGAGCAGGCCGGCGGCGTCAGGCAGATCAACGAGGCCATGAGCCAGCTCGACCAGGCCACGCAGCAGAACGCTGCCGCCTCGGAAGAGCTCGCGGCCACCTCCGAGGAACTGAGCGCCCAGGCGCAGCAGCTACAGGAGTCCATGTCCTTCTTCACCCTGAGCAAGAACGCCTAGCAACATGCCCCCGGCACCCGCCATTGGCGACTCCATCTATGCCATCAGCCGCTGGGGTGAAGGCTATTTCGAGGTGGCCGACAACGGCCATCTTGCCGTGCGCCCCGACCCGCAAGGCGCCACCCGCATCGATCTTCCGGCACTGACCGAGCGCCTGCGCGAGCAGGGGCTGTCTCTGCCAGTGCTGGTACGCTTCGACGACATCCTGCGCGACCGCGTGCGTCGGCTGCACCGGGCCTTCGCTGCCGCCATTTCGGCACACTGCTACCAGGGCAGCTACCGACCGGTCTATCCGATCAAGGTCAATCAGCAACACAGCGTGGTGCGCGCGCTGCTCGCCGGCGGTGGCCTGGGGCTGGAGGCCGGCAGCAAGCCGGAGTTGCTCGCAGTGCTGGCACTAACGCCGGATGACGAGACCATCGTCTGCAACGGCTACAAAGACCGCGAATATGTGCGCCTGGCGCTGCTCGGGCGGCGCTTAGGCCGGCGAATTTTCATTGTGATCGAAAAGCCGTCCGAGCTTGATCTGGTGATTGAGGAAGCACAGCGGCTTGAGGTTGAACCCCTGCTTGGCGTGCGCGTGCGCCTGGCCGCAGCGGCCGCTGGCAACTGGCAGAACAGCGGTGGCGAAAAAGCCAAGTTCGGACTATCGGCGAGCCAGATTCTGGCGCTGGTCGAGCGGCTGCGGGCCAAGCAGGCATTGGGCTGGTTGCGACTGCTGCACGCGCATCTTGGCTCGCAGATTCCCAACTTGCAGGACATTGCCACCGGCGTGCGCGAACTGGCGCAATTTTACGGCGAGCTGCGCGAGGCGGGTGCCGCGCTCGACACCCTAGACGTGGGCGGCGGTCTGGGCGTGGACTACGAAGGCACGCGCACCCGCGCCTATTGTTCGGTCAACTACAGCCCGGACCAATACGCCGAGACCATTGTCGCTGCTGTGGCTTCAAGCTGCCGCGCACGCGACTTGCCCGAGCCCGATCTGATTACCGAGTCTGGTCGGGCGCTCAGTGCCCATCATGCAGTGCTGATCACCGATGTGGTCGACCGCGAACAGGCGCCCGGGCGGGACTGCCCGGCTAGCGACCCGCTCGATGACGCGCATCCGCCACTCGCCGCACTCGCGGCTAATCTCGCCGCTGCCAGCAGCGAGCCGCCGCTTGAAGTCTATGAACGCGCGCAGGAGTTGCGCGCCGGGGTGCAGCAGCAGTTTGCGCGCGGCGAACTGCCACTTGCGGTGCGCGCGCGCGCCGATGAACTCCATGCCGCCACCGGTCGCGCGCTGCGCCCGCGTCTGTCGCACAGCAACAGGCGCCAGCGCGAACTGCTCGATGCCATCAATGCCGCGCTGGCAGACAAGGTATTCTGCAACTTCTCGCTGTTTCAGTCCCTGCCGGATGTCTGGGCCATCGATCAGATTTTCCCTATTTTGCCTTTACAACGGCTGCACGAGCCCCCGAGCGAACGCGCCCTGCTGCATGATCTCACCTGCGATTCCGACGGCTGCATCGGCCAGTATGTCGATCAGGACGGGATCGAGGCCAGTCTGCCGCTGCATGCATTCGACCCCAGACAAGACCAGTACCTGATTGGCTTTTTTATGGTCGGTGCCTATCAGGAAATTCTCGGCGATATTCACAATCTGTTCGGTGATACCGATGCGGTCAACATCGAACTCGACCCCAATGCGCCGGACGGATATCGCTTGGGCGATCTCGAACGCGGCGACTCGACCGAAGAACTGCTGCGCTATGTGCATTTTGAGCCACGCGCATTACTCTCGCGCTACCAGCGGCTGTTGCAACAAGCCGATCTTGACCCCGCCACGCGCGAGGCCTTTTACCTGGAACTAAAAGTAGGGCTCTTTGGTTACACCTATCTCGGCAGTCTTTAGCATTTCGTATCCAAGCCTATGCACGAACTCTCTATCTGTCTGTCGCTGCTTGACCAGGTCAAAGCCATTGCCGCCGAGCACGAAGCGCGCGGGGTGACCCTCATCCGCCTGCGCATCGGCCCGCTCTCTGGTGTAGAGCCGCAATTGCTCGCCAATGCCTACCCACTCGCTGCCGCCGGAACCATTGCCGAGCATGCGCACCTAGAAATCGACTCAGGCGCCATCCGCGTGCGCTGTCGCGCCTGCGGCGCTGAGAGTGAAGCCACTCCCAATCGGCTGCTGTGCGCAGACTGCGGCAGCTACCAGACCGAACTGATCAGCGGCGACGAAATGCTGCTAGCCAGTCTTGAGCTGGACATCGAAGACGCAGCTGCCATTACCAGCAGCCCCTGATCCGATCAAGGGCCGCCGAGACCCCCGTGGCCGTCACCCGACCCAAAACCGATAACCAGTTTGCGATTGGTATAAGCTCACTGCCAATTCGAAGCCGCTGCTTCTCGCCGGGCCAAGCCGTCAATCTCCATAGCCGTCACTGCCCATGAGCCCAGGGACTAGCTCTGCTCGCCTGCCTTAGCGGACCGAAATCAAAGTTCGCCGGTCAGGGGATATAGCCGGGGGCATTAGGTCCAAGGTTCTGCTCGTGGTCGAGGGCCGCGTCGCGCAAGTCGAAATAGCCATCCGGCGGCCCGCCCTCGTTGGTGCTCCCGTCGCCGAAATCCTGGACATCCGCAACGCCCTGGTCCGCGCCAGGATCAATCTGGCCGTGCGGGGACTCATCGATGGTTTGACGGACGTCGACATCAAGCCCATTGGTGATAACTTCCTCCTCAGCCGAGGCAGAAAAAGCGGAAACCAGCAGCAAAGAGCCAATGGTCGCGAATGCTAGGTTCTTCGAGTTCAATTTGCACCTCGTGGATGGAGCGCTGTAGAAGGGCATGGCATTTCAAAGGCATATAACCTTTGGAAAAGATATTATTTTTATGAAATTCCGCAGCCTTGGATTTTCTTTGCGGAAAACACGAATTATCACACAAACACACTAAAAAACGGGACAGTCAGCCCCGCTCCTCCAACCTGCCTTGGGCGGGCACAATGAGCGATGTCATCGAACATCCTCAACCAAGGCAACGGAGCGGACTAAATAGCGAGCATACCAAAGAAGGGGACCATCACGCTGTTAGGCATCGCCTCAGCGCGCCGCGAGCGCATTCCAAAATGATGCACTTGCGGCAGGCCAATTCCTGATTTCGCCGGTGGCTGCTGCACGGCTCAGACGAGCGTCGGATATTCGGGCCGATAGACATGGGCGCGAATGAAATCGACCATATCAGTCGGACGCTCGACGCGCGCGAGGCCCAGGTCGAAAACGAGTTGCGCGACCCGAGCGGCGGTTTGGATTTCGGTCTCCAAGATGTTCGACTGAGGCGGATAAAGCAGCCCCTGCTTGAGCATCTCGGGCGGCACCTGATCCGCGACCGCCGCTGCTGCCTCGATGAACATTTCGTCGGCGACGCGACTGGCTTGGGTCGCGTAAATCGCCATGCCCACCGCCGGGAAGATGTAAAAATTGTTGGCTTGTCCCGGCAGAAAGACCTGCCCCTCATAATGGACGGGATCGAACTGGACGCCCGCGGCATAGATCACCTTGCCCTTGGACCAGGTGTAGGCCTGCTCCGCGGTGCATTCTGCGTGATCGGTCGGGTTCGACAGGGCGAGGATCACCGGGCGCTCGTTCACCCGCGACATCGCCTCGACGACCTCTTGGGTGAAGGCGCCGCCGACCGTGCTGACCCCGATAAGCGTCGTCGGCTTCAGGCGCTTGATCGCAGCGGCGAAGTCCGTGCAGGGCTCGTTCGGGTGCGCATAGGGTCGCTGGAAGTCTACTAGGTCCGTGCGGCTCGGCTCCAGCAGGCCATTGACGTCAAACATGTGCACCTTGGCCTGCGCGTCGGCGAGCGACATGCCTTGGGCGACCAGCGCCGAGCACAGCAGGTTGGCAAGGCCAATGCCCGCCGATCCGGCGCCGAGGAAGAGGTAGCTCTCGTCCTTGAGCTGGGTGCCCTTGAGATTCACGGCGTTGATCATCCCGGCCAGGGTGATACCGGCTGTACCCTGAACATCGTCGTTGTAGACGCAGTATCGGTCGCGGTAGCGCTCGAGCAAATGCACTGCATCCACCCCCGTCCAGTCCTCGAAATGGATGCAGCAACGCGGAAACACCTCCTGCACCGCCTCAACCAGCTCGTCGACGAACGAAAAAAGCTCGTCCGTCGGCGGACGCGCTTTGCGCAGCCCGAGATAGAGCGGGTCATTGCGGTATTGCTCGTTGTTGGTGCCCGCGTCCAGATACATCGGGAGTAGGTACTGAGGGGGCACCCCGGCTGCGGCAGTGTAGAGCTGGAGCTTACCAATCGGGATGCCCATGCCGTTGGCACCAAGGTCACCGAGGCCGAGGATGCGTCCACCGTCGGTTACGCAGATGAAGCGGATGTCCTTCTGGGGCCAGTTTCCAAGGATGTCCCGAACCTGCCCTCGCCGCTCGATCGAGACATACATTCCCCGGCTTTGGCGGTAAATGTGACCGAACTTGAGACAGACCTCGCCGATTGTCGGGTCGTAGATGATCGGCAGGAAGCGGGCCGGGTCGGACATGATGGTCCGGTAAAACAGGGTTTCATCGTGGTCGAGCAAATTAACCAGAAAGATGTAGCGATCGAGGTCGGTGTGCTTATGGCTGAGCTGCAGCATCACTCGGCGCAGTTGCTGATCCTCGGTCTCGGTCACATCGGGTACCAGACCCACAAGGCCCAGGGCCTGCCTTTCGGCCTCGGTGAAGGCGGTGGATTTGTTCAAGGACGGATCTTGAAGCAGCTCTGAACCGCGCTTGGAGATGGTCGTCATGGGCATGGTCTGTCTCTCTCGTGTTGATAGGAGCGAACGGAGCCGAGGGGCCGACAACGAGCATCAAAATCGGCGGCGCGTTTAACTGATGCCGCTGACCTCGTCGGTGGCTTAGGCGATGGAGGGATGGGTCATCTTCTTCGGGTCCACCACCCGGTCAAATTCGTCTGCAGCGACGAAGCCGAGCTTCAATGCGGCCTCGCGCAGGGTCATGTCATGGTCCAGGGCATAGTGGGCGACCTGCGATGCCTTGTCGTAACCGATCACTGGGCTCAGGGCCGTCACCAGCATCAGCGAGCGCTCGACAAAGTCTGCGATCCGCTTCTCGTTGGGCTCGGTGCCCTCGACTAGGAAGACGCGGAAGTTGTGACAGCCATCGGCGATCAGCCGCGCGGATTTGGCGACGTTAAAGATGATCAGCGGCTTATAGACGTTCATCTCGAGATAGCCGCTGGCACCGCCGATACCGACCGCCACATCGTTGCCCATGACCTGGGCAGCCAGCATCGCCAGCGCCTCGCACTGGGTCGGGTTGACCTTGCCCGGCATGATGGAGGAGCCCGGCTCGTTGGAGGGAATATTGAGCTCCCCGAGTCCGCAACGCGGTCCGCAGGACAGCAGCCGGATGTCGTTGGCGATCTTGAACAACGATACGGCCAGCGTCTTGAAGCTGCCGTGCAACTGCACGAGGGCGTCGTGGGCGCCCTGCACCGTGAACTTGTTCGGCGCGGTCACGAACGGCAGGCCAGTCAGCTTGGCGATCTCCGTGGCGGCCTCGGTGTCGAAGTTGGGTGCCGCGTTGAGGCCGGTGCCCACAGCGGTCCCCCCGAGGGCGAGGCGGTAGACGCCCGACAGCGCCTGCTCGATCCATCCGGCGGCTTCATCCAACATGCCGACGTAGCCGGAAACCTCTTGGCCCAGCGTCAGCGGCGTGGCGTCCTGCATGTGGGTACGACCGATCTTGACGAGTCCGTCCCATGCTTTGGCCTTGGCATCGAGCGCGTCACGCAGCGCGCGCACAGAGGGCAGAAGCTTTGCGGTCGTCGCCACTGCTGCGGCGATGCTCATCGCCGAGGGAAAGGAATCGTTCGACGACTGCGACATGTTGACGTGATCGTTGGGGTGCACCGGGGTCTTGGCCCCGAGCGGACTGCCGGCGAGCTGGCAGCAGCGGTTGGAGATCACCTCGTTCACATTCATGTTGAACTGGGTGCCGCTGCCGGTCATCCAGACATGCAAAGGGAATTGGTCTTGGTGCTGACCGGCCAAGATCTCGTCGCAGGCCTGCACGATGAGCGCATGCTGCTGCTCGCCCAGTCGCCCGCCGGCGTGATTGACCGTTGCCGCAGCCTTCTTCAGCGTGGCATAGGCGCCGATCATCTCCCGCGGCATGAGGTCGTCGCCGATGCTGAAATGCTCAAGCGAGCGCTGGGTCTGAGCGCCCCAGAGCTTGTCGGCAGGGACCTGGACCTCCCCAATGCTGTCGGTTTCGGCACGGAACTCGGTCATAGGGTGCTCCTGGAGATTTTTTCTGAAGATTTGTCAGTTAGATTATATGGACAGGAAAACCGAGCAACCCTTACGAGTTTAGGTGCGGCTTGAGACAGGAGGCTAGCGAGGGCGAGATGCGCCGTCAACATGCAGCGGTGGGGCTGAACGGAGATCGCGAGCGTTGCAAGGGCCGCGAGTTGCGCGTTTTTGGATATGCTCCCGAATGTCATCTTGATCGACGCACCAGCGCGCTGACTGGAGCACTGATCATGAATTTTGGCATCGGAGAACAGATGATCTGCGGCGGCGACGGTCTCCTGCGCGGCCGTGGCAACGATGCTCAACGCCTGGTGGTGGGAGTGCTGATGCAGCTAATCGCGCCCGCCTGTGCGGCCTCTCATAATGTGCGCTACCGTACCGACACCGGCGGCCGCTGAGGTCAAACTCTTTCTGTCACGATCTATTTCGATCTATCACGACTTGGAGTCCGCACCCATGCCGCTTGGCCTCATCGAACTGCCCTGGTGGGGGATTGTGCTGGTCATCCTGGGCTTGACCCATGTGACCATCGCCTCCGTCACCATCTTCCTGCACCGGCATCAGGCCCACCACGCCCTGGACCTGCACCCGCTCGCCAGCCATTTCTTCCGCGCCTGGCTGTGGCTCACCACGGGCATCGTCACGCGCGAATGGGTCGCCATTCATCGTAAACACCATGCCAAGTGCGAGACCCCGGATGATCCGCACAGTCCGCAGGTCTATGGGATCAAGAAGGTTCTGTTTGATGGCGTCGATCTCTATCGACGCGAATCTGCGGTGGCTGCGACGCTGGAGCGCTATGGACAGGGCACGCCCGATGACGCAATCGAACGCCACCTCTACACGCGGCACAGCAACCTTGGCCTCGGTCTCATGCTGCTGATCGATCTGGTGCTGTTCGGCCCCATCGGGCTCACCGTCTGGGCGGTGCAGATGCTGTGGATTCCGTTCTTCGCCGCCGGGGTGATCAATGGCATCGGCCATTACTGGGGCTATCGGCGCTTTGCACCCAATGACGCCTCCAGAAACATTGTGCCCTGGGGCATCCTGGTCGCAGGCGAGGAGCTGCACAACAATCACCACGCCTACGCCACCTCGGCCAAGCTCTCCAATCAGTGGTGGGAGATCGACCTCGGCTGGCTGTATATCCGCCTCCTCGAGGTCTTGGGGCTGGCCAAGGTTCGGCGGGTGGCGCCCAAGTTGCGCATCGACCCGACCAAGCAGCACTGCGATGCCGGCACTTTGCAGGCCGTCATTACCCATCGCTATGCGGTGCTGGCCAGGTTTGTCGACAGTCTGAAGCCGGCGGTCAAGCAAGAGGTTCGACAAAGACAGGTTGGCGCGGCCCTCGGTCTTGGCGACAAGAAGACGCTGCGAGCCGTGCAGAGCGGCTTGCAGCGGGGCGTGGAGAATCTGCCCGCAACGCAACGCGTGATCCTGGAGCAGGCGCTCGCGGCCAGTCCGCTGTTGCGCATGCTCTACGCGATGCGCCAGGAACTGGTCGCCCTCTGGGGCCGCTCCAACGCCTCGCGCGAGCAGTTGGTCGAGCAACTGGAAAGTTGGCTCCAGCAAGCCGAGACGAGCCGCGTGATCGCGCTGCAGCAGTTCTCCAAGAGGCTTTGCGGCTACGGTTGAGGCTCCAATCGGCCAGGATGCGCGCTAGGTGGTCGCGCACCGCAGCCTAGCGGTGATGCCGAAGGAGCCGTGAAGCAGCCTGTTTCCCAGCGGGCCACATCCCGAAGCAGAGCGCAGGCCTGGGCGTAGTCGAGGATCTGGGCTTGGACGGTCTTGTGCTCTCTGGGTTGCGGCATGCGCAAACTCCGTCAAAGCCAGCCTTTCCGCCAGGCATGGTACTCAGCAGGCCGCAGGCGATAGCGCGCGATGTTGCCTTCATGAAGGCTCATCATCTCTGTTTCCGCGACCTCTACAAATCGCCCCTGATCCTCTGCCGGCACCTGCTCCACGGCAGGCTGCCGGACCAATGAGGTTGCGACGACTGGCCGGAATATTACGACGGACGTCGCGGCCGCCTGGTGGGCCAGCAGGCGCGTCGGCAACAGACCTGGAGCGCGGCGGGCTACCTGGTCGCCTGCCAATTATTGGAAGATCCCAAGCGCGCTGCTCTGCTGTCCGTTGGCAACGCCTCTGAGCGCAATCCTCGGGCTGCTTGATTAGCCTCGATGACCTACCACATGACAACCTCGGCATTCGCGAATTCGCGGCAACATCATCCGGCATATTTCACTGCCCTTTTTTTGGCTCATCCGCTAGCTTTCCCTGTAAACTCGGCACCTTACCAATCTGCATGAAGCGACCACCGCTCGAGGGAAGCAAACGCCATGTCTTCCGATCAGCACAAGACCAAGCAGGCGCTTATCGACGAGCTGAACCAAGCTCGCCGGCGTATCGCTGAGCTGGAGAGATGCGGCGGTGTCAGCGAGGGGGGCGATGAGTGGCTGCGGCTGGAAGAATTGCGCTGGTGTTCCCCGCTGGCGCAGCTCACCGAGGATGCACTGGGGGTGTTGGACAAAAGTTACGTCTACCAGCGCGTCAACCCGGCTTACGAGCGCTTGTGGGGCCTGTCCAAGGAAGAAATTATCGGCCGCTCCGTGACCGATCTTTTTGGAGAAGCGTTTTTTTCCAGCCAGCTCAAAGACCGCCTCGACCGCTGCTTGGCCGGGGAGGTCGTCAGGTATTCAGGCTGGTTCGAGTTCCCTGTCCTGGGCCGGCGGCACATGGATGTCACCTATCAGCCGCTGCGCGACCCAGAGGGCCGGGTCACCGGCTTGGTGAACCTTGCCCGCGACATGACCGGCCAAGCGCTGGCCGAGGAGCAACTAAAGACCTTGCTCCAGCAGACCGGAGCCATGGCGAAGGTCGGCGGCTGGGAGCTCGACGCCCGCACTCTGGAGATGACCTGGACCGAGCAGACGTACGCGATTCATGAGCTTCCCGTCGGCCAGATGCCCTCCGTCCAAGAGGCCATCGATTTCTATCACCCCGAAGATCGGCCCAAGATTGCGGCGGTTGTCCAGGCGGCCCTGGAGCAGGCTCAGCCCTACGACATCGAAGTCCGCTTTATCACGGCCAAGGGCCAGGCACTGTGGACTCGCTCCATCGGCAAGCCAGTTCTGAAAGACGGTGAAGTGGTCAAGCTCACCGGCGCCTTTCAGGACATCACCGCGCGAAAACAGGCCGAACTCGCGCTCCAAGAGACCAAAGACGACCTGGAGCAAGCGGTTCGATTCGCCAATGTTGGCCTGTGGGACTGGGACTTCATCACCAACAAAGTCCGCTATTCCGAGGAATGGAAAGGACAAATCGGCTACGCCGACGACGAGATCGGCGATGCTTTCGAGGAATGGCAAAGCCGGGTTCATCCGGATGATTTGGACAAGGCCCTCGCGCATTTCGATCAGGCAATCAACACAAAGGCCGACCGATATGAGCTCGTTTTCCGCTTTCGCCACAAGGACGGCCATTACATCTGGGTGCTGGCCCAAGCCTTCATCCACCAAGATTCCACGGGAAACCCCATCCGGATCATCGGCTCGCATATCGATATCACCAATCAGAAAGCGCTCGAGCAAGAACTGATCGAGGCCAAAGAGCGAGCCGAGGCCGCCAGCCAGGCCAGATCTGAGTTCCTGGCCAACATGAGCCATGAGATCCGCACGCCACTCAACGGGGTGATGGGCATGCTCCAGGTGCTCGACGATGCCGAGCTGGAGACGCAGTTCAAAGAAGCCGTGAGCATCGCCATGGGCTCATCCCAGACCCTGCTCACCGTGATTAACGACATTCTCGACTTCTCGAAAATTGAAGCGGGCAAGTTGTCCATCGCCCACGAACCCTTCGACCTCAATGCCCTGCTGCCATCGGTCATCGCGGCTTTTGGCCAGCAGGCAGCAAACAAGGGCGTGGCCCTGCGCTCCGGCTTGGCCCCGGACCTGCCCGCGCGGGTGCTCGGCGACGCCGCCCGACTGCGCCAGGTACTGTTCAATTTGCTCGGCAATGCCATCAAGTTCACCGAGCGCGGCGAGGTCCGCCTGGACACCCGTGTTCTGTCCGGAAAGGATCCGGCGCGGATGCGCCTGGAGTTCGCGATCAGCGACACCGGCATCGGTATCCCCGAGGACCGGCTCGCCGACATCTTCGAGTCCTTCACCCAGGTGGACAGCTCCAACACCCGGCGCTTCCAGGGCTCCGGCCTGGGTCTGGCGATTGTCAGGCGACTGGTCGGTCTGATGGACGGCCAGGTGACCATCGCAAGTACCCTGGGCCAGGGCACTGAGGTCCGGTTTGACATCAGAGTGGAAACCGCTGCCGAAGACGAGCTGGCTCCCCACGAGCCAGTCCGAGCGGGACTGCGGACTGGGCTGGCACCGACCAAGGCGTTGCAGGTCCTAGTGGTCGATGACGAACCAACCAACACCAAGGTCCTAAGCATGATGCTCAATAGGCTGGGTCACCAGGTGCAGACAGCCGCGAACGGCCGCCAGGCTCTGGACAGGCTCAGAAGCCAGGCGTTCGACCTGGTGTTCATGGATGCATCCATGCCCGAGATGGACGGTCTTGAGGCCACCCGACACATCCGGGACAATCAGGACGGCGACTTGGATCCGTCGGTCCCGATCGTCGCCCTGACCGCCCACGCCATGAAGGGAGACCGGGAAAGGTTCCTCGCCGCCGGCATGGACGACTACTTGTCCAAGCCTGTTGATGCAAAGGCCCTGCGGGTGGTGCTGGATTGCAGGGCTGCCGAGGGCGGATGAAGAAAGCCGCCCGCCATTCATCAGGTGCCAGCCACTGTGATCTAGTTGTACCCTGCACGCTTGCTACCTCCTGACTTCCCAACAGCGTCCCGCCGATCCAAATCGCGCCCTCGCCGCTCCCAAAGACCTTGAACACCATGACTGGCGACCAGCACAAAACCAAACAGGAACTGATTGAGAAGCTGGACCAGCTGCGCCGGCGTATCGCCGAGGTGGAAGGCCGTGACGCTATGGGCAAGCTGGACCAATGCGCGGACATTCCCGAGCGCAAGACCGCTGAGCAGACCGAAGCGGCCCTGCGCCAGAGCGAAATCAAGTACCGCACCTTGTTTGAGAACGTTCAGGAAGCCATTTTCGTCACCGACGCACAAGGGCGTTTCATCGACGTCAATCAGGCAGCCTGCGATCTGACCGGCTATACGCGCGAGGAATTACGCGCCCTCGCGCCATCGGATCTCGCGCCACAAGGATTTGGCCCTCAGGCTGCTGGTGAATGGGCGCGGTTTATCGCGTCGGGGCGCCTGTCGGGAGAATTCATCCTGTTCCGCAAGAACGGCGTCCGGGTTATCGCGGAATACAGCGCGTTGGCCAATGACCTGCCCGACCGGCATGTCCTGATCCTGCGCGACATCTCGCAGCTCAAGAGAACCGAGGCCGCCCGCAAGGAGAACGAAGCGCGGTTCGTCCGCGCCTTCCACAACAGCGGCGTGGGCATGGCTCTCATCAGCCTGGGCGGCCATTTCCTGGAAGTCAACGACAAGGCCTGTCAGCTGTATGGATACAGCCGGCAGGAGCTGCTCGTCAGGACCTTCAAGGACATTACCTACCCTGAGGATCTAAAGAGTTCCAAAGCGCTGTATCAGCACTACCTCAATGGCGACCAGAATAGCTACGAGCTGGAAACGCGCTATCTGCGCCAGGACGGTGAAATCCGCTGGGCACTGGTCACCGTCTCCAAGGTGAGGGACGCGGACGGAAAGTTTTTGTACTCCGTGGCCCAGACCCTGGATCTGACGCTCATCAAGCAGGTTCAGGCGCAGCTCATCGAGGCCAAAGATCAAGCTGAGGCTGCGAGCCGGTCCAAGTCCGAATTCCTGGCCAACATGAGCCACGAGCTGCGCACACCGCTCAATGGGGTCCAGGGCTTTCTCCAGCTCCTTGAGATGTCGGAACTCGAGCCGGAACAGGCCGAGTCCGTCGATCTGGCCATGAAGTCCTCCCAACTCCTGCTGCGGGTGATCAACGACATCCTCGACTTCTCCAAGCTCGAAGCCGAGCGAATGACCCTCCTGGAAGAGCCCTTCGCGCTCGCCACCGAGCTGGAACCGGTCATGGCCGCCTTGGCCAATCAAGCCACTGCCAAAGGGATCGCCCTGCATGCGCGCATTGCCCCCACGATTCCCACCATCCTGATTGGAGACCCGGCGCGGCTGCGCCAAGTGCTGTTCAACCTGGTGGGTAACGCGGTTAAGTTCACCGAGCATGGAGAGGTGATCGTCCAAGCCGATGTGCTGGAGCAGATCGATGCCGAACACGTCCGCCTGCGCTGCTCCATTCGCGACACCGGCATTGGCGTCGCGGAGGACATGATCGACTTCCTGTTCGAGCCCTTCACCCAGGCCGACGGTTCCCCCACGCGTCGCTTTCAGGGCACCGGTCTGGGCCTGTCCATCGTCAAGCGACTGGTGGGCCTGATGGGCGGCCAGGTCGAGATGGACAGCACCCTGGGCGAGGGAACCCACGTCCAATTCACGATCATGGTGGGAACCGAATCGGCTGAAGAGACCGCCACGAGCGAGCTGGGAGCGACAGATCTCAAGGTGGCAGAGCCACCGGCCAAGGCCCTGCGCATCCTGGTGGCCGAGGACGAACCGACCAACGCCAAAGTCGTGCAGAAATTGCTGGAAAAGCTGGGCCATCAAGTACAGATAGCGAGCAACGGTCGCAAGGCATTGGCGTTGCTCGGAAGCCAAATGTTCGATCTGGTGCTCATGGACGTGCAAATGCCCGAGATGGATGGCGTCGAGGCCACCCGTCTAATCCGGGAGAACACCACAGGCGACTTGAATCCGTCGATCCCCATCATCGCGCTGACCGCCCGCGCGCTTGCCGGGGATCGGGAGAAGTACCTGGCTGCGGGGATGAATGACTACTTGTCCAAACCGATCAACATCCAGGCCCTGACCGAGACGCTGGACAAGGTGGTCGCCGCAGCGTCATAAGACCGCCCAGCGGCCCGTCACGCCCAATCGGATCGACCACGACCCGAAATCGGCACTAATGGCGCCCCCAAAAGCCCAATTTGCTGCAACCCAACAATAGGCAAATGTTCTCAGGCAACACGCCTGCGCTTGTAGCACGCCCTAGTATCATAGCGATTTTCTTCGTGTCTACACGATACCCACCGGACCTTTACGCAAAGATTGAACAATGACGCCGATGCCCCCTGCAAACATAGACATGCTGATAACAAAGGCAGCCTGATCGGTGGTGCCGCCGCCTTCGTGGATCAACCTCCCTCTCCTGGACCCGCCCTCGGTATTGGCGTGATGGCGTTATCCTGATAATTACGACTGTGCGGTTGCGAGCGAATCGCTTTCTGCATGCGGTGATACTTCAGCAACAGGCGCCCTATCGTCCAGTGTGTGTAGAAAAACTCCCGCACGCGACGGGGATAAAAAACAATCGGATTTTCGATTGGCAACCCCGGACGGCGGTCTTCGCGAAACTTGCGCCGCAGGATGCCGGCTTCCAGCGGATGCACCCCCTCGGCCAGAACGCTCCCATAGAACCAGGCCGCGCTTTCCATAATACGTTTTGGGCTAATACCGCAGGCATGGGCACGCCGCATTAAGGTGTTCACATGCTCGTCACTGTAATAGATATCCCAGCATTTGCGGTAGGTCGCTTCCCATTCGGCGGCCGACATACGGTCGTGTTTGGTCACCGCGTGACTAAGATCGTATTTGTTCAAATCCGCATCCATCGGGGTACCCCGCGCATACAGGGTTTTATGATCCTCGGACCCGGGCAGGGGTGTCAGAAAGAAAAACTCCAGGAGATCCACCGGAAGCTCCCGCTTGATAATTTCGACGCAGCGAATAACCGACTCAGGTGTGTCCATGGGGAGCCCGACGATATAGCCAGCAAGCGTAAACACCCGCGCTGTTTTCCAGGCCAGGAAGGTAGCGCGATATTCCGCGAGCCGATTCTGCTTCTTGTTGATGGCTTGCAGATTCTCCTCATCGATGTTTTCGAGCCCGATAAACACCCGTTTTACTCCGGCCGCCGCAGCCTTGTCGATAAAGCGCGGAATGCGGTGGCACATGGTGTCCACCTGGATGAACAGGTTGAAATGGCGCTGCTGACGTAATGCAATCAGGCGGTCAAGGATGGCTTCCCAGTTGCGATTGCGGGCGAAGTTATCATCGGTGATGAAAAACCGATCAACGCCCTGGGACAGATTGCTGAGAATGATGCGCTCAACATCATCAGCACCACGGTGCCTGGATTTGCGTCCCTGCACGTTGATGATGGTGCAGAAGCTGCAGAGGAAGGGACAGCCCCGCCCGGCGTCGAAGCTGGTCTGGCGGCCGGCGGTATGCTTGACCTGCTGTCGGGTCAGAAAGGGTGCCGGGACGTTTTCAAGCGCGGGTAACTGCGCCATAAAGTTGTAGATGGACTTCAACTGGCCTGCCCAGGCGTCCTGCAACAAGCTCTCCAGACTCTCTTCGGCCTCGCCGGCAAAGAGCGACACGCCCAGATCCAGCGCATGTCGCAGCTCCGGAGTAAGATCCGGCAGCATGGCAAGACAGCCGCTGACATGAAAGCCGCCGATGCACACCGCCACCCCAAGTTTGCGGAAGGCTTTGGCCAAATCCAGCGCCCGTGGATACTGATTGCTCTGCACCCCCACCAGTGCAACCATTCCTTGCCCACCTCCACGCTGAATCTTCGCGGCTAGTTTCTTGGGTTGGATGCGCGTGTTGGTCTCGTCGGCGGCCCAGATACGGATGTCGACGTTATCCCCGAGCACCCGGCGCTCGGCGCAGTCGCGGGCGAGGGCGTAAAGCGCCGCAAGGCTATTGGCCGGCATGGCCGAGCGCAACCACTGGATAACGTACCCATCATCGTCATAGTGAGTTGGCTTGATCAGGATGAGGTTGAATACTTGCGTCATTTCGGGGCAGCGAACTCAGCTGGCTTGAGCCGAAGGTGGGTGCGTACATGACATGACGTCGGGACGCAGGGGTATGCGGCTTCCGCTAAAACTCTTTGGGTGCGGCTCTTTTGAAACGACTGCTCGCAAAGAAAAACCGCACCTTACCAAGCCGGTAATTATCCACAGAATTGGTTGCGCAAAACTATTGGTCCGACGGATCAAGGTGGCTCGAGGCATCCATGCGCTGATGCAGAACACCGATGATGCCTATACAAGACTCACGAATAAGGTAGAAGATAACGTGCGACCCTTGCGAGTAGCCGCGATAACCATCCTTAATGTCCTCACGAGACTTGCCGACCTAGGCTCAGACTGGTGGTTGCCATAATTGGGCCCAAATATTCGTTCCTAGCAAATATGAATATAGACGATATTGCACCTTCATGCTCCCATCAAGAACGAAACAGCGGCCAATGAGCCTGGCGGGTTGCGGACTGAGCATCGCCACAATGCCGAGTGTGCCAATGGCAGTCGGGACGGGCGCGCTGCCAAAGAGTGACAGTCCCGACCGAGAGCGCCCAGCAGCAAGCTCGATGAATGGAAGCAACACCACGGCAAAGGCGAGCATCCCGTATCCAATGGAGCGGCCGAGCTGACGCCGCTCGCTCGCCAGTGGCAGCGTCAACTCCTCGGCGCAGGCCGCGCTTGCCAGCATCAGCCCGCTTTGCGGCGCGAAAGCAAGCGCAAACCGCCCGTGCGAAGTGGTCACACCGGTGTAGCGAACCCGGTCCTCCGCCTTCATCTCCTTGAGGGTCTCCAGATGCGTCTGCCAGCTCAGCAGATTGTGGACTTGCAGGGGATCAAAGTGATCGATACCCCAGAGGCAACTGGATAAGGAAATGGCGTCGATCGAGTCGGATTTCGGTCAACGGGAAATCTCCATGACGCACACCGCCGCCGCTGGGCGGCGGTGGCCGGCGCATGATTACTGGTCGCGACGCCATTGGTTAAAAATCAGCGTGCGTGAGCCCTGTTCCGGGATGGACACGGGGTGCTCGAAGGCGCGCTCATCGGCTATAGCGATCACCCGATAGTCACCTGCGGGCAGTTCCGCCAGAAACCAGGGCCCCGGAGAAGAGGCCGACAGCACCGGGTTGCCTTGCACATCGGTGATAGTGACCGCGACCTTGCCCAGGTAATGGCCGCTGACGCGGGCGAACTCCAGCTTGAGATTGTAGTCCTGCCCCAAGTGCTGGCTGAGCAGTTCGCGCTCATGGGTACCAATGCCACCGCTGACCCAGGCATGCCCTTGAGACTGGCCTTGGCTGAAGTAGTCCGGGTCGAATTGAGGCGCCGAACTGGCCGCCACCCAAGTGGGCAAAGCGATCAGGGTGGCGATGCTAAGGATTTGGAATGCTCGAATGGTCATGATCATCTCCATTGAATGGGTTGGTTTTCTGAATGTCACGGACGTGAGCAGGTCGGATCGACCGTCGTCGCAATCGCATGCTGCATGCGCTGTGCCAGTTCCTGCTAGACGCTGACGTGGGCGCTTGAGCGGAGATCTGGGCCGCAGGGGTCGCGGCAATGGTGTATAAGCCCCAGTTACGGTGCATTTGAACCGATCTGATCCAGTCGATTAGGCCGCCTGTGCAAGGGGTCAGCTACTCGCCGTGGCTGAAAACCGCGCTGAGGCGGTTTCCTGGGCCGAGGGTCAAGCCCGCGGGCCGTTCTGGCATTGTCTTTGCTGCATTCTTGAGAGCAAAATGCGATGCGATCAGCGCGCAGTTAGAACGCATCCTAGATCAGCGCGCCGGTGTCTGACCGGTCGGGAGTCGAACCGATGGAGACGAGAACCAAATCAAAAGGTGATGACGCCGACCCGTCACCACAGTCAACCGGCGCATGGGTCGATGACGCGCACGAATGTCATAGGCGGAAGACGCAAGGCGGTCTCGCTGATCTTGAATGCCTGGCGGATCTTGAATGCCAGACGCTGCTGGCAGAGCAGGCGCGGGAGCTGGCGCACCGGCTGCGCAGTCCGCTTGGTGCCATTGATCTGGTGTGTGAAAGCCTGGTGATGGAACAACCGGATTCCGAGATCGCCGAGCGGATGCAGGTCGTTTTGCGCGCGAGCGCCAAGCTCAAGCAGGCCCTGAATGAGACCGTCGGCGCCGCAGTGCCGCGTTGGCCGACCCGCGAGCCGATGGATTTGACCCACGCCTGCAAGCGCTTGGCCGACACCGACGGCCTCGACTGGGCGCATAACGCCCAAGCGTCGGTCCGGATTGCCGCCGCGCCACCCGATTGCGAGATGGCGCTCTGGCAAGCCCTGTCGCTCGCCCGGCTCGGAAGCCGCGATGGACAGGTGCGCCTCGGATTGGTGGAGACGGGGGCGGAGACAGGGGCGAAAACAGGGACGCCGGCAGGTGCCGAAACCGCACCCATTGCCGAGCTGTCGTTGACGCCAAAGCATCCGCTTGGAGCGCTCGACCAGCGCCTGGATGGCGAAATGTTGAATCAGGGCCTCGCGTTTCTGCGCCTGAAACGGCTGCGGCGCTTTGCCGCCGAGCAGGGCGGCGAAGTGGTCATCGAACCAAGTCGGCTGCTGTTGCGTTTGCGCACCGTCGCCCCCGGATGAAATCAGGCCGCTGCGGACACACCTTAGGTCTAATCGCGAAATAGCATGTCCAGCCCACTGCTGATCCTCGAAGACGAAACCCTGCTCGCCAACGAGCTAAAGCGCTACTTCACCCGTCAGGACTGGGACACGCGCACCGCCAACACCCTGGCCGAGGCGCGCGCCATCCTGCTCGGCGACACCTTCGAGCCCCTGGTCATTCTCGCCGACATGAGCCTGCCCGATGGCAATGCGCTGGACCTGTTCGAAGAGGTACGCGGGCGCGGCGTGCCGGGCGAGTGGATACTGCTCACCGGCTATGGCGGGGTCACCGACTCGGTGCGCGCCCTGCGCTTGGGCGCCTATGATTTTCTCGAAAAACCCTGTCCGCTCGACCGCCTCGCCCTGGTGGTCGGCGGTGCCAAACGCGCGGCTCTGGCGCAACGCCGGCTGTACCAGGAGGCCCACAACCAGCGCCGCAAATACAGCCCCGCCAGCTATCTTGGTTCCAGTAGCGTCACGGCCCAAACCCGGGCGCTGATCGAACGATTGGCTGAGGTGCCCTTCAGCGCCCTGATCCTCGGCGGCGAGACCGGCACCGGCAAGGGTCTGGTCGCACGCATTCTGCACCACGGCGGCCCGCGCGCCGCCGGTCCCATGGTCGAAGTCAATTGCGCCGCGCTGCCGCGCGAATTGCTCGAATCCGAACTCTTCGGCCACGAGGCCGGTGCCTTCACCGGTGCCAAAGGCCGTCATCGCGGCTATCTGGAACAGGCGCACGAAGGCACCCTGTTCCTCGATGAGATCGGTGAAATGGACCTCGATCTGCAAGCCAAGCTGCTCGCCGTGCTCGAAGACCGCCAGGTACGCCGCCTCGGTGGCGAAAAGAGCATTCCGGTCGACCTGCAACTGATTACCGCCAGCAACCGCGACCTGGCTGAGCAAGTGCGCACTGGAGAGTTCCGCAGCGATCTCTATCACCGCCTGAGCGTTTTCCGCCTTGATTTGCCGCCGCTACGCGAGCGCCTCGACGATCTGCCCGATCTGGTTCCGGCTCTGGTGGCCGAGAACAACGCCCACTCCGGGCGCCAGGTGCGCGAGATTCCCGACGAAGTCTATGCCCGCATGCGCGCTTACTCTTGGCCCGGCAATGTGCGCGAGTTGCGCAATGTGGTCGAGCGCGCTGTGCTGCTCGCCACCGGCGAGGTCTTCCCGCTCGAATGGATGCAGCTCGGGCAAGGGGTGGCGGAGACTCCAGTCAGCGCCGGCCCCGGCGTCGAGGGCGACCGGCTGATCATCCCGCTCGATGGCTCCTTGGCGCTGGAGGACATGGACCGCACCATCATCCAGACCGCGCTTGAACGCAGCGACCGCAATGTCACCGCCGCCGCGCGCATGCTCGGCACCACGCGCGAGACGCTGCGCTATCGGGTGCGCAAATACGGGCTAAAGACGTCCGCCTGAGCCTTGCTGGCCATCATCGGCCCGAGCGAAGCTGACGATTTGCCCAAACGCTTGGCCGCTCGATCACGCGCGGCTGCATCGGGTTGAACAGATCCCGCAGGGCGAGAACCTCGACGAGTTGATCGCTGGAGATGTCCTTCACGAACATAAGGGACTCCTCATGATTAGGCGAACCGAAAGCAGTTGCGACCGCTCGCCTTTGCCGCGTAGAGCCGGTCATCCGCGCGCTTGATGGCCAACTCGAAGCTGTCTTGCGCTTCCAGGGTAGCGATGCCCTGACTGACGCTGACGGTGAGCCCGTCCAGGAATTGCCGTTTCGCCAGGCGAGCCTGGAGTCGCGCCGCCAGCGTTTTGGCGGTCTCCAGGTCAGCATCGGCCACGAAGGCAAGAAACTCTTCTCCGCCCCAGCGGCAGATCAGATCGGACGAGCGGAAGCAGGCCTTCAGCTCATCGGCGAGCTGCGTCAGAATGCTGTCCCCCGCATCATGGCCGAGGCTGTCATTGATGGTCTTGAAATGGTCCACATCAATCATGATCAAAGCGGCGTCGCCTTGTTGTTTGGAGGGAACCTCTTTCAGCCTGGCCTTGACGGCTTTTGTAAAGCTGCGGCGATTCATCTGGCCAGTCAGTGGGTCAGTCATCGCCAAGGTTTCCATGGCTTGCGCATTCGCGCGGTTGCGGTGGTAGGCCAAGGCGAGAAACAGAGAAATCGTGGCGACCAAGAGGTTGCCGATGAGATAGGCGAGGATTTTTGTCCGCCAGGCGGCCAGGACATCATCCAAGGCGTAGCCCACGGCGACCACGAATGGGAGGTTACGCGTTCGGCGAATGCTCCAGAGTCGCTCAATCCTGTCGACGGGTGAAGCGCGCCTGAACAACACCGAGTCATCGCCGGTCTGTAAGAATTTAGCCAGCCTGTCATCCTCGACCTGTTCACCGACTTGATTGGACTTCGGTTTTCGAGCCAATAAAATCTGATTCGCGTCCATGATGCTGATGGTGATGGCGGGATTGCTCAGACTATTCAGCCAGCGCTGAAAAAAGGAGAGATCGAGCGCGGCCAGGGAAAAGCCAGCGACCTCATTGTCATCAACCACCAGCGGGTAGGTTGCCGAGACATTCATATCCCCAGTGCTGGAAATGAAAAAGCCGCTGAGCTTCATTTGCTGGATCGGCGCTTCCAGCACCGCGTCGCAATAGGCGCGCTGAAGCTCCGCGCTGCTGTCGCCAATAATCTCTTGGATCGAGCCATACTGAATCACACAGTCGGTGTCGAACAGGCCAAGAAAAATCATGTCCTCACGGTACGCGGCCATCCGCACCAGCCGCTCATTGATCCGCGCACGTTCATCGGCCGTGCGTGAGGCGGAGAGGATATTGTGCTGATCGAACCCGTATAAGGCGTCTTTCAGGATATAGTCGATTCCGGAGAAGGACTCGGAGATCCACTCCGACACCAGATAGCCCGACAGCTCGGCTTCGGTAAAGGCCACGTCAAAAGCCGTGCGATAGGAGCGCGCCAATTCCAGGATACTGACGGACGCCACCGTAGCGATGAAAAAAGCGACGGTCAACCATATTCGGATTTGCTTTGTATTCATGCCGCTGGTACGGATCAAAGAAACGCTGGATTGGGTTGAAATACGGAAGATCGTGATTGTCCACCTCGACTGTGACCGGAGCCTCGAGCGCGCGGATCCAGGCAAAGGCCGCGTCGAATTCGTGCTGCCTGGCGCGCATGGTCAGATCGCCGGTGATCGCCAACGCATCAGGACGCTGATCGGCGATTCCTGCCTCGCCCAAGCGAGCGCGCTCGGATCCTCGAGCCCGAAATGGATGTCGCTCATGTTCAGGTGGAACAGCACGGAAGGATCAGGTATCGGAGAGACTGATGGGTTGGGATCGCCATTGGAGGCAATTGGGCGGAGCCGATTGTGGCCCACGCCAAAGGCGGCAGTCAGCCGCGAACCGGGGTTGGCCAAAACGCTCAGGGCGACTTCCCGGCTCAATTAGGCAAACCTGATACCAGGTGACACTTACCGCCCTGCAGTGGTTGGGAAATAGGTGGTGACTGCCTTGGTATGACACCAAAACACATGAGCAGCCTGGGCGTCGAGCGCTTGCTGTCGGGCTTGCCAATCGGGCAAGGCGCGCTCGACGGCCTGCCAGAATGCCTGATTGTGTTTGGCCTCGATAAGATGACACAGCTCATGGATCAGCAGGTAGTCGATCAACTGGGCGGGTAGCTGCAGCGCCCGCCAGTTGAGATTGATGGTACCGGTCCGTCCGCATGAGCCCCAGCGGAAGCCCAGATCGCGGACGACGACCTTGCTCGGGGCTCGGCCCACGCGAGGTACCAAACGCTCGATCCGCTCAGGTACCCAGGTCTTGCCAGCATCGATATACCAGCGCCGAAAGGCCTGCTCGGCCATGGCGCGTCGGGGGCGATGCAGCAAGAAGCGATGCCCGTCGAACACCAGGGGCCTGTCCTGCTCGGCCAACAGCACCAATGGATAGGGCTTGCCCAGGTAACGAAAGGTTTCCCCCGCGACATACTCCGGCTCGACCTGTTGGGGACGGCTTTGTTGCTTGCGCGCGAGTGTCCGATGGACCCACAGCAGTCGCTGACCGGCCCACTGGGTGAGCGCCTCGCGGGCGATCGTCTCAGGGGCATGCATCACCAGTTGACCACCGCGATCAACGGTCAAGCCGAGCGTCCGACGCCTCGCGCTGCGTCGCACCTCGAAGGTCAGGCCATCCAGTTCCAGTGTTTCGCTCATGTGCGCGATGAGGCTGGCGTGTGGGTCAGCGCCTCGTGATTCTCTTTGGCGAGCGCCACCAGACGTTGGGCGAGATCCCGCTCCTGTCCGGGCGGGCAGAGCCCGGTTTCATCGATATCGCGCACCAGCACCTTGGTCAGACGCTCGCGGGCATCGGCATTGCGCCAAAAACCGACCAGGCGGACCTCGCGTCGTATGCGTTCGACCAGGTCGAGCGTTGCCGTAATCAGGGCTTGTCGCTGGCTATCGTCGGCATCGGCATTCGTATAACAGAACTCGAGCATCAGGCGCACGAAGGGAACCTGCGTCTTCGGCTCTAGCCCAGGGAAATCGGCGGAGTCACCGCGCTTCAGCTCCTCGATGAAGCGGCTCAGCTCGCGCTCCAGCGCGTCCCAGTCGTCCTTGAACCGTTTCAGGATGGCCTCGAGCTTCTCGCTCATCTGGCGGGCGTAGCTGGGATTCTGACTCGTGAAGCCGGTAATATGAAAGCGCGCCGCGTGCTGCATCTGCGCGGCCCGCGCGCGCCCATTCGGCTCATTGGCCAGCACCTGCTCGAAGGCGGCATCGGTGATGGTGGTGGGCGGGATCTTGGGGTCGACGCCCCGCGCCGAGACGTGGGTGTCGATCAGGCTCTTCACCTTCTCGGCGACACCAACCAGGTTGAGCATTGGATCGCGATACAGATTGGCCGCAACCTTGTTGATGAAGCCCAGCAGCTTGGCATCGCGAAACACATCCGGCGGCACCTCGGGGCGATGTTCCAAGAGGTTTAGCGTCTCGTAGAACTGGCGAAGCGCGTTGATGAATTCCGCCCGGATGCGCAGCTCCGCCAAGAGCTGGACGCACTGCTGAACCTGCGCGAACAGATCCCTGATGCCGCGCGATCGGAAGACTTCGACGGCTCGGTTGCGACGATCCAGGAGCTTCGGCAGCTCCACGGCGATGTCCAGCATCGAGCCGGCAACGTCGACTTCGTCGTACTCCTCGAGCGCCTTGTTCAAATGCCGGGCAACACCGATGTAATCGACCACATAGCCGCAAGGCTTGGCGCCCGCGGTGCGATTGACCCGCGCGATCGCTTGCAGCAAGTCGTGCGCGACCAGCTTGCGATCCAGATAGAGCACCTGCTCGACAGGCGCGTCGAAACCGGTCAGCAGCATGTTGAAGACCACCAGCATCCCAAGCGGATCGGTCTTGTCGGTCTGCCGTGAATCGAAGCGGCGCTTGAAGCGCTGGATCAGCGCCGCCTGCTTGCCCTTGTCCGACCACTGCTTCCAGGACTCCGGATCGTTGTGATCCGGCGAGATAATCGCGGCCACCTCCAGCGCCCGCAGCCTTGGCAGCTGTGGATGCAGTCGCACCAGCTCGCGTTGGGATGCCTCCAGTGCCTCGATCGCGTCCTCGGACAGATCGAGCAGGGCCGCGGGCAGCTGCTCCAACTCCGCCACCAGCGCGTCGCGCGCCTCGCACAGCGCCTGTTGGTAGCGCACCGCGGCGAGCCGGCTGGCGGCGACCACCTGGGCCTTGTAGCCCTCCGACAGGATCACCTTGGCAAAGTGCCACATCATGTCCCGCGCCTTTTGCGCGATCAGCAGCGGCGCCTCCAGCACGTCGCTGTCGGTGCCGTAGCGGGCCTTGATGACGGCCAGCTCCTCGGGCTCGTAGTCCTTGAACATATCGAGGAACAGATCATCCAGGGTCGTCGCGTCCTTGATGAATCCGTCGGCGGTGCGGCCCTCGTAGCGGATTGGCACCGTCGCGCCATCCAGCTCGGCGTCCTTGAGCACATAGCAATCGATGAAGTCGCCGAAGATCTCCGCCGTGCGTTTCTTGTGCTTGGCCAAAATCGGCGTGCCGGTGAAGCCGATCATCGCCGCGTTCGGCAGCGCCTGGCGCAGATTGCGATGCAAGGTTAGCGAGTGACCGCGATGCGCCTCATCGACCAGCACCAGGATGTCGCGGGATTCGTTCAGCAGGGGAAAGCGTTCTTCGCTGACGTCTTGCGTGAGCCTGATCTCCTTCTCGACCACCGGCTGCTCGCGGCCGGGCTTCTTCTCCTTGCGCCGGATGGTCATGGCGACCCGATCGACCTCGTCCTCGCGACGCTCCTGATACTTTTGCAGCATGGCAAAGACGATATCCGGCGTGGGCTCGCGGAGGATGGCTTGCGTCAGCGCGGTTGGTGTCAGCCGGCGCTCCAGATCCTGCTGATTGGGGCGCACCGTCTCGCCGGACAGCCGCGCCGTCGCCTTGAGCTGACCTTCGAGGTCGGTGCGATCGGTGACCACGACCACCTTGTACTGCTGCAAGCCCGGCGTCATACGCAGCTTGCGCACCAGGAACACCATGGTCAGGCTCTTGCCGGAGCCTTGGGTGTGCCAGACAATGCCGCCGCGGATGGCGAGGTCGTTCCATCCCGCCGCGCCATCGTCCAACAAGCGGCGAATGATCTTGTGCACCGCGCGAAACTGTTGATAGCGGGCGACGATCTTGCGCGTGCGACCATCGACCTGCTCGAAGACGGTGAAATTGCGCATCAGGTCGAGCAGGTGCGCCGGGCGCAGCATGCCCGCCACCAGCCGTTGCTGGCTCGACAGCGCCGTCGCGGCATCCCGCAGTGCCGCCGGCCGCTGATCCTCGTCGCGGAAGAACAGCGGCGTGCCGGCCCGCCCGGCTTGCTCGGGGCCGAGCGCCGCAAGCTGCTCGGCGGCCACCGGGGCGAGCATTGCGCCTGTTGCATGGGTGGATGCGAGTTCCTTGCTGGCATCCACCGTCCCAGTCGCGTTGTTGCCTGCGTCGTTTTCGGCGTCGACCCGCGCCTGTTGGACCTCGGCCAGCACCTGCGCGGGTGCGACCGGGCTGGTCTCGCCCCACTCCAGATAGGCCTCGGGCGGCGCGCCAAGGGTGCCGGCGCGGGCCTCGAAGAAATTGCTCGCGATCAACAGCTGATTGGTGCGGAACAGGCGCTCGACGCCCTCATGCTCTTGGTAGAGGGTTGGCCAGACCTCGCGGCGCTGATTGGAATAGCGCAGCAATTGGTTGATGGCCGCGGCCATGGGGCTCTCGATGGCCGGACTCTTGAACTCGGCCACCACCAGCGGTATCCCGTTGACGAACAGCACCGCATCCGGCAGCACATGGCCCTGTCCGCTGCTCAGCTCGACCTTGAACTGATTGATGACTAGGAAGTCGTTTTGGTCCCAGTGCTGAAAGTCGATGTAGCGCACCGGTTGCGGCCGGCCCTGGTCCCAGTCCGGCAGTCCCTCGACCACCGTGCCTTTCAACAGCAGCTCGGTGGTCGCCTGGTTGACCTCCATCGGCCGATGCCCCGCCACCTGGTCCAGGCTGCGGATCATCTTCTCGATACGCGCATCGTCGAGCCAGGGCTGACCGTCGCGCCGATTGATCGTGCGCAGGGCCGCGACCAGACGGACCTTGAGCAAGACCTCCCGCGAGCTGGTTCGCTCGCTGGACTCGGGCAGGTCGGGATCCGCCTCGATCCAGTCCCAGCCCATGGCTTGGAGCTGCTGGCAGAAGGGGCGCTCCACCAAGTCCCGTTCCCATTCGATCTTGCTCATCAGGGGGCGTTCCATATTTCGGGTTGGCTCAGACCAAGCGCGGCGGCTGGGCTTGGAAAAGTGCGTTAACCGCCAGGCCGCACTTGTGCTAAATCGGCATCATCTTTCTGTTAAGCCCTTGTTTTTATGACGAGGCGCCATTTTTTTCCAGACTTTTACTTGTGTTAACGCTTGCGCTAAACCCCGCTCCCGAGAGCGCTTGCCGCAGCAAATCGATCCAGCGGCCATCCAAACGGTAGAGCCTCACGCGCTTTGCACCGGGATTCAAGGGCACCGCGAAGCCTTGGTCCCGCCAGCGTTCAAGCCATTCACGTGAAGTATTTGGGGAGATCCCAAACCAGTCGGCGATATCTCCAGGGCTGAAGGTCATCGCCTCGGCGCCGAGTTCTTGACCGCGCATCAGCAGACGGGTCAGCAGCTGCTGCTGGACCCGATGCAGCGCCGCCCAGGGTGCCGGAGGCTGGTGCTCCGGTGCATACAAGGAGACCGCCTCCCGCCGCAGCGTCTCCGCCGCCTCGCCCATGGTCTTGAGAAAAAAGGCCAGCCACTGGCTATGATCTGGATTGTGGCGCCCATCGTAGAAATCGACCGGTAGGCCCATCTGCAGATGGCGATAGTAGGCGCCGAGATCCGCGGTGTAGTGCTCTTCCAGCGACAGGAAACCGCGCATCTCATAGCCGCTGCGCCACAGCTCGAAGGTTGCGAGTGCGCGAGCGGTGCGGCCGTTGCCGTCCGTAAAGGGATGAATGCTCACGAAGCGATGAGCCAGCAGGCCAGCGCGCACCGGTCCGAGCAGCATCGCCGCGCGCTCACCCTGCCACCATGCCACCAGGTCGGCCATGTAATCTGGCACCTCTGCCGGCTTGGGCGGCGCGTAGTCGATGCGGCGGGTTGCGCTGTCCAACACCGGACATTCCTCGACGCGATAGTCGCTGCGCCGTCGCCGCCGTCCGAGGCCATGCACCAGGATGATGCTGTGCAGCTCGCGGATCAGTTCTTCCGACGGCTGGCGTCTGGTCTCGATCTGCTCCTCGATCCACTCCAAGGCCCGCCAGTAGTTGCGCACTTCTTGCTGCATCTCGGTCTGGGTACGGTCCAAGGCGATCACGGCTCGACCGATTTCCTCGGAGCCCAGGGTATTGCCCTCGATGCGGGTGGAATGTCGCGTGGCGCGTTGTCGGGCCTGCTGACGCAGTCGCAGCTCGCGATCCGGCGGCAGAGGCAGCACCGCGATCACCGCGCGAGCGGCCTCAATGAGGCCAAGATGGCGAACCATGGCGTCGGTGTACTGAAAGCGTCCGCTGAAGGGAATGCCGCGCAGCAGTTTCTCGGTGTCAACGACTGCCTCGACGCGCTGCAGATCTTTCTCGACCACCGCGAGACGGGCGCCCAAGCTGCCCCGGCTGATGATGTCGTCCTCGGGGATCTTGGCGATCATCCGGCGCAGCTCGGCAACCTCGGCCATCAGGCTGATGACCTCATCTGCTGTGACGCTTGCCGGGTCAATAGAGCGCATGGTCGGCGTTTCTAGGCCTCGAAGAAGCGCCATACGTACCCGCTAGCGGGTCTTTGACGAGGGGGCGCTGCAAAGTGTCCTTGACGACCATCTGATAATGACCGTACATCATTCGCTGTGCGGTAGGATCAAGATGCAACTTCCATTGCTCTGTCTGGCACTCGGACATGGCCATTCAGCAAGTTGTCGGCCAAGCCAGCTTTCACTAGCTTAAGCTTGTTAAGGTAAAGAAGCTCTTCTTGAAGCTCTTGATTCAGTAGTTCGTAGAGGCTCGAACATCTCTGCTGTTCATCAAGGCTAGGTATTGGTATCTCCAACGGGCGCAGAAATCGAAGGTTAATGTTTCGCTGCGCAGATTGAGGCGCTAAAGCCATAAGTTTTGCCTTAGCTCGCCTCAGGCAGAGTTCTATCCATCTTGCCGACATCGAATCATTCGCGATTACACCAACAACGCTATCTGGGAAATACATTGGTCGTCCGAGGATTGCGGTATCGCCGATGTTTGCGGCGATAGTAATAGCGACCGTGCCAGCAGGAAATTCTCTACTGTGAGCCATTCCCCTTTGGTTTAGAGTTTGCGTCGATTCGAAAATTACCTCACCAGCGGCTTCAGTTACGTCTCCAGTTTGGATAAATAAGGCAGAGCCGCCATATAAGCTGGGATCATTTCTAGGCCTATAGGTAAATTTTCCCCGGTCTACGGATGCTACCGCCTCAAGTCGTTCTACTTCCCAACTCGTTGGGATTAGACCAATTTGAGAGCTGCGAAATTCGTGGTTTTTCCGAAGTGGATCGCGCAGCTCGCCGTTCTCGTCGATGCCGCATGTCAGCAAATCATGGAGCAGACCGGTGCGGAGTTGCTTGAGCTTAGCGATGACCGCCCCAGACTGTTGAAATGCCTCGTCTAGGAGATCCAGGACAGCACCGATACGTTCTTGTTGGACCGCTGAGGAGGCGAACAGGCGAAGCGCTTCCACATCGCGCTCGTTCACTGCCGGATAGTTCGAGCCAACTTCCCTTGCACGAAGCTGGCTTGCAACAGCGTTACCGAACAACTGGTGGAACAGATATGCGCTGTCTGACTCTTGATGTGGACGCAGTACAGCAAAGCCGGTAGACGCGACTAATGGAAGGTCGACGAGGGCGCGAATGATGCCATGTGCTTTTAGTCCGGGTCGGACGGTCGAGAGGAGAACGTCGCCAGATCGAACCACGCGCTGGGCTCGACTTGGTGCATTAACCCTAGAGCAGACCCTGGTAACGGACCAGTCGATCACACCCTGATTGATCGAGGAGATATCCAAGTAACGAAACTGGGCCGGTTGTTCAGAGCCAGAGCCTAAGGATTCCGGATTTACTGAACAAATATCAGTAATCGGGCAGTCGACTCCATGAGCGCTGCCTGAGGCCGCTGCTTCAGTTAGGGATTTCGAGGCTCCAAATTTTGCAAGGCTTGACTTGTCTTCCATTACGTGTAATCCAATTGCTCTAGGACGGAATTGATCCGCTCCTCTATGCGGGCGCGGTCTTCGCGCAAATTTGTCAAAGTGACGCGATACTTGTTCCATGTCTTCTCTGCGAAACCGACCGCTGCAGCTCGCCGCTCCGCCAGCGCTGCATCCAACCCTGCTTGCAGGTCTTTCGCGAAAAGCGCCAACACCAACTCTTCCTTTACGTCCTCGCTCATCGCCCCGCAGCGTGACTTCAGCTCCTCCAGGAAATCGGCGAGCAGGGCGCGGTAGCGTTTGCGGGCGTTGGCAAGGTCGTCGAGGGTTTGCTGGTAAGGCGCCAATGCCGCATTGATTCGTTGCAGCTCGGCATGGACCGGAGCGAGTTGCGTTTCGAGCGCCCCGTGCCGCGCCTCGGCCTCCCTCAGCTGTTCTTCACGCTTGCGTGCCGCCGTGCGGGCGCGGGCATTGTCGGCGACAGGCTGCTCAAGCTGCGTCTTCAACCGTCCGATTTGGGTTGCGAGCTTGCCAATCGCCTTCAACGGCTCGTGATGCTCGGCGCGCAGCTCCTTGGCCTGGCGTTCAAGGTCCTTGGCCTGATTCCAGTTGTTCAGCTCCTCTTCTTCAAGATCCTCTGGCGCGTTGTCGGCCTCGAAGGCGGCCTTATCGGCCTTCAGGCGCGCGACCTCGGCGCGGGTCTCGGCGATTCGCTCCAGGTAATCGCCCATGGTCGCCAGTACCAGCTTGTGGCTGAAGGGGTCGAACGCGGGGCCAGTGTTGTCTTCGTCGTCCAGGGCATCGGCGATGGCGTCGATCCAGCCGTCGATGACGCCGGCAAAGCCGCGCTCCATCAGGGTCTTGAGATCGGCGAGGCTGTCGGTCCACCAAGCCGCGACCACGCCGGCGAGCTTGAAGTAGTCCAACACCGCGAGCGGGGCGAGGGCATCGGCGAAGCTGGCCAGCATCTCGGCGCGAACGGCGTTGAGATTGCCACGCTCGCTCAGCGCGCTGAGCTTGGGGGCATGCTCGCGCCACCAGCTGGCGAGCTGTTCCTGCACAGTCTGGAGGCGGGCCTGAACGCCGGGGTCTTGCTCGATCAGCGGTCGGATGGCCGCGCGTTCGGTCAGGGTCGGGGCGAAGTCTCGATAGGCGCCCTGGCCAAGCCCAAGCTCCAGTTGTCGGGCCGCCGTGATGGGCTCGGCGGTTTCGCTGGGCGGCGGCGGGAGGCGGCCGCTGTCGGCTGTCTTGGCGGCGGGATACCGCGCATCGCGGCAGACGAAGAGCTTGCTCGGGTCCAGCCCGATGGCGTCGAACAGGGCACGCTGGGCGTCGATCTCCGTCGCGGGCACGCCGCCGTGCAGGTGTGCGCGCACATCCTGCGGTTCGGGCGGCGGGGCGTTGTCGACATAGCGGCGGATGTTCAGGTTCCAGTCGTTGCTCGGGTCGCCGATCTCGGCGATCGACACGACGCGGGCATAGGCGGGCAGATCCTCGAAGCGTTTGTAGGTGGTGACGATCTTCTCGATGTCCTCGGGCCTGAGTGCGTTCTGCGCGCGCCCGGCGTGATACTCGGCATCGGCGTTTATGAACAGCACCCGGCCGCGGCGCCCCTCGGGCTTGTTGGGATTCTCCGGCTGGCCGCTCAGGTTCGGCCGCATCACCAGGATGCAGGCCGGGATCGCGGCGCCGTAGAAGAGGTTCGGCGGCAGGCCGATGACGGCCTCGATCAGGTCCTGTTGCAGCAGCTTCTGGCGGATCTCGCGCTCGGCGCCGGCGCGGAACAACACGCCATGGGGCATCACCGTGGCGACCATGCCCTGGGGCCGGCAGACGGCGAGCATGTGCTGGGCGAACATCAGATCGGCCTTCTTGCCGGTGGTCGGGCACCAGCCCCAGCGGAAGCGCTCGGGGTACTCCATGTTGGTGCGACTGTAATTCTGACTGAAGGGCGGATTGGCGATGACGCGGTCGAAGCGCTCCAACTCGCCGGCCTCGCGGTGCTGCGGATGCAGCAGGGTGTCCTCAAGCTGGATGTCGGCGCCCTCGACACCGTGCAGCAGCATGTTCAGCTTGCAGATGGACCAGGCGGAGGCATCGTTGACCTGGCCGGCGAGCACCAGATCGCGCGGGTCACCACCAGATTGCTCAACGTATTCGCGACTGATGATCAACATGCCGCCGGAGCCACAGGTGGGGTCATAGACGCGCATGCCAGCGGCGGGCTTAAGGATGCGTACCATCAGCCGGATCAGATCGCGCGGGGTGTAGAAGTCGCCGCCCTTCTTGCCAGCGGACTCGGCGAACATGTTGATCAGGTATTCATAGGCGCTGCCGAGCAGGTCCGAGAACTGGAAGTCTTCGTTGCGCAACCGGTGCTTGCTGAAGTGGCGCACCAGATCGGCACAGGCATCGTCGCTCACCACGCGCTTGTTGCCCTGCATGCGCTGGAACTGGATGTGGTCGAGCACATGGGTGAGGGAGTCGTTGTGCTCGGTGAGTGCCGCGAGCGCCTCGTCGAGCCGGCTGCCAAAGGGCTTGCTGGCATCGTTGAGTTTGGATTGCAGGTAGGACCAGCGCGCCCTTTCCGGCACGAAGAAGGTATCGTAGTAATCCGGGTTCTCACCATAACGCTCTTCCGCAATGTCCTGAACGATCCCTTGCGCTATCTTGCGGTTGACGATGCGCTCACGCTCGGCGTCGTATTGATCCGAGCAGCGCTTCAAAAACAACATGCCAAAGATGTAGTCCTTGTAAGTCGCGGCATCCAACCCCTCCTGGCGCAGCCGATCAGCGGCGGAGAGCAGATGGCGTTCGAGCTTGGCGAGGGAGAGCTTGGGCATGAGGCTGAGAGTGGTTTAAGGTTGGGCCAGCTGATGCGATCCGTGCGGCGGCCTGCGGCACTTTTCGCCGTTTCGAGCACAGATTAGCGGTCGTGAGCGGGGTGGTCAACGCCGAAAAGGCACCTGATCGAGCACCCCGGGAGGCGCGGGCGCCCTTGGTGATGCGGTTTTCAGCAAAGGGAACGCCCTGAGCCACAAGCCGATCCAACCCGATTGACACGAAGGAGCCTGTCTTGGCGATACTGAACCAAGAATCCTGTTGACACGAAGGCGCCTGTCTTGGCGATACTAAGCCATGAATCCTGCGAGGCGTGCCGCGTCGATGCGCCGAGAGTCTCGGCTTCGTTGGGCTGCACCGCAACGATTTCGTGATGGCGGCCAAGACCAATCAGGCTGTGGTCGTCGAGTGAAAACAACCGTGCGGCTTGTCCCGAGCAATCCGCGCCTGGGGGTATGCGATTCAATCACTTCGGCAATGACCAAAATCACCAATTTCAAGCCCGAGACCCTGGCTGCGGACAATCGCGCGCTCAATCGCCTCAACCAGGCGTTGCAGGACAAAGTGCGCGAGCTTGAGTCCGTCAACAACGACCTCAACAACCTGCTGCTCAGCAGTGAAGTCGCCACCCTGTTTCTCGATCCCGAGCTGCGTCTGCGCCGTTTCACTCCGGCGAGTGACGCGCTCTTCGATCTCGGCCCAACGGCCATCGGCCGGCCGGTCAGCGACCTGCAAGCGCGCTTCGACAGCGCCGGTTTGCTCGCCGATGCCTGTGCCGTGCTGGCCGGCCAGTCACCCGCCGCGCGCGAAGTCGCAACCGACAACGGACGCTGGTTTTCACTGCGCCTGCGCCCCTACCGCACCCCCTCGGAGCCCATCGCTGGCGTGGTGGCTAGCTTCAGCGACTGCACCGCCTCGCGCCTGGCCGAGCAGCGCTATCGCGAAACCCTCGGTCGCCTCAAGCGGCACATGGACAACAGCCCGGTCGCCTCCATGGAATGGGACATCAAGGGCCGGCTGCTCGGCTGGTCGCCGGCGGCCGAACGCATCTTGGGCTGGAACGAGCAAGCGGTCATCGGACAGACGCTTGAAGAACTCTGCCTGGTTCATGCCGCCGACCGCGATCACATGCGCAGCGTGCGCGAAGCGCTTTTTCGTGGTGAATTCGAGCACAATCGCATCCCCGTGCGCAACCGCCGCGCCGATGGGCGGATGATCTGGTGCGAATGGTACAACTCGGCCTTGCACGACAGCGCCGGCCAGTTGGTCTCCATTCTGTCCCTGGTGGTGGATGTCACCGAGCGCCAGGCACTTGAGGACAACCTGCGCAACACCACCGCCCGCCTAGCCGAAGCGGACAGACGCAAAAACGCCTTTCTGGCCCTGCTGGGGCACGAACTGCGCAACCCCTTGGCACCCGTGCGCAGCACCCTGGACGCGCTGGCCCTCACGCCCCAGCCCGATTCGTCCACTTATAAGCAGGCCGTCTGCCGCATCGACCGCCAGATGCGTCACCTTGAGCGCTTGGTGCAAGACCTGCTCGATGCCGCGCGCATCAACCGCAGCGCCATCGTCCTGCGCCGGCAATCCGAGGATCTCGCCGCCCTGGCGCGCGAGACTGTGGAAGCTCTGGCCAATCCGCTGGCCGAGCGCGCACATCGTTTGGAGCTTGAACTGCCGAATGATCCCGTTTGGGTCCAGGGCGATGCTACCCGCCTGGTGCAAGTCCTCACCAACTTGCTCGACAACGCCATCAAATACACCGAGCCCGGCGGTCAGATTCACCTCTCGTTGAACTGTCAGGACGGGCAAGTGTGTCTCAGCATCACCGACACCGGCCAGGGTATCGCCGCCGAAGATCAACACTGGCTGTTCGACGCCTTCACCCGTGGCGCCGAGGACCGCGTTGGCCGCGAAAGCGGTCTCGGGATTGGCCTTGCGTTGGTGCGCCAGTTGGTGGAATTGCATCAGGGCCGCGTCGAGGCGCATAGCGCCGGGGTGGGCTGCGGCGCCACCTTCAACGTCTGGTTGCCGGTGGCCGAGGTCGCCTCAGACGCGCCAAACGGCACCGAGCCCCCCGAATCCCAGCGTGACACCGCGCCGGAACTGTCCGGCCAACCCGCGCTGCGCGCGCGTCGGGTCATGGTGGTCGATGATGAACCTGAGATTCTTGAAGCGACCGCTGTATTGCTGCGCGCGCTTGGCCATCAGGTGCAGACTGCCGCCACCGGCGCCGAGGCGCTTGAGCGCATCGGCACCGACGCCCCCGAAATCGTCTTCCTGGATGTCGGCCTGCCCGACATGGACGGCCTTGAGCTGGCTAGACATCTCGCCAACTGGCCCCAGCGTCGGGGACTGCGGTTGGTCGCTGTGTCGGGATACAGTTTGGTTGAACAGCCCGAGGCAACCGAGCTATTCGATGACCAACTGCTCAAGCCCGCGGGTCGTCAGGATTTCGAGCGGGTGCTGGCGGTCGAGTAACGCGGCTTTAGACCTGTGGCTCTACCAGTAGCCGATTATCGACGCTGTTTACACCAATCAGACTGCTGGCGATTGAGCTTGCCTGCTCGCGTTGGGCTTCGGTTTCCACCTGGCCTTTGAGAATGGCCGTGCCCTCGCGCACCGTCGCTCGCGGGTGCGGTTGAAGGAGGCATCGTGTGGCTGGGGGCTTCGGGGCTGTTTTCCTTCTATGTCGCCAACTGCGGCGCCTACAACGCCACCGATGGCTCGCTGGGGGCCATTGTTTTGCCTTTGTGGCTTTATCTGTCGGCGGTGGCGATCATCTTCGGGGCCTGCGTCAATGCTGAGACCGAGCGGCAAACAGCCCGGGACAGCACGGTCGGCTCGGCGGGTGTGGGTGCATAAGCCCCGGTTGCGGTGCATTTAAACCGATCTGATTCAGTTGAGTAGACCGCTTGGGTAGGCCGCTCGTGAAGGGGTCAGGCGCTCGCCGAGCCTGACAACCCGCGCTGAGGCGGCTTCCTGGGCCGAGGATTGAGTCTGTCAGCCGTTCTGGCATTGTCTTTGCTGAATTCACGGTGAGAGCAAAGCACGATGACGCCGACCGGTCGCCACAGTCCACCAGCACACGGGGCAATGCTAGGCGCTGGTGGCCGAGCAGGCGCAGTAGCTGGCGCATCGGTTGCGCCGTCCGCACGGTGCCATTGCGCTGGTGTGTGAAAGCCGAGCGCCTGTCCAAGCCCTCAAATATCAATCAACCAATCGGAGGTTCACATGACCGATCGTCAAGCCGTGATCGACCAATTCAAAGCCAAGCTCGATCAATGGGACGCCCAAATCGACGAGCTTGAGGCCAAGGCCCGCAGTGCCGGTGCCGAGACGCGGGCGAATCTGCATGAGCAGATCGGCAAGCTTAAGGAGCAGCGCGGCGAGGCGCATTCACGCCTGGATCGTTTGCGCGAATCCAGCCAGGAAGCCTGGCAGGATCTCCAAGCCGGCGCCCAGCGCGCAAGCGAAGCGCTTGGGGAGTCCCTGCGCGCGGCACGCGAGCGCTTCTAGTTCTAGCGCCACCGTTGGCGCGCACCCCGGCCCCAGTGCTGCGGCGCGCCAGTCAATCAGAACCCCTCACATTCACTCTTAATCAGGAGATCACCATGCGATTGATACAACAGCTCACGACGCCAGCCTTGGCGCTGGCACTGGCTAGCACGCCTGTGTTTGCGGCCTCTGAGGCCGATGCCACCCAGACCACGTCCAATCCTGTTGGCTCGGCCGCCGAGGTCCGCCAGGAGACGCAGGAACTGCTAAAAGACCTGCAAGCCTATGGCGCCGAGCAGCGTGACGAGGCTGTCGCTGCGTCCCAGGCCGCGCTGGACAAGGCCGACCAGCGGATCGACGCGATGCAGGATTGGCTCGATGAAAACTGGTCCGACATGAGCCAAGCCGCGCGTGAGCAGGCCCGTGCCAGCATGGATGCGCTGCGCGCACGTCGCACCCAGGTGGCCGAATCCTACGGCAGCATGAAAACCAGCTCCGAAACGGCCTGGGAGTCGATGAAAGAAGGCTTCGTCGGCGCCTACCAAGCCCTTGGTGACGCCTGGGATGACAGCATGCAAGCGCTCTTCCCCGAGGACAACGGGTCCTAGTGCCCCGTTCGCCCTTGGCCCGCCCGACCACCCGCGTGCGCGACCTGCTGCGCCGGCGGCGGGCACGCTGTCACGACCAGCCCTCAAACACATCAGGAGGACAAACTTATGACTATGAAACGAAAACTTAGCATCGGTGCCGCGACCGTCGGCGTCTTGATTATCGGCTTCCTGTGGCTGCGCTGGGGACCGGATTCCTGGCAGGTGCAGATTACGGGTGTCACCGGTGACGGGCGCGATGTACAGTATCGCATCGAGACCGTCGAGGCCGGCACCGCCGACACGCTGATTTTCAAGAACGCCGATGCCGGCTTCACGCCGCCTTATTTCAAGTTCGACTCCGCGACGCTGCAAGCCATCGCCAGTCGGGTGACCCGCGAATGTCCGCAGGAGGCGGTGACCGTGCACGGCTATGGCTTGCGTATCACTTGGCTTGACATGTTTCCGAATGCCGTGTCCATTGATGCGCCTAAACGCTGTCGCGAGGCGCCGACCAAAAACCGGGGGGCGCATGCTGCCTCATAGTGGGCGAGTGGTGAGCAAAGAGTCTCGAGGAGGGGGTGATTCTCCTCCCTCTTTTGCCGCTTCTGTTCACGCTCTCCTCTGACAACGCGCATGTCCAACCCACTGCTGATCCTCGAAGACGAGACCCTGCTCGGCGACGCCTTCGAACCCCTAGTCATTCTCGCCGACATGAGCCTGCCCGATGGCAATTCGCTCGATCTGTTCGAGGAGGTACGCGGGCGTGGGGTGCCGCGCGAGTGGATCCTGTTCACCGGCTATGGCGGGGTCACCGACCCGGTGCGCGTGCGTGCCAGCGGATATGCCATCCTGACTGCATGCCGATGAAATCTTCGAACAACGACAGACCACAGCAAGCCGGCACCGAGCGCCTCGCCGCGCTGGTCGACGGCGAGGACTACTTCGCCACCGTACGCGCCTCCATCCTGCGTGCCCGGCGGCGGATCATCATCGCCGCCTGGGATATCCACAGCCGTATCGAGCTCAAGCGCGGCGGTCGCGACGACGGCCATCCGCGCGAGCTCGGGGCGCTGCTGATCCACCAGCTTGAGCGCGCGCCCGAACTCGAGGTGTTTATCCTGCTGTGGGACTATGCGCCTATCTATGCGCTGGAGCGCGAGCCCTTGTTCTTCGGCCATGACCCCTGGCAGCAGCATCCGCGCCAGCATTTTTGCAAGGATTCCGCCCATCCGCTGGCGGCCAGTCAGCATCAAAAGCTGGTCGCCATCGACGGGCGCATCGCCTACTGCGGCGGTTTCGATCTCGGGCAATGGCGTTGGGATACCTCCGCGCACCGGGCTGACGACCCGCATCGGCGCGACCCGAGCGGTGAGCCCTATCCGCCCTTTCATGATGTGCAACTGCTGGTCGATGCCGAGGCCGCCGGCGCGCTTGAACGGCTGCTGGTTGAACGCTGGCAAAGCGCCGGCGGCGGCTCGGCGCTGGCCAATGCCTGCGCAGCGGGACCGACAGATGAGGACCCCTGGCCCTCAGGTGTCGCGCCGCTGTTGCGCGACATCCCCGTGACCATTGCCCTCACCGTCCCAAGCTACCAGGGTCGCCCCGAGGTGCGCGAGGTCGAGCAGCTCTATCGCGAACAGATCGCCTCAGCGCAGCGGTTTCTGTACCTTGAAAACCAATACCTGAGCGCGCGCACGGTGGTGGCTGAGCTGTGCCGCTCATTGCGGCGGCGCCAAGGCCCGGAGATCGTGCTGCTGCTGCCAGAACAAACCGGCAGTTGGCTGCAACAGCGCACCATGGACGTGATGCGCGCGCGACGGCTGGCGAGCCTGCGCCGGGCCGACCGACATGGGCGTTTTAAAGTCTATTGTCCGCAGGTCCCCGGCCTGACCGCCGGTACGCCCATGGTGCATGCCAAGTTGCTGATCGCCGATGATCGGATCTTGCGGGTCGGCTCGGCGAATCTCAGTAACCGCTCGATGGGCCTGGACAGTGAATGCGATCTGTCCGTGACCGCGCGCGATGATGCCGAGGTATCCGCCATCGCCGCCTTGCGCCACCGCCTGCTGGCACCCTGGCTCGGCTTGGCCCCAGCCGAGATCGGCGCGCGGGAGCAAGCGATTCAGGCTCAGGGTGGAGGCCTGATCGCCACCATTGAGCATCTGCGCTCCCAAGGGCAAGCTGCCTCAGCACCGCGTCTAGCCGAACTCGACGGCGCGGTTGACCCGGACTGGCAGCGCCAATTGCCCGACGAGCGCCTAGTCGATCCCGATCGCCCGCTCGATCCCGCCCAGGTGACCACCCTGCTGGCCGAGGACCACAAGGCCACCCCGGTACGTCGCCGGCTGGCCCTGGCGCTCGGGCTGCTTGGGGTGTTTCTGACCTTGGCAGCCCTGTGGCGCTGGACCCCGCTCGGTGCCTGGCTCGATCCGCAGGCACTAGCCGATGCGGCCGGGCGCCTCTCAGGTACCCTCTGGGGGCCGCCGCTGGCGACGATCGGATTCGTCATCGCGAGTCTGGCGGCGGTGCCGGTCACCTTACTCATTCTGGCCAGCGCGCTGCTGTTTGATCCGCTGACCGGCATACTGGTGGCACTGACGGGATCGACCCTGTCGGCGGCGGCGGGCCGCCTGCTGGGTGCCTGGCTCGGGCGCGGCCTGCTTGATCGCCTGGGCGGCTCGACGGTGTCGCGCATCGCGCATCGGCTGGGGCAGCGGGGCTTGCTGACCATCCTGACGGTGCGCATTGTGCCGGTAGCGCCCTTCGCCGTGCTCAACCTGGTCGCCGGGGTGCTGCCGCTGCGCTGGCGCGACTATCTGCTCGGGACCCTGCTCGGCATGCTGCCCGGCATTCTCGCCCTGACCGTCTTTGCCGAGGGACTGATCGCAGTGCTCGGTCGCGCCGACCCGCGTGCGCTGGCATTGCTGCTGGTCGGCATCCTGGCGCTGGCCGGTCTGGCCTGGGTGGGGCGGCGTCTGCTCAAGGACACGCGTGATGGCTGAGGGTGACATGCCCGATGGTGAACTGTTTAGCCTGGCCAGCTACAACATCCATCGCGGCATCGGCGCTGATCGCCGGCGCAACTGGGGGCGTATTCTTGAGGTGATCCGCGCGCTCAATGTTGATGTGATCGCCCTGCAGGAGGTCGAAACTCCCACCGAACCCGCGCCCGCCGCCGCCACCCTGGCGCTGCTGCCGCGCTTGACCGCGCTTGGCTATGAGCCACTGCTCGGCCCGACGCTGCGCAGGGACTACAACGACTATGGCAACCTGCTGCTCAGCCGTTGGCCGATCAAGACGCGCCATCTGCTCGACCTCAGCGTGCCGGGCCGTGAGCCGCGCGGGCTGATCGAAGCCGAACTGGAACAGCACGGGCAGCGGGTCGTGGTGATGGCGACCCATCTTGGACTCGGCATGCGCGAGCGGCGCGCGCAGGTGGCCCAACTGGCCGCGCGGATCGATCGCTGGCAGTCACAGCCGTCGCCTCCGCCGCTGGTGCTGCTCGGCGACTTCAATCACGGCTTCGCCTGGTCGCCGGGACTTAAGCCCCTGCGCCAGCGCCTGTCCGCGGCACCCGCACGAGCGACCTATCCAGCACGCTGGCCGCTGCTGACGCTAGATCGGGTGTTCTACACGGGACTGCAGCTTAAGGCTGGGGGCGTCGAGCGCAGTTCGACCAGTCGCCAAGCCTCGGATCATCGGCCGGTGTGGGCGCATTTTGCTTGATGTGCGACGCATCTTTGAGGCCTACCTACCTTTAAGCCCGACTCCAGCACTTGGGTTTGGTTGGAATGCTCGCATCATATTCTTGCAAACTGACGAATGCTGCTTGCGTCTTCGGTTCATGGCCCCCGGCCTTCCCGGAGACTGAATCTGGCGTTTTTCCGATAAGGCTCCTGTCCCTGGCCACTCTAGCGGATGAAGCTGCTATTTCACGGCAATCACTGATGAGGACCACCCTGATGACAAACTGGACCATCACCCAAAATCCCGCAAGCCGGGATGCCAGAGCCCTTGCGAGCCAGGTTGTGCGAGTCATCGGTAGCATCGCCCTGGGTTCGGTGCTGCTCATCTCAGGATGGGCGCGGGCGCAGGATGGCGCTGCGGCTGGCGACACACAACAGATTGTCCTGGGCATGGGTTGCTTCTGGGGTGCCGAGAAGCGCATGTCCGAACTGCCGGGTGTGCTTGAGGTGGTCAGCGGCTATGCCGGTGGCGAACGCGCCGACCCGAGTTACCGGCAGATTCTGGCCGACGAGCGTAGCGGTGAGCAAGCCAATCATGCCGAGGTGGTACGGGTAACTTTCGACCCGGCTCAGACCAGCTTGGAGCGGATATTGGCAGGTTTCTGGGAGAACCATGACCCGACCCAGGGCGACCGTCAGGGCAATGATGTTGGCTCGAATTACCGCAGTGCGATTTACTTCAGCGGGCCCGCACAGGAAGCCGCCGCGCGGCGCACAAAAGCGCGGTATCAACAAGCCCTGAACGCCGCCGGTCGTGGCACCATCACCACCGAGATCGCGCCGCTTAGGACCTTTTATCCCGCCGAGGAGGAGCACCAAGACTACTTGCAAAAGCATCCAAACGGCTATTGCGGTCTTGGTGGGACAGGTGTCCGCTACCCGCTGGAAAACGGGCAGTCAGCCGCTGCGGCCAAGCAAGAGCAGGGAGCCCCACCCCTGAGTGCAAACGACCTCGTGGCCGAGCGTCAGTTGATTGTTTTTGAGGCCGAAGGCTGCGCTTACTGCGCCCTGTTTAAGAAAGAGGTCCTTGCCCACTGGCAATCTCCGGTGCCAGTTCGTACCACTCTTTCTGCGCTGCCGCCGAGCGACTGGACGCTGGCCGAGCCACTCTGGGCCACCCCGACCATCGTGCTGTTCGAGGAAGGCCAGGAAAGCGCTCGCCATACCGGCTACAGTGGCGATGCCGCCGGCTTCTGGCGATGGCTCGCGCAGCAGACCCTGAGCCCGGAGGCCTTCGAGATTGCCTACGGCCAGGCGACAGAGGCGCCTTTCACCGGCTCGTTGCTCGATAATCACCGCCCCGGTACCTATGTTGATCCGGTGACCGGCGTTGCGCTGTTCCGAAGCGATGCCAAATTCACCAGCGGCACCGGTTGGCCGAGTTTTTTCCAACCCCTGGAGGGTGCGGTGACCATGCACGAGGATGCAAGCCATGGCATGCGCCGCATTGAGGTGCGCAGCGCGAGCTCTGGCATTCATCTAGGCCATGTGTTCAATGACGGGCCGCCGCCAACCGGCAAGCGATACTGCATCAATAGCGGTGTATTGCGTTTCATTCCCGACCAACCGCTGTGAGGGCTGAGCGGGGCGAATAGACGCCGGCAGGACAGCGCGAACTCCCGCAGATCATCAACCCAAGGCCCAGGGTGATGGTCAAATCTGCTATGTTCGTTGGATGTGCGCCAGATTCTCACGGCGCTGAAGCAGCAGAGGTATCCGCAATGTCTAAACACCGCATTGGCTGCAAGACCATGAACGACGCCGTCGTGGTTGGCAGCATTTTCATGGCCGCCGGCGTCATTATGATGGTGATTGGCAAGACACTGGTTCCCCAGGTGGCATTCCTCGATATCCTGATTCAGGCGCTTGGAGGTCTTTTGCTGCTGTTCGTGCCATTTATTCTGATTGCGACTTTTCTGCGCACAACTGCGGAACGACAAGAGCAAGAGCAAGAGCAACCCTAGGCGTTGCTGATAGTCCAATCGCAAACTGGTTTTTTGTTTTGGTCGAGGGGCGTCCACGGTGGGCACCGCGCTCAGCCTGCTCGTTCTCGCAGAATCTTTACCTGAAATAGCGTGTTGCGCTCTTCTTCTTCGAGTGTTGACTGAATGAAGTGCAGTGTTCGCCGATAGAGCGGGATGATGTTGTATTTGAGTGCATTGACCCGCTTCTGTGCCTTGCGCTGCTCCTCCATCAGGCGGTGAAGGGCAATTTCCACCTCGGCCAGATTGGCCAGTACGGCAGCGGCCTCGGCAAGCTGGCGACAGGTGGCGTCGAAGCTGGCATCCGTGCCCAACAGCCCGGCCGGTTTCAGCGGCAATGGCGAGGCTTGTACCGATGGATATTCCACCCCTAGGCTGCGGCGCGGCAGGATGTTGACATTCAGTGCAGGGCTCGCACCAAGCGCAGCCTGATGCATGGCGCGGTTGCCCATGCGCAGGTGGGTGATACCGAGCGAACGATAGGCCTCCTTGAGCTTGGCCTCGGCCTGTTCCCGCAATTGGCGATACTCGCCGATGCGCTCGTAGACCAAGCGGGTCAGCAGCTCGCGCTTGCGCTCGAGCAGATCATGGCCATCTTCCAGAAATTTCGTCTGCTTCTTGAGCGACAGCAGCGTATTTTTGGTCGGCGGAACCCTGAGGATTTGTTGAGCCATTAATTAGCAACCAAGCTTAACTACCAAGCTTCAGGCCGAGCCCTGGTAGTACTTGGCGACCTCGGTCTCGGACATCCGCGTGAGCATGTCGCGCGGGAATTTGCTCATCAGCTCCCAGGCCAGGTTGAGCGTGGCCTCGATCGAGCGGTCTTCGGATTCACCCTGACCGACGAATTGCTTGTCGAAATCATCGGCAAATTTCAAATAGCGCCGGTCGCGCTCGGACAGCTCATCGGCGCCAATGATAGAAGCCAGGTTGCGCGTCTCCAGCGCCCGGGCATAGAGCGCATAGAGCTGGGCGGCGACATGGGGGTGATCCTCGCGGGTGTCATCCTTGCCGATGCCGTCCTTCATCAGGCGCGACAGGCTCGGCGAGATATGCACCGGCGGGTAGACGCCCTGGTTGTGCAGCTCGCGCGAGAGCACGATCTGGCCTTCGGTGATGTAGCCGGTCAGGTCGGGGATCGGGTGGGTGATGTCATCCGAGGGCATGGACACCACCGGCACCATGGTGATGGAGCCATGGCGGTTGTGAATGCGCCCGCAACGCTCGTAGATCTCGGCGAGGTCGGAATACAAATACCCCGGATAGCCTTTACGTGCCGGTACGTCGCCCTTGGCGGTGGCCACCTCGCGCAGCGCCTCGGCGTAGTAGGTCATGTCGGTCATCACCACCAGCACATGGCGGTCGAGTTCGTAGGCCAGATACTCAGCCGCCGTCAGCGCGGTGCGCGGCAGGGTCAGGCGCTCAACCGGCGGATCATCGGCGAGGTTGACGAACATCACCACATTGCGCAGCACGCCTGAGCTGGCGAATTCGTCGCGGAAGAACTTGGCATCGGCGTAGGACACGCCCATGGCCGCAAAGACGATTGAGAAGCTGGAGTCCTGATCCTTCAGCTTGGCCTGGCGCACGATCTGGGCCGCGAGCCGGTTGTGCGGCAGGCCAGAGCCGGAGAAGATCGGCAGCTTCTGGCCCCGCACCAGCGAGTTCAGTCCGTCGATGGTGGAGACGCCGGTCTGGATAAATTCGCGCGGATAGGTGCGCGCCGCCGGGTTGATGGCTGAGCCGCCCACTGCGCGGCGCAGGTTCGACAGCACCGGCGGGCGCCCGTCGCGCGGTTCGCCCAGGCCGTTAAATTCACGCCCGAGCAGCTCCGGCGACAGGGCGATTTCCACCGGCTGGTCGAGAAAGCGCACCCAGATGCCGGACAGGTCCAGATCATCGGTGCCCTCGAACACCAGAATCAAAACCTCGTCATCCGCCGCGCGAATCACCTGGCCGTCGCGCGTCTCGCCGCGCTCGTCGGTGATGCGCACGCGATCACCAAAGGCAATCCCGGGGGTGTCGCGCACAACAATCAGGCCGCCGCTCGCTTGGCTGGCAGTGCGGTATTCCTTGATACTCATGAGTGTTCCGCCTGTTTGGCGTATTCCAGTCGGATGGCTTCAAACGCCTGCTCGGCCTCACGCCCAAGGGCGCGAATGCTATCGACCTGGTCGCTGTTGTACATGGATTTGCAGCGGCGCACCTTGGCCAGTTGTGGCATGTTCTGCAACTCACTGACCGGAACGCCGAGCGCGATCAAGTCGGCGCCCTTGTCATAAATCGACAGTACCAGATCAAGCAGGGCAAATTGCTTTTGTGGTGAGCAGAAGGTATCGATCTCATCGAGCGCACTCTGTTGCAGGACGCCTTCCTTCACCAGGGAGGCACCCTCGAGCTCCCAGCGCTGGGTGTCGGACAATGCCTCGGGGCCGACCAGGTTGACGATGCGCGAGAGTTCGGCATCGCGGGCCAATAACCCCAAAGCTTGCGCGCGGCGCTGTTCCCAGGCGGGATCGACTTCTTTGTGCCACCACTCGGCGGCGGTATGCACATGGGCGGAGAAGCTGGTGACCCAGTCGATGCTCGGATAATGGCGCGCGTCGGCCAGCTCTTTGGACAAGGCCCAGAAAGTTTCGATGATGTCCTTGGTATGGCTGGTGACCGGCTCGGAGAAGTCGCCACCCGGCGGCGAGACGGCACCGATCAGCGTGACCGAGCCGGAGCCGGCGTCATAGGTCTCGACTCGTCCGGCGCGCTCATACACTGCGGCCAGGCGCGAGGCCAGATAGGCCGGATAGCCTTCCTCAACCGGCATCTGCCCCAGGCGCCCGGACACTTCGCGCAGCGCCTCGGCCCAGCGGCTGGTGGAGTCCGCCAGCATGACCACGTCATAGCCCATGTCGCGATAGTACTCGGCCATGGTCAGGCCGATGTAGATGGACGCCTCGCGCGCCACCACCGGCATATTGGAGGTGTTGGCGACCAGCAGGGTCTTTTCCATCAGCTTGCGCCCGGTGTAGGGGTCCTCAAGCTGGGGGAAGGTTTCGAGCACATCGACCAGCTCGTTCCCGCGCTCGCCGCAGCCGACATAAACCACGATGTCGGCATTCGACCAGCGTGCCACCTGCTGCTGTACCACCGTCTTGCCGGCACCGAAGGGCCCGGGAACCGCGCCCTTGCCACCTTTAAGCTGCGGAAAGAAGCTGTCGATGACGCGTTGGCCGGTGATCAGCGGGGAGATGCCATCGTCGCGTTTGCTGTAAGGACGCGGGCGGCGCACTGGCCAGCGGTGATAGAGGCTCAGGCGATGGCTGCGCCCGGGCTGATTAGGCCCCTGCCCGGGTATGCGCACCTGGGCGACGGTGGATTCGATGTCATAGCCGCCAGCCGGGGCCAGCTCGATCAGCTCGCCGCGGATGCCCGGTGGCACCAGAATCTTGTGGAGGATGGTTGCGGTTTCCTGAACGGTGCCAAGCACGGTACCGGGACCAATGCGCGTCCCCAGCTCCAGTTTTTTGTTGGGCTCGAACTCCCAAAGCTTCGCGCGATCCAGCGCCGGCAGCGCCAGGCCACGGCGAATATAGTCGCCGGACTCCATGGCGATCTTCTCAAGTGGTCGCTGCACGCCGTCGAAAATGCCGCCAAGCAGCCCGGGGCCGAGCTCAGCCGACAGTGGCCAGCCAAGGCCGATGGCAGGCTCGCCGGGGCGCACGCCGTCGGTGCTTTCGTAAGTTTGCACCACGGCCTGCTCGCCGCTCAGGGAGATGACCTCGCCGATCAGCCCCAGTTCGCCGATTTTGATCTGCTCGCCGCTGCGCGCGCCCGGCAGGTCGATGGTGACGATAGGGCCGTTGATTTCGCGCACCCGGCCACTGCGTTGAGTCTCTGTCATGGTTTCAGCCACCGAAGATGTTGCCGGTATCGAAGCCGCTCGGCAGCAGGCGTTCGAGAATGGTCTGCTGGACGCGGGTACCGAGGCGAGCGAGGCGACCCTCGAAGGTGTTATCGACTCGGATACGCCGATCCGCGCTGATGACCAGCACCCCGGCCAGGGTGTCGATGGGGTCGCTGGCAAGGCTCAGCTGAGCGCCGGCAGGTGCCGAGCTGGCGATGCGCTCCCAGTGCGCCTTCAGACGTTTGAGGTCGCGCGCGTTGGCCTGCACGACCATCTCCTGGTGCTCGATCTCGCGCGCAGCGGCGCTGATGAAGCCCGCCAGGGTGTCGAGATAGGCCGATTCATCATCGGCGTGGGTGAACATGCGCTCGGTCAGTCGCGCCTCGACGTTGCGCACCAGATTCCAGCGCGTTTGGTCGAGGTCGCTCTGCATTTTGAGTTCCTGCGCCTGCACCTGCTGGCGGAAGGTGCGCTCGCCAAGAGACTTGGCGATGCTGTCCTCGCGCTCCTCACGCAGGCGCAGCTTTTCAGCTGCCTCGCGCAGAATGGCATCGCGCGAGCGTTGGCCGCGATCACGGTATTCCTGCGCCAGGCGCTCAGCGCGCGCGAGTATGGCCTGTTCCAGATCTTGTGCTTGGTTCACGGTGGAGCCTGTTTGGGGCAGTGGTCAATTGAGTCGAGGTTGGTCGAGCTTTCGGGGCCTGGGCCTAACGGAACTGCGAACCGCCGAACATGGCGCTGAGGCGCGCGGCGACATCGCTGTGCAGTTGCGGATCGGCCTGCAGCTTGGGCACCGCGATCACCACGATGCGCCCGCCCTCGCGACGCACCTGCTGCAAAGCCGGGATGTCGGCTTGCATCAGGTCATCGTCGACAATCACGAAGGCACGAGCGCGCTCGCGCACTAATTCGCGCAGGCGCTTGTCAACTTCTTCCGGCGAGGGATCGGGATGGGTCTCGAAGCCGATTAGCCGAAAGCCGTCTGCCAATGCCTGGTCGCCAAGGAAAAGCATGAGCGTCGGATCGCCGAGCGCGGCTGTCTCGCTCATGAGAGGTGTCCGAACCGCAAAGGTATCAATGACATGGTCGATTGTCCGCCGGTTATTTGGCGGCTATCAGATGCGATTGAGCAGCAGGATACTCATGACCAGACCGTAGATGGCGATACCCTCGGCCAGGCCGAGGAAGATCAGGCTGCGACCAAGCGCCTCGGGACGCTCCATCACGGCGGCCAAGGAGGCAGCGCCGATCGGGCCAACAGCGATGCCAGCCCCGATGGTGGAGAGTCCGGTAGGGATGCCGACGCCAAGAATGGCGAGGCCCATGCCGGTGGAAATCTCGACCGCCTGGGTCGCGGCTTCGCCGGCCTCGGCCATGACATCACCCACGCCCAGGACCAGAATGCCAATCAGGGCGCCAAAGAAACCGAGCAACTGGGTGCTGAGCACAGGCTTGAACCAGGCACGGGTGCGCACCGCCTGTGCCGGGCGAAACTCCAGATAGAGGCCGCTCGCCACCAGCGAGAAGATGGCCAGGGACATCAGAACAACAAGCCAGTACATGTGGGCGACTCCGTTTAAGAGTGAATAAAGAGAGTGACTAAATCAGCCAAGAAAGAATGCAACAACAAATTCAACCAAACCGACCCAGCGAAAAAATTCGCCCTAAGGGCTCTCCCCAAAACGCAAGCGCAAGGGTGCAAATTCATGGCCATCGCCAGAAAAATAGCGCGAAAAGCCTTCGTAATACTGCAAACGCATCACCTGGATCATCACAATACCGCCTTCCAGCACCAGGATGAAGAGGTTGCCGAGGATCAGGGTCACTATGGTACCAAAGGCGCCGAGCATGTCGGCGAGCGTGAAAATGGCGATGGCGAGCGCGGCATGGTTCAGGCTGAAGGCGGAAACGCGCAAAAACGACAGGGTGTTCGACAGATAGACGATCACAGTGTCCAGGGTCTCGATGAAAACCACCAGGATTTTCTCCCCGACCGGCCCGGACAGATGTCGCCATTGATGCACCGCCAGGGTCGCCAGCGAGCCCAGCACGATCAGCCCCGGCCAGAGGCCAAAGCCGCCGCTGCTGGCAAGATTCCAGCCACCGGCGAGAAAGCCAAAATAAAACAGCAGATTGACCAGGCCATGCGGGGCGAGTAGCGCTCCCTGAATGTTGCCGACAGCGATTCGGTTGTAGATGCCAAGCGAACAGGCGGCGATGATAAAAACAATGCCCCAGACGAGTGCCACCTTGAGCATGGTGATAGGGTCTTCCAGCGGTGGCATCCACAGCGCCGGCAGCCAGTGCTCGACGCCGAAAATGCTGCCGAAGACGAAGCCGAACAGCATGGAAGAAACACCAGCGGCGATGCCAAAAGCGGCGAAGCTCTTGAGCTTGTTGCGCGCCAGATAAGCGGCCAGCGCGATCACGGCACCATGGCCAACGTCGCCGAACATCATGCCGAACATGAGCAGGAAGGTGACGGCAAAGAGCGGCGTGGGGTCAATCTCCCCGTACTGCGGGATGCCATACTGCTTGACCAGGGTCGAGAAGGGCGCGAGCACCTGGTTGTGCGTCGGCACGGTCGGCACCAGCGGGCGCTCGGCAGCGGTGGGGCGGCGGGTTTCGAGCGCGAAGGGGAGTTGCAGATGCGCGTTCAGGCTTTTGCGCAGTCGGTCGATAGCGCGCGTTGGCACCCAGCCGCACAGTACCGCCAGGCTTTTCACTCCATGAATAGAGGGGTCCAGGGTCACCAGCGGCTCCGCCAGTAGCAGCACCCGGCGCGCGTCGAGCAGTTGTTCGCGGTGTTTGTCGCGCCAGTCGGTCAGTTGTTGCTCGAGCGCGGCACGGCGCGCTTCGAGCGCCTGATGGCGGGCGCGAAAATCGGCCTCGAGTTCTTCGGTGGTTTTGTCGGTGATGCCGTCGGGAATTGGCAGCGCCTGAAAGCCGGCGGAACTCAGTACCGAGGCCAGTTGATTCTCGCGCTCGCCGCACGGGCCGATGATGACCACATGGGCGTGATTGTCGCGCTGCAAATAGTTGAGCAGCAGATGCCCGGCCAGGGCCACCGCGCCTTCGAGTCGGCTGACATTCTCGCGCGGTACCAGGCCGATGTAGAAATCAAGAAAGCGCGTTTTGCGCTTGAGCACGCCCAGGTCGACCTTGAGATTGGCAAAGTTCTCAAGCGCCGCCTCTTGCTCGCGCAGTACCCGCTCTTCCTCATCGAGGCCACGAAAGTCTTCTTCCAGATGGGAGGCGTCTTCCCACAGGGTGCCGAGTTTTTGGTTGAGCGCGTCCAGCACTTGATGGTCGATGACTTGCGCTTGCCCCAGGATCGGGCTGTCCTCAAGCTCGGCAATGCGGACGATCTTATCCAGGCGCGAGCGTGCCTGGACAAAGGTCTCGCGGTAGTCGTGGCCGGGGAGATTGGACAGCGCCGGTTCTTCCGGCGGGCGGGTATCGGGATGGAACTGTCCGGTCTCGGCCAGTGCCAGGGAGGCGCGTGGCAGATCCTCGGTCATCAGCATCAGGCGCACATGCTGCATCGGCAGCGGCAGCAAGCGTGGGCGGGTGTCGTCTTCGACCTCCCCGCGGATGAGCTGCCACAGCCGGGATAGCTCTTCGCGCAGACGCAGGCTCAGCTTGGTAGCGGAGTTGGCGGCGGAGTTGGTCGCTGGGAAATTCAGGCGCATCTTGGGTTGTCCGCGCGGGTTCTGATGGGGAATAGCCGGGCCATGGAAGTCTCCGGTCTCAGGCCGCTGCGGCCAGTGCGCCGCCGCCATTGGCAGCCCCAAAGGCATGGGGGTCGACGGCGCTTTTGATCACATCCGGCGGCAGCCCCAGCAGCCCACCCTGCAAGAGTGCGAAGAGTAACATCAGATCCATTTCGCGCAGCATCAAATAAGCCAGTGCCCGGGCCACGCCTGAGGCGCTTTGGGTGAGGATGCGGCGGGTCTCCTCGGCCTGATGGGCGGCGGCTCGGCGCTGGACTTCCAGCACATCTTCGGCATCGGCCATGCGCGCAGCCAGTGGCTCGGGCAGGGCATCGAGCAGTTGGCGCAGTGTCTCGCGGTTGACCAGATCAAGCAGGCGCTCGCGATGCAGCAGACGCGGCGAGGGCACCAGCTGATAGAAGGTCTCACTCGGCGAGAAGCCATAGGCAAAGCGGAAGCGCAGCATCCACATTACGTCGATGCGATCAAGCAGCGCACCCATCAGTCGGCGCAGGGGTTGCAGGCTGTCGCCCTGAAAGCGCATGGTCTGGCGCACCAGGTCGCTGTAGTACTGCTGGTCGATGGCGGCCTCGAGCGCGAAGGGCTCGCGCTTTTGTTCATAGACCTCGCGTGCCTGGCGGGCGAGCAGGCTGAAAGGCCCGCGCTCGAGCACCCGCAGCAACTCCAGGACATTCTCGGTGCGGAAGAGTTCATCGCGCGCCAGACGCAGGCCGGGCGGCAGGTCGTAGAGGTCGTTGCGGATGGTTGTCGGGTCGAGATCGTAGAGCTTGCCGCGGATCAGGGTCTTGAGATTAAAGAGCGCATAACGGCGCGCCCAGCTCAGCAGCAGTGCGCGTTCAGCCGGGTTCATCGGGCGAATCAGCACGGCGACATCAGCGAGCAAGGTCGCAATGAGCGCCTGCTCAACCGCGCGCACCTTGGCATGGGCCGAGAGTTGATCCTCAATCACCGACTGCAACTCCAGTTGCTCGGCCAGTTCCGGCAGGCCGAGCTCAAGCAGGGCCTTAGCCCGCTCGGGGTCTAACAGCCGGGTGCTCATTACCGAGACCCGGGTGTTGAGATAGGCGTGCGCGGCGGCGCTCATGCAGGCGGCGGCAGTGCGAGTGGGGAGAGGTTCGGTGGTGAGAGGTTCATAGGCGCGTGTCGATCAGCAGCGCAAAGGCCGCATCCAGCGCCTGGTCCTCGCGCTGCTCGGCCATGTCGCGCAGTTGGATGTGGCGCTCGTCGTAGCGGCGGCGCAGTTCAGCCACCGTCTGTCCGGCGCGCTCATCGGCTTTGTCGATCTGGCTGAGGTGGAGTTCCGGGATAGATGCACGGAAGCGCTCCTCGGCAACGCGCGCGTCCTGCATCGCCTGCTGGATCACGCGTTCCTGCCCTTGCTCGGCCTCCTGGGCGATTTTCTCGGCACGCACCTCGGCGTCGAGCAGGCGTTTTAGGGTGTCATCCATTGCGTTCTCGTTCTCACCGGTTACGGGGTGCTAGTTTGCGCAAGCCTTGGCAGGCTTTATCGTGAAACAGCAGATTCATGCTCCGAGGTGGCCGGGGCTATGAGCCTGAGTGCGCCCTGTCACTCAACAACGCCGAGATCCCAGACGTTGTCGTCAATGGCATCGTCGGCCGGGTCGCCATCATGGACGTCATTGTCACGCTTTTGCAGATAAGCGTCGCGGACGAAGCTGTAACGGTCGATCGCGGCCTCTTCGAAGATTTCCCCCGCTGTCAACAGGCCTGCACGCTTGTCGATGACCCGCAAACCGATGAAGCCCCAGTAAATTTCATCTCTGTTGACGCTAAAGCAGGGGTCGATGACCACATCGCCGGCAAAGCCAAAAGTATCGCGAACCGTGCTGGGGCCGATGATGGGCATGATGAAGTAGGGTCCGTTGGCAAAGCCCCAGTAGCCGAGCGTCTGGCCAAAGTCTTCTTTGTAGCTGGGGATGCCCACGTTAGTGGCGACATCAAACAGGCCAAGCACGCCCACTGTGGTATTGACCAGCACCCGGCTGATATCGCTGCCGGTGCGCGAAAGCTTGAACTGGAGCAGATTGTTCACAGCCGAGGTTAGGTCGGCGACATTGCCAAAAAAGTTGGTCACGCTGCGATTGACCGGCTCGGGTGTGATTGCCTGATACGCCTCGGCGGTAGGTTTGATAAAGGCGTTGTCAAAGTCGGTGTTGAACTTGAACATGGCCCTGTTGTAGGGCTGCCAGGGGTCGCGCGGATCGCGATATTCTGGAGGAACCGAGGCACAGCCGGCGGCGAATATGACCATAAGACAAGCGGCAAACAGCGCGCCTGGTTTGGTCACAATAAGTCGGTATTCGCTTGCCTTCATGCCCTGTTTCTCCCGGTTTCTCAATCATCCCGGCGACAGCGTCGCCGCAGCTGGTTTTGCCGACTGGAATGCACCGCAGCGGCCTGCTTGCCGGCGCGCCTGTCCTCATGGCTTCACGGAAATGGTGATATTCGCAATGACGTCACAGACACCATGTTTTTGTGCCGATAAGATTATGTTAGCACAGCCGCGACCGGTGTCGGGATTACGAAAAGCTGTCCCGGCGGAGCTCAGAGAAAGGCGCGCGCCTGCTACCAACTCACCGCCTGCTCGGCGATGCTCTCAAGCGTGCTGGCGACTTCTTGCATCACAGCGCTGCTCGCAACCTCTCCGGCGCTAAAACGCCGATGTGCAACCAGGGTTTTTCCCGGCTCATCCGGCAGGGTGTAAACAGCGATAATAAAAGGGCAGTTGACGATGCGCGAGGGATCTTCGGCCATCATCCGCCGCGACAGCGCCGAGCTACAGAACTCAACCGATTGTGCCTCGCCAAACAGCGCCTCATCCATGCCGAGATCGGCGCCAGTGCGCTCAAGCATCTCGTTCATGTGCATCACCTTGTTGATGATAAACCCGCGTTCTTCGATCGCTAGGCGCAGGCCGTCCATCACATCGGCAAAGGCGCTGTCGCTGACGTAAACCGCCGCCGCATTCTGCCCGGCCTGGCCCGGTTGCGCATCATCCGCCGCGAATGCTCCCGCGCTGAGCGTCATCAGCAACAGGGCGAGCAAGAACAGCCGGGCGCGTGACAAAGGCTGCTGTTGCTTTGCGCCTGGCCCTGTCAGGCGCGAAACCCAGGGTCTGAGCGGCATCAAGGCTGCCTCAGCCATGGTGCGAGTGCCCATGTGAATGGTGATGGGCCCCTTGATGCATCTGCCCCGGGTGATGCGAGTGATGCGGGTGATGCGGGTGATGATGATGATGATGGTGGTGGTGGTGATCCGGGTGGAGGCCGGGCTCCTCTGTCGCCCGGGCCTTAGTCTGAACCAACTCCGCGCGCAGCCAGTCAAGCCAAGCGCCGATACCGACCCCCTCGCCGCGCGCCGCCGTGTGCAGGAAGGGCACCTCGCTGGCGAGTTGGCGCAAATAGCGCTCGGCCCGCTCGGGCGAGAAGTCCGTCAGCACCGGCAGCAGATCAGTCTTGGTCAGTAGCACCAACTCGGCAGTGCGGAACATCACCGGATATTTTGCCGGCTTGTCGTCACCCTCGGGCACCGACAGCAGGGCGACATGGCGATGCTGACCAAGATCGAAGCTGGCCGGGCAGACCAGGTTGCCGACGTTCTCAATGAACAGCAGATCAATCTGCTCGAGGTCGAGTTCATGCAGCGCATCATGCACCAGATGCGCATCAAGATGGCATGCGCTGCCGGTGGCGATCTGCACCGCCGGCACGCCGTGGGCGCGGATGCGTTCCGCGTCGTTTTCGGTTTCCAGATCGCCCTCAATCACGGCGATGCGCACCTCATCGCCGAGCGCGTCAATGGTGGCTTCGAGCAGGCTGGTTTTGCCGGCACCGGGCGAGGACATCAAATTGATAGCCAGCACGCCATGGGCGGCGAAGTGCTGACGGTTATGCCCCGCCTGATGATTGTTCTCGCCGAGCAGATTGCTCAGTACCTCGACGCTCGCCTGGCCATCCGCCGTGTGTGCATAAGGACCATTTCCGGTCACCAGATGCGCATTGCCGGGCGTTACATTACAACCGCAGGTATCGCACATGGGTTGGATTCTCCCTGAATTAGGTGGTTGGCCGTGCGAAAGTAGCTCAAAGCCTAGCCTGATCCACTGGCGTCGACAACCCCCTTGGACCGGGCGGGTGCCATCAGCCAGCGGTGCCCGGTCAGGACAGAGGTACGCTGCACGCCACTTTGGCGGCGATTAAGGCCGAGGCACGGCGGCAGCTTGTTGCAGCGCATGCCACGGAAACCGAGGGTGCATGAAGCACAATGCCATCGAGATTGTCCGTGTGGTTCATGGGGCCCCTACCGAGGCTGAGTGTCTCCTGTTGGCCAAGCCTTGTCTATTTATGCGCAAGGCGGCTGGCCGTCGGTTCGGTAGCACACATAGACAAAAGCATTCTTTGTGCGCTACCGAACCGACAGCCCCCGGACACTTCGATCAAACTCTCGATGGAAGGAAATTCAACGATGCTCACTTGGCTGCGCTGACCAGGCGACACGCATGATCGCCAGGCGACTGGGGCGAGACGCTCTACCGGCGTTTCCGGCTGTATCTCTGGGGCTCGGCGCAAGCCTTTCGCGACCGCAGCGCGGAGGCTTTTCGGGTGGTGCTGGAACGTCTGCTGGAGGCATGAGTGACGGTGGCTGCGGCCCAATCCAAACCTCTGACCGATATGGAGTAACGACCTCATGAAAAAGAAATTCACTATCATCTTCGGTGTTGTCATCGCCATCGTGATCGCCGTTCTCTGGCTGTTCTGGGGTGCGGATACCTGGAACGTTCAGATCTCGGGCGTGACCGGCGATGGTCGCAATATCCAGTATCGCATCGAGACCGTCCGCACAGGCACCGCTGACACGCAGATTTTCCGCAACGAGGACGCCGGGTTCATGCCTCCGTACTTTAAGTTCGATTCCGCAGATCTTCAGGCGCTCGCGAGCCGTATCACACAAGACTGCCCGCAAGAACCCGTGACGCTGCATGGTTACGGTATGCGCATCGCGTTTTTGGATATGTTCCCGAATGTCATCTCGATCGACGCACCAAAGCGCTGTATTGATGCGCCATCCAAAGAGGGGCCAGCGGCGATTCAAGGTGAGTGAAGCGGGCCTTTGCGCCCTTGCGGCTCTCAGCCTTTTTGCGTGCCCGTCTTATTTTCGGGAACAAAGGGCATGGAGGCCCAAGACCGATCCTCAACCACTGGAGCACTGATCATGAATCTTGATTTCACTAAGCATAATATTGGCACTATTGATCGCCTGGTCCGCGCAGTACTCGGCGTTATGTTGATCGTCGGCGTCTTCTTCGGCACTCACTGGATTGTCGGACTGATCGGCGCGGTACTGCTCGCCACCGCCTGGTTCCGGTTCTGCCCGGCCTACGCGCTGTTCGGTTTCAGTACCGAAAAGACTGAGGTCCCCTTGGTCAAATAGCGACCGGACCACCAACCGACCGGGCCTCAATGCCCTTATCGAGCCGTTTGTGATAATGCTTCTTCGACTTGTAGAAGGACTTCACCTTCGTCTCGCAGTTGCTCAGTTTGAAGCCTTTTCCAGGCGACACTTTGATCACAGGCTCATACATTGCATGGTCAAAACGCGCATCAGCAGCGCCCAACTGAAACCTTGTGATCAGCTTTATAGGCGTCATGGCGATGGTTATCGGTGCGCTGCCGCACATAAGCGCCCTGATGGGAGTGCGGATGCAAGTGGTCGCGCAGCCGGTCAGCGACCGCTACCAAAGAGAGAAAGGAAAGGCGAGAGATAGGAAAGGCTTGCTTGCGCGAGCTATTTTCGGGGCTCTTCCGGAAGCAGTCGATCGAACTCCTTTCTGACCACCTCATAGCATTCGCACACGCGTTCTTCCAGGCCCGGTCGATCCACCACAGTGATTCGGCCACGGCTGTAGTCGATCAGCCCGGCCTTCTGCAACCGCCCGGCGGCCTCGGTCACCCCCTCTCGCCGCACCCCGAGCATGTTGGCGATCAACTCCTGGGTCATGTGCAACTCGTTGGAGGGCAGCCGATCCAGGCTGAGGAGCAGCCAGCGGCAGAGTTGTTGGTCCACCGTATGGTTACGATTGCAGACAGCGGTCTGTGCCATCTGGGCCAGCAAGGCCATGGTGTAGCGCAGCAGCAGCGGCTGCAAGCTTCCTTGGCGGCGACCGCCGAAGCGGTCGAATTCATGCTTGAGCACACGCTCCTTCAGGCGATAGGCGTGGCCTGCGCTCTGCACCACGGCCCGATTCGGCACGGTGGCACCGCCCATGAACAACGCGATGCCGACGATGCCCTCGTTGCCGACCACAGCAATTTCGGCCGATGCGCCATCCTCCATGACGTACAGCAAGGAGACGATGGCGGTGGTGGGAAAATAGACATGGTTCAAAACCTCCCCGGACTCGTAGATGGCCATCCCGAGCGGCAAGGGAACCAGCTCCAGTTCCTGACTCAGGATCGCGTACTCATCCTCGGGCAGGGCGGCGAGCAGATGGTTTTGGCGCGGGCTTGGGGGCGGTAGGTTGGGCATGCTGGGCATGTCAGGCATGCGACACCTCCATGATTGACGGTCCAGGATCGGACTGCGTGAATTTGACGGCTGACGTCAGCAAGCTGTCAAGACTGATTCGCTCCGCTGGGGGTCATGGCTGCCCGCCCTCGGCCAGCCAACCACCACGGAAGCCGGCGCGGTGCAGGCCCGTGCGGATCGGCTTGGAGCCGCGCAGCAGTCGCCACAGCAGGCCGGAGCGGAAGTTCTCGATCATCAGCACGATCAGGCCCTGGTCGAGCCCGAAGGTACCTTCGGAGATCCAGCCATCGTGCACGGTGTCGTTGTAGCCGCTGGCGCGTGCGGCGCGGTCATCGGTGGCGGACCCGCGCGCGAGCATCCGCCGGATGGCTGGCAGCGCGATCTCGGGGGCAAAGACCAGGGAGGCCAGCACCGAGGGGCCGGAGAGGGTGCCGTCGTCGAGGCCGTAGGGCACGCCGCGCGCCGCATAACCGTAGAATGACTGTCGGCGTCCGGCGATGCGTTGCCGTGGGGTCTTGGGACCGTCGCCGGCCGACAGGCCCCAGCCGTCCTCGCCGTAGCCGACGAAGCCACGCGGGTTACGGATCGCGTACTCGCGCTGCACGTAGGTGGCGCGGCGGCTGTTCTCGAAGTAGTCGCAGTGTTTCTCGCGCATGAAGTCGTCGCGGATGTCCCGAAAGTCGATCCAGGCGTGCGAGAACTGGTGGATGAACAGCGGCCCGGCATAGAGGAAGTCGATGCCGTACAGATTCTCCCACTGGTAGGTGCTGGTCCAGGCCGGGAAGCTGGCCTCGCTCAGCGGATGGGTCGGCGAGCCCAGGCCGAGCGTGTAGAGCAGGAGGGCCTCGCTGTAGCCCTCCCAGCCATAGTTGAGAAAGCCGCTCTTGGGCTTCCAGCCCATCACGAGGGCGGCGCCTTTGCGCTGGGCCCAGCACCAGTCCACGCGGCGGTAAAGCCTGTCGGCCAGCGCGCGCAGCTCGGTCTCGTCCGCCGTGGCGGCAGTGAAATAGGCCGCCGCCGTCAGCATGCCGGCCAGCAACAGCGCGGTGTCGATCAGCGAGACCTCGCAGCGCCGGGCCCGCGTGCCGCTGTCCTGGTGCAAAAAGTGGAAGTAGAAGCCGCGGTACCCGGTCGATTCCGGCGTGCCGCTCTGGTCGCTGTCCCGGAAGAAGCGCAGCGCGGTCAGGCTGCGCTGCAGGGCCTCGGCGCGCGTCATCCAGCCGCGCTCGACGCCGACCGGGTAGGCCGAGAGGGCAAAGCCAACGACCGCGATGCTCGCATGTGAGCCCGGTCGCGAGGTATCGGCCACCAGGCCATTGTCGCGGTTGGTGTGCCGGACGAAGTAATCGAAGGCGGCGCGCTGCAAGCCGTCCAGCATGGCTTCGTCGGCCAGCGACAGGGGCTCGGCGTCTGCCGCGGGAGGAAGTGCGGGCGTCTGCGTCACGATGGCGTCAGCGATGTCTTGCCCGCTGGAATTGCCTGTTCTGATGGCAACGTCATCATGGGCCCGCCTCGTAGCAAAGCAATGGGTCAACCCCGCGCCGAGCTATCCATGTCCGCCAACCTTTCCTCCATCGCCTCGTAATCCCCCAGATGCGCCTGCATCAGGCTCTTCCAGAGCTTGCCGTGGTTGGGCACCGAGAAGTGCAGCATCTCATGCACAATGACGTAGTCCCACAGCTCGGTATCCAGCGCGAGCAATTCGTCGTTGAAATTCAGCCGACCGTTGGTGGAGCAGGACGCCCACTTCCTGCGCATGGGGCGGACGCTGAGCTGGACCACCCGCACCTCCAACCGCTGCGCCCAGTGGCGAACTCGCGCCTTGAAGGCCTGCTTGCGTGCGGCATCGGCCATCCCGTTAGATCCGCTGCGCCTTGTCCAGCAATGTGAACAACTCATCCACCAGTGCCGTGACCCGGTCCAGATCCTCCGTCTCGGCGAAGATCGCGAAGGTCACCCGCTTGCGCAGCTCGCGCAGGGCGTTCTCGCTTCGCTTCCAGTTGGGGAATTTCCCAAAGGCCAGCCGGATCTTGCGGCTGACTGCCTCGGGGTTGCCGATCCCGGCATCCAACAGGGTGCGGTAGACGAAATAGGTCAGGCCGTCGAAGGACTTCTCGGACTGCTCCTGCTTTCTGGTCTCGTTCGACTCGACCTCCCGCAGCAGCGCCGCCAGGGCCTCCGCCGTGTCGAGCTGGCGGCTTTCGAAGGCATCCTGCACCGCCCGCGCACGCTCGGCCATGGCGATAAGGTAGGGGTCCTCGCTCTCCTCCTCGGCCTTGCGCTCGATGCCCTTCACCAGGTTGATCACCTTGGTGGCGTCGCCGCCCTGGCGCTGCTTGATCAGCGCGATGGTCTCGGCGTTGATCTCGACCAGCCCATCGACAGGTCGAACCTCGTAGGTGCCGACCTGCTCCTGGACCAGCAGGTTGGTCTTGCGCTGGAACTCACGATCCACCTGCACGCGCCTGCTGTAAGCCTGGCGGACGACCGCGTAGATGGCGGACAGAGTGCCGTAGTCGTCCATGAAGGGCCGCAGGAAGGCATCCGGCGAGATGATCTCATAGAGCATCTCGATCTCCTTGTACTCCTTGAAGAACGCCTTGCGCCGCTCGGGGTCGCGGAAATGCTCGATGAGGGTGTCCACGTCCTTGTCGTTGAAGTTGCGCTCGATCAGGCCGAGGTAGGCCGGGGCCTTGGACTCCATCTTGTTTTTGAACAGGACCTTCAGCAGCTTCAGGTCCTTGACGATGGCGTTGATCTCGTCGCTGTCGAAGGCCAGCGCCTTTTCCAGGTTGTCGAAAATGCCGACGAAGTCAAAGACGAAGCCGTGGGGCTTCACCATCTCCTGGGCCTCGTTCTCATAGGGACGGTTCACGCGGGCGATGGCCTGCAGCAGTGTGTGGTCCCGCATCGGCTTGTCGAGATACATGGCGTAGAGCACCGGCGCGTCGAAGCCGGTGAGCAGCTTCTCGGTGACGATGAGGATCTTGGGCTGCTGGTCGAGCTTGCCGAAGCTTTTGCGGATCTGCCGCTCTCGCTTCGGGTCGAGATGGAATTCCTTGAGCAGCTTCGAGTCGTTGTTGCTGCCGGTGTAGACGACCTCGGAATACTCGGGCGGCAGGCCCATCTCCATGAACACAGCATCCAGCGCGTGCTTGTAGTGGGCGCAGGCCTCGCGGTCCACGCCGACTAGGAAGGCCTTGTAGCCGAGCGGCTCGACGTTCTCGCGGTAGTGGCTGGCGACAAACTGCGCCACCTTCTGAATCCGCTCCTTGCCCTTGAGGAAGTTCTTCAGATTCACCGCCCGATCGAGGATCCTATTCAGCTCCTCGATGTCCGCCACTCCCTCGGCCTCGGCCAGCGACAGGAACTCCTTGTCCAGCGTCTCGTGCGGGACCAGCATCTCGTTCGGGGCGAGCTGGTAGTAGAGCGGCAGCGTCGTGCCGTCCTCGATGCTGTCGGCGATGGAATACTTGTGCAGATACCCTTGGTCGTCCTCGCAGCCGAAGGTCTTGAAGGTGCCCTTGCCGTAGACCGTCTTGTCTACCGGGGTGCCGGTGAAGCCGATGAAGGTCGCATTCGGCAGGCCGGCCATCAAAAAGTTGCCGAGATCGCCGCCGGTGGTCCGGTGGGCCTCGTCGATGAGCACGTAGATGTTCGAGCGCGTGTTGAGGTTCGCCGGCATGTCGCGGAACTTGTGGATCATCGTCACGATGATGCCCCGATAGTCGTCGCGCAACAGCTGGTTGAGCCGGGCGATGCTGCTGGCGTGCTCCAGGTTGCCCAAGCCCAGCGCCGCGAGGTTCTTAAGCATCTGATCTTCCAGCTCGTTGCGGTCGATCATCAGCAGCACGGTGGGCTTGTCCGCCTCCGGCGCGCGGAACAGCCGCTCCGCCGCCTTGATCATGGTGAAAGTCTTGCCGCTGCCCTGGGTATGCCAGACCAGACCGCGGGTGCGCAGGGAATCAAGGGCGCGGCGGACCGCCGCCTCCACCGCGCCGGTCTGATGCTGGCGCAGGATGTACTTGTTCAGCTCCTCGTCCTTTTCGGCAAAGACGATGTAGTCCTTCAGGAAGCCGAGCACCTGCGGGATGGCGCAGAAGCCCTTCACCTTGGCCTCCAGCTTGCCGACCTCCGCATCCTTCCAGTTGAAAATGTTCCGCCGCACCGTGTTCCAGCTCACCCCGTAGCAAAAGCCAATGGCATCTGTGGCGGTGAAGAGCTGCTGCGACACGAACAGCTCGGGCGTTTCGCGGTGATAGCGCCGGATCTGGTCAACCCCCAGCGCAATCGCCTCGTCCTTGTTGGCGTTCTTGCACTCGATCACCAGCACCGGGATGCCGTTGATGAGAAAGACGATGTCTTGCCGCGTTCCGTAGTGGCCGTTGTGAAAGGCCCACTCCTCGGTGACCTCGTAGACGTTGTTTTCGGGATGCTCGTAATCGATCAGGATCAGGTCGCGCTCGCGCTTCGCATCAACGTCGAAAAACTTGCCCCGGTTGCGCAGATGCTCGACGAACTCCCGGTTGCCGTAAATGTCGGTGTGAAGATGGCGGAACTGTCCGAGCAGCGCGCCCCCGGCCTCGGCATAGCGCGGGTTGAATTCCCGAATCTTGGCGGCGAGCAAGTCATCAAAAAACAGCGAACGGTTCTTGGCGCGGTCGGCAACTGGTACGTCAGGGTCAAACCCGCGCCGATGCTCGGTCTCCTCGCGAGACACAAAGGTCCAACCGATGGCCTGGGCGTATTCCAGAATGCGGGACTGAACAGTCTTGTGCTCGCCGGGGGTTGGCATAGGTATCAGGGGAGTCTTTCGGCTTCGCAGATCACATCGTCCAGGAGACTGCGCTTCAGGTGCAGGGTCGATTTTTCGGGTAACACCCTCAGAACCTCGATCAGTTCGTCCCTCGAACGCTGGCCGCGACGGATTGCGCGCAGCAGAATGCCAAGTGTTCCATGCGCCCTGATCGAGAGATTGCGAGCTGCCAGGCGCGCCGCCGTGTCATCGGTCAACAACAAAGCGGGATCATGCTCCAGCGCAACCCGAAGCGCCTCCATTTCCCCTGCATGCAGGGAAAGGAGCCGGGCCATGGCGGCGAGTGCGGGCGGCACGGGTTGCGTGGGTGTGAGCTGCCGCAGAACCACAACAGACTGGCCCAGCACCCTCGGCCGGTGCCGCTGCACTTCGCGCCAAACCTCCTCCGGTACCAAGACAACAGGGAAGTCAGCCAACAGGTCCAGGCACCCGAGTTCGTCCAGGTGAATGAGCGGTCCCGCATCACAGACGACCAGCGGCGGACGCTGGTCAGTCTCGTCCACGAAGACCCCACTCTACATCTTCCTTGATAAAGGATTCGGTCAGCGACGCCTCGTGGGACTCCAGAAATCGCCTTAGCGCCTCCGCCAGCAGGTCATTGAAGTCCGTCGCCCAGCCTTCCGCGACGAATGCTCGGGCCTGAGCCGCAAGCTCCGCAGGGAGTTCAGCCTCGATCAAGGTGTTGTTCATGGGTTTTAGTCCGAAGTGCAACATGTGTGCGGTTTGACAACCGCGGGCGAACATCCGCGCGGTAGTCGAAGAACCTGCCGCGGTTGCGCAGGTGCTCGACGAACTCCCGGTTGCCGTAGATGTCGGTGTCGAGATAGCGAAACTGCCCGGGCAAAGCGCCCTCGGCCTCGGTCTAGCGCGGGTTGAATTCCCGCACCTTGGCGTCGAGCAGGTCGTCGGAGAAGAGCGAACGGTTTTGTTGGCGCGGTCGGCGGGCGGCGCGTCCAGATCAAACCCGCACCGGCGCTCGGCCTTCTCGCGCGACACAATCGTCCAAACCATGGCCTCGGGGTATTCGAGTATCCGGGCTTGGACGGTTATGTGTTCTCGGCGTGTAGGCATGCTATATTTTTCTTCCAATTATCGCCGTCTCGATCATCTTAATTGCATCGTACCGAGTCTGAAACATTGCCTTGTCGGTGTTGATGTAGGCATTTCGAGGGTCGTCGTGCTCGGAAATGCTTAGTTTCGCGAAGAGATCCTTCAGCGTCTGTGCTTCGGCGGGAAGAAGAGGAACTACCTTGGTGAAATCATTGAAGGCAGAGACTTGCTGGCTCTTCTGCTTATATTGATGCCGTTGCTTGTTGAAGACGTGGGTATTGACTACCGCCTCGATTAGTCGGCGCATTTTGCCCGCCATTTTCTCTTTCTGCGCCTTCGTTGGCTCGCCCGCGACAGCTAAGACTGAATCGATGTCAGCCTTCAGCTCCTCGATGTTCTCGCTGTAGGCGTCAATGGCGGTGCAACTCTCGATGACGTGTACGGCCATATGGGGGTTAAGCGCAGACGCGTTCAAAGTCGTCTGAATCTGAACGAAAAATTCCCAGTTATGCGTAAAAATAATTATCTGACGATTCGGATGCGCTTGAATTAAGTCGCGAAGCCGATTGCAGTAGTTGCCGATGTAGTTGTAGTCGAAACTGGAAATGGGATCATCGAACACGATGACTTGTTGTTGGCAGGTCTCGAGTTCTGCGAAGAAAAGGGCAAGCGCGTGGACTCGTTGCTCACCTTCGCTCAGAACCGAATCAATTCTCTGGCCCGCGACATGATGATCTACAGTGACAGCCCCGTCACCGCCGACGTCCTTAAGCTCAACTCCGAATGCTCTCATATTTTTCTCAGCAAGCGCGATATATTCTGCGTTCAATCGGTTCTTGAAATCATCTACGACAAGCTCCTTATGAGCCTTCTTCGCAGTTGATGTCACCTTGCGCAGAACGTTTGAAAAATTTGGGATCGAGCCGTCCCAGAAAGTCGCGATTCGCATTCTCCGACGTGTATCCTTTAAAAGATCAATATTCTCGAAAATCTCTTTCGCGTAAAGCAACGCCTGGCACTCTTTAGCGACTTGCTCAAGTTGCTTTAGAAGCTCTGCCCGGTCTTTTAGGGCCTGAGCGATGAGTTCAGATTTCTCCTCTGATTGAGCTAAAAGACCATCGCTGAGTTTTCGAATCGCCATGACTGAATCCTTGCAGACTTGATCAATTTCTTCTCCTGCCTTGAAGCGGGTCAGGATTGCTTTTCCAGACATTTTGACCGCATCTATCGTTTCCTCAGCCAAGACGGAATCTTTTGCCCATTCATCAGGCTCAGAGTCTGAGATCACTTTAAGATTCTTCTCGGCTGTTTCGATCTGCTTCCGAAGTTCGGTAATCAGCGAATCAAGTTCTCCTGTGAGAAGATCGGAATACTTCTTGAACAGCTCCAGCTCACTTTCGCGCAAGGCTTGCTTACAAAGGGGGCACTCTTGAGGCTCTGGCGAATGGAGATTGCGTACTTCGTTCGCAGGCCGAATGAGAGCCATTAGTTTGTCTAGAGTCGCACCTGATGGAATAAGTGCTTTAGCCAGAATCTCTAGCTCCTCTTCTTTTGCCTTTAGGACTCTGGCCTGAGCAACCGGATCGATTTCAACGAGCTTCTCAGCTGCACTTAAGATCGGTTGGATCTCTCCGTGCAGACTTTTCATCGCAGCAGCCTCCCCCTTGAGTAGTTTGAGGCCCTCTTCAGAAATAGCCTTCTCGAGCTCATCCTTCTTTTTGAGCTTTTCTGGAAGTTCACTGTCTTCAGTATATGCCTCACCCAGGTTTATCTCGGATTGGAGAGCCGCGAGTGTCGGAGTATTCAAACCAGCAAGCACAGAGCCGTCGAAAGACTCGAACTTTGTGCGGATCTGATCAGCGAGTCCAGAAAGCAGAGTTACGTTCTCACCCTGCCTTCTTTGCAGCTCTGTACGGAGTTCCTCGCAGTGCTTTTTCACCGTTCCAAATACATCCAACTTAAACGGCGAAAGCTCGATAATACGTCCGGGCTGGACAGAGTTGGTGATGTTGTGGATAGCAATGCCCGAGTCGAAGTATTTCACTACGCTTGAGCGGACTCCGTAGGCAACCGTTGATGTCCAATTCTGAACGGCTGCATCCGAAGTGAACCTGAAGCTGAATGATGGAGAGGCTGCCCCGGTAGCGCGAACGTCATTCAGCGGTCGCCTAGGCGCATCGCTAGACGCTAGAATCTGTAATGCTTCGCACAGACTGGATTTCCCGCTTCCATTCGCCCCGAAAACGATTGTTGCTCGTTTCGGAAACGATGCAGCTAGTGAATTATTTAGGCGTTTGAAGCCATTGAACGGACCGATCGCTTCAAGCCGCTCAGGCGCTGGAGCGGCGACGCCTGTTGGGGCGGCGGCTGCTGGGGGCGCAGGCTGCCGAAAGTAGCTTGCCTGTTTTGTGAAAAGCTGAACGAGGGTCTCCAGATCAATAGGACTCAGAGTTGTCGTTCCGGAAGCGGCTAGATCACAGATCATTTCTAGCCATGGGATGCCCTCGGTGTGCCCGAGGTCTCGAATGTATCCAATTGCATCAGGGTGTGTGGGCATGGCGGAAAGGCTCTGCTTAAATCTCAAGCTTGACGTCTTGAACGCGGGTCTTCGCGGTCATGAGTTCGTGAAGAAGCGTGCGGAAGAGATCTTGGAGGGCATGTCGGTGTGCGATGTGTTGGTTTCGCTTTGAGTCCAACGTGTCAAAAATCACCGCAACCTCATCCTGTTCTTCGCGCCCCGGAAGTGCGATTGGCACGGATTCACACTTACTCTTGTTGAGGTAAGGAATCGTTGTGATCGCAGCGATGCTCTGCATGTAGGGCTTCCGGTAGCGGAGTTGATTGCACAGAAAGACCGGATTCAGCTTCGCGGGGCAGATGAAAGCGTGAAGTTGCTGGTTAATGACGATTTCGATGTTTGTCACTGCGCTGACGCCAAACTCGCCCACACACGACATGATGACGCTCTTCTCTGGAATTAGGCGCCCTCCGGAGGACCTTAACTCATCCGAGCTCACTCTAAGTCCATCCACATCGGCGTTGATGTAATCGAGGCCCTTGATGTTAGGTGTAGTGAGCCACGGGATATCCCCATCAAAAATTTTGGGTTTGTTGCGCCCTGGAACGATGCTCCGACAGATGTTTCCGACCGGCACTACCTCCCAGCTTTCGGGGACGGGGCCGATTTCGCTTTGTTTTAGGGGTTCGTTGCGGAGGCCTTCGGTGAAGAGCTTGTGCATGAGAGCCTTTTTCAGCTCGGTGGTGGTCTGAATGATCCGCTCCTGTGCTTTGATCGCCCGCTGAACCGTCGAAAGGATGTGCGCGATCTTCTTCTGCTCGGAGAGCGGGGGGAGAGCCATGGGCAACTCCGCCAGCTTCGACTGCGAAAGGTTCGGGATCGTGGTGACGTTGCCTCGCCCAAAGTAGAGTTTCGCCACGTCGAAGGCATACCAAAACCAATACACGGCGAACTGGGGGTCAGCCTTCGTTCCCTTTGCCCGGAGGCGGTGAAGATGGTTCTGATAAAGGCATCCATCGACCTCGTTGTCCCAAAGCGCAGTTCTGCCAATGGAACCGCCTTCGCAGACGAGCAGATCGTCGGCGCGAAGTTCGAGACGGGCCTGCTCCGCCGCGCTGAAGTGCATATGATCCAGGTCCGCTAGATCGAGCCGGTTCCAAAACACGTTTTTGGTCCGGAGAAACGGACGTTGATGCTCCCCGTCGCGATTCTTCTTGGAGACCTGTTTGCCCTGCTGGATGTCAAACGCCGAGTCGACACGGTCGACATCCCACGAAGCTGGGAAATCGCCGATTTCGCTTTTTTGAACTTCCAAGCTCATACCCCGATCTTCCGCGAAGGAGCGCGGAGTTTCGAACCGGCGTTGGAATTCGATTCGCGGACAGGAATGTCCGCGTTCCTTTTAGCGTGCATTCTTCGTCTCCCTTAAACTCCTTTGCGGTCCGCGCGGTGAGGGCCTGGCGCCGTAGCGACCCGCCTTGGCGATCAAGCCGATGGCATCTGTGGTCTGCGACCATTTCTTGGCGGAGAGGTAGAAGCTGTTCCGTCCGGCCTCATGTCTAATTCCCTCGAATTCGGGGGTTTTAAAATTCGGGTTGTTGATCTGCTCCCAAACACCGAGAAAGAGAACGGTGTCCTTGTTTTTGAGCCATTGCTCGATCAGGGCGGGACCACCGTCGAAGTGTCGCACCATGTCGGTCAGGGAGATGAAGTCGTCGCCGAGATGGTGTATGACGGTGATGTCGGTGCGCTGGACGCTGATTTTCGCGGTGGTCGCTTTTTTCGTCATACCGAAAGTCCCTTCTGCGTTCTGTCACCTGCGGCAGTTATCCGAAAATCTTGGACAACTGAACCACGCACCAGGTTTTAGTTGATGGTGGGGGGCATATCGTAGAGAACGCCTATCATTATTTGAGTCAGCCAGATGTCCTCGTCGGCATAAACCACCTCGACGCCGCCTTGACCCATGCCATTACCCATAAGTCTGTCCTTACTTCCCAGTCAGAGGGTAACCAAGCTGGCCCGTTGGGTGTGCCGCCGTGGTGGGCGATGATGAAACAGCCACTTGGACCGCGTCTTAACCATGGCCGCAGGACTTCTGGGTAAAGGTATGGCCTTGACCCTGTGCAGCGACGAAAGTGAGGTATACGGCGGCGGAGGGGCGCGTGATTGAGGCTTGCTTGTTGTCTGGCTTCATTTTCAAGCTTTGACCCTTTCTTGAAGGTCAACCGCGCTCCGCTTGTTCCCTATCGAGTTCACGGCTTGCCCCCCGGCTTTTCCAACTCTGCCAGCAACGCCTGGCCCTTTTCGGTGAGCCGGTATTTCTGGAGGCGACTGGTGGGTTTTTCGGGGATGGTGGGCTCGATGAGGCCACGATCCACCATGCGCTTGATCTGCTTGTGAAGTTCGCCGGAGACCGTTTGGTGTCCGAGAATCGGCGCAATGGCGGCTTTGCCGAGTGGCTGCGGGCGGATGGCCAGCATGACCTTGGCGGCCAAAGCCGACTCTAGCCGTGACTCTAGCCGTGACTCTAGCCGTGACTCTAGCCGTGACTCTAGCTGTCCGCCCTGGTCCTGACCTGGCCCGGACTGGGGCGCCGATCCAGTGGCCGGTCTGCGGACAGTCAGTACGAACGAACCGCTATCCAGCCGGATTTCAGGTTCGGGAAGCCCGGCTTTGCGGCAGCGGTGGATCATGTCGCGGATGCCGGTGCCCATTCGCTCAATGTATTTGGTGAGATACATGGGCTCGGCGAGCAGCGGGTTGTGCGGGACGGAGGCGTGCGGGCCACGCAGTTTTTCCAGGGTCAGGGTGGGCGGCAGGGAACCGGGGTTCCAAATTTCCAGCCGGTCCTTGAAGAGCATGACCTGCACGCTGGCGTTGCTGGTGTAGTCGCGATGCACGACGGCGTTGACGATGGCCTCGGCGACAACCTCTTGCGGTATTTCGTATTTCGTGGGTGCCTGGGTGCCATGCTCGCGGGTGCCGACCCAGAGATCAATTTTGGAAAGTACGAAGTCCTTGGCCTGGTCAACGAGGTCGAAGACCGTACCTTTGTACACCTGATAAGAAGGGATGGGCTTGGCCACTTCATAGCCGTGGAAGTGGGCGCACTTCACCTCGGAGGTGATCAGGAAGCGTTGCGGCTGTTTGCCGAACAACAGGATGGCGGCATGGGTCGGCCGCCCCTTGTCGAGCAGGTTGAGGTGGGCCAACACTTCATGGGGCGGCGTGTCCTCCGGCAATGGGAAATTGCGCCCACGGCGAGCCAGCCCGAGAAAGCGGCTAATCTTGTCCTGGTCCAGGTCGTCGAGAGCGGCGTTTCGGCAGAATGTGGCATCGAAGGGCCCAAAACGGATCAGCTCGCGCTCTTCAAGAATCCGGACCAGGCTCGCATAGACGGCAGCGACAAGTTCTTCGGCGGAATTGAAACGCCGCCGGACGAGGTGGTCCCCGGCGTCGCGGATCAATGCGCGCATTTTCGGGTGCTTGGCATCATCGTCCGCGCCCTTGATGAAGATCAGGCGGGTCTTGCCCTGCCGGGTGGCCTCGTTGAATTCAAGGTGGGTGGGCGAGAGGCCGTCCTGGTTTTCCCAGCCGTAGTCATCTCCAAAGAGACCGAGGTAGAGATCACAGTTCCGGACTTCATCGAAATAGACGGCGTCGGGCCGACGGTCGGAAGCGGGGACATCGCGCTCGAAGATAAACGTCTCGAAGAAACGACGCAGCAACGGGTCGCCGGAAAGGTATTCGGCAAGCGCCTTGCGCTCGGCGGCGAATTCCTTTTGGACGCTGCTGATGAAGATCCTCATGCGCCGATTCCGAGTTGTTTGAGAATTCTGTCGAGAGCCTGGCCGCTTTCTTTGGCCTCGGCCTCGATGCCCTTCAGTTCCTCGACGATTTCCGCCAGCGGCCGATAGGTCTCGGCGTCGCTGGTGTGGATGTAGCGGCTGGGGGAGATGTTGTAGTCGTTTTTCTTCAACTCGGCGAGATCGACGACACGGCTGAGTTTTTCCGCTTCCTTCCAGCCGATGAGGGTGTCGGCGATGCGCGCGATGCCTGCCTCGGGGATGAAGTTCTTGGGGTCGCCCTTTTCGAAGACCTGGCTGGCGTTGACGAGGAAGACCTTACCCCGGCGCCGCGCGGGCTTGGCCTTGTTCAAGAAAAGCACAATGCCGGGCGCGGTGGTGTTGTAGAAGAGGTTCTCGGGCAGGTAGAGGACGCTCTCGATGAGATCGTGGTCGACGAACCACTGGCGGACGGTCTTTTCCTTGTTGGTGCCGGCATTGCCGGAGCCGCGGGAGGCGGCGCCGGTGTCGAGGACGACGGCGGCGCGGCCTTTGTCATTGAGGCTGGCGTGCATGTGCTGCACCCAGCCCCAGTCGGCGGAGGATTTGCCGGGGAAGCCGGCGCCGGCGGGGAAGCGGTCGAGCTCGTCGTTGTCGTAGTCGGCCTCGGTGAACCAGTTCTGGTTCCACATGGGATTGGCGACGACGCGGTCGAAGGTGCGCAGCCTGCCGCGCCAGCGGAATTTGGGGTGCTTGAAGGTGTCGCCGATCTCGATCTCGCCCTCGAAGTCGTGGATGATCAGGTTCATGTTGGCCATGGCCCAGGTGTCGGCGATGTACTCCTGGCCGTAGAGCTTGAGCGGGGCAGGCTGTTCGCTCTTCGCCGACTCCTCCATCGCGATCTCGCACTTAATCAGGAGGCCGCCGGAGCCGCAGCAGGGGTCGTAGATCTCCATGCCCGGCTCTGGCGCGAGCACGCGGGACATGATGGTGCCGACCTCGGGCGGGGTGTAGAACTCGCCGGCGCTCTGGCCGCCGCCCTCGGCGAACTTGCGGATCAGGTATTCGTAGCTCTTGCCGATGATGTCGGCCTCGACATCGTCCAGGCCCAGGCGCTTGGTGCTGATCGCTTCGATCAGGTTGGACAGGCGGTCGTCGTCGAGGTCGCGCTGGCCGTGGGTGGTGGCGTTGAAGTCGACGCGGTCGATGATGCCCTGCAGCAGCGGGTTTTCGCGCGCGATGGCGCGCATCTGGGTGGTGACGCCTTCGCCGATTCTGTCCGCGAGCTTGCGGATGACGGACCAGACGGATTGCTCGGGGTCATCCGGAACCAGCGGCAGGTAGAAGCGCACCAGCTTGTGGTCGGCCTTGACGAGTGCGAAGGCCGATCGGCGCGATCCGACCTCGGCGGCGATGCGGTTCAGCTCATCGTCGAAGACGTCGCAGAGGCGTTTGGTGAAGATCAGCGGGAGGATGTAGTCCTTATATTTCGGCGCGTCCTTGGCGCCACGGATGGAGCATGCGGCGTTCCAGATCCAGGATTCGAGGGACTTGGCGTTTTCGGGCTTAGTCTTCGCCATGGACTTCTTCGTCGAGGTTGATGACCTCGGCACAGGCCGGGCACTGGAATGTATTGGAAGAAACCTGGCTAAACCGCAAGCCTGTGTCGATGGGTGGGGTGGCCAGCTCGCGGGAGGTAATGAGAAGTCCTTCAGCCGTGACATCTTCGAAGAGTTTGCAGTTGGGGCAATCGAGGAGATCGCGGTTGCCAACAAAGAGTCCCAACGCCGCAGCTTGGGCCTGGACGCGCTCTAGTTGCTGGCAGAGGTCGCGGAGTGGGGTCAGGTCGCTCACGACGGCTGCGCGGATGCTGCGCGTCGATAGCCGGATTTGTCCAAACGCATGATGATAGCCCGTCCGATTATATTCCAGTGTTGCTTCCGATTGTATGCCGGTCATGCGGCTAAGTGTATGCTGGATCCTCGTCCAATCGTCTGCCCGGTCGGCGGCTGAATGTTGGATGCCGACTCGGTATCCCGCCGGATCGGCTCCTGTCGAAGGGCTCCGGGATCGATCGGGTCGCCGAGGCCAGCGTCATTCTCGCACCTGCGTAGCTTCTGAAACTTCTTTTCCGGCCCTTCGAGCATCGCTATTGCTCTGCGCTGGGTCTCTCCCCCACCACCATCTGCTTCTTGACCGCTCCGTTCTCGAAGGTGACGAGCGGGGTATGGGTGCGTTGGGCATCCCGGCGTGCTTGCTGGGCGGCTCGCCGCAAGGCGATTGCGCTTTGGACCAAGTCATGATCGGGTGCTTTGTTGCTTTCGTTCTTCATGGCGCTTCCTCCAAGAGAGTCGCCTCCTCGCCGGAGTTGTCGTAAACCCGCCAGGCATCAAGACGGGGGCGATAGAGATGCTCGAAATGATACCAGCCGGCGACAAATCGACGGCGGATCACGGACTCGGGGAAAATAGGGGACGTACCACGTCTCCGAGTTGGTCTGGCCCAAGGGCCGTTGCGCGGAACTTTTCGGCGTAGAACTCCCGCTTGAGTGGGTCTTTCAGCGGGATGAGGGTTCGAAAATGGGTCCACCCCAATTGTCGCCGCAGTGCGGCGACAATTTCCGTATCCGGAAATGCCTCGGCGAACTGAACCATGCTCATATCCCAATCTTCCGCAGAATCTCCCGCAGCGCAGCATCGGCCTCGCGCGCCTCGGCCTCCGCCGCATCCAGTTCGGCGACGATCTCCGCCAGTGGTCGATAGGTCTCAGCGTCGCTGGTGTGGATGCAGCGGCTGGGGGAGATGTTGTAGTCGTTCTTCGCAAGCTCGGCGTGATCGACGATGCGGCTGAGCTTTTCCTCTTCCTTCCAGCCGATGAGGGTGTCGGCGATGCGCTGGATGCTAGCAATGGGGATAAAGTTCTTGGGTCGCCCTTTTCGAAGATCTGGCTGGCGTTGACAAGGAAGACCTTACCCCGCCGTGCCTCTGGCTTGGCCTTGTTCAGGAACAGGACGATGCCGGGCGCGGTGGTGTTGTAGAAGAGGTTCTCGGGCAGGTAGAGCACGCTTTCGATCAGGTCGTGGTCGACGAACCACTGGCGGACGGTCTTTTCCTTGTTGGTGCCGGCATTGCCCGAGCCGCGAGAGGCTGCGCCGGTGTCGAGGACCACGGCGGCGCGGCCTTTGTCGTTGAGGCTGGCGTGCATGTGCTGCACCCAGCCCCAGTCGGCGGAGGATTTGCCGGGGAAGCCGGCGCCGGCGGGGAAGCGGTCGAGCTCGTCGTTGTCGTAGTCGGCCTCGGTGAACCAGTTCTGGTTCCACATGGGATTGGCGACGACGCGGTCGAAGGTGCGCAGCCGGCCGCGCCAGCGGAATTTGGGGTGCTTGAAGGTGTCGCCGATCTCGATCTCGCCTTCGAAGTCGTGGATGATCAGGTATTCGTAGCTCTTGCCGATGATGTCGGCCTCGACGTCGTCCAGGCCCAGGCGCTTGGTGCTGATCGCTTCAATCAGATTGGACAGGCGGTCGTCGTCGAGGTCGCGCTGGCCGTGGGTGGTGGCGTTGAAGTCGACGCGGTCGATGATGCCCTGCAGCAGCGGGTTATCCCGAGCGATGGCGCGCATCTGGGTGGTGACGCCTTCGCCGATCCGGTCGGAAAGTTTGCGGATGACGGACCAGACGGGTTGCTCGGGGTCAGCCGGAACCAGCGGCAGGTAGAAGCGCACCAGTTTGTGGTCGGCCTTAGCGAGTGCGAAGGCTTTCCTGCGCGAGCCGACCTCGGCGGCGATGCGGTTTAGCTCATCGTCGAAGACGTCGCAGAGGCGCTTGGTGAAGATCAGCGGGAGGATGTAGTCCTTGTATTTCGGCGCGTCCTTGGCGCCACGGATGGAGCATGCGGCGTTCCAGATCCAGGATTCGAGGGATTTGGCGTTGGTCGGCGTCACGGGGGCTTGTTTCCTCATCCTTTTCTTGCGGGTCCTTTTCGTGCGCGCGGGGCGCGTCCGGTGAGCCTGTTCTGGGCCTTCAGTTTCGCCCAGGAGCAGGGGTTAGACAAGCGCGCTCAACCTGTCAGCGCGTCCAATTGCACTTCGACGTGGCGTCCAACTGTATCCCGGTCATGTGACTAATTGTATGCTTGATCCTTGTCCAATGGCGGTGATCGCCAGCGAGGTCAGCCCGCGCGCAGCCTAGCGGTGATGCCGAAGGGGCCGGGAAACAGCCTGTTTCCCATATTCGGATCAGGTCGCGGTGCCTTCCGCTCCCCCTTTGCACGAGGCTCGGCCAAATTGAGAAATCGAAGACTCTAACGCAAGATTGCACGGTAACAGAGCTAGTGTTAGTGTGCGCTACGATGTTACCGATATTGACAGATAGTGAGAAGGCGTTGCTCGCGACCGCAACGAGCCATGTCGAGCATGTACTGCAGGCGCCGCTGATTGTTGATGGACCCGCTGCCAGCGCGAAGCTGCCGGCGTTCTTGACGCAGCGCTATGTCTTGGTCGAGGGCGAAATCCTCGGTCGACCGTGCATCCTGATGCTCGGAACGCGTCTCCATGACGACACGCCGGCCACTATTGCTAAGCATCGTGATGTTATACGCAGGCAATCGCCGGGGCGGGTGGTCATTCTCGTGATCGAACGCCTGAGCAATCACAATCGCCACCGCCTCATTTCGCAGCATGTCCCGTTCATCGTGCCTGGCAATCAGCTCTTCGTGCCCGAACTGGCCGTGGATCTGCGTGAGCATTTTCGCAGCGAACGAGATACGCCCGCTGACGGTCTGACCCCGGCAGCGCAGTTGATCCTGCTGGCAGTGTTGATAGGCCGGATTGGACCAGAGACAACGCCCTCAGAACTCGCATCGCAGTTTCACTATAGCGCGATGAGCATGAGCCGGGCGATCACCGAAATAGAGGCGTTCGAGTTGGCCGATACTGAGGTTGCTGGTCGTTTCCGACATGTACGCTTCAGGCTGCCAGGTGAGGCGCTATGGAGTCGCGCACTTCCGCATTTGCGTTCACCCGTGCGCAAACGCCGACGTGTCAGACGTCCGCCGCAATGTCTCGCCTTGCCCTTGGCGGGAGAGACAGCACTCGCCGAAAAGACTGACTTGTCGCACCCGCGCATAGAAACACGGGCGATGGCAGCGACCAAATGGAAGGCGTTTGCGACACGCTACGAGCTTGATCAGCCGGTGAACTGGGACGAGCCGGTCATCGAACTCGAAACCTGGACCTATGACCCCTTGCTGCTGGGAGAAGATAACCTCGTGGATACCATATCGCTTTATTTAAGCCTACCCGACAGCACCGATGATCGCATCGAGGCCGCCAAGGAAGAGCTGTTGAGGCAGGTGAGTTTGTGAAGGGGCTCGACATCTTCAGGCGGCATTTCGAAGGCCTCTCGCACCACTATTTCCTCCAAAGCGCATCTCGACCTTGCCATGCGGAGCGATAAAGGCGAGAAGATCGATCAGAAGAACGTCCGTAAGCATCGCGCAGACGTTTTCCGTCTGTTGCAGCTGCTGCCCGAGGATGAGCGAGTCGTGTTGCCGGAGGCAATTGCTGCGGACAAGGCGAGCTTTGCCGCAAAAGTCGATGCGGATGGGGATTTCCAGCCGAAAACTATTGGCCTTCCGGGTGACGCGGCCGCACAAACCGCGCGACTGCGCACCATCTATGGAATTGCCGCCGCATGACGGCTGGGGATATGTTCAGACCATACCCGCGGCGCCGCGCGACCGTCGCGCCCACGGCCCTTGGGGCGATCTGGCGCTGCACACCATCGGCTGGCGCGCCTTCCAAGATCTATGTTCCCAGCTGTGCGAGGTCGTGCTCGATCGTCCTGTCGAAATCTTCCGCGAAGCGCAGGATGGTGGCCAGGACGCAGTTTTCCTGATCCCTTCGGGGACTGACATGCCGCCGATTGGCACCGTCCAGTGCAAACATACGTCCGAGGCCGCCAAGGCGTTAAAGGTTAGCGACCTCACGGCAGAACTCGATCATGTTGAGACCTTGGTCAAAGCCCGTCAAGCGGATACCTATGTCTTCATGACCAACATGAGCGTGGACGCCCCTATCGCAGCCGCTATGCGAGCGAAGCTGGGCGCGCTCGGCGTGCGCAAGCCGCACATTCTTGGCCGCCAGTATATTGTTCGGGTCATCAGGAGCAGCGCAAAATTGCGGGCACTGGTCCCCCAAGTCTGATGACCTGCGCATGGAGGCTGCGGACAATCTCGAATCCGCTGCGTGCAGCGATCTCGATGTGTCCTTCTTCGACCAAGAGGACATGCTCGCGCTGATACCGCCGTTACGCCTAGTCGGCCTGGGTCTGGCGCTGCGGACTACCGTTTTGCCATCGCTCGACGACCGCATTGATGAGATCGCCGCAGACGCTGACTTGGACGAAGAGCCCGACAGTCATTTCAAGAAGCTGCTCGGCCTGCTTGATTGCGCAGAAGCAATGGGCGTCGATTCCGCCGCCGCCGACCTGATCAATGAAGTGCGGCATCAAGTGGAGCAGTCGGTCAAGGCGCTTGAGGAGCGCAAGCGAGAGCGCGACGAGGAGTCAGAAGACGATTCGGACTGGACCTCGCCCTCGCGATCCGCCATCAGGGCGAAATCCTCGTCCTTCGTGACGATCACCAATTGCTCGTCCTTCGCCAATTGCCAAATCTCACGATCATCGCTCGCCTCCATGCCGAGGTCCAAGACATGACGACAGGCGAATCCATGGTCTACCAAATACCGCGCCAGCGCTGCCGGCAACTGGTTATCCACCAGCAGGTTCATGCTGCGATCAGAACTGGGTGGCTCAACTGAACGGCAGCGTATTCGAGGGCCGCAAAAATATCCTCTTCTTCCAGAAACGTGTAATCTTCCAGAATCTCGCTGAGGGAGGCGCCGGAACCGAGGAGGCTCAGGATGTCACTGACGCGCAGGCGGTATCCGCGGATACAAGGGCTTCCGCCACACTTGCCGGGTTCAAGCGTAATGCGCGCGAGTCGCTGATCGCTCATGGATTGGGTCTCGCTAAAAGGTGGTTTTTTCGCAAACTTACCACTCATCGACTGCAAGCGGGAAGTTTTGGGGTTCGTTCCTCACCCCAACCTACGCGGGCTCCAAAAAATACGCCGCCACGAGTTGGTCGACGTCGATGAGCAGCGATGTCAGCACCGGTTGGCCGGCGAGTGGACTGATGCGGGTGCTCAAGCGGGCGCCTTCGGGCCATGCCGGGCGAACTGCTGCCAGGCCGTAGCGACCACATGGGCCGCATCGAAGCCGAAGTGCAGGTGATGCAATGCCCGTGTGGTGTTCATGCGTTTTCGCCCCCTGTTGATCGTGATCGCGTGACGCCGGGCGCGCGACGCCCGCCGGGCAACCGCCTGGAAGTCCTGAGCGGCGACCGGGCCGGCTGCTACAGTATCCGGATCAACGCACAATGGCGACTTTGCTTCGCTTGGCACAACGGCGATGCACACGCGGTCGAGATCGTCGATTTCCACTAAGGAGGCTATTCCATGTCAGCAGTGAATGACATGCGTCCGGTCCATCCGGGCGAAATCCTGCGCGAAGATTTCTTGGTACCCTTGAATCTGAGCGTCAACGCGGTGGCGCAGTGCCTGCGCGTACCGGCTACCCGTCTACATGAGATCATCAAGGAGCGGCGGGCCGTGACGCCGGATACGGCATTGCGTCTGTCACACTACTTTGGCGGCGATGCACAATCTTGGCTGAACCTCCAGGCCAGCTATGACCTAAAGGTGGCCGAGCGGGATCGCGGGGCGGTGATCGCCAGCGAGGTCAGTCCGCGCGCAGCCTAGCGGTGATGCCGAAGGGGTCGAAATGTTCGAAATTGCTTCTGTCTTCCTCGTCCTGACCGCCCTGCTGGCGTACCTGAACCAGCGCTTCATCGGTCTGCCGATCACCATCGGGGTCATGGCGGCCGCGCTGCTGTTGTCCCTGGCCCTTATTGGGCTGGACTTGGCCGGTATCGACTTCGGGCTGCGGCAGTATGAGGAGTCGCTGCTGCGCTCGATCGACTTCTCCAATGTCCTGATGCAGGGCATGTTGTCGCTGCTGCTGTTCGCCGGGGCCTTGCACGTCGACTTGAGCGAGCTGCGGGCCTACCGCTGGCAGGTAGGGCTGCTGGCAGTGCTGTCCACCACGCTATCTACGCTGGCAGTGGGCTTCGGGACCTGGTTCGCGCTGTCCTGGGTCGGGCTGGAGCTGCCGTTGGTGTTCTGCCTGTTATTCGGTGCCCTGATCTCGCCAACCGACCCGATCGCGGTGATGGGTATCCTCAAGACCGCGGGCGCGCCGAAAAGGCTGGAGTTGGTGATCGCGGGCGAATCGCTGTTCAACGACGGCGTCGGCGTCGTGATCTTCTCGCTGTTGCTGGGCATGCTGGCGAGCGGCGCCATGCCGTCCGTGGGCGAAGGTCTGCTGATGCTGCTGCATGAAGCAGGCGGCGGTTTGCTGTTCGGGCTGGCGCTCGGCTACATCACCTTTCGGGCGCTCAAGAGCGTGGACAGCTATCAGGTCGAGGTGTTGCTGACCCTGGCCGCAGTCACCGGCGGCTACGCGCTTGCCAGTCGGCTGCATGTGTCGGGGCCGCTGGCGATGGTGGTGGCCGGGCTGATCATCGGCAACGGCGGGCGCCGGCTGGCGATGTCTGACACCACGCGACACTATGTCGATCTGTTCTGGGAGTTGATCGACGAGATTCTGAATGCCGTGCTCTTTGTGCTGATCGGCCTGGAGATTATGCTGGTGACCTTCTCGGCGAGCACCCTGGTCGCCGCAGTCTTGGCCATGAGCGTCACCCTGGCGGCGCGCGCACTTACAGTTGGCCTGCCGGTGGCCATGCTGCCGGGTGTGTTCCGGCTGCCCAAGGGCTCCGGGTGGGTACTGACCTGGGGCGGCCTGCGCGGCGGCATCTCGGTGGCACTGGCCCTATCGCTGCCACTGGGCTCCGAGCGCGACATCGTGCTCACGCTGACCTATTGCATCGTCGTGTTCTCCATCCTCTGCCAGGGGCTGACCATCGGCTGGGTGGTGCGCAAGGCCGTGACTCAACAGCACTGACATACAGGACTCATCTGCTTGAATCTGCTGCGCTTGTCCGCCACCCATGGCTTGCTTCCGTCAAGCGGCAGTGGGGAGCGGGTCGGTGCCCTCGCTGAGGATTGCGAGATACCCCCGGTAACTGAAAACGCGGCCCCGTTTTCGGCCGGTGACCTCCTCGACAATGCCGGAGCGTTCCAGACCGGCGAGCGCCGCATTGACCGTGGGGGCCGAAAGCCCGGTTTGTTGGACGAGTTGGTTGGCCGTCAGATAGGGGTTCTGCTGAAACAAATCGTGAATTCGCAGTGCCGAGCCCGCCCGATCGCTCTCCGCTGTGATGCGTTCGCGGTCTTCCTTAAACAGATCGATGATCCGGGTGGCGGCGTTGAACGCTTGATTGGCGGTATCCGCGACGCCCGTGAGGAAGAAGTTGAGCCAGGCTTCCCACGCGCCATGCTCGCGCACTTCCTGAAGCAGGCGGTAGTAGTCGGCGCGATGGGTCTTGAGGTAAAGGCTTAGATAGAGCAGCGGCTTGCGCAGCACGCCGTTGACGCAGAGATAGAGCGTGACCAGCAAACGACCGATCCTCCCGTTGCCATCCAAAAACGGATGAATGGTCTCGAACTGAACGTGCAGCAGGCCGGCCTTGATCAGGGCGGGCAGGCGCGAGCCATCCTCGTGCATGAAGCGCTCAAGCGCATCAAGACAGGCATCCATCTCGGTCGGCGGTGGTGGCACGAAAAGCGCGTTGCCCGGACGTGTGCCGCCAATCCAGTTCTGCGAACGCCGAAACTCGCCGGGGTTCTTCGTACCGCCACGCCCGCTTTGCAGCAGCCGCGCGTGCATCTCGCGGATAAGACGTAATGACAGGGGCAGATCTTCCAGCCTCTCCAGGCCATAGATCATGGCATCGACGTAGTTCGAGACTTCGCGAATGTCGTCGATAGGCTGCCCGGCTCGCGCCTCGGTCTCGAAGCGGAGCAAGTCCGAAAGGGTCGATTGCGTGCCTTCGATCTGCGACGAGAGGACGGCTTCCTTCCGTACATACATGTAGAGGAATAATTCTTCGCGCGGGAGCAACATGGTGATACCGTCCAGACGCCCCAAGGCACGTTCTGCCAAACTCAGCTGTTCCAGCAGGGCCAGCACGTCGATCGACGGTTCCGGCGGCAAGGGCGGCGGCACAAAGGCGCGCACCATCTCGCCCGCAATGGGCGTTTCGACAAAGCGGCCTAGCCGGGAATTGGGCGGAGGTTCAGCCATGCCCCCAACATAACGCCCCGACCCTATTTAAGCAATGACCACTTGGCTTAAATAGGAGGCAAGCTAAAGTAAGCGCTCTTAAATAGGGAGCGATACGACGGGCGCAACCTGTCGAGCGCGCCTCACGCTTATCGCTGCCACTGGCATCTTGATAGCTATGCGGGCGCGCCCGATGCCGCAGTTCGGCATGCTCGCGTTGCTGATTCTGCTTCCGTTGCTCTCAGGCAACGCGACCGCGCGCGCGAGCATGCCGGAGCAGGTGCAGAACCTGATGCTCGTCGCACCCGCGACTCACTTTTCTTGATCTCGCGACTCCTGCCGGGGTCGGCGATCGATCCGCTGCTAATGAAGCGACGCCGGTCATCGCAATGTTCGCCACCGCACGGACGCGATGCCCTGCGCGCGGTACGCTCGACGGATGACTGACACACCATCCATCGCTTCGCCCAACATCAAAAAGCGGCTGCTCTTAGCGGGCGCCGTGGCCGCTCTCGCGGCGATCACCGTCTTCGCCTGGGTGGCCTTGCAGCCTTCTGGCCCAGGGGTCGGCTTCGTCAAGGGCAACGGTCGCATCGAGGCCACCGAGATCGACGTCGCCACCAAGCTCGCCGGGCGGGTGCAGGAGATCATGGTCAACGAGGGCGATTTCGTGGAGGTGGGCCAGCCGCTGGCGCAGATGCGCATCGCGGTGCTCGACGCGCAACATGACGAGGCCATGGCACTGTCCCGTCAGGCCGTTACCGCCGTCGCCAGCGCCAAGGCGCAGGTTGCCGTGCGCGAGAGCGATACGCTCGCTGCGCAGGCCCTGGTGGGGCAGCGCGAGAGCGAACTGGATGCGGCGCAGCGGCGCTATGCGCGTTCCGAGACGCTGTCCGGGACGGGGATGACGACCCGCCAGGTGCTCGATGATGACCGCGCCAGCGTGCATGGCGCCGAGGCCACGCTGGCCGGTGCGGAGGCCCAGGTGACCGCCACCCAGGCGGCGATCACGGCCGCGCAGGCCGCGGTCGTCGGCGCCAATTCCGGCGTCGAGGCGAGCGAGGCGACGGTTGCCCGCGTCGAGGCCGATATCGAGGACAGTCTGCTCAAGTCCCCGCGCGCCGGGCGCGTGCAGTACCGCATCGCGCAGCCGGGCGAGGTGCTGGCCAGCGGCGGCAAGGTGCTCAACCTGGTCGACTTGAGCGATGTCTATATGACTTTCTTCCTGCCCGAGACGGTGGTCGGTCGGGTAGCGCTGGGCAGCGAGGTGCATATCGTGCTCGATGCCGCGCCGCAGTATCTGATTCCGGCGCGGGTGTCCTATGTCGCCAGCACCGCCCAGTTCACGCCCAAGACGGTGGAGACGGCCAGCGAGCGGCAGAAGCTGATGTTCCGCGTCAAGGCGCAGATCGACCCTGCGCTGCTGCAACGTCATTTGAAGCTGGTCAAGACCGGCCTGCCCGGCATGGCCTGGCTCAAGCTCGACACGCAGGCGGCGTGGCCGGCTGATCTGGCGATCAAGGTTCCGGATTGAGTGCCGGATTGAGCACCAGACTGAGCGCAAGTCCGCCCGTGCTGCCCCTGATCGATCAACCGGGACGGGATGCGCTCGAACCAGTGGCCAGTCTGGTCGACGTCAGTCTGCGTTACGGCAAGGTCGTGGCGCTGGCCGACATCAAGCTCGACATCCCCGCCGGGCGCATAGTCGGACTGCTCGGCCCGGACGGCGTGGGCAAATCGAGCCTCCTGGCGCTGCTCGCCGGGGCGCGTGCCGTTCAGCAGGGTAGGGTGCAGGCCCTGGGCGGTGACATGGGCAGCCGCCGTCATCGCCGCCGCGTCTGTCCGCATATCGCTTACATGCCCCAGGGCCTGGGAAAAAACCTCTATCCGACCCTGTCGGTGGAGGAGAACCTGCAGTTCTTCGGCCGGCTGTTCGGCCACCAGGCCGCCGAGCGCCGTCGCCGCATCGACGAACTCACCCGCGACACCGGCCTGACCCCCTTTCTGGCGCGCCCGGCCGGCAAGCTCTCCGGCGGCATGAAACAGAAGCTCGCCCTCTGTTGCGCGCTGATCCACGACCCGGACCTGTTGATCCTGGATGAGCCGACCACCGGCGTGGACCCGCTCGCCCGCGCCCAGTTCTGGGACCTGATCGCGCGCATCCGCACCGGGCGGCCCGGCATGAGCGTGATCGTTGCCACCGCCTACATGGACGAGGCACAAGGCTTCGACTGGCTGGTGGCGATGAACGCCGGCCGCGTGCTGGCCACTGGCACGCCGGCCGAGCTGCTTGAGCGCACCGGGACCGACTCGCTCGATGCCGCCTTCATCGCACTGCTGCCGGAAGCCCTGCAAAAGGGCCACCAGGCGGTCACCATCCCGCCGCTGGTCGCTTGCGATCAGACCGAGATCGCCATCGCGGCCAAGGATCTGACCAAGCGCTTCGGTGATTTCACCGCGGTCGATCATGTCAATCTTGCCATCCGCCAGGGCGAGATCTTCGGCTTCATCGGCTCCAACGGCTGCGGCAAGTCCACCACCATGAAGATGCTGACCGGCCTGCTGCCGGCCAGCGAGGGCAGTGCGTCCCTGTTCGGCGCCCCGGTCGACCCCAAGGACATCGCCACTCGCCGGCGCGTGGGCTATATGTCGCAGAGCTTCTCGCTCTACTCCGAGCTGACGGTGCGCCAGAATCTGGTGCTGCACGCGCGTCTGTTCCAACTGCCGCCGGGCACTATCCCGGCGCGGGTGGCGGATATGATTCGCCGCTTCGGCCTGGAGGCGTCGGTGGACGCAATGCCCGACCGGCTGCCGCTGGGTATCCGCCAGCGCCTGTCGCTGGCGGTTGCCATGGTGCATCGACCGGAACTGCTGATCCTGGACGAGCCGACCTCGGGCGTGGACCCGATAGCGCGCGATAGCCTGTGGCAATTGATGATCGATCTGGCCCGCAACGATCAGGTCACCATCTTTATCTCCACCCACTTCATGAACGAGGCCGGGCGTTGCGACCGCATCGCGCTGATGCACGCCGGGCGCGTGCTCGTCACCGGTGTCCCCGCTGAACTGGTGGACCAACGCGGCGCTGACACACTCGAACAGGCCTTTATCGGCTATCTGGAAGATGCCGGCGCGTCCGGCGCGGCACCTTCCGAGGACACGGCGCAGGCGCCGCCCCCCGTCGTGCCGAGCGCCCCGCCCAAGCAGGGGTTCCCCTTCAGTCTGGGCCGCGCGTGGAGCTACAGCCTGCGCGAGACCCTCGAACTGCAACGCGACCCAATGCGCGCCACCATGGCGCTGCTGGGCACGGCCATCCTGATGTTTGTCTTCGGCTACGGGATCAGCCTAGATGTGGAGGACCTCAGCTACGCGGTGCTCGACCGGGACCAGACCGGGTTGAGCCGCAACTACGCGCTGAACCTGGCGGCTCGCGCTACTTTATCGAACATGCGCCGATCACAGATGACGCGGACCTGGACCGGCGCATGCGCGCTGGCGAGCTCGCGCTGGCGATCGAGATCCCACAGGGCTTCGCCCGCGACCTGGCGCGCGGGCATCAGGTGCAGATCGGCGCCTGGGTGGACGGCGCCATGCCGGTGCGCGCCGAGACCGTGCGCGGCTATGTGCTGGGCATGCACCAGGGCTGGCTGCAAGACCAGGCGACGCACCGGCTCGGTCAGGACGCAGCAGCCGGCCCGGCAACGATCGCAACGCGCTTTCGCTACAACCCAGACGTTAGGAGCCTGCCGGCGATGGTGCCAGCGGTCATCCCGATGCTCTTGCTGATGATCCCGGCGATGCTGACCGCGCTGTCGGTGGTGCGCGAGAAAGAACTCGGCTCGATCATCAATCTCTACGTCACCCCGGTCACCCGCAGCGAGTTCCTGCTCGGCAAGCAGTTGCCCTATGTGGTGCTGGCGATGCTGAACTTCGCCCTGATGACGCTGTTGGCAGTTACGGTCTTCGGTGTGCCGGTCAAGGGCAGCCTGCTGGCACTGACGGCGGGGGCGCTGCTCTTCGTGATCTTCTCGACCGGCTTCGGCCTGTTCGCATCTACCTTTACCCGCAGCCAGATCGCGGCGATGTTCGTGGCCATGATCGGGACCATCATCCCAGCCGTGCAGTTCGCCGGGATGCTCAACCCGGTGTCCTCGCTCGAAGGGGTGGGCTATCTCATCGGTCAGGTCTACCCGGCCACCTACTTTCTGACCATCAGCCGCGGCGTCTTCAACAAGGGGTTGGATTTCGTCGGCCTCGAACCCGCGTTCTGGCCGCTGGTACTGGCCGTGCCGGTGATCCTGGGGCTGTCGATCCTCCTGTTGAAGAAGCAGGAGACCTGAACATGTCGCATGCCGCGACGATTTACCGCCTGGGGATCAAGGAGCTGTGGAGCCTGGCGCGCGACCCGATGATGCTGGTGCTGATTGCCTACACCTTCACCGTGTCGATCTATGTTGCGGCCACAGCGATGCCGGAGACCCTGCACAAGGCGCCGATTGCGATTGTCGATGAGGATGCCTCGCCGCTCTCGATCCGCATCGCCACCGCCTTCTACCCGCCGCGCTTCAATCCCCCTGCGATGATCCCGCTGAACCGCATCGATGCCGGCATGGATGCCGGGGACTACACCTTTGTGCTGGACATTCCACCCGACTTCCAGCGCGATGTGCTGGCCGGTCGCTCGCCAGCGATCCAGCTCAACGTCGATGCCACGCGCATGAGCCAGGCCTTCACCGGCAGCAGCTATGTTCAGCAGATGGTGTTGGGCGAGGTCAGCGAATTCGTCCAGCGTTACCGCGCCAGCCCCGAATGGCCGGTGGAGCTGGCCCTGCGCGCACGCTTCAATCCCAACCTGGAGCAGTCCTGGTTCGGTGCCCTGATGGAGATCATCAACAACGTCACCATGCTGTCGGTCATCCTGACCGGCGCGGCACTCATCCGCGAGCGCGAGCACGGCACCATCGATCACCTGCTGGCCATGCCGGTGACGCCCGCCGAGATCATGCTGTCGAAGGTTTGGTCGATGGGCCTGGTGGTGCTGCTGGCCGCGACCATTGCGCTGGTGTTCGTCGTGCAGGGCATCCTTCGGGTGCCGATCGCGGGCTCGCTGGCGCTGTTCCTGGTCGCCGCCGGGCTGCATCTCTTCGCCACGACGTCGATGGCCATCTTCATGGCCACGCTGGCGCGCTCGATGCCGCAGTTCGGCATGCTCGCGGTGCTGGTCCTGCTGCCGCTGCAATTGCTCTCGGGTAACTCGACCCCGCGCGAGAGCATGCCGGAGCTGGTGCAAAACCTGATGCTCGCCGCCCCCACTACCCACTTCGTCGCAGCCAGCCAGGCCATCCTGTTCCGCGGCGCCGGCCTTGCCGTCGTCTGGCCGCAGTTCCTCACACTAGGCCTGATCGGCGCGGTGCTCTTCACCATTGCGCTCAATCGCTTTCGCAGGACCATTAGTCAGATGGCATGATGTGGAGGGGCGCGTAAGATCCGCATCACCGGCAACATCATCGACGATGATGCGGCGGAAGAAGACGAACTGGAATCGACGTTAGCGCAGGTGCTTCAACAGCCCTTTGGCATGGTCGCGTGACTACCGCAAGACTCGGCAGCCCCCTGCGCTATGGCCTTGTTTCTTTCGTGTGTTCCTCGAAGGCAGCAGTGGCGGACGCCGCAGGCAAGAGATTCTCGCCTTCCTTCAAGGGTCTTGCCTCCCGTGCCTGCTCCTCGATGACGCTCGACTCGCTGTACAAACCTGCTTCCGCCTTCGTCGACACGACTTCGAGGTCTTGGTGCCTCGATGCGGCGGGGAACGGCTTTGCCGGTACCGCACTTTGCGCGTTCGCTGCTGGTTTCTCGGCGAGCATGCTCACGGGAACGCCTTGAGGGAAGACGACTTCTCGGGCCTCGTCCGGCATCTCGATGCCGTGATTCTGAAAGGCGAGCTTCACCAGTCGGATGACCGAAGAGCGCACCTTCAGCCAGCTGTGCTCGCGCCCGTTGAGCCAAAAGTAGACACGCAGATTCACCGTTGCGCTGCCGAGGCTGTCCGCCAGGACCGAGGGCTCCGGGTCGTTCAGCACGGCTGGGTGGTCGGCCAGCACCTTGCGCGCAATCTCCTGGGCCTCGTTGATCGCATCGTCGTAGCCGATGCCGACGACAAAGTCCTCGCGCCGGTTGGCGTTGGTCGTGAAGTTGCTGAGAATGCTCTTGTAAACGGTCGCATTGGGGATCTGCGCGAGGTTGCCGTCGAGGGTCATCAAGATGGTGGTGCGCATGTTCAACTGCTGCACATAACCGGTCACGCCGGCGATCTCGACCAGGTCGCCGGTCTCGAATGGCCGCTGAATGCTCAGGAAGATGCTGGACAGAAAGTTCTCGGTGATATCGCGGAAGGCGATACCCAGGACCAGGCCGATCAGACCGGTGCCTCCGACCAGCGTCAAGGCCAGTTGCGTCAGGCCTGAGACCCTGAGAATGAGATAGACGCCACAGAGGACAACGAACCCGCCTGCCGCACGCGCAATCACCGTCTGCAGGAGTTTCGTCCGAACCCTTTGGCGGAGTAATGCGCGGACGCCTCGTGTCGCCAACAGCGCGGTCACCACCGACAGTACCAGGATGAGCAGTCCGAAAAGAAAGAACGGCATCGCGCGGATGAAGTCGCGCCAGAGCGCGGAGATACCGCTCGATGTCTGGCGGAAATCCCAAGCCGACGGTTGGGGCACCTCAATCCGGTTGGCGACGGCGACGACGTCCTGCGTATTGCGCGAAAGATCCCCAGCCCAGGTTCTCAGCTCATCGGACTCCACCTGACCGCTGAGAAAGACGACACCTTCCTGGACCCGGACCTGCGGGTCGGTGAACCAGTCGGTAGCATCCAGCACGGTTTGGAGTCGCTTGCGGATCTCTTCATCTTGCGCGACGGGTTTGACATCCACCTTCGCGGGTGCGAGCGAAAGCTCTTCTGTTGCGGAGCTGATGGGTTTGTGCGGCTCGTTTCCCGTGCCGACCGACTCCTGCGCCATGACCGAAGCGATGCCCCAGCAAAACATGGCTCCGAGCAATGCCGCCCGCAGGCATAACCTCATCGCGCAGCAGGGCCATGGCGACGTCATCGCCGCCACATCCAGTTGCGGATCTCCAGCAGATCCCTGCCATGTTTGGCGATGAAGTGCCGCTGCTCGATCAGCTTGTCCTGGACCAACTGCATCAGGTGCGCCCCTTTGATGGTGTTTTTGATCTTGGCTCAGTAGACACCTGACCCGATTGGCGTCCCTGCCTGGTTGTCACTCTCTCCATGTATTTGCAGAGATGGTTGAGAAAATCAGTCGACCGAGGGCCATTCCAAAAGGGCATGACCTGCCCCTGATGGCACGGCCTTAATCGACTTACTTGCCCGCGCCTGATGCAGCCTCTGACCCCATCCCGGTTCCCATTCCCATCCCCGGACGGCTCTGCCTCTGAGCCTGTTGTCCGGCCTCAAACTCCTCGGGGGTCAACTCGCCATCAGCGTTTTGATCGAAGTCCGCAAAGGTCGGCGGATTGGCGGCATTCCGCATAGGCATGCCCTGCGCGGAACGCTCCGCCATGCGCTCCTCATGGGCTGTTGTGAACTCCTGCTCGGTGATGGCCCCGTCGCCGTTCTTGTCACAGCTAGCGAACGTCATGGGGCCGGGCGGGGACTGGGCCAGCAAGGCTCCGGACAGCCCCACGCCAGCAAGGGTCAGGGCAAAGCTCATAGATAAGGTTCGGTTTTGGTGTCTCATCGTTCTATCTCCTAGGGCTGGTCAGGATTGGCGCGGTGCGCTCAATTGTAATGAAGGTCTTTGTGAGTCGTTCGTTGCAACTGTGCCGTCCCAGTCTTTCTGGACACGCCGCCTCACCACAACGACAGTCGTCTTAGCTGCCTTTCTTGATCTTTGCCTTGGCATCACCAATACCTGCCTGGGCTTTGCCTGCCTTCTTTTGGATCTTTCCCTCCACTTCCAGCTTTTCGTTGCCGACGGCATGACCGGCGACATCCTTCGCTTTGCCTTTGGCTTCTTCGTAGCGACCTTTGACCTGTTGCTTGTTCATCTGTCTATCCTGTGAATGAATTGAGTGATCACCCCAGCGCGGAATGGGATTTCCTGCGCTGAAGGAAAAAATACGCGCGCGAGGGCTCGCCGTCGGTTCGGCAGCACACATAGACAAAAGCTTTTTTTGTGCGCTACCGAACTGACATCCCCTGGACACTTCGGTCAAGCTCTCAATGGAGTGATCTTTCAACGACGCCCACCGGAGAATGACATGCTGTTCAAACAATTGTTCGAGCCGATTTCCAGCACCTATACCTATCTGCTCGGCTGCGAGGAGACCGGTCAGGCGATCCTGATCGATCCGGTGCTGCCCACCTGGTCGCGCGATCTCGCGGCCATCGCCGAGCTTGGGCTGAAGCTGGTCTACACGCTCGACACCCACATCCACGCCGATCACATCACGGCGGCAAGCACCCTCAAGCGCGAGTCCGGGAGCCGGATCGCACATCCCGCCATCGACGCGCTGCCCTGTACCGACGAGCCGGTGCAGGAAGGCACACCGCTGGCGGTTGGCAGCCTCCGGATCGACCCGCTCTTCACCCCCGGACACACCGACGGCCATCACGCCTATCGCGTCGGCGACCGCGTCTTGACCGGCGATGCGCTCCTGATCGACGGCTGTGGTCGCACCGACTTCCAGAATGGCGACGCGCCCGCGCTGTATCGAAGCGTGCGCGAAACACTGTTTTCACAGCCCGATGAAACACTGGTGTATCCGGCCCATGATTACGAGGGGCGGCGGGTGTCGAGCATCGCACAGGAGAAGGCCCGCAACCCGCGCCTCGGTGGTGAGCGCTCGCTCGCGGACTTCGTCGCGCTCATGGGTGAGCTGGATCTGTCCTATCCGACCTTCATTGACTATGCGGTGCCAGGAAACCGGGAATGCGGCGTCTGTCCCGCCGACGTACCGGAGGATCTCCAGCGGTATTGCAAGCAGATGAGTGACAGTCGACAGGGTTGAGGCACGCCTTGAGGAAGCGCGCGGATCCTCGTCGATCACGCGATCTCTGGGTCATCATCCTAAATTCGGCACTTAAAACCGCAAAGGCGAAAAGGCCCCGACGAGTGTAATCGAGTACTCTCATCCGCATCGTTTAGCCCGCAAATCGGTGTTTTGACTATGCGGATGCCTTGGCAATACGGATGATTTCCCGCGCGATGTCTTCAGGCGACAGGATTAAATCGATACACCCACTCGCGATAGCGCTCTCCGGCATCGCTGACTCCCCAGCGGTGTCGGGCGCTTGCGCGATGGTGATCCCCCCGACCGCTTTGATCTCGCACAGCGCCTCAGCGCCATCGCCATCCAAGCCGGAGACGATGACCGCGATGAGTTGGCCATTCCAGTGCTCGGTGAGGGAACGCAGAAAGACCGTGATCACATCGGGCCATCCGCGCGGTTTCGAGATCGGCTGGAGACGGAAAACCCCGTCGAGCACATGCAAATCCCGTTGCGCCGGGATGATAAACACCTGGTTAGGCCGGATAAGCAAGCGTTCCGTGATCAGTTCCACCGGCATCTTGGTGTAGGCGGGAAGAATCTCGTGGAGATGAGTCGCGACGGTTCGCAGGTGATTCACGATCACAATCGCCACCCCCATGTGAGGTGGTAAATGCTCGAGTAACCGGAGATAGGCATCGAGGCCACCGGCCGAGCCGCCCACACAAACGATCGGGAAATCGGTCGCAGTCGGCTTGGCGTTCATCGGCAGCCCTCTGTTTCGCGTCATACTTGTTCTTGCGTTTCGGTCGGTGCCTGAGCCTGAGGGCGTCCCTGCCCAGTTTCGATATCCCCCGCTGGCACCCTTGAGTGCCGTCCGGAGAAGTCCAACCCCTTGGCAACCAGCATTCCTCGATGGGTTCGCCAGGAGCTGTTGCGATGCAAGGCAATGCGTCGTCGTTCCTAGATATCTTTCTTGATCTCCTCCGCGACATCCTCGATCTCCTCCTTGGCATCACCAATGCCAGCCTGGACCTTGCCGGCGTTTTTTTGGAGCCTTCCCTCGAGTTCCAGATCTTCGTTGCCTGTGACATGACCGGCGACTTCCTTCACTTTGCCTTTGGCTTCTTCGTAGCGGCCCTTGACCTGTTGTTTGTTCATCTGTCTGTCCTGTCAATGAATTGAGCCATCACTGGAGCGCGGAATGGGATTCCCAGCGCTGAGAAGAACAATACGCTTGCGATGGATGGCTGTCGGTTCGGTAACGCACATAAGAACTTCCAGCACAATAAAATCCGCGCCAGTTTTTCGTGCCGCTCTGTACGCCACGGAACGGAACCCGCAAAAAATTCCGACACGGCGACACCGTCCTGATCGAGCACCAGCCGGTGATCCAGAATGGCCGCGTCTTGGAGAAAGGCCGTGTCCGAAAACAGCATTCTTAGCACTACCCGGCCATCGGCAGAGGCCCAGCCAGTCCTGGCCATCGATTTCGGCACCTCAAACACCTACGTCACCAAGTGTCCAGGCGATAAAGAAGATCCGGTGGGCGTGGATTTCGGCAACGGCCGCGACGGCATCGCCACCGCGATCCTCTACCGCGATGGCAAGGAGGCGCTGATCGGCCATGTGGCGCTGGAGGAGTTTGGCGAGGCGGGTGCCGAGCACGACGACTACCGCATCCGCGCCCAGTTCAAACCGGAACTGGTCAGCCTGCCCGGACCGAATGGCCCGACTCATGGCCAAGGCTGTCGAGAGCCGCAACCGATCACGCAGGACGAGGCAAGGAGCCGCCAGATTCCGGCTCGAGATGTCGGCTCGAGATCCCGGCTCGCGCTGCGGTGGCTTAGGGTCTACTCTATTAAGAGTATTATCCGGCCGGCGCAATACGATACCCTACCCGGAAACCCTGAAGGAATCCCTGGCAAGCTCATTGAGCGTGAATCAGAATGACACCAACTCTCGGTCAAAAAAAATTTCTGGTCGTCGACGATTTCGCTGACATGCGCTCGGTGCTGCGCGGCATTCTGCGTTCTCTGGCGGTGACTGACTTCGACCTAGCCGCCACGGGCAACGAGGCGCTGGCGCTGATGCGCAAGCGCCGCCCCGACATCATTCTGTGCGATTACAACCTCGGCGAAGGCAAGGACGGGCAGCAGGTTCTTGAAGAAGCTCGCGAGCAGGGACTCATCGGCGTCGATACCATTTATTTAATGCTGACCGCAGAAAACACCCGCGAGATGGTCCTGGCCGCAGTGGAGTATGTGCCAGACAGCTATCTAACCAAGCCATTTACCTCCGAACTGCTGAAAACCCGGCTCGAAAAGCTGATCCAACAAAAGGCGCAGCTATCAGGTGTGAATGAGGCGCTAGTCGCCAAGGATTACGCGAAAGCCCTGCGCGAAATCAATACCTTGCTGGTCAATGAGCCCAGGAACCGCCTGGAATTGCTCAAGGTCAAGGCCCAGGCCCTGATTAGCAGTAATCAGCTTGACCAGGCACAGAAGGTCTATCAAGAAATTCTCAACGACCGGGATATCCGCTGGGCGCGACTCGGCGCTGGCAAGGTGCAGTTCTTAAAGAAAGACTACACCCAGGCCGAATCCACCCTGCGCGCCATCATTAGCGATGATCGCTTCATGATGCAGGCCTACGACCTTCTTGTGCAGACCCTGATGGCACAGGGCCGCGTCGAGGAGGCCGAAAAGCTGCTGGAACAGGCCGTGCAGATCTCGCCGCGCGGGCTGAAACGCCAGATTCAACTCGGCAACGTCGCTTTAAATAGCGGTAACACCCAGACGGCGGAAAAGGCCTTCAGCCGCGCCGTGAACCTGGCCAAGTACTCAAGGTACAATCACCCGTTAATCCACAGCGGATTGGCCAAATCGCTCACGGCCAATGGCCGGCATACCGAGGCCACCAAGGTGGTCAACGAGATCGAACGCAATTTCTCCGGTCACGAGGATGCCGAGTTCTATCAAGCTACGGCGGACGCCATGATCAAGGCCAACCAGGGCAACCTCAAGGAGGCCGCAGCCGCCCTAGCCATCGCCGAAAAGGCCATGGGAGATGCCAGCGGCGCCGAGGCATCAGAGCTCGGGCTGGAAATGGTGAAAGCCTATGCGAAAATCGGTCAGAAGGACAAAGCAGAAGCCATGCTGCAAAGCTCTATCGCCAATAATCACGATGACGACGCCTTCATTGCTCAGGTCAAGCAGGTGTGCAAGAGCGCCGGCATGGGCGATGAGGGCGACAAGAAAATTCACAAAGTCCAACAGGATATCATCAAGGTCAACAACGCTGGTGTGCGCCTGATCAAACAGGGCGAGTATGACGCCGCGATCAAACTGCTGCGCAGGGCCGCCGATGAAATGCCTGGCAATAAAACTGTGAACCTCAATGTCGCCAAAGCGATTATCATGAAAATGGAACAACAGGGCGCGCAGGCCGAGGATATTCGCTTGGTGCGAAGCTACGTCGAGCATGTGCGCGCCGCGGCCCCCGATGACTGGCGACTGGCCGACATCTCTGCGCACCTGCAACGGCTGATGTCAAAGTAAGAGAGACCTGATCATGGCGATGGATTTTTCCGACATGCTGGCGTCGTCGATTCACGACATCAAGAATTCCTTGAGTCTAATATCGACCACCCTGGCCGAGATGATTGGCAACGACGAAAACAGCTTTGCCGATTCGCGTCAGCCCAGTCTGCTTCAACATGAAGTCCAGCGTGTCAATCATAATCTGGTGCAATTGCTGTCTCTGTATAAACTTGGCGATGGTGCCTTGACGGTCGATATCGACGAACACAACATCGAAGAGATGTTCATCGAGTGCATGGCGAACAATCGCACTGTTTGCCTTGCGCTTGGCGTCGAACTCAGCTATGACTGCGACCCAATGCTCAACGGTTTCTTTGACCTCGAGATGGTTCGCAGCGTCATCGACAGCACCATTGGCAATGCGCGGCGTTATGCCAAGGAGCGCATTCAAGTCTCCGCGCGTGAAGACTCCGGGTTTCTGGTCATCCGCATCGAGGACGACGGCCGGGGCTTCCCGCCTGAACTGCTCCACCGTAGCGATACCAACGACCAGCTCCACGCGGTCAACCCGCGCGCGTCGGGTCGCACCAGACTCGGCCTGCTGTTTGCTGAAAAAATCAGCGCCCTGCATCGCTCTGGCGAACGCAAAGGCCATATCGAAGTCAAAAATGGCTGTAGCCTGCCTGGCGGTTGTTTTGAGCTCTGGTTACCATAAAGCAGGTCAAACACCGCGCACAGATCCCGCCATGCCTCGACAGTTTCGCTCCAGAGGTCTTGCCTCTGCTCTGCTCACCGCTGCTCAAGTTGTTGCCAGCCTCGCGCTGCTGGCAAGCCCTCTACTGACTCAAGCCAGCAGCGATTTGCGGATGCTGATTGATGTCTCTGGCAGCATGCGCGAAAACGACCCGCAAAATCTGCGCGTGCCCGCGCTGCGACTGGTGAGCGAGCTGCTGCCGAGTGGCAACCAGTCCGGCGTGTGGTTGTTCGCTGATCGCCCCGAGCCCTTGGTTGCCCCTGGCGCGGTTGATGATGCCTGGAGGGCGCAAACCCGCGAGCGCCTGCGTCGCATTCACTCCAACGGCAATTTCACCGATATCGAAGCGGCCATTGATGCCGCGCTCGCGGGCTGGTCCGAGCCGCCCGCAGCCGATGAACAGCGCCATCTAATTCTGCTCACCGATGGCCTGGTTGATGTACCCGACGCCGCCCAAGATGCCTCTGGTGAAGACAGCGATGCCGCCTCGCGCCGGCGCATCCTGGAAACCATCATCCCCCGGCTGCAAAGTCTCAAGGTGAAAACCCATGTGGTGGCCCTGTCCGACCAAGTCGACGCGGCATTGGTCGAGGCGCTCACCGTACAAACCGGAGGCTGGCTCGAGGTTGCCAACAATGCGGCAGCCCTGCAGCGCGCCTTCCTGCGCATGCTCGAACAGTCCGCCCCACCCACTACTGTCCCAATCGAAGGCAACCGATTCACCATCGACTCGGCTGTGCGCGAGTTTACTCTGCTGGCCTTTCATGCCCCAGACTCACCGGTCTCCTTGATCACCCCTGCTGGCAAGACCATCACCGCCGGGCGTATTCCACTGGACGGCAAGACCCAGGTCACCTGGAACAACGCGCGGGATTACGATCTGGTCACTATCACCAGTCCGTCAACGGGCGACTGGGAGTTGCAGGGCAGCCTGGACCCGGACAACCGGGTCGCGGTATTGACCGACCTCAACCTGGCCATGGAGCCACTACCAAACGCCATCCCCAACCAGGCGAGCTTTCTCCTCGACGTCTGGCCAACGGAAAAAGGCGCCCCGATTAAAATCCAGGACTTTCTTGAGCTTGCCACCGCCAAAGCAGTCTTTGATCTCAGCCCCGAGGATGGCGAACCGCCGGTCGAGTCCGCGCCCATGAGCACGACCGATCTGACCGCGCCCGCCCCCGAATCCGCCGCAGCCATCCCTGCGCTATCGCTGATTCTGCCGCTTGATCCAGCATCCCTGACCTACCGGATGGAAGTCGAGGCCGGCACCCTCGAGCCCGGCACCTACGAACTGCGAGTCCTGCTGGAAAGCGCAACCTTTCAGCGACAACTCACCCGCGGCCTGCGCGTTACAGGCACACCGCTGACACTCGAATACGAACCCCAAATGCCTGCGGAGGGCCAAACTGGCGAGGCGCGCCTTGATATCCGCCTGAAGTTCGAGTCCAACCTCATTCGTCCCGGCAGCCTGTTTGGCTATCTGCGTCTCAAAGGTCCCGAAGGCTCGGAGGCGGTGCTGGAGTTCAACGCCCTGACCAACGGCTCCGCAACCTACGACATCCCAATCACCCGGGCTGGCACTTACCGCGCCAGCGCGCGCCTGAAGGCTGAAACCGTCGCTGGCGAGCCCCTTCTGCTCGAGCCGCCGGAAGAAACTTTCGTTTTCGATTTCGACGACGGACAAGAACAGGAGCCACCGGCCGCGACAGGCGAAGCAAGCATTTCCTGGACCCTGCTCGCGGCCGTGGTCGGCGGCGGAACGGCAGCCTTCGCGCTACTCATGACCTTGGTGCTGTTCATCACGCGCACACCTTCCGATAAGCCCGCCACCAAAAAGACCAAGGAAGCCAAGGCATCCAAAAAGGCCGCCAAGAATAAAAAGGGCACGGAACTAGCCGACTGAGCCGGCACACACCCACCCGCCAACAAAAACGAGGATGCCAAGGAATGACGACGCTCGAGCTTGCCAGCTTGATCATGTCCGCCGAGTTTGCTCTGGCCTCGGCGGTCATTCTGTTTATTGTGCGCCGGCGCCAGCGCAGTGCCGCCAGAACCCAGGAGACTCAGACCGCCGAGTTGCACCAGTCGGTAGAGAGCGAAATACCGTCACGCCGGGAAAGTCTGACCAAGCTGTTTCAGGCCAATGCGCAGCTCAAGGGCCGCCAACTCACCACCACGGTGAATCAGTTTCTCTCGCGGGAGCAGGCCTTTTATGACGCCATGCTCAACATCTACCTCAACAAAGACGGCAAATCCCTTGCTGACATCCCCGATGAATTGCGCAAGGTGCTCACCCCCTGGGCGGAGCTGCAAGAGAGCGCCAACGAGGACAGCGCCGTTGCGGGCGATTTGCAGGCCGAGAACACTGAACTCAGCCAGCAACTCGAGCACAACAAGGAAATTATCGAGCGCCTGCTCGAGGAGTACGACGCCACCTTCAACAAGTTCCAGCACGCCGAGGAGCCACCCCCTGAAGACACTGGAGAGCGCCCGACCGAGGAGCCCGAAGAAGAGGAAAGCCTCGAAGACCAGATCAACGATATTCTGTCCTCTGAGCCACCGGAGGCAGAACAGAATTTTGACGACATCGACGCAGCGCGGGACGAGACCGAGGGCGACGAAGAGGAGCCTCTGATTTTCTCCAACAACGACGAGGACGAAACCGAGGAACTCGCCGACCTGTTTGACTCCGTGCAGAGTGATGACGACAAACCCAAGGACAGCTGAGCGACTGCCAAGACCGCCATCAATGCCGCCAGTAAGCCGGCAAGAACAAAATCAGCAGGGTAAAGATCTCCAGCCGCCCGGCGAGCATGCCGAACACCCCCAGCCATTTCACCACCGGGTCCATGGTGGTAAAGCTCGTGGCAACCTCGCCCAGTCCGGGGCCGAGCAGATTAATGGTGGCGACCACAGCGCCGAAGGCCGTTTCCAGCTCCAGCCCCGTGGCCATCATGGCGAGGGTCAGCAACAGCGCCGTGACGATATAGAGCACATAGAAGCCCCAGACTGAAAAAAGCACATCATCGCGCACTGGACGTTTGCCGATTTTGATCGTTGCCATGGCCTGTGGGTGCGCAAGCTGGAACAACTGGCGCACCCCGAGCTTGGCCAGCAGCATCACCCGCAGCACCTTAAGACCGCCGGCGGTGGAACCTCCGCAGCCGCCGACAAAGGCCAGAATCACCAAACTCATGGGCACATGCAGCGGCCAGGCGGCAAAGGTCGCGGTGCTGTAGCCAGTGCCAGTCAGGACCGAGGCCGACTGGAAAGCCGCATAGCGCCATGCCTCCCAACCATCGCCATAGACACCCGCCCACCACAGACTCAGCGCCACCACGGAGGCACCCCCGAGGAAAATCAGACCGTAGGTGCGCACCTCCGGATCAGTGATATAAATTTTCAGATCATGTTTGCGCCATGCAATGAAGTGGACGACAAAGTTGACCCCACCGATGAGCATAAACACGGTCGCGATGGTCTCAATGGTCAGACTGTTGAAGTAGCTAAAGCTGGCGTCATGGGTGGAGAAACCGCCGGTGGCCACAGTGCTAAAGGCATGACCAATGGCGTCGAAGCCGGTCATGCCGGCAAACCAATAAAACAGCGCGCAGGTCAGTGTCAGCCCGAAATAGAGCAGCCATAGGGCGCGCGCGGTCTCGGCCATGCGCGGGGTGGGCTTTTCGTACTTGGCCACGCCCGATGCCTCGGCGCGATAGAGCTGCATACCGCCGACCCCCATCAGCGGCAGAATGGCGACAGCCAGCACGATGATGCCCATGCCGCCGAGCCATTGAATTTGCTGGCGATGGTAGAGAATCGACTTGGGCAGTTCATCAAGCCCGATGATCACGGTCGCGCCCGTGGTGGTAAACCCGGAGATGGACTCGAACACGGCATCGGTCAAGCTAAGCTCCAGGCCAAGAAGAAAGGGCAGCGCCCCCACCAGGCCCAACACCACCCAGAACAGGGTGACAATCAAGAAGCCCTCACGCACCGTCAGGCTGCTCTTGGCACGCATATTGGGCAGCCAGAGCACCCCGCCGACCAGGGTGCTCACCAGCACCGACAGGCCGAACACCTCCCACTGGCCGTCACCGTAAAACAGGGAGACGCCAAGGGAGGGCAGAAAACTCAGGCTGTAGAGCATGAGCAAAATGCCGAACAGCCGGAAAATAGCGCGCCAGTGCATCCGCGGCTCCGTGTTCGTTTAGGCTGCTTGCCCGGTCGCGGGTGTCGGCCAGTCCTGGCCGGTCAATCTTAGCCGGTCATTCTCGTTAGTCAGTCTCACCCGCCGGGCTCCACCGGCGAATCCGGCTTGGCCTCGCGGCGCAAATGCCGCTTGGTGCGATGCAGCAGGAACCAGGTCAGACCAGCGATGACCGGCACAGCAACAGCAAGACCCAGGGTCGGGTTGACGGGATAACCGGAGGCCTCCAGACCCTTGAGCAGATAGCCGACCAGTCCGGCGCCATAGTAGCTGATGGCGATCACGGACAAGCCTTCGACTGTCTCCTGCAACCGCAACTGGAGATGCGCGCGCCTGTCCATGGAGTCGAGCAGACCGCGATTCTGCTCTTGCAGGCTCAGCTCTACGCGCGCGCGCAAAAGGGCGATCAGCCGTCCAGCGCGTTCGGCCAGCCGCTGCTGACGCTCACCAGTAGACACGCAAGTCGCCACCGCCGGGGCCAGGCGCGCCTCGAGGAATTCATTGAAGGTCTGCAGGCCCTCGATGCGCTGCTGGCGCAACTGCGTCAGGCGCTGCTCGACAATACGATAGTAAGCGCTGGAAGCCTCGAAGCGATAGGTTGTCTGGGCGGCGACCGATTCGATCTCGGTGGCAAGCGCGGTCAGCTCGCCCAGTAACTCACGCTCCTGCGGGATTTTCTCAACCCTCAGGTCAGCGGCGCGGCGGCCACTATCGGAACTGGCATCGCCGCCGGCATCACGACTGGCACTGGAGCGGGCAATTGCCTTAGCGACCTGGGTCAGACGCTGGTCCGCATCGCTCAACAGGGCGTTGGCCCGCCGCGCCAGTGGCAGACCCAGCAGTGCCATGGTGCGATAGGCGTTGATCTCCAGCACGCGCTTGACCAGGCGCCCGGCCTGGGCCTCCGACAGGCCAATGTCGCGCAACAGAAGATGGCCATGGTCATCGTCATGGATGCGCATGTCTGAGTAGGCCAGCCCGGCACCCCCGACCACCAGCGAGCCGAGCACCGAGTTGCCGCCAAACAGCGCCGTCAGCGCCTGGGTATCGCGCTCCGGCGCATCGCGTGGCTCGAGCACCAGCAACACCGAGCTGATCACCTCGCCCGGCATCTCCCGCAGCCAGTCGGCCGGCAGATCATCGAGCGGACTGCGCGCGAATGGCTGGCTGACGTCTTCCTCGCTGGCAAAGCTGTAAGTGACGAACTCCGTATGCCGCTCCCAGCGCAGATGCAGGCCGCCAAGCCGGGCGTAGTGATATTGACCAGGCTCCTGCGGCACGGCCGCGCCGAAATGCGCCAACAGGCGCTTGAGATGCTGGTCGTTGCGTCCGCTACCGCGCTCCCCGCACAGTACCGCCAGATGCGCCACCCGCGCAGGAGCGCGCAGCGGCTCGAAGGTACGCGCGTGCAGTTCATCGGTCAGCGCATGGCGCAGCGGATGGCCGCGAAAGGGCAGGGACATAGGATCAGACTCAGCAAGGCGCTAGGTTTAAAGACAGGCAAGACGGCATTATCGCGTGAATCCGCCGCAGCTGTCAGGCCCGGTTCGGCGCCGATGCGGGTTTCGCCAGGCCCGAATGCCCCATCAGTCGCCGGGTTGCAAGAAGCCTGAGTCACGGAGCACCGCACTAAAATGCCGTGACGAATGACGAAAATCCTGTTCAAGGGTTCGCGATGATTTGCGACCTGGGGCACGATTCCGCGATACTAAGACTCAAGATTCCCGCCAGCCCGGAGAGAATTCATGTGATTCACGCAAAGGCGCAGCATCGCGAGTCGGAGTATCCCTGACATCATGGCGAACGGCGACATTAAACGGATTCGCATCAAGCGCGGACTCAACCTGCCGCTCGCTGGCGCTCCGGATCAGCGCCAGATTGAACCGGCTGCTGCGATTTCCCGGGTTGCGGTCAGCGGCTTTGACGTACTGCGCCCGCGGCGCATGCCGCAGGTGCTGGTGCAACCGGGCGACCGGGTCAAGCTCGGCCAGCCGCTCTCCTGTGGCAAGGCCTATTCGCAGGTGCTGTGCGCGTCTCCCGGTGCCGGGGTGGTCGAGGCCATCCATCGCGGCCCACGCCGGCTGCTGGAATCCGTCGTGATTCGGCTCGAAGGCGAGGCCTGCGAGACCTTTAATCACTACCCGCGCGCGGAGCTGGCCAGCTTGAATGCCGCGCAGGTGCGCGAGAATCTGCTCGCATCCGGCTTTTGGCTCGCGCTGCGCACGCGCCCTTTCGGTCGGGTGCCGCCGCCAGACAGCGAGCCGGCGGCGGTCTTCGTCACCGCCATGGATACCCGGCCACTAGCGCCTGATCCACGGCTATTCCTCGCCGAGGCGGCGGCGGATTTTGCCGATGGCCTGCTAGTGCTTTCCAAGCTCACCGCCGGGCCAGTCTATGTCTGCACGGCGCCTGAGACGGCGCTGGAGCTGCCCGTCGAGCCGCGTATTCAACAAATCGAGTTTGCCGGGCCGCATCCGGCCGGCCTGGTTGGCACCCATATGCATTTTCTGCACGGCGCCAGCCTAGAGCGACCGGTGTGGCACATCGGCTATCAAGACTGCATTGGTATCGGGCGACTGTTCAAGACCGGGCGCATCGACCCGGAGCGAGTGATCAGCCTGGCCGGCTCCATGGTCGCGCGCCCAAGGCTGCTGCGCACCCGCATGGGCGCATCGACCAACGAGCTGGTCGCCGGGTCGCTGGCTGGCGAGCACGAGGCGCGGGTGATTAGCGGCTCCCCGCTCGACGGGCGCCAGGCGGTGGGCCACAGCGCGTATCTCGGGCGGTTTCACAACCAGGTTAGTGTGCTGCCGGAGTATCGCACGCGCGAGTGGCTGGGCTGGCTGGGGCTGGGTTTCAGCAAGTATTCGGCGCAAAAGGTCTATGCCGGCAGTCTGGGCGCACCTGAGAATCTGGCCTTCAACACCAACTTAAACGGCAGCCCGCGTGCCCTGGTGCCCATCGGCGCCTATGAACGGGTGATGCCGCTGGACATTCTGCCAACCCTGCTGCTGCGCGCCCTGGTGGTGGATGATACAGAAACCGCCCAGGCCCTTGGCGCGCTGGAGCTCGACGAGGAGGACCTCGCCCTGTGCAGCTATGTGGATGTCGGCAAGCATGATTTTGGCCCCATGCTGAGGCGCAACCTGAACGCTATCTGGCGGGAGCATCAATGAGCAAGGGACTCGTTCAAAGAGGGCGACGCTTCCTCGACCGCCACGAGCGGCATTTTCTGCGCGGCGGACGCTTCGAGAAGTTCGGCGCCCTCTACGAGATGGTGGACACTTTCTTGTTCACCCCCGCAACCGTCACCGCCCACGCGCCCCACATACGCGATTCCATTGATCTGAAACGGGTGATGATTTTCGTCTGGCTCGCGGTGCTGCCCTGTGTGCTCTTTGGCATGTATAACGTCGGCTTGCAGGCAAACACCGCCATGGCAGCCATGGGTGTTAGCGAGGTCGAGGGCTGGCGCGGCATGCTGATCGGCTGGCTCGGCGCCGGCGGCCATGATCCCGCGAGTGTCTGGGACAACTTCTGGTATGGCGCGGCCTATTTCCTGCCCATTTACATTGTCACCATGGCCGCCGGCGGCTTCTGGGAAGTGCTCTTCGCCATGGTGCGCAACCATGAGGTGAACGAGGGCTTCTTCGTCAGCTCCATTCTGTTCGCGCTCACCCTGCCGCCGACCATTCCGCTGTGGCAGGTGGCGCTTGGCATCTCCTTCGGCACTGTCATCGGCAAGGAAGTCTTCGGTGGCACCGGCAAGAATTTCCTCAATCCGGCCCTGGTCGGGCGGGCGTTTTTGTTCTTCGCCTATCCGGCGCAGATCTCCGGCGATGCGGTCTGGACGGCGGTCGATGGCTTCAGTGGTGCTACCCCCCTGATGCTGGCCGCGAGTGGTGGCGTCGCCGCCATCACCACCGCCGGCATCAGTTGGTGGGATGCCTTTTTCGGCACCATCCAGGGCGCCATCGGCAGCACCTCGACCCTGATGATTCTGTTCGGCGCAGTCTTTCTGATCCTGACCCGGGTGGCCTCCTGGCGCATCATGGCCGGAGTGCTGCTGGGACTGATCGGCGCCACGCTGATGTTCAATCTGTTTCCAAGCGACAGCAACCCGGCCATGGCGATGCCCTGGTACTGGCACCTGGTGCTCGGTGGCTATGCCTTCGGGCTGGTGTATATGGCGACCGACCCAGTCTCAGCCTCCATGACCGAAACCGGCAAATGGATCTATGGCGCTCTGATCGGCGTGATGACCGCCATGATCCGGGTGCTGAATCCGGCCTATCCCGAGGGCATCATGCTGGCGATTCTGTTCGGCAACCTGTTCGCACCCCTGATTGACTGGTTCGTAGTGCAGGCCAATGTGCGCCGGAGGGCAAAACGCCATGTCGTCTGAGACTGCCAAGCCTGCCGCAATGAATCCGCTGGCCAGGCTGTTTGCCCGCCCGAACGATGATCCGCTCAAGACGGTCGCCGTAGCCCTGGTGCTGTGCCTGGCCTGCTCGGTGGTGGTCTCGGCGGCTGCCGTGGGCCTGCGACCGCTACAGGAGCGTAATGCCAGCCTTGCGCTCAAACGCGAAATTCTGCGCGTGGCTGGTCTGGACGCCGCCGGTCAGGACGTTGAGCGCGCCTTCAAGGCCATTGAGGTGCGTCTGGTCGATCTCGACAGCGGGAGCTATGTCGATCACCCCGACCCCATGAGCTACTCTTACCGCGACGCCGGCCGCGATCCCCTGGCAAGTCTGGCGCTTGGCGAGCAGGACATCGCCGGCATTCAGCGCCGCCCGCACCAGATGCCGGTTTTCCTGGTGCGTGCCGATGACGGAACGCTCGCGACCATCATTCTGCCGGTCTATGGCTATGGGCTCTGGTCCACCATGCATGGGCTGATCGCCGTGCAAGCTGATGGTCGGCGCGCGCGGGCACTCAGCTTTTATGAGCAGCGCGAAACCGCCGGACTCGGCGGCGAGGTGGCCAACCCTCAGTGGCAGGCCAAATGGGCAGGCAAGACGCTGATCAATGCCAAGGGCGAACCGGTCATCCGGGTCGCCAAGGGGCCAGTGGATCCCAACGCACCCAATGCCGATCAACGCGTCGATGGTCTCTCGGGCGCCACCTTAACGACCAATGGCGTCACCAACCTGATGCAATTTTGGCTCGGACAGCAGGGCTTCGGGCCCTTTCTTGAGCGACTACGCAGCGGCGACCTGACCGACACCCTGGCCAGATCCGGCCAGCCAACGGAGGGCTAAGTCCATGGATGCCACCCAGCGCAAACTGCTAATCGCGCCCATTGTCGATAACAACCCCATCACCCTCCAGATTCTCGGCATCTGCTCGGCGCTGGCGGTCACCACCAAGCTGGCGCCGGCCATCACCATGAGTCTGGCGCTGACCTTCGTGCTGGTCGGCTCCAACCTGATTGTCAGCCTGATCCGCCGCCACCTGCCGGCGAGCATTCGCATTATTGTGATGATGACCATCATCGCCTCCCTGGTGATTCTGGTCGATCAGGTGCTCAAGGCCTTTGCTTATGAGCTGTCCAAGCAGCTGTCGGTCTTTGTCGGGCTAATTATCACCAACTGCATTGTGCTTGGGCGCGCCGAGGCTTTTGCCTCCAAGAACCCACCCTGGCCCAGTGTGCTGGACGCTGTCGGTCACAGTATCGGCTACAGCGTCATTCTGATTTCGGTCGGTGCTATCCGCGAGCTGTTCGGCTCCGGCAGCCTGCTCGGCCTGCAAATCCTGCCGCTAACCAGCGCCGGCGGCTGGTACGAACCCAACGGCCTGATGCTGCTCGCCCCCGGCGCCTTTTTCATCATCGGCCTGATGATCTGGGGCCTGCGCACCTGGAAGCCAGAGCAGTCGGAAAAGGCTGATTACCAGATTCACATCGTCCATCGCACGGAGGTGTTGTAAGCCATGCTCGAGCATTACCTCTCCCTGCTCTTCAAGGCGGTCTTCATCGAGAACCTGGCGCTGTCGTTTTTTCTCGGCATGTGCACTTTCTTGGCGGTCTCCAAGCGCATTTCCATCGCGCTGGGGCTTGGCATCGCGGTGGTCGTCGTGCAAACCATCACGGTGCCGGCCAATTACCTGATCAACGAATACCTGTTGCGCGACGGCGCGCTGGCCTGGTTGGGTTTGGCCGAGGTGGATCTGAGTTTTCTTGGCCTGATCACCTACATCGGCGTCATCGCCGCCATGGTGCAAATCCTGGAAATGATTCTGGATCGCTACTTTCCCGCGCTGCACGCCACCCTGGGCATTTTTCTGCCACTGATCACTGTCAACTGCGCCATTCTTGGCGGCTCGCTCTTTATGGTGGAACGCGGCTATGACTTCGGCGAAAGCCTGGTCTATGGCTTCGGCAGTGGCGTCGGTTGGGCGCTGGCCATTGTGCTGCTGGCTGGAATCCGGGAAAAACTGAAATACAGCGATGTGCCTGCTGGCCTGCAGGGGCTAGGCATTACCTTCATCACCACCGGACTCATGGCCATGGCCTTCATGTCCTTCTCCGGCATTCAGCTCTGAGCGCGCGTCATGCTTGATATCGCTCTCGGTATTTTCGTTTTCACCGCTGTCATCCTGCTGCTGGTTGCCGTCATTCTGAGCGCGCGCAGGCATCTGGTACCAAACGGCGATGTGGTCATCGACATCAACGCCGAACGCGAACTGCGCACCCGCCCCGGTGGCAAGCTGCTCGGCACCCTGGCCGAGGCCGGACTGTTCGTCTCCTCGGCCTGCGGTGGCGGCGGCACCTGCGGCCAGTGTCGGGTAAGGGTGCTCGAGGGCGGCGGCCAACTGCTCCCGACCGAAGCCAGCCTGATCAGCAAACGCGAGGCGAGCGAGGGCTATCGCCTGTGCTGCCAGCTTGGCGTGAAGCAGAATCTGCGCATCGAGCTGCCGCGCGAGGTGTTCGGCGTCAAGAAATGGAACTGCCGCGTGCGCTCCAACCGCAGTGTCTCGACCTTCATCACAGAACTGGTGCTGGAGCTGCCCGAAGGCGAACAGATGGACTTTCGCGCCGGCGGCTATATCCAGATTGAATGCCCACCCTACCGGTTGCCCTTCCGCGATTTCGACATCCCCGACCTTTTCCGCGCCGACTGGGACAGATTCGATCTGTGGCGCTATGTGGCCGAAACCAAAGAACCGACCATGCGCGCCTACTCCATGGCCAATTACCCCGGCGAGCAGGGCATCGTCATGCTCAATGTGCGCATCGCCACCCCACCGCCGAACAAGCCAAACGCGCCACCGGGCATCATGTCGAGCTACATCTTTGGCTTGAAACCGGGTGACCGCGTGACCGTCTCAGGCCCCTTCGGCGAGTTCTTTGCCAAGGACACTCAGGCGGAGATGATTTTCGTCGGTGGCGGGGCCGGCATGGCGCCGATGCGCAGCCACATTTTTGATCAGCTCAAACGGTTGGATTCACAGCGCAAGATCAGCTTCTGGTATGGCGCGCGCAGCAAGCGTGAGATTTTCTATCAACAAGACTTCGACGGTCTGGCTGCCGCGCATGAGAATTTCAGCTGGCACATCGCCCTATCCGACCCCCAACCCGAGGACAACTGGCAGGGATCAACCGGCTTTATCCACAAGGTGCTTTTCGATGAGTACCTCAGCGAGCACCCGGCGCCCGAGGACTGCGAATACTACATGTGCGGCCCACCGATGATGACCGCCGCCGTGATCGGCATGCTGAAAAATCTGGGCGTCGAGGACGACAACATCCTGCTCGACAATTTCGGTGGCTGAGAAAGCGGGACTCGCAAAGCCATGCTCGAGCTTGGGTTCGCACTGCTGATTTTCCTGCTCGCTTTTCTCGGCATGGCGATCGGCGTGCTGCGCGGAGGTCGGGGTATCGCCGGCAGTTGCGGCGGTCTCGCGCATCTGCCCGGCATCAGCTCCGACTGCGGTGGCGCCTGCCGCGCCCAAGGACGACGCTGCCAGCGCGAGAGCGCTGCCGAGGGCGGGTCTGACAACCGCAACTCGGCAGCCGTCGACGCTGGCTGACCCAGGTCAGATCAGGGAATCAGATCGGGGAATCAGGCCGCCAGATCAGACCCAAAAGACCGCTTTCCGACTCGAACAACAGCGACGACAACCCTAAGGCTCAGGCCCGGACCCAGGCTCAGGCCGAATTCCGGCAAGCCTTGGCCCGACCCGAGGAGGACAGGAAGATGCCCGAAACCAAGACCGCCAAGCAGATCATGTCGCAGCGCCTGGTGACCTTTCGTCCCGACATGGATATTCTGGAGGCCGTGCGCGTACTAATCGACAAGCGCATCTCAGGCGCACCCGTGCTCGACCAACTCGGCAATCTGGTCGGCATGCTGACCGAGCGCGATTGCCTGAAGGTCGCGCTGGATGCGAGCTATTACCGCGAGAGCGGCGGCAAGGTGGAGAGCTTCATGACACCGGCAGTCATCAACGTCTCTGCCGACACCCCCGCCGTCGAGATTGCCGAGCGCTTCGCCACCAGCCACCTGCGCCGCCTGCCAGTGCTGGAAAACGGCCGCCTGATCGGCATCGTCAGCCGCCGCGACGTGCTGCGCCAACTTGAATCAGGCTGGGAACTCGACGCCAGTCGCGCCTAGCCTTCGCTCGCTGCTCCCGACCGCACGCGATTGCCCTGCCAGCCCCGGGTAATCCGGGGTCTAGTCGCTGGACGCAATACCCCGGAGGTCTCGGCATGAAAAAGGGGTATTCGGAATCTACTGTTGGTTAAGGCATGCGGTTCTGGCGATGTCAGCAGCGCGTGGCCGCTTCGGCTGTTAGGAGTTGATCAATTTGCACTTAGTGCTGTCGTCCAAAAAAAAAAGCGTTTAGCGTATCGCGGCACCCATTGCCTATTGAAAATGACCAAAATATCGGTAACAAAACTATTGATCCGACTCGTCGAAGTAGCTTAATACATCCATACGCTGATGTAGAACGCCAATGATGTCTATACAGGTATCTCGAACGAGGTAGAAGATCACATGCGAGCCCTGCGAATAGCTGCGATACCCTTCCCTGATGTCCTCGCGAGGCTTGCCGCGTGTGGGATTCTCAGCCAGCCAATTAAAGCGCTTGTCCAGTTCTCGCAGGTAATCATCGCGTTGTTTTCGGCCCCAGGTCATCAAGGTATACCCGGCGATGTCCCGTAAGTCGCTAGCCGCCCGTGGTGTGATCCGAAATGAGCTGTTCATGCCTCCCGATCAGATTCGGCTAGCAACGCATCAATTGAATAGTCGGCAACAAACTCGCCGCGCAGGGCCTGCGCTTCGCCCTCGACAAGATGTGCGCGCAGGCCCGCAAGCTTGCTGTTGCGCTCTTCCAAGTGCAGCAGTGCATCACGGACTACTTCACTCGGGGACCCGTAGCGGCCACTTGCGACCTCACGCCTAATAAATGCCTCTACGTGCCTACCTAGGCTCAGACTGGTGGTTGCCATAATGTAGATCTAACTATTCGATTTCAGCCAGTATGAATATAGACAATATCGCTTCATCATTCTCGATTCAAGTGACGTACCAGAAACCAGCGAGCCAACCTGGCATGTGCTATCCGCACTCGGTGACTACCGCTGAGAAACGTGCGGGGTAGCAGGGAAACGAAGGATAGGCGTTACCATAGGGCTGAATGACCGCTTCGGGTTGAAAGCGGGCAAGCGCAAGGTGCAAATACCGGTTGATGTCGACAGCGTTCGGTCTGCCCCCTGCTGGTCCAACCCGAGCAGTCGCTTTAGGAGCTCGTCCTGACCCGGCGCAGGTGCTGCGGTTGAACCTTCGATATGGCGGCAAGTTGTCCGAGAGTGGGGGTGTTGGGCTCGCCACGGACAGACGGGGGAGTCAGTCCCTCCACCGCAAGCTCATCCAATGAGTTCAGGGTGCGCGGAACGGCGCGCAAATTTCCAACATTGTTGCGCAAGCTCGGGGCAGGCGAGTTCGACCGAGCGTTCCACGTCCGACTGGACTCCCCGTAACGGTTTCCCCACAGTCAATTCCGGATAGCCTGCAAGAGCCCGCTTCCCTTCGCGGAGGAAGGGAAGCCAGGCGCGGGTGGACAAGCCGAGGTTAGCGCATCAAACGCCCAACTTCTCGCGCCAGCTGGGGAAGATGGCATCGGCATCGTGCGGGAAGGACTCGAAGGCGCGGGCGAATTCTTTGTGATCCTTCGCCCAGTCGAGCGGATTGGCGCCGGCTTTCCAGCACTCGAAGGCTTGCAGCAGGGAACGCGCACCGGCCGCCGGGCCATCGACATGGCCGTAAGAACCGCCACCGGCGGTGTTGATCAGGTTGGCGTGGCCCAGGTTCTCGAAGAAGCCCACCAGGCGCAGCGCGTTCATCCCACCGGAGATGATCGGCGTGGTCGGCTTCATTCCCAGCCATTCCTGATGGTAGGCCGGCCCCTGACAGCTATCGCGCTCGATCATGTAGGCGATAATCTTGTCCTTGGCGTCACCCTCCATCTTGCCGTAGCCCATGGTACCGACGTGAATACCTGAAGCACCTTGCAGGCGCGCCATTTTGGCCAGTACAAAGGCTGTGTAGCCGCGCTTGGAACTCGGCGAGGTGATGGCACCATGGCCGGCACGGTGGTAATGCAGGTACTGATCCGGGTACTGGCGGCGAATGGTGGTGACCATGCCCGGCCCGCCGACATAGCCATCGACCAGCAGTGCCACCTTATCGGCATCGGAGCCGAAAGTCTCGAGCACGAAATCCGCGCGCGCGCACATCTCGTAATGGTCATCGGCGGTCACGTTCATCGAGAACAACTTGGCCTGACCGGTCTCGTCCTGGGCGCGCTTCATGGCATCGGCCACCAGTGGAATGACCTTTTTAGTCGGGCAGAACACCTGGTTGCCCTGGGGTTCGTCGTTCTTGATGAAGTCGCCGCCAAGCCAGAAGGAATAGGCCGCCTCGGCAAAGGGTTCCGGGCGCAGGCCAAGCTTGGGCTTGATGATGGTGCCGGCAATGTAGCCGCCATCCTTGACCGGACGGCCGAGAATGCGCCACAGATTGCTGATGTCGGTCGCCGGGCCGTCGAAAAGCTGCAACGCGCGCGGCGGGACGTGGAAGTCGTACATCTTGGCATGTTCAATGTCGCCCATGCCCTGATTGTTGCCGATGGTGAGCGTCAGAAAGGACACCATCATCATGCGCCCGTCGATCATGTTGCGATCGAACAACTCGAGCGGGTAGGCGATGCGCATCTCCTCGGTGGCCTCGTCGATGTGATAGACCAGCGCATCGACGTGCTTGGTAAAGTCGTCGGTGGTGCAGACTTCCACATTGGTGCCGGTGGAGGACTCAGCGGCAAAGTGCGCAGCGGCCTCGAGATAGCCATGGCCGGCCATCGGCTTCATTTTGTAGGCGCACAGGATATGATTGCCGCCGGCGATCAGCTCGTCTTCGTTCAGGCTGAGATCGGCGTAGCGTTTGGATTGGTCAAGTGCCATTCGGATAGTTCCTCAGTAGGTTATCGTGGTCATCTTCTGGTCTTTGTGAAAAGTTGCTCTCACATCAGGCGGTTATCCAAAAGACCATGGTCAAAAAAGGGCCATACCCTAACCCAGCACCGAACCCTTGACAAATGACAATTATCGCCTGATCCCGCGTTAACCCGAACAATCAGATTACCCGGCCTTGATCCCAGGCCCTTGGTCGATGCGCGAGACCAGCCAGTAGGTCGCGCCCAGAGCAATGACCACCGCCGCCATCCCGATCAGATCGAGCGCGCTGTACTGACTCATATCGAGCACAATGATCTTCCGCGCGATGGCCATGAGCGCGGTGGCGATGACCAGCTTCACCGGAAACACATCGGAGCGAATATAGAGCGTGATATTGGCGAAGATCTCGAAGGCGATCAGCACCGCCAAGAAACCACTGAAGGTCTTGACGATATCCGGCACCATGAAAAAAGGCGCCGAGGTCAGGGCCTGATAGAGTTGATAAATGACACTGATCACGCCCTCGATAATCACCCCGACCATGGCAATGGCCAGCACATAGGCCGCACCGCGCATAATCCAGTGCAGCACCCGCAGCACGGGATCTGATGATTCGATCGGCAATTCTTCATGGCCCTGTTGTTTCGTTGCCATCATCCTCTCCTGTTCAAACGTCCATCCCAAACGCCATTGGCCCCGCCGGCCCGTATTAATCGCCGAACCATTTTGGGTTCAGCACCCCTGCCAGCTCATCATAGCCAAGCAGCACATCGAAAATCCCGATGGCATAGGGTCCGATCTGATACTGACCAAAGATCACCATGAGACCATCGGCCAGCGGCAGCAATACCTGGTAATTGTCGGGCTCGGGGGCGGTTCCGGTGCGCAGCCAGTCATGGTCGGCGTCGGAGTCAAAGGGCTCACGCTGGGACAAACGCGCATAGCTCAGCTCGGCTAGCCGCGCCAGCCAGGCACTGCCCGGACGAAAGAGCCCTGCCGGCGAAATGGGCTCGCCCTGATCGCGACTGAACACCTGCGCCTGATGGATGAAGGCGCCGTGAGCGCCGCCGGTGTAGCTGTAGGTGGTGAAATCCAGGGTCCAGAAGCGCTCCCCGGCATAGCTGTGTGCCGCGTCGATTTCAATGGCCCAGGGCGGGCCGAGGTGGTCGCCCTGGTTGCCGTCGAGAAAGGACAGGTAGTCCTGGCGGAAATCCTGCAATTGCTGGCGCACCCAGGTTGCGATCTGGCGGTTCGCCTTTGTGGTGGCAACATCCTCACCCTCCAATCGCGGATACTTGGCCTTCAGCTCAACCAAGGGCCCCTGCTGGAGGATCTCCACCTCGCCGCCTGGCAGTTCCCGCTCCTTGATCGGTCCCAGCGGACCATCGACGCGAATGCGCAGTGCCGCGACCCGCTCGCGATAGGCATCTGCCAGGCACTCTGTGGTGTCGCAGCCATTGCGCTCGGCCAACCAATCGCGCTGATGGGCGCGCAGCGCCTCGGCAGCACCGCCTGCATCGCCCAGCGCCCGCCGGTAAAGCTCGCCCAGGGTCTCATCAAGCGACCCAAGCTCGGCGTCGGTGCAGATCAGGTGCTCAACCTGGCTGCTTGCCTTGCCGCAATCAAAGCTCGCAGCCTGCGCGGAAGCAGGCAGCGCGAGCAGAGAACAGAGCGCCAGAGGCAGAATGGGACTCCGCGTGGATTTCATGGCAATCGTAACGTCTTTGAACATAATCAACCCCAACAGTCAGGTTAGTTGCTGGTTTGCGCCTCGGCCTGTTGGCACGTCAAGGCCGCGCGATAAAGCCGGTTGCGTTGTCCGCCGGTAATGCGCGCGGTCAGGGCGGCTGCCTGGCGAGTCGGCAACTCGGCACACAGAATTGCGAGAATGCGTGCTTCTTCGCGCTCCTGCTCGGCGCCCTCATCGCCACTGGCCCCCGTGACCAAAAGCACAAACTCTCCGAGTTGCTGGTCAGTGTCCGCGCTGAGGCGCGCGTGCAGGTCACCGAGGGTGCCGGTCAAAAAGGTCTCGAAGCGCTTAGTCAATTCGCGTGCGATGACGGCCTGTCTTGTCTCGCCGAGCACGGCAGCGCTGTCTTCCAGGGTCGCCATCATGCGTTTGCCGCTCTCGTAGAGAAGCAGGGTGCCCGGTTCCTTGGCGACCTGGTCGAAAAAAGCCCGCCGCGCGGCGCTGCTGCGGGGCGGGAAGCCGAGAAACAGAAAACGGTCGCTCGGCAAACCAGCCGCCGACAGCGCACAGATCAGGGCGCTGGGTCCGGGGACCGGGATCACCCTAATGCCTTGGGCGCGGGCCTCGCGCACCAGAGTGAAGCCCGTATCGTTGATGAGTGGGGTGCCGGCATCGCTGATGAGTGCGATGCTGTCGCCAGCCTGGAGCCGGCTGAGCAGGCGCGGATGGGTGCGTGCCTCGTTATGGTCATGGTAGGCGCACAACGGCTTGCGGATGCCCAGGTGGTCGAGCAGGCGGCGGCTGTGGCGGGTGTCCTCACAGGCAATCAAATCCACCCCGGCCAGGATCGCGGCGGCACGCGCGGTTAAATCCTCAAGATTGCCGATGGGCGTGGCCACCACGTATAGTACGCCGGACCCGAGGGCCGCATCCAACTGATTTGGCGGAGACACCATGAACCCAATCCTGTTCGTTCCCCGTTCCGTTTGCAACCCAGGCGCTGGCCTGTCAGGACTCGCCATCGGCGCCCTTGTGATCCTGCTTGCCGGCTGCGCCACGGCGCCGGGCGGGGATGACCGGCAACTCCTGACTGGCGTGTCTGCGCCGGCACTGGCGGAGATTACCTCAACGGCGGCCGCAGGCGATGCGCTCGGCGCGGCCGAGGCCTATCTGGCGTTGGCCAAACAATCCCCGGCACCAGCACGCCAGGCACTCGAGCTGCGCGCGGCCGAGTCCTTTTACCTGGCTGGTCAATCCCAGCGCGCGCTGCGCACTCTGGGTGCCATCGACAGCGGCCGCCTCAATGCCGGGCTGCGCAACCAGGAGCACCTGATTGCCGCACGCGCTGCCCTACAAACCGCCCTACCAGAGCGCACGCTCTCTGAGCTTAACCGACTCAGTGCCTTCGGCCTGCCACCGGAGTATCGCATCGAGCGCCTCGGCCTGATGGCGGCAGCTTACCGCCAGAGCGGCGATCCCGTCCAGGCCGCCGAGAAGCTTGATGAAATCGACCGCCTGCTCAGCGGCTCGCAACAGCAACGTCTCGACAACCAGGTCTCACTGCTGCTGACACTCTCGGTGCTGGAACCATCGCGCTTGCGCGAGCTCAGCCAAAAGGGCAGCGGACGCCTGCGCGCCTGGGCTGGTCTCGCGGAGCTGTTCTCCAATACCGACCGGGCCGATGCCTCCCTGCTCGGTCGTTATCGCACATGGCGCTCGCGCCACGGCAGCCTGCCAGTCGGCGAACAACTGCCACGCGCCTACTATGCCGCCCTGGCCGGCGACTATGCACCTGGCACCGATGCCTGGGTGCTGCTACCCCGGAGCGGTCACTTCGCCGGCGCCGGCATGGCTGTTGATCGGGGCGTGCGCCATGCCGACACCCTCAACGCCGGTGGTAGTCGCCCAAGCATCAAAACAGCCGACAGCGCCAATGGGGTGGAAGCCGCCTACGAACGCGCCGTGTCAAGCGGTGCCGATCTCATCATTGGTCCGCTGCAAAAATCGGGCGTCAATTCGGTCAGTCGCCGTCGCCAGTTACCCGTTCCCACGCTGGCGCTGAATCGTGACAGCGAGGGTCGCGCCCTTCCCGAAACGCTGGATCAATTTGCCCTGGCACCCGAGGACGAAGCCATCAGCGCAGCGAATCATGCCTGGGCATCCGGTTTACGCTCGGCCCTGCTGCTGTATCCGCAGGGCCCCTGGGGGAATCGCATGGCCGGCGCCTTCCGCGAGCACTGGGGGGCCCTTGGCGGTAAGCTTGTGGGCGAGACTGTTTATGGAACCACTCCAGCGAGTATGGGCACGGCAGTCGAAACCCTGCTCGCGCCCGCCAAAGGCGATTTGATTTTCCTGGTTTCTACCAGCGCCAACGCACAAGAATTGTGGAATCCGCTGAAGCTTGCTAATTCGCGCAAGCTTCCGGTGCTCGCCACCTCGCATGTTTACAGCGGCAGCGCCACGGATTCCCTGGCCCTGACCGGGCTCTATTTTGTCGATATGCCTTGGCTGATCAATGCCAGCGGTCCGGGCGGGTCAATGCCGCAGCTATCACAAGGCGCCGGAGCCTCCAGCGCAACACTCACCCGCCTGTCCGCCATGGGCGTTGACAGCTACCGTCTGGCCCCGCGCAGCGGCGCCATGCGCCAGCACCCGGGGCACTTCTTGCCTGGCGTCAGCGGCGGGCTCAGCATCGATGGCACCGGTCGCGTGCTGCGCACCCTGGCATTGGCGCGCTTCGAGGCCAGCGGCCCGGTTGCTGTCGACCGCATCGAGCCGGCGCGCCCATCTGAGCGCAAGAACGCCAGTGCGACGCCCGCCACGCCCTTGCTAGCCGGCCAATGACCGCAGTGCGCGAGCCTCGCGCCGCCATGGGCACAGATGGCAGGCGCGCCCCTGCCCAGTGCACGACGGCAGTGGCGCGCGGCCAGAGCTACGAGGCCGAGGCCAGGCGCTATCTTGAGGCACGCGGGCTCGAGTGGATTGCTTCCAACCACCGCTGCCGCTTCGGGGAGATCGATCTCATCATGCGCGAGGGCCAGGTACTGGCGTTCATCGAGGTGCGCTTTCGGCGCTCACAGCGCTTCGGCGGCGCTGGCGCGAGCGTCGATGCACGCAAGCAGCGCCGACTGATCATGGCCGCGCGCCATTATCTGAGCCGCCACCCGACTGACAGCGCCTGCCGCTTCGATGTGGTGGCGATCAACGGCGAGGAACAATTTCAGTGGATCAAGGGAGCTTTTGATGCATCCGAGCAATAAAACCACCGCTGCCGCAATCCCGACCTGGCGCTTGCACCGCTGGTCCCTGGCAATCCCGCTGGCGCTGGTCGCGACCCTGCCGCTGCTGACCAGCTGCGCGCCCATAGTAGTCGGCGGTGTCGCCTTAGGTGGCGCGGTACTGCATGAACGTCGATCCGCGCAAACAGTGCTGGGTGACGAGGGCATCGAATTGCAGGCCATTCATTACTATCACCAAAACCCGGATATCAGCGAGCACAGCAGTATTTCGGTCACCAGCTACAACTACGAAGCACTGCTGACCGGCCAGGCCGAGACTGCCGATGTGTCGCGACGATATGCCGAGATCATCGCCCGTCTGCCCAATGTCACCAAGGTTTACAACGAGGTCGAAATCGGCCCGAACATCAGCCTGACGCGCAAGAGTCAGGATACCTATCTCGGCTCGCGCGCCAAGCTGGCGCTGGCCGACATTCAGATCCCGGACTTCGACCCGCTGCGGGTCAAAGTGGTGGCCGAAAACGGCGTGATCTACCTGATGGGCCTGGTCACCCCGGAGGAAGCCGATGCTGCGGTAGAGAAGGTAAGGCGCATTCCGGGCGTCGTGCGCGTGGTGCGTATTTTTAACGTCATCAATGCAGCCGCCACAGCACCCCCTCAGGCTTCCTGATCGGCTCGCGCGCGCGCTGGCGGATATCGTCGGCGCCGATGCGCTGCTCACCGATCCAGCAGACTGCTGGGCCTATGGATATGACAACAGCCGCCGACAAGGGCAGCCGGGGGCCGTGGTCTTTGTGCGCGCTGCCGAGCAGGTGCGGCAACTGGTGCAACTCTGCGCGGACGCGCACTTACCGGTCACCGGGCGCGGCTTAGGAACCGGCACCACGGGTGCGACAGTGCCCGAACGCGGCGGGCTGGTCATTGCCTTCGAGCGCATGAACCGCCTGCTCCAGATCGACGGCGCCAATCGGCTTGCCCGCGTCGAGCCCGGACTGACCAATCAGGCGTTGCAGCAGGCGCTGGAAAAACATGGCTTTTTCTGGCCGCCGGACCCAACCAGCGCGGCGGTCTGCACCATCGGCGGCAATCTGGCGTATAACTCCGCCGGGCCCCGCGCCGTCAAATACGGCACCCCACGCGAAAACACCCTGGGCCTGACGGCGGTGACTGGCACCGGCGAGCTGATTCGCACCGGTGTGAATACCACCAAGGGCGTGGTCGGTTATGACCTGACCCGGCTGCTGATCGGCTCAGAGGGCACTCTGGGGTTGATTGTCGGTGCCACCCTCAAGCTCAGCCCTCTGCCCGAGGCCCGCCGCACCCTGGCCGCAACCTACAAAGACATCCATGCCGCCGCCACCGCTGTCGCCGCCATCATGGCGCAACCGGTCACGCCCTGCGCGCTCGAGTTCATGGATGCCGCAGCCATCGAGATGGTGCGCGAGTTCTCTGATCTTGGCCTCGCTCCCGAGACCGGCGCCATGCTGATGATCGAGGTCGACGGACCTGCTGGTTGTGTTGAGATTTCCGCAGCCGCTGTCAGCGCCGCCGCGCGCGTGCCGGGCCTGCTGGAACTGCGCACCGCCGCCGATCCGGCTGATGTGGCGGCCCTGTGGAAAACGCGCAAGGCACTATCGCCGGCGTTGCGCCATGTGGCGCCGAAAAAAATCAACGAAGACGTGGTGGTGCCCGTCTCTCACATGGCAAGCTTCATTGATGGACTTGATCAGCTCTCGCGCCGCACCGGCATTCGCATCGTCAACTTTGGCCACGCCGGCAATGGCAACATCCATGTCAACTTGCTGGTCGACCCCGATGACAGCGACGAACTGCGCCGCGCCCAGGAGTGCCTGAACGCGGTTTTTGACCTGGTGGTGCACTTCGGCGGCACCCTGTCCGGCGAGCATGGCGTGGGGCTAGAGAAACGTGACTTCGTCGACCGCGAACTCGATCCGGCTGCCTTGCGGCTGATGCATGCCATTAAGCGTCAGTTCGACCCCGCTGGCATTCTCAACCCTGGCAAGGGACTGCCCGCGCCCGGGCCAGAATCCGAACCCAAATCCCAATCCCAATCCGAGTAACCTGAAACCATCACCATGAGCGAATCCAGCCTGATTGCCAGCCTAATGCTGTTAACGCACTTCGCGTTCCAAGTCGGCGTCGCCATGCGCGCGCTGCTACGTCCGCATCGTGAACCCGCTGCGCGCATGACCTGGGTTGTCTTGATCTTCGCCGTGCCGGTGGCGGGCTTTGTCGCCTACCTGCTGGTGGGCGAGACCAATATCGGTCGGCGCCGGGTGAAGCGCCTGCGCCAATCGCTCGCGCGCCTGCCAGCGCCGCAACAGATGGCCAATCCTGACGCCGGGACCAGCGGATCAGACAGCATTCCTGAACAGCACCGCCATCTATTCCGCTTAGGCGAGTCCATTAGCGGCTTTGCTCCGATCAGTGGCAACCAGGCGCACCTGCTCGCTGACTCCTCAGCCACCATCGATGCCCTGGTGGCAGACATCGATGCCGCGCGCGATCATGTGCATCTGCTGTTTTACATCTGGCTGCCGGACAATAACGGCCAGCGCGTGGCCGAGGCGCTGATGCGCGCGGCGCAGCGCGGTGTCGTCTGCCGTGCGCTGGCCGATGATCTCGGCTCGAGGCGCATGATCCGCTCCGAGCACTGGCAGCAGATGCAGGCTTCAGGGGTGCGCCTGGCACGCGCGCTGCCCATCGGCAACCCGCTGCTGCGGGTGCTAACCGGACGCATCGATTTGCGCAATCACCGCAAAATCGTGGTGATTGATGACTGGATCACCTACTGCGGCAGCCAGAACTGCGCCGATGCGGAATTTCTGATCAAGGCCAAATACGCGCCCTGGGTCGATCTGATGGTGCGCTTCGAGGGCCCCATCGCGCGCCAGAACCAGTATCTGTTCGCCAGCGACTGGGTGCCCCATGTCGACGATGACATAGACGCCCTGCTGCGGCGTCCGCTGCCACAAACTGCGCCAGAGCCGGGATCAGTCTCAGCCTCTCGCAGTGACCTGCCGGCACAGGTGATAGGCACTGGCCCGACGGTGCGCTGGTCCGCCATGCCGGAGGTGTTTGAGGCGCTGATTTACAGCGCGCGCCATGAGCTGACCATTACCACCCCCTACTATGTGCCCGATGAGTCCATTCAAGCGGCGCTCTGCGCCAGTGCGCGCCGTGGCGTGCGCACCACGATTGTCTTTCCAGCGCGCAATGACAGCCGCATCGTCGCCGCCGCCAGTCGCAGCTACTATGCCGAGCTGCTGGCGGCCGGCGTACGCATCTTTGAGTATCCCAAGGGGCTGCTGCATGCCAAGTCGCTGACCATGGATGGCGCCATCAGCCTGATCGGCTCGGCCAACATGGACAGGCGCAGCTTCGAGCTAAACTACGAAAACAACATTCTCCTCCATGACCCGGCCCTGACAGCCAGTCTGCGCGAGCGCCAGCAGCACTATCTGGCCGACTCAGTGCCCGTCACGCCCGAGCAGGTTAGCTCCTGGAGCTGGCGCTGGCGACTGTGGAACAACACAGTCGCCATGCTGGGGCCGGTGCTTTAACCCGGTCCGCTCGCGCGTTCCTCGTTCGCCAAGGCTTGTTCGGTGATCTGGTGGTAGAGATCCACCGCGCGGCTGTAGAGTGCTTGCAAATCCGGGCGTTGATCCACCATGGGCTTGATGCGCTGCGCGTCCTCAAACACCCGGGCAAGAAAATCCATATCGAAGGTCTCCAGGGTCGCCCCCTGATCAACCCGCTCTTTGATTTCCAGCGCACGCGGCAGGCGAAACTTCTCAAAACGCTCCAGAAAGGCGATGGTCACGCCTTCCTGCTCTTGGCTGTCAGTCATGGGCGAGTTCCTTATCTTGCCTCTTGTGAATCGCGGCAGCCGCCGGGCTAATCGCCCTGGCGCAGATGGCTGACCTGCTTGGGCGTGACGGGCGCGGCATCGTTGCCCCAGTTGGCGCGAATGTAGCTGGCCAGAATGGCAATCTGGTGATCGTTGAGCAAGCTGCCAAAGGACGGCATCACCACATGCGGGGAAAACGCCTGAGTCGGGTCGGAGGGGGCGCCGAGCAGCACTGTCTGGATAACATCATTGGGCTCGGGCAGGAGTACCACTTCGTTGCCGCGCAGGGAAGGGAAGTAAGGCGCAAGCCCCTGCCCATGGCTTTGGTGGCAACCGGAGCAGTAATGCTGGTACAGGCGCCGGCCTTCGATGTAGTCCTGCTCGCTGAGCTGATGCGGCACCTTCGGAGTATCGCGCGGGGCCTCTTTCGGCGGCTGGTCTTTAAGATAAACCGCCATGGCGCGCACGTCCGAGTCAGCCAATTGTGACAGGCTCAGATGCACCACCTCGGCCATGGGGCCAAGCGCTGCGGTTTGCGGGCCATCCTTTGCGCTGGTGCCATCCGAGGTGCCTGCTGGATCGCTGGCCGGGGTGGCCTCGCCGGTACGCAGATAAGTGACCAAATCATCAATGCTCCAGTCGCCCAGCCCGCTGCCAAGCTCAGAAGTCAGATTGGGCGCATACCAACCGTCGATCACGGCGCCGGTCAGGGCCTCCCGCGCCTTAGTGGCGCCAGCAAGATTGCGCGGCGTATGGCAGGAACCGCAGTGACCCAGCCCTTCGACCAGGTAGGCACCGCGATTCCATTCGTCGCTTTTCTTCAGGTCAGGCTCGAAGCGCTTATCGCTCAGATAGAGCTCCTGCCAACCCAACAGCAGGTCGCGCTTGTCAAAAGGCCAGCGCAGTTGGGTCTCGGGCGGGCGATAGTCCGAGGGCTCGAGTGAGAACAGATAATCTTTGATGGCGAGCAGGTCATCGTCCTTGACCTTGGTGAAAGAGGGGTAGGGCAAAGCCGGATAATAGGGCTTACCATCCGGACGGATACCGTGCTGCAGCGCGCGCAGGAAGTCTTCATCGGAAAAAGAGCCAATGCCCCAGCCCTTGTGCGGGGTGATGTTGGGCGAGTAAATGGTGCCAAAGGGCGTGTCGAGCGCCAGACCACCCTCAAACGCCTTGCCGCCCGGGCGCACATGGCAGCCCAGACAGTCCCCGGCCAGGGTCAGATAGCGGCCATATTCAATGCGCGCCTGGGAGAAATCGCCATAGGCCTTGGCGGACGGCAACTGGCTGACCTGGCCGCTGGCGCCTGTGGCCTTTGCAGCGGGAGCCGGCGGGGCGGCGCCTTCGGCATCGGCCAGCGTCGGGGTCATCGGCAGCAGGCAGGCCAGCGCCAGAGCGCCAAAGCGAAAAGTCAGATCACGCATGTTCGTCTCCTAAAACAATTGAAACAGCATAGGGAGCGCAGCGCTCGCAGACTCAGCGCCCGGAATCCAGGCTCTGTGCCGGTTCGACCCACAGGCTATCCTCTGCTGACCCATGGGCGTCTCCTGCCGCTGCGGCCTGATTCTCGGGCCCAAGCAAAATAGCGATGGGGCGAGTCTGCGGATTGGCACTCAGGGCGATTTTCAGCGCCATGGTTAGGGGGACCGACAAGAACATGCCGCCAACACCCAGGACATAGCCCCAGAATACCAGAGAAAGGAAGACCACCAGGGTGGACAGCCCCACACCGCGGCCCATGATCTTGGGCTCCACGAAGTTGCCGATGGTGAGATTGATGGCCGCAAAGCCGATTGAGGTCATGAACGCGGCACCAAGATCGATCTGCACCAGCGCCAGCAGCACCGCCGGAACGGTGGCAATGAAAGAGCCAATGGTGGGCACGAAATTGAGCAGAAACGCGATCGTGCCCCACATGGGCGCGAAATCCACCCCGATGATGGTCAGCAGAATCCACACCAGCACGCCGGTGAGCAAGCTGGTGCTGGCTTTGAGTGCCATGTAGCGGTTGATGGCCCGCATCACCTGTTGTGCCTGATCGATGGATTCTTCGGGCGTTCGCAGGGCCAAGCGCACCTTGTTGGGCAGCCCGTCAGCTTCGAGCAGGATAAAGATCACCGTCACCATCACCAGCAGGGCGTTGGCCAAAATGGTGCTGAAGCCGCTCACCATGGCCCGCATCAGTCCCATGACGCGCGGCGGATCGATCAGCGAACTCATTGCATTATCTGGCAGTTCCAAGCCATGGCTTTCCACCCAGTCTTGCAGATCGCTCGCGGTGCTCAACAGGCGCGTCTGATAGCTCGGCAGACGCTGGTTGAAGGTATTGAGCGAATCGCTGAACAGGGTGCCGACGACTAGGCCGACCCCAGTCAGCACCCCGGCAATGACCAGCATGGCAGCCCAGCGGGGCAGCCCCAGTCGACGCAGAACGCGCAGCGGACTCGCCGCCAGCACGGCGATGAAGATTGATAGCAGGAAGGGCGTGACCAGGTAGGAGGCCGCACGCAGACCAGCGACCAGCACCACCAGGGCGCCGGCCATGATGAGAAAACGCCCGGCTGGGCTGAAATCGGGTGTTTTGTCCATGTCTTGATCCATACTGAAATCTCTACCGCCTGCCTGTTGTCATTGGGCCTAGCCGGCAGCAAGACGTAGCGCAGGCGCTTGCGCCAACAGGCTCAGACGGCCAATCAGGGACTGGCCGCGCATCAGCGTCCCGGGCGCACCAGTCCGCCGAGGCCGATGTCCTCAAGCGCGCCGGTTAGGAGTTTGCGTACCGCCGCGCCGGTGTCGCAGCGCAGCGAATCGTTAAGCAGTTCGCGCGCGCGCCCGCGGCTCAGGCTGCGAATGACGCCTTTCACGCGCAGCAGACTGGCGGCACTCATACTCAGACTATGCACCCCGGCGCCAAGCAGCAGCGCGGCACCGAGCGGGTCACCAGCCAGCTCACCGCACACGCTCACCTCCTTGCCATGCGCGCGGGCACCGGCCACAACCGTGGTCAGGGCCCAGAGCACAGCCGGGTGCAGGTCATCGTAGAGGCCCGCGACGCGCGGGTTGTTGCGATCCACCGCGAGCAGATACTGAGTCAGGTCGTTGGTGCCAACCGAGAGAAAATCCACCCGGCCGGCAAGGTTCTCAGCCTGATAGACCGCAGCCGGAACTTCGATCATGGCGCCCACTGGCGGCATGCAGACCTCATGGCCCTCGTCGATGAGTTCCTCGTGCGCGCGCGCAATCATGTGCTGGGCTTCTTCAAGCTCGTCGATGGTGGTGATCATCGGCAACAGCAGTTGCAGATTGTCGAGCCCGACCGAGGCCGAGAGCATGGCGCGCACCTGAGTCATGAAAATCTGCGGATGATCCAGCGCCACCCGGATGCCGCGCCAACCGAGGAAGGGGTTGGATTCCTCGATGGGAAAATAAGACAGTGGCTTGTCGCCGCCGATGTCGAGGGTGCGGATGGTGACGGTACGCGGTGCGAAAACCTCAAGAATACGCCGGTAGTTGCTGTACTGCGCGCCCTCGCCAGGGAAGCGATCACGCACCAGAAAGGGCAGCTCGGTACGATAGAGGCCGACACCTGCAGCCTCGTCACTGCCAGCGGGGCGTTGTTCAGACACCAGACCGGTGTTCAGGTAAAGCGGCAGCGAGTAACCATCGGTGGTTTCTGACGGCAAACCGCGCAGAGCGTCGAGTTCGGCCGTGAAGGCCTGTTCCTCATCGGCCAGTCGCTCGTATTCGTTGCGGATGCTGGCGCTGGGGTCGATATAAACGCGCCCGCGATAGCCATCAACGATGGTCTCCAGCCCGTTCATGCGACTGACCGGTAGGTCGCTTACACCCATGGCCGCCGGCAGGCCCATGCCGCGGGCCAAAATCGCAATGTGCGACGAGGCCGAGCCACCGCTGCTGACAATGCCAGCCAGGGATTCGCTCGGCACCGCGCTCAACTGCATCACGCTGATCTCATCGCCGACCAAAATGGTCTGCGCTGGGTACTCAAACACCGGCGCGCTTTGGTTCTGCAGACGGGTCAGAATCCACCGGCCAAGATCACGCACGTCCGAGGCACGTTCGCGCAGATAAGGGTCCTCCATCTGATCGAACACGGAAGTGTGCTCGGCAATGGTATCGCGCAAAGCCGCCTGCGCCCAGCTCCCATCGCCAATGCGCTTGAGCGCGCCATCGACCAGGGAATCACTTTCCAGCATCAGACGCCAGGCATCAAAAAGCGCGCGATCCTCCTGGCTGAAGCGGTCGCCGATGCGGTCAATTTCGGCGCCGACATCCTTGAGCGCGGCGCGAAAGGCGGTTGATTCGGCCTCGGTGTCCTCAACCAGCTTATCTGGTACCGCCTCAAGATTGGCCGGAGGATAGACCACCAGGGTGGTACCAAAGCCGATTCCGGGCGAGGCCGCCATGCCGGAGAGAAACCGGCTTGGCATCAGATCCTGCTGATGCATGCGCCCAAGCTCAATGGCCCCGGCCAGTTGCGCGGCCAGGGTGATGACAAAAGTGACTTCATCATCACCAAAACGACGCGGCGCAAGCTGGCGCAGCACCAGGACGCCAAGCACGCGGCGACTTTGCACAATGGGCACACCAAGGAACCCGCGATACCGGTTCTCGCCGGTCTCGGTGATGCTCAAATAGCGCGAATGGGTGGAGGCATCGCTCAGGCTGACCAGGTCGGCCTTTTCCGCCACCCAGCCGACCAGGCCGCGATTCAGTGGAATCCGCACCCGACCAACAGACTCAGGGCGCAGTCCGTCGGTGGCCAGAAGAACGTGCTCGCGGTTGCTTTGGTCGGTCAGATAAACCGAGCAGACATCGGCACCTATGGCCTCCTTGACACGGCTGACGATAATGCGAAGCGCATCATCGAGCGACAGGGCACGATTGACCTCCTGAACGATGCGCCGCAGGGATTCAAGCATGTCCGGGGCTCCGCCGTGGTCGGGCCGCGACTGGACATGGACGATGGGGTTGCAAGGCTCGCATGGGAGACACCTACCGGCGCCTGCAAGCTGCGGGGGGTTGTTCTGGCCCGGTGGGTTCGACTGCTGCCCAGTCGACCGGTAAGGGTTGCGCCGACTGGGGGCCAGAATGCAAATTGGGGTGCAAATTGGGGTGCAAATCGGGCTGGGAAGCCTTTTGGGAATGGCGCGTAAGCCCATTGGGCGAACGGGACTGACGGTCGCCGCGCAATTCCGGGTAAAGCAACGGCTGCAACTCGATCAGTGCTTGCTCATAGACTCGACGCTTGAAATACACTACCTCGCGCAGCGGACTCCAGTACCGCACCCAGCGCCAGGCGTCGAACTCGGGCTTGGAGGAGTGATCGAGGCAGAAGGCATCCTCGTTACAATCGACCCGCAACAAGAACCATATCTGCTTTTGTCCAATGCAGGTCGGCCCGCAACAATGCCGACGGATAAAGCGTTTGGGCAGGCGATACCTGAGCCAGCCACGGGTGGCGCCAAGCAGGGTCACCTGCCGCGCAACCAAGCCGACCTCTTCCTCGAGTTCGCGGAACATGGCCTCCTGCGGCGTCTCGTTGGCCTGAATGCCGCCCTGCGGAAACTGCCACGCATTCTGCCCGACACGCCGTCCCCAGAACAGACGGCGCTCGCCGTTGCACAGAATTATGCCAACATTGGGTCTGAAGCCGTCGCGGTCGATCAAGCCAGGCCACCTCTTGAGAATCTCGCTGGCATTTTTCCATAATTCGTGCGACAGCGGCAAATCGGCGCCGAGATCGGCGATACTCGCGCTCTGGCGTCCAAGATTCTGCTCAGACTGAAGGGGAACCACGTTGCAGCTGACGATTTTTGACCTCGACAACACCCTGCTCGAGGGTGATTCAGATTATCTCTGGGGATGCCATCTCATCGAACAGGGGGTGGTTGATGCGGCCGATTACGAGCGTCAAAACAGCGCCTTTTACGCTGATTATCGCAACGGCTGCCTGGATATCGACGCCTTTCTCGGCTTTTCGCTACAACCCTTGAGCCAGCACTCACTGGACCACCTGCACGCCTGGCGGGACGCTTTCGTGCGCGAGAAAATCGACCCCATTATCCTGCCAGAAGCTCGCGCGCTGATCGAAAAACACCGTGGCGCAGGTGATCGGCTGTTGATCATCACCGCCACCAACCGTTTTGTCACGGCCCCAATCGCCGAGCGCCTGGGCATTGCCGATCTGATCGCGACCGATCCGGAGTTTCTCGAGGGTCGTTATACCGGACGGGTCGCCGGAACGCCCGCCTTTCAGCAGGGCAAGGTGGAGCGCCTGCACCAGTGGCTGCGCGAACAGGGGCTGACCATGCCGAACAGCCGCTTCTACAGCGACTCCATCAACGACCTGCCACTGCTCAGCGCCGTTGGACACCCGGTCGCTGTCGACCCGGACCCGCAACTCGCCGCCATTGCCAGCGAACACGGCTGGCCGATCATTTCCCTGCGCGGCAACCAGCCGCCAAACTGACCAAGGCAATTGCGCGCCCGCGCATCAGTCATCCGCCTGTCATACCAAGCTCATGGTTTTGCAACAAAGGACTGTTAGATTTTCGGGTTCGCCCACCATTTCGCATCCGACACAGCGGGTATGTCTGTCATGGGAGCCACCGCATCAGTCCTGCCAGCAGAGCGCGCCGAGCGCCTGCTGTTTGAATTCGCCGAAGGCGAGGCCGCAGCGCGGGAGGCGCTGGCACTGCGCTACCGCATCTTTGGCTTGGAGCTTGGTGCCAAACTCAAAACCAGCGCCGAGCAGCTCGACTACGACGAGTGCGACCATCACTGCCAACACCTGCTGGTGCGCGAGACCAGCAGCGGACAGGTGGTCGCCTGCGCCCGACTGCTCGATCAACCGGGTGCGCGCAAACTCGGGCGTTTCTACTCCGAGGGAGAATTTGAGCTCGGCCCGATTGCATGGCTTGACGGGCGCCTGCTCGAACTCGGCCGCACCTGCGTGGCGCGCGAATATCGCCAGGGCTCGGCGATCGCAGTCCTCTGGTCTGGCGTGGCAAGTTACATCGCAATGCATCAGATCGACTACCTCTTCGGCTGCGCCAGTATTCCGCTTGGCGAGGGCGACGCCCAAGCCGCCGGGATCATGAATCGCCTGCGCCGACAAGCCATGGCACCTAAGCACCTGCGCGTCACCCCGCGCTTGCCGCTGCGCGTGCAGGGGCAAGACGAACCCAAACTCGATGCCCCTTTGCCACCTCTGCTCAAGGCCTATGTGCGGGCTGGCGCCAAGGCCTGTGGCGAGCCCTGTCGCGACCCGGACTTCCAGGTGGCCGATGTCCTCATGCTGCTCAATGTGTGCGAGCTGAATCCCAGCTACTCGCGCCATTTCATCCACCGCTCGAACCGCCATCGCGGGCACGTCTGACTGCCAATGATCTGGCGAGCACTGCGCGCGATGGAACATCTTCTGACAGGCGCCCTGATCAGCCTGGTCGCGACAGGTCTGCACCTCCTGGGCCAACCGCCGGCCTGGCACCCTCAATTTGTGCGCTGGTGGCACGCTCGGCTGTGTCGCATTCTGGCGCTTGAGATAACCCTCTGCGGTCAACTGAGCGAACGCGCACTCGTGGTTGCCAACCACATCTCCTGGCTCGATATCCCGGTCCTGGGCGCGCAGGGATCAGTTGGCTTTCTGTCCAAGGCCGAGGTGCGCCGCTGGCCGGTCATCGGCTGGATGGCCGCTGTTTCCGGCACAGTCTTCATAGAGCGTGGCGCACATCGCTTTGCCGACGCCATTGCCGCCTTACGCGCGCGCATCGCAGCCGGTTTCGCAGTGGTAATTTTTCCCGAGGGCACCACCAGCGACGGGACCGCAGTCCGGCGGTTTCTGCCCCGACTCTTTGCCGTGGCTCAGCCTGCGGCCGATACCGGTGGTGGCGAAGCCGAGCCGATTCGACTGCAGCCCGTGGCGCTGCGCTATGGGTCGGGTCCGCAGCCAGATACCATCGCTCCCTATATTGATGACGATACCCTGGTTTGTCACCTATGGCAGGTGCTAAAACACCCCGGCATCGCCGTGCGCGTCACCTTCCTGCCAAGCATCGACGCCCGGGGTCAGGGGCGTCGCCAGTTGGCTGATCAGGCGCGCGCAGCAATCCTCAATGCGTTAGAGCGCGAAACGGCCAGCAACATTGGCCGGGCTGGCCACGGAGTGAACCGCTGATGGTCGCGACTGCCAAACCCAGCCGACTGGTGGTAGTGACCGAAACTTACCCGCCGGAGATCAACGGCGTAGCCAACACCATGCACCAACTCGTCACCGGGCTCGAGCGGCTCGGCCATCGCATCGTCCTGGTGCGCCCGCGTCAGTCGGGCGAGCGCCTCGGACTCTCCCTGCCCCCGTCCCAGAACAACTCCGGCACTGCGCAGTTTCTGGTGCCTGGCCTGCCCATCCCCGGCTACAGTGGCCTGCGCTTCGGCCTGCCGGTGGGCGGACGACTGCTCGCGCACTGGAAGCAGTGGAACCCACAGGCGGTCTATATTGCCACCCAGGGGCCGCTCGGGCGGGCGGCGCTCAGCTGCGCGCGCCAGCTCGGGATTCCGGCACTCACGGGGTTTCATACCCAGTTTCACCAATACAGCCGCTACTATGGGCTCGGGCTGCTGATGCGGCCCATTGTCAAATCGCTGCGGCGCTTCCATAATCGAGCCAACGCGACCCTGGTGCCCACAAAAGCCCTGCAAGTAGAACTCGCTCAGGCCGGGTTTGAGAATCTGCGGGTGTTCAGCCGCGGGGTGGATACCAACTTATTTTCCCCCACGCGACGCTGCAACGCGCAACGCAGGGCCTGGGGATGCGAACAGCAAAGCATCGCGGTGCTCTATGTCGGGCGCCTGGCGGCGGAGAAAAATATCGCCCTGGCCTTTGCCGCCTTTGCGACCATAGCCGCGACCGGTAGCGACTGCAAATTTATCCTAGTGGGCGACGGGCCCGAGCGGGAACGCCTCGCCCGGCAGCATCCGGACTACGTCTTTACTGGCGCCCGTGTGGGTCAGGCACTAGCCACCCAGTATGCCTCGGCAGATTTGTTTCTGTTCCCAAGTCTGACCGAGACCTTTGGCAATGTAGTGCCCGAGGCCATGGCCAGCGGACTACCGGTCATCGCTTTTGACTATGCTGCGGCCAGGCAACATATACGCTCGGGCGAGAATGGTATCGTGGTACCGGTGGATGACCGGGATGCATTTATTAAAGAGGCCGTTGACCTGGCGCGGAACCCGGCGCGGCTGCGAGACATTGGGCAGGCCGCCCGCCAGAGCGCAGCCGCCATGGACTGGGAGCATGTGATCAGGGATCTGGAGCAGGATATTCTTGCTCTGGTGGAGCAAAAAGCAACTGCGGAGAAAACCGATGCGTGCCTTGTGGCAACGTCTAACTAAGTTCGATGCCTTCTGGTGCCAGAACTGGCACCGGCGCTCCAGCCAGTATCGGCTGATGCAGCGCGGTTTCGCCATCATCAGCCGGCTTGGTGACGGGATCTTCTGGTACGGCCTGATCGCCTTTTTCGTGCTCTTCGACGGCCTGGACGGGACACGCGCCGGCCTGCACATGCTGGCTACCAGCGTCGTTGTCATGGCTCTGTACAAGTCGCTCAAACACAGCACTCGGCGGGAGCGACCCTGCAATGCCAACATCGGCATCCACGCCGTGGTCGCACCGCTGGACCGCTACAGCTTTCCCTCGGGCCATACCATGCATGCGGTCGCCTTCTCGACTGTCGCGCTCTTCTACTATCCGCATCTGGCCTGGCTGCTGGTGCCCTTGACATTACTCATCGCCGCCTCACGCGTGGTGCTGGGCCTGCATTACCCAAGCGATGTCATTGTCGCCTCCGGCCTCGGCCTCGGCATCGGCTACGGGAGCCTGAAACTGCTGGCCTGAGCAACCCCGCGAGCGCAGCCCAAGCCAACACGCATTTTCAAGGGGTCAACTCACATTCGGCGGGATCAAACCCTCCCGCACCTGGATCCATTCTGGGGTAAAGACAAAGACGCTGATCGCGACCGCATCGCCGCGCAGAATTTTCTCCTCAAGCGCAGGGTCAACATCCACCCGCGCGCTTTGCCACAGCTGCCGCTGCGACGCGCTGACAAATGTCTGATCAGCCGAATCCAGCGCATCACGGCGCTTGAACCTGTGATAATTCGCGCGGTCCTGGGCCAAAATGGCCCTGACAGTGGTCAGCCGCACGCCTTTGGAGTTGAATCGATCCTGATCGGAAATCACGCAATCGTAGAGATCCAGCCCGTCATAGGCATGCGCTTGCAGACTCAACACCAAACAGGCAAGCATAAACAACAAAAACAACGGCCTTTTACAATTTTGCATGCGTTCGACCTCCGTGGGTTTGTTCTCGACTGAGCAATTATTAACGGATACTACCAGCATAAAACCATCGCATGACCGCCTAGTCTGCCGCCCTTCAAGGATCTGACCCGAGCGGCATCCCCTCCACCTTCTGATCCAACTGCAAACGTGCATCAGCGCGTCCGGCAAAGACGCGCAGATCCTCAAAGATCATCTCCCAGCAGCGCGGGCCGATCAGTCCGGTGTCGCCCTCAAGGTGCATGCGCATCAGGATACCGCCGCGCTGGCGCGAGATTTCCAAGGCAATTTCCACCGGACCAGGCTCCTCAGCAGCCGGTTGCACCTGCGCCAGTCGGCCACTTGAGCGGACGTGGATAGCCAGCCTGAGTTCAATGAGATTGGTCGCAAGTGCCGGCGTCCGGGATTCGACCCGGCTCAGCACACAGCCAGGCGTGCGGCAGCGCTCGCGCATGGCGAAGGACAACTCACGCTCCACAAAAACGCCGATGGCCTGCTCGATATTGCGCAGCCGTCGCTCTCCGGCGCGCACCCGTCGCGGATAAAGCGCCTGATCGCGCAATTGCTTTTCAATCGCCTGGCGCAGGCGGTCGTAGGCTTTTGGCAGCGCGCCACTGTGAAAGCCCCGATACAAAATCCCGCGCATGGTCTCGCCATGACTGCCGATCACCGCAGGCTCGAGCGCCTGTTCAATTTGGCGTGCATCGGCTCCGCTCAGGGCAACGCCATGATTCGCCTGATAGAGCTTCCAGTTCTCTTTCAGCTCCCAGACGATAAAACCAAAGAGCCCAGGCAGCAGCAAGATGGTCAGAGTCACCAGAGGAATGGTGATCACGCCCGGCAAGACTGAGCCTGTCAGTTGCAACATAAAGGCGGTAGTGCTAGGCAAGAAGGGCAGCATCAGTTTGTGACCGACAGTGACAACAGGGAAGTGCTTGACCGGGTTGACCTGAGGCTCCACCAGCACCGTGATGTAAAACTGTAGCAGCGACTCGGCAAGCACCCACAGGGGGGCGGCCAGCGCTTTGACCAAGAAGCCGCCGATGGGCTCGTGAAGATGATGCATCAGCCCTTCTTCCACCCGGTGCAGGCCCTGGGCGATACGCCGCATGGCCTCCTTAAAGGCATACAGCAGTTGCTGGATCAGCCCCAACACCAGGGTCTGGTTGATGCGCCTTTGCATCTGAACCAGATAAGTCACCAGATTGTCGATAAAACGCCGCCCGGACGCAGTGTTGCGCGCCAAGGTGCCAAGCGCAAAGGCCAGCCCAAGCAACCAGAAACCGGGCTTGATGGGGACCTCCTCAACCAGCACCGCCAGCGCGATGATGGGCGTCAGTGGCAAGATGCCAAACAGCATGGGCTGGATCAGATTGCGCGCCAGGCTGCGAAACAGGCCAGTGCCGAGCAGCCCGGCAAGGGGTGGCCAATGCAAGAGTCGCCGGGGAGCCTGGATCAGCAGCAGGTCGAACAGAGTCCGGCTGCCGTGCCAGGTGGCCAGCAGCACATGGCGACCAATATCGGTGTACAGCACCAGATTGGTTAGGGTGCCACCGGCGGTGACCGCGAGCAATGTCGCGAAATGCAGGCTGCGATCATACTCCGGCAACATATGCAGCAGCAGATCGACGCTCTTGAGCCCCAGGTAGGTGGCACCGAAGGGCACCAGGATATGCCGCAGAATGGCGCGCCCAGGGCGGGTGCCGAACAGGGGCGCGGAGAGCTGCTGCAAACCTTTAATGTAAAGCTCACCCGGCCGATAGACCCCGGGCAGGGCGTGCGCGGCGGTGCGGTCGAAGCGGTGCAGGCGATCACCACGAAAGAACTCCTCGAGCGTCGGGTCCGGCAGGCGCAGCACATTGCGCGCGACAATATCGCGCACATCGGTAAACTTCAGGTGCCGGCGCTGCTTGATCACATCCAGCAATTCGCCGCGCATCTTGTTCGCGGCAACGCGCTCGCGGTGATTGCGCGGCACAAAGTCGGCCTCACGCATCGCCTGCGTCAAACGCGGCATCAGTTGCTCTTCCAACCGCTGGCTGAAACGCTCGTGCATCTGCTCAAGCAGGCAACCAAAGCGCTCGAGTTCATGCAGCGGCCAGTCGAGGTCGTCCAGGCGCGCGCGCGCGATTTGCAACGAACGCAGACAGTGCAGCGGCGCCTGAAAAGGCAGAATTTCGCGCAGGCGGATATGCCCACGACTCGCCAGCCAGCCCCAAAGGCGCAGCCGATAGTAGTCATCGCGGGTTTCACACAGGACTTTCTGCAGCTGGCTTAGCACCGCGCGCGCGACTGGCGATGCGCTGGCCCCGCGATCTTCCGCCGCCAGACGCTCCACCAGGGTGCCAAGCTGCCCCGCCGCCGCCGGCCGCAGGCCGACTCTGGCGGCCAGTTCGGCAGCCAGGCTCTGTTCGCAGTCACTCTCGCGCGCCGCCAGCCCCTGGCACAGATCACCAGCAGACCCACCGCAGAACTGCATCAGCCGCAGTAGCAGCCGACGCGCATCGGCCAGATGCACCAGCGCGGTGGCGAAGCGTCCCCGCATCTCACTGCGATTGGCAGCTGCCACGGCATGCCGGAACAACCCCAGCCCGGCGCCAAGCCAGACGCGCGAGGGCGAACGGCGCGGGCGATTCTGCAACCGCTCGAAACTGGGCGCGAACAACACCCGCCCAAACAAACGGCTTAAGCGGGCGCTCAGGCTGTCCCACTGGCGGGCGATGAAATCCCGTTTGCGCTTCAGCCGTGAGGCTTCAGTCAGCGCATTGAGACAGCGTGCCTCGAACTCCGCACCCAGGGAGTCCGGTACCGCCTGCTCAAAGACGCGCCCAACCACCGGCGGTGGCGCATGCGCCGCCAGGGCATGCACCGCCCGCTGGGCTGGCTGGTAATCCGGGTCGCGATCACCGCGCGTCAGGCCACCGGGCAAAAGCGGCCAGGGCTCAGGCGGCAGCTCGCCGGGACCGGGCCGGGTTTTTTGCAACAGCGGAGGCAGAATTACTGCCCCCGCCGGAGCACTAAAAGGCGGCGGCAGTTCAAGACCGCTGGCCAGCAGCCAAGCGTCGACCTGCGACCAGTCATGCACCGCCGGAAAACAAAAGGCACGGGACCCAGGTGCGAAATAGCGCAGCCGCACCACCCGGGCGACAAAGCTGCGACAGATCAGGGCGTCATCCCAAATCTGGAGCGTCAAGCCGTCGTGGTCAAGCACCTCACGCAGCTCAGCAAAGCCATGCTCGCCGACCAGGTCTCGCAGCGCCTCAGCGCCAAATTCCTGGTCAGCGCCGGCTTGATCGCGCGCCATCTGCCAGGCGCGGGCAACCTCGGCCTCGAAGGAGCGTGCCCAGTATTCGTGGCGCAGCCGACTAAAGGCCGCTCTATCTGCGCCCTGAGCGCGCGGCGACGGCAGCAACACCACGTAGGGCGGCAGTTTCAGCCCCTCAATGACTGACAGGGCCTCGGGGTTTTCGGTCTCTAGCCCGAACAGAAAGTCCTCGCGTCGCATCAAGTAATAGGGCAACTCGGGAATCGACACCCCATGCTGATGGACGCCAAGCTGCTCCTCGATCAGCCGCTCGATCGCGCGGGCATGGAACAGAAACACACCCTCTGCCGGGTTCAGGACCTCTTGGCGAAAGTCCTTGGCGCTCGCGATGGCATGCCCCATTCCAATGGGCTTGTTGTCAGTCATCGGGTTCTCCGGCGCTCGGCCCAACTGCTGTGCATCGTGATCAGTCTGGCACGCCTGACATCATCGGCTGACTTGCCAGAACGGCGCCGAACGGGGCATGCTTCCTATACCAACCGCAAATGGTTTTCGGTTTTGGGTCGGGTGACGGACACGGGGGTCTCGGCGGCAGGACGCCGCCGGGAAGCCTCCATGGATGGATTCACGGCGTCCCCGGTGGCCGTCACCTGGCCCAAAACAACAAGAAATTCCAAAGAGTTTCGATATATCAGGTTACCCGAGCCGCACTGGTGCGCGGCCCGATTGTCGATCAAGCTTAACAAGCACAATCCTTTTCTGATGCAGAATTCCATTTCTTTCGCCGTCGCCGTTACCTTTTTTCTCTACCTGCTGCTGATGCTCGGCATCGGCCTCTGGGCCTGGCGCCGGACGCATGACTCTGCCGATTACTTTCTTGGCGGGCGCCAACTTGGACCCTGGCCGACAGCGCTCTCCGCCGGAGCCTCGGACATGAGCGGCTGGCTCCTGCTCGGGCTGCCGGGCTTTGCCTTCACCTCCGGGCTGCAATCCCTGTGGCTTGCGGGCGGACTGCTGCTCGGCACCTGGCTCAACTGGTTGGTGGTCGCAAGAGCGCTGCGCCAGTTTACCGCCGAGGCCGATGATGCCCTGACAATTCCTGAGTATCTGGCCAATCGCTTCGGCGACCCGAATCATGCCCTGCAAGCGATCGCAGCACTCTTTATTTTGCTGTTTTTTCTGTTTTATACCAGTTCCGGCTTAGTGGCTGGCGGCAAGCTGTTTGAAACGCTCTTTGGGCTGGATGCCGGTCTCGCCACCGCCATCGGCGCCTTGGTGATTATGTCCTATACCTTGACCGGTGGCTTCCTGGCGGTATCCTGGACCGATCTGGTGCAAGGGCTGCTGATGCTGGCCGCACTGCTGCTGGTGCCGGTCATCGCCATGCAAGCGGACGACGGCTTTCTGGCCATGCAGACCCGGCTGCATGCCGATCATCCTGCACTGATGTCACTCTGGAGCAACGACAAGGGCGAGCCGCTCGGGCTGATCGCCATCATTTCCCTGGCTGCCTGGGGGCTCGGGTATTTCGGTCAGCCGCATATTCTGGCGCGCTTCGCCGGCATTCGCGATCAGCAGGCGGTGCCGGCTGCGCGGCGCATTGCCGTGACCTGGACCGCACTCAGCCTAGCCGGTGCCGTGCTGGTCGGGCTGGCCGGCTTGGTCTGGGTCGACAGCCATCTGGGCGGCGAACTGGCCGATGCCGAGACCATCTTCATGGTGCTGGTCGAGGCGCTCTTCCACCCGATCATCGCCGGTGTGCTGCTGGCGGCCATTCTCGCAGCCATCATGAGCACGGCGGACTCGCAGTTGCTCGTGTCCTCCTCAGCCCTGACCGAGGACCTGTATCGCCAGTTATTTCGCCGGCAGGCTAGTACCAAGGAGATCGTGCTGGTCGGGCGCCTCGCCGTGGTGGCGCTCGCGCTGGTCGCGCTGCTGCTGGCGCTTGAGCCCGACAATAGCGTGCTCGGGCTAGTCGCCTACGCCTGGGCCGGATTTGGCGCCGCCTTCGGCCCTGTGCTGGTGCTTTCGCTCTACTGGCGCGGCATGACGCGGGCAGGTGCGCTGGCTGGCATCATTGCCGGCGGTGTTACCGTGGTGGTGTGGAAAGCACTGGAGGGCGGGATTTTCGAACTCTATGAGATCGTCCCGGGCATCCTGGCCGCAACCCTGGCGGTTGTCATTGGCAGCCGTTTGAGCGCGCCAACGGCACCGGACATTCTCGCGCGCTTCGAGCGCTTCCGCATCGCCAGCGATGCGCCCGCAGCGGCTGGCCGCTAGAGTCGACCGAGTCGCGATGAACCACCCGGCACCAACAACCCCAAACGAGAATCACTGGCAAGACTGGCTCGCCTGGGCCGCCGAAGCCGGCATCCAGTTGCCCGAAGATGCCGAGTTCTGCCGCGCGCGAGAACGGGTCTGGGCCAGCAGCGAGTATGTCGCCCTGAGCGCCGCGCGCCATCCGCAGATTTTTGCGGCCCTTCTCGCTGGCGACGATCTCAAGCGCGTCTATGGGGCCACGGCCATGGCCACCGCACTGCGCGACGCCCTGGCCGGCGTGGACGATGAAGCCGCTCTGACCAGCGCCCTGCGCCAGTTCCGCCGCGCCCAGATGCTGCGCATCATCTGGCGCGATCTGGCCGACTGGGCCAGCCTGGACGAAACCCTGGCGGACTTGAGCGCCTTGGGCGATGTCTGCGTGCGCGAGTCCCTGGCCCTGCTCGAGCCCTGGCTGCATGCCGAACTTGGCAAGCCCATCGGCGAGGATGGCACCCCGCAGCGGCTGATCGTGCTGGCCATGGGCAAGCTCGGCGCCGGGGAGCTCAACTTATCCTCGGATATCGATCTAATCTTTGCCTACCCCAGCCGCGGCCAAGTGCAAGAAGGCCCCCGGTCGCTAACCAACGAACAATTCTTCACCCGCCTGTGCCAGCGCCTGGTCAAGTTGCTCGAAGCGCAAACGCCCGAGGGCTACGTGTTTCGGGTCGACACCCGCCTGCGCCCGTTCGGCGATGCCGGGCCGCTGGCCATGCACTTCGACGCGCTCGAGACCTATTACGAGTCCCATGCGCGCGAGTGGGAGCGCTACGCCATGATCAAGGCGCGGGTCATTGCCGGGCCCACGCAGGCCGGAGCCGAGCTGATGGACATGCTGCGGCCCTTCGTCTACCGGCGTTATCTGGATTTCGGCGCCATCGACTCGCTACGCCATCTCAAAAGCCTGATCGATCAGGACGTGCGCCGCAAAGGCATGGCCGACAACATCAAGCTCGGCCCCGGCGGCATTCGCGAGATTGAATTCATCGGCCAGTCGTTCCAGCTCATTCGCGGCGGACGCGAGCCTGAACTGCAAGTGCGCCCCATTTTGCAGGTGCTCCAATGCCTGAGAGAAAAGGGCCTGCTCGAATCCGAGGTGGTGGCGGACCTGACCGACGCCTATCACTTTCTGCGCCTGACCGAAAATCGTCTGCAAGCCTGGGCCGACCGCCAGACCCACAGCCTGCCGACGCGCGCTGCCGACTGCGAGCGTCTCGCGCAGTCGTTGGACTTCGCCGACTGGCCGAGCTTTCTCGCCCAACTCAATCATCACCGCACGCTGGTGCAACAGCACTTCGACGAGGTGTTTGCTGATCCTGCCAGCGCAGCACCGAACGCCGAAACCGACCTGAGCCGGCTGTGGACTGACCCGCCAGAGGAGACCACCGCCACCGCACAACTGCGCCAAGCCGGCTTTCACCAGCCCGAACGCGCCTGGCAACGCCTGGAGCAATTCCGCCACAGCGTGCAGCGCAAAGGTCTCGGACAGATCGCGCTGCAGCGGCTGAAATCCCTGATGCCATGCCTGCTTGAGCAGATCGCCAGCTGCCAAGCCAGCGCCACCGACGCCGAGGCGTCCCCAGATCTGACCCTCGAGCGGGTGCTCCATGTGCTTGATGCCATCCTTGGGCGCACCGCTTACCTGTCGTTGCTGGTCGAACGGCCCGATGGCCTGAACCTGCTGGTGCGCCTGTGCGCCATGAGCCCCTGGTTTAGCGAGCGCACCGCGCGCGCTCCGCTGCTGCTCGATGAACTGCTCGACGCCCGCCGCCTGTTCGCCCCCCTGCATCGCGCCGATCTCGATGCTGAGCTCGACTCCCTGCTCGGCCCGCTTGCAAGCGACGATCTCGAACAACCCATGGAGCGTCTGCGCCAGTTCGCCCAAGGCAATCAGCTCAGAGTCGCCGCCGCCGACATTACCGGCGCCATCCCGCTGATGGTGGTGAGCGACTACCTGAGCGAAATCGCCGAGGCCGCAGTCACGCGCAGCCTGTGTCTGGCCTGGGATGGTCTGCGCCAGCGCCATGGCGTCCCTGCCGGGCGCGACGCACAACAGAACGGCTTTCTGGTGCTGGGCTACGGCAAACTTGGCGGCATCGAGCTTGGCTACCACTCCGACCTGGATCTCGTCTTTCTCTACGATGGCGAGGGCGCCACAGAGGCCACCGAGGGCGAGCGCCCGGTCACCGCCGCGCAGTTTTATATTCGCCTGGGCCAACGGCTGATCCATATCATGACCACGCCGACCTACTCGGGCGTGCTCTATGAGATCGACATGCGCCTGCGCCCGGACGGCCAGAAAGGCATGATCGCGCGCTCGCTCGACGCCTTCGCCAACTACCAGCGCGAGGAGGCCTGGACCTGGGAGCACCAAGCCCTGGTGCGCGCCCGCCCGGTAGCCGGCGACCCGCAACTAGCCGAGCGCTTCGCCGAGGTTCGGCGCGAAATCCTGCGCCTTAAACGCAACCCCGACAAGGTGCGCGCCGAGGTGCGCGAGATGCGCGCGAAAATGCGCGCCAATCTCGACAAGAGCAATGCACAGCAATTCGACCTCAAGCAGGGTCGCGGCGGTATTGCCGACATCGAGTTTATGGTTCAATACGCCGTGCTGCGCTGGGCGGCACAATACCCCGAGCTGACCGACTGGACGGATAACATCCGCCTGCTGGAAACCCTCAAGCGGCTCAACCTGTTACCCGGCGACGCAGCCGAAGTGCTGACGGAAGCCTACAAGTCCCTGCGCGCCGCCTATCATCGCAATGCATTAAGAGACGCGCCCGGGCGAGTGGCCAACGACCAACTCATCACCGAGCGCGGGCGCGTCGAGCAACTCTGGCGCAGCCTGATGGACGAGACCGCCGCTAACTCAGATGGGGGCGCGAAATGAAACCTGGAGACATCGAAACATGAGCATGGCCGACCGCGACGGCGTGATTTGGTACAACGGCGAACTCGTCCCTTGGCGCGACGCCCAAACCCACGTGCTGACCCACACGCTGCACTATGGCATGGGCGTCTTTGAAGGCGTGCGTGCCTACCAGACCGACCGCGGTGCGGCCATCTTCCGTCTGCCCGAACATACCGAGCGGCTGTTCAATTCCGCGCATATCCTGGGCATGAAGATCCCCTACGACCGCGACACCTTAAACGAGGCCCAGCGCCTCGCGGTGCAGGAGAACAAGCTCGCCTCGGCCTACATCCGCCCGATGGCCTTTTACGGCTCCGAGGGCATGGGGCTACGCGCCGATAATCTACAGGTGCACGTCATCGTCGCCGCCTGGCACTGGGGCTCTTACTTGGGCGAGGACAACATCAAGAATGGCATTCGCGTGCGGGTGTCTTCTTTTACCCGTCATCATGTCAATGTGACCATGTGCCGCGCCAAAGCCAACGGCAATTACATGAACTCCATGATGGCCCTGCAAGAGGCACTGCGCGACGGCTATGACGAGGCCATTTTGCTCGATGCCCAGGGCTGCGTGATGGAGGGCAGCGGGGAGAATATCTTCCTCGTGCGCGACGGACGCCTCTACACCCCGGACCTGACCTCCGCGCTCGACGGCATCACTCGCAAGACGGTGATCACACTCGCCGAGGAAATGGGCCTAGAGGTGGAGGAAAAGCGCATCACCCGAGACGAGGTCTACATCGCCGACGAGGCCTTCTTCACCGGCACCGCCGCCGAGGTCACCCCCATCCGCGAGGTGGACGGTCGCGTAATCGGCAACGGCGGTCGCGGCCCCATCACCGAGAAGCTGCAAAGCAAGTATTTCGAAGTGGTTCAGGGCGGCGACCCCAGCCGCAGCGACTGGCTGAGCCTGGTTTAACCGAAAATACCGAGACCCGTTGAGACATGGCGGCAAATGAATTCCCCATCAAAACCGCAAACCACCCAAGCGCAGCATAAGAAGACCAACTATGGAACACCCAGCACTGCCAATTGGCCCAGACAACCCCCCGCCACCCACCAAACCGGTGACGGCTCCAGAGCCCATCAAGGTCCAGGCTGCTGACCTGCCACTGAGCTGCCCGCGACCCGGCGACGAACTCTGGAACATGCATCCGCGCGTCTACCTACCAATCGACGAGACACCTGATCGCCGTGCCACCTGCCCCTATTGCGGCGCTGTCTATGAACTCGAGGGCGAGGTCAGCAAAGCGCACTGAGCCCAGACCGCCCATCCCGTCCGGGCGTCCATTTGCCTTTCAGCCCGTGCGAAACCCTGCGCTCGGAGTTCCGCCTTCAAGCGCAATGGCTGCCAGTTTCGAGGTCATGCGTTCCGCTTGTTCGACGCGCGGGGCGCCGGGATATTACTCCTCCACTTTGCGAGAGACGTCCAACGCCTGCAACTGGTCGTTTTCAAAAAGATAGAATTTCGTTTCGCAGCCAATCGGGGCGTACAAATCGCCTTCGGCCAAGCCCGGATCGAGAATCAGCAGCCTGCTGTCGAGTTGAAATCGACTCCCGCCGCATGCCGTTGCCGAGGCTCGAATTTTGCCGGTCTCCACATCGACAATCACGACTTGACTACAGCTTGTTCCGCATCCCCACTCGACCACCCGGTATTTCCCCGAAAAGTTGGGTCCCTTTTGAATGCCTTGATTCAGCCTGGTCCGAAATCTTTTCAACTCTGGATGGTTGTCGAAGTCGATAGGCGCCGCGCCCCCCGCGTAGAAAGTCGAAACAGGATACTCGCGAAACATTGACGAATCCTCGAGCGTGTCGGCTCCGTGGGCAGCAGTTAAAAACAGAAACAGGCATCCGGCAATTTTCAACAAATAACCCATAAAATTCTCCCGTTGATATCTTGCGAGTGGCCGTGCGCTTCGCCGGTTGGAGCCAGCGAAACAAACTGCTCTGCGCCAAGGCCGAAAGAGAGAGCAGCCAGACGCAGTTTCTTGGATAATGCGCTCCATGGCTCCGGGTAGGGTTTGCCCAAACCCTGCATCACTGACAGACCGGGAATCCAATGCTCGATTCGCAAACACAGTCTGGCATCCCTCCTGAGGTTCTGCCCCAATTTCCGTCCCCAGCGTCATCCGCTAGAGATACCGATCAAGCAGTCCATCGCGGTGATCAGGTGATCATTAAGCGCCCGGACGGCAGTCAGATCAATGGCCGACTGATCAATTTTGACCCGGAACAAGGGCTGGTGCGGCTCGAGTCCAAAGAGGATCTGCTCGAGATTCATCTTAGCGACATTAAAATCATGCACCTGCCAATCTGGCGGCAATTGGTGCAAGCTACGGACTCCGGCGACCAAAAAGGCCAGCCTGTTAGCATAGACTGTCAGCCCTTTGTCGTTCGCTTCAAGGATGGAGACGAAATGAAGGGGCAGACGGTAGGTTTTTACCATGATCGCAACGGTCTGTATCTGTTCCCTGCCCAGAATCAGACGCGTTACGTTCGCGTTTTTATATCGCAAACGCAGATTGATAAAGAGCACATCGGGCGGCGCACCAAAAAGGTGCAAGCAATGGATTCGATCATGAGTCATTCAGAAATGGGCCAGACACCGAGCGTCCATAAGGGAAATCCCGATCAATCATTGGGAGATTTCCTGACCCAGAAAGCAGTCGTTACCGCTGCCGACCTGAGAGACGCTTTAAGTAAACAGAAGGAGATGCCTTCGGTTCGCCTCGGTTCCATTCTTGTTCAGCAAAAGCTGATCACCGAGGAACAGCTCGAGCAGGCCCTGGCAGAGCAAAAGCAAAGCCGTAATCTTCCGCTCGGCAAGCTACTTGTGGAAATGGGCTTGCTGAAAGAAGCGGACATCCAGCATGCTCTGGCGCGCAAACTCGGCATTCCCTTTGTCAATTTGCAGCGTTTTAAGCTCGATCCTCTACTCTGTGATCTGGTACCGGAGGATCTCGCACGAGAACACAATGTTTTAGCGCTCGACAGCCATGGCGATAACCTCATCATCGCCCTTCCTAACCCGCTGGACTGGCACGCAATCGAGGCCGTGCGCTTCGCCACGGGCAAGCAGATCGAGACGGTCATGGCTCCCCACGAAGCCATCGATAGCATTATCAACCAGGTCTACGGCTCCCGCGGGCTAGAGGAGTTGACCTTCGATGAAGAAGCGCACGGAGAGGAGGAAGATAACAGCAACGATGCCGCCACGCAGGATCATGTTGTTGTCCGCCTTGTTAATAAGCTCATTGTTGACGCCGTGAGCCTTGGTATTTCCGACATCCACATTGAGCCGCAACTCGACAAACATCCAAGCCGGGTGCGCATGCGTCGCGATGGACAACTGATCCAGCACGCGGAGTTTCCAAGCAATCTAAACCGGGCAGTGGTCTCACGAATCAAGGTCATGGCAGCGATGGACATGACCAGCACCATGAAGCCCCAGGACGGCAAGATCGATTTCAGCCGCTTTGGCAAATTGAAGCTCGAACTGCGTGTCGCGACAATCCCAACGGTCAACGGGCGCGAAGATGTTGTCATGCGCCTGCTGCAGCGCGGCGATCCCATCCCCTTGTCGGCGATGAAACTCACGCCCGAGATCGAAAATAGCCTGAACACACTGATTCACCGGCCGTTCGGGATGTTCCTGGTCTGCGGACCGACAGGCTCCGGCAAGACCACCACGCTGCACTCGGTGCTAGCTGAGTTGAATTCGACCGAACGCAAAATCTGGACGGCCGAGGACCCGGTTGAAATCACCCAGGCGGGCTTGCGCCAGATGCCGATCGACGCCCGCAAAGGTGTCAACTTCGCCACCGCCCTGCGCGCCTTTCTGCGTGCTGACCCGGATGTGATCATGATCGGCGAGATGCGCGATGACGAGACAGCGCAAATGGCGATCAAGGCATCGTTGACGGGCCATCTGGTCCTCTCCACCCTGCATACCAACACGGCTCCGGACAGCGTGGTTCGCCTGCTGGACATGGGCATGGATCCCTTTAACTTCGCCGATGCTCTGCAGGGCATTCTTGCTCAACGCCTGGTGCGGCGGCTGTGCGAAAACTGTCGGGAGCCCTATGTCCCTGGCGAGGACGAACTCACTACGCTAATGGATATCTACTTAAGCGACTTTGCCCCGAGCGACGATCCTGAACTCGCACCTCCAACCCGCAAGGATCTGATGCAGGATTGGCGCAAAAGGTTCGCAGGCGAGGACGGCGCGCTACACCTGTTTCGCGCCAAGGGCTGCCCGGAATGCAACGACACCGGATACAAAGGGCGACTTGGGGTCCATGAGCTTTTGGCGTCGAGCCGGCGAATTCGAGGTCTCATCGCAATGCACGCGAAAGTCGCCGAGCTTCGCATGCACGCGATGAGCGAGGGGATGCGCACCCTGCGCCAGGACGGCATCTTCAAGGTGCTGGCCGGCGCGACCGATCTCGCCCAGGTCAAGACCTTAAGCGCTGACTGATCCAACGCATTACAGCATGGCATTGGCCTCGGCCACCAGGTCCTCGATCATGACTTCAAGCTCAGCGAGCTGGATTTCCTTAAGCCCCAACGCCTGAGCCTCTGCGGTTGCGCCCAGCACCATGTCTGGATGCTCTTCCTGCCCAACGCCCAGTTTGCGGCAGACAAGATCGAGCAAGCGCGTCACGGCCATGATGGAATCGGTTTCATCGAATGTGTCCTGATGATGGTCGCGGGCAATCAGGGCGTAGAGCTTTGGCAACTCCCACTTCAACATCAGGCGGTAGCCCATGTCCTGGTGCATGACCTCGAGCACCTCATCGATCAAGACGTCGGTGACAGACACATCGGCGTCCTCTATCAGTTGATCGAGCACCTTGAGCAGAAACAGTTCTCCGATATCGTGCAGCAATCCGCTTAGGAAGGCTGACTCCGCTTGATCACGACGCCCGACTTTCTCGATGATCCAGCGCGAGCCAGTCGCGCAAACATAAGCCCGTTCCCAAAGTAAGACCAAACGTTTGGTGATTGTCTCGTGCTTGGACTGATAGGCCATCAGCTGCGCGGCCATCATCGCCATGCTGGCAACCTTGTTGATGCCGAGCCTCAAGACGGCACCGCTCAGAGTATCGACCTGCCGCAATCCGCCATAGAAAGAGGAATTTGACACCTGCAAAATCCGGCTGGTCAGTGCCTGATCCTTCATGATGAGGTCAGTCACGTCTTTCATGGTCGCAGTTTCGGACTCTTTGAGTTTCTGCAATTCCAGCGCAACGCGATTGAATACCGGCAAATGCTGGCTATCCGAATCGAAACGCTCGTCGATCAACTCCTTTAAGGACATTTCACTCATTGTCTTGCTCGTTCTTGCCGCAGCCACGAATGCCTTGGGGCGGCCCGACTCACCCCGGACTCAGACGGCTTCGTGCGTTGCCGCGATCTTCAATGTGTTTAGTTTGCGTTGGCGACTGGCCAACGCGGCGAATCATGCACTCGGTGACGGACCGTCCGGAACTCGCTAACTCTTCACCGCGCCCACCATGGCAATCACCTCTTGGTATGAACGCGGACGCCCAATGCGCGGCAAATGCCCCAGTACTTCCTTTATGCTGATCAACCCCTGAGCCGCCTTGGCCAACCCGTCTTCCATGAGCGTGACCAAGCCTGCGGACTCGATGCTGAGACGACGAATCTCGCTCGAGGAACGCCGATTCAGCACGGCATCCTTGACACTATCGTTCGGCAGCAGCAGTTCAAATACCCCGGCCCGTCCGGCGTAGCCAGTAAAATTACACTGCCGGCAGCCACGACCGATGCGAAACTCTCCGCCGGCCGCATCAGCCTGGGTCCAGCCGATGCGTTGCAGATCGTGCGGAGTAGGCTGATAACTTTCAGCGCAGTGGTTGCAAACCTTCCGCAGCAGCCGCTGGGCAAGCACCGCAACGACTGTCGATGAGATCAGGAAAGTTTCAATGTCCATGTTCATCAACCGCAACAAGGCACCGATGCTGTCTTCCGTGTGAAAGGTCGAGAGCACTTTGTGGCCCGTCAGCGCGGCTTGAATGGCCGATTCAGCCGAAAACTTGTCGCGAATCTCGCCAAGCACGATCACATCCGGATCCTGACGCACCAAGGCACGCAATGTCTCGGCGAATGTGAGATTGATCTTGGGGTTGACACTACACTGGGCAATCCCTGCAATGACGTATTCGACCGGGTCTTCTGCGGTTGCGATACTCGTCTCAGTGTCGTTGAGCTTATTCACGCAACCATAGAGGGTAGTGGTCTTGCCTGACCCGGTGGGGCCAGTGACAAGAATGACCCCGCTCGGCAATTCGAGCGCGTGATCATTGAAACGCTCAAGCATCCGCGGTGCGATGCCGGATTCTTCAATATCCAGCAACTCGGCCTTGCGGCTGAGCAGCCGCAGGACGATCTTCTCGCCAAACACCGTGGCGAAGAAGGACGCGCGAACATCGCAGCGGCGCCCGGTGCTTGGATCGTTGAATTGAAATCCACCATCCTGGTGGCGCCGACGCTCGGCGATATCGGCCTTGGACAAAACCTTGAGCCGGCTGGCAATCGCAGGTGCCAACTCGTGGTCAAGATCGCTGAAGACCATCAATACACCGTCAATGCGAAATCTGACCCGAAGAGAATTGGGCCACGGCTCGATATGAATATCGCTCGCGCCCTTGTCAAGCGCGCTGATAATGAGTCCGTCAACATGACGGGTGATATCCGACTCGTTGGTTTCGCTCTTGCGCTCTTTGGCATGCTGCCGACTTGCCTCATAGGCCCGCAGCGCGTCGTCAAGCGCGCGGCGGGTGGCGAAAGCTGGAACCACACGCCCAAAGGCTGCTTCAGCGCCATGACGCGCCGCTGAATCCAGAGGATCACCAAAGACCACGAGCACGGCATCGCCTTCGCGTCGCAGCGGGATCGCGCTCAACCGCCGGCACCAATCGGGGGTTACTTTCTCCAACAGCTCCTTGTCAAGCTGCGAAAAGGACGGCGCCTCGACCTGAAAATTGAGCTGATCCGCCAACACTTCGATCAGCCGCTGCTCGGTAATCAGACCCATGTCGAGCAGAATCTCACCGAGGCGCTTGTCTTTGAATTCTGGCTCCGATTGCGCGTCCAGCGCTGCACGCAGATCGCGCGGCTTCAGGTACCCAAGCTCGACCATCACATCGCCAAGCTGAATCTTGGCTCCACTGTCGCGCAAAACCGCGCGAAATTCGATGGGATTGAGATACCGGAGTTCGGTCAGGACCCTGGTCAGCGGGTAATCCTCGCCCAGCTTGCCATGCACGCGCCTGGCGTGATGCAGCTGTTCGGGATTGATCAAACCGACATCAAGCAACAGCCGAGCGACTTCATCCGCAGGCGAAGCGTTTTCTTGCTGTTCCATCTGTGGTTTCTGCTGTGGTTTCTGCCGTGGGTTCTGTTGCTCTTGCAACTCAGTATTCACCGCCAACTCCAATGCTACCCGCTCAACAGAAGGTACCAATCACAATGCGTTCTCGGTTTTGGGCCGGCCAGCGGTCGCGGGGTTCGCAGCGGCATCCCTGATCCGATCTAGGGCCGCCGAGACACCCGTGACCGTCACCCGACCCAAAACCAAAAACCATTTGCGATTCGGATAACTGCTTAGAACATTCAACTCGAAGGCCGATACCCCGGCGCGATCCTGCCACAACATAGCGACCATTGGTCGACGACTGAAAGCGACCAGTCGACTTGCTGACGTACTAATGCAGTCTAGCAAAATCCGCTTGCAAAATCCGCTTCGCTCTATTGAGCGTTCTGGCGCGCTATTGTGGCAGATAGGTGGCAATGAGTGAAACTGGCGCGCCAGCAGGGTGGCCCGAATCTGGGCTGCATGCGGTGTTTGAGGATTCCCTGCCGGATGCCTGGGGGCGCGCACTGCTGATTCGGCAACATCGCCTGAGCGCAGAGGTATCGACTCAATGATTCAGCGCCCGAAAGCGCAGAAAGAAATTGCGCTTTAGGAGATCAAATTCCTGTTCGAGCTGGAACCCGGCAGATTCGACCTCCGCGATCACCTGCTCGCGCCCGGCGCGCACATGGCCCTGCACCCAGGCCGAGGCGATGCGTGGATCGGTGCGGAAATCGATGATGACCAGGCTGCCGCCCGGTCGGAGCGCACGCCGCATGGCCTCAAGCATTGCCTGCGGGAACTCGAAGTGGTGATAGGTATCGGCGGTGAAGATCAGATCAACACTGTCGTCCGCCAAGCCCAGGCTGTGTTGATCGTTCGTGACTGTGACGAGTTGATCCAGCCCTGCCTGTGCTGCGCGCTCGGCGATCGCTCGGGTAAAAGGCTCTGAAATATCCACGGCATAGACTCGCCCCGTCGGCCCCACCGACTGCGCGAACAACAGACTGAACAAGCCGCTGCCCGCACCAACATCCGCCACCGCCTGACCGGGCTTGAGCGCCAGCGCCTTGAGGATTGTGCGGCGCTGATCGTAGAGTTCGCGCCCATCGCGCTCGAAAGTCTCGCGCCAGAACTCGGGATCCGCGTCCAGGTAGTAGCCGTTGATGCTCGGGCTCAGCACGCGCCCGGTCTCCTCGACCTTGCCCTGCTCGGCTGCGGTTGCAGCGCCCAGCATGCTGGTCACCAAGGCGAGCGCCGTTAGAATCGGCCAGCGCATTGCCGGCCTGTTTGTGTTCCCGCTTGTTTTAAAGTGTTGCAATGGATGTTCTCCTGCTTGCTGGCTCAACAACGACTTGCCCACTGGACATCTAAGCCCTTTTGCGACGACTCTCGAAACATGTTCGTCAAGGTAGTATTTGATTCTTTGAGTCATGCAGCTCTATTCTGGTTGATTTTGCTTGCAAGCTTCGATGGTGTGGTTTTGCGAAGCGCATCAAGAAACTCCCTACCATCATTGATGGTTTGATCGATTTCTGAACGGTGGTCAAAATAATAAGCGAGTGCCGCATGAATATCTGAAAGGCTTAGATCGTATTCCGTTGCGATTTCATCCGCGCTTTTTCCCATTCGATCATGCCAAATTACAATATCGCTGACAGTAATTCGGTGCCCAGCAATTCGTGGTTTACCGCCGACTATCCCCGGCGTAACATCGATATGTTGATCAAGAGTTCCCATAGAATAGCATCCCGTGTTATTGATTTGTCTTATTAGTGATCGCGAATCGCCAAGCTCACCGTGCGCACTCCGCTCCGGCACTTCGCTCCGTGCCAAGTCCCGAGCGATCATGCAGGGTGAAATCCATACTGAACTTCAAAACGGTACTTGGCATCTGCTGTACTCACCTGGATGATTCGATCAAATCTTCGCCCATTGTTTTGTGACTGTCAGCTCGCTTGGTTTTTTATTTCAGATTGACGGCCCTAAAAGAGCACCTGAAAAGTCGCGACCCCTCAGAAGACCAGGCACTTCTGTGCGCCGCTGCCTTGCGTCTGGAATTTGGGAAACTGGGCGAGGATGTGTCGGCGCTCAGCCGGTGTTGAATACCCGAGTTTTGCAAGCGCTTGGCCGACCTCCGAGGAACTGTAACCGCCTCCTGGTTGTTTCTGGCAGTTTGCTCGCACATATGCCACGGCTGCGGCGACCTCTGTTTTGACGGTGTCTGACGGTGCTGACTGAAGTGGGGTTGGGCTCGGCGCGGTTCGCGCTCCTGTTGGCGTTACCGTGATCACTGGCTCCCTTGAAGACTCGATTGGGCTGGGAAGCAAGAGGGTTAATAGATTGGTGCGTCGTGCCGTTGGCACTTCGCCGTCGGAATAAGCGACAAACAGGCGCACGCCAGAGCGTTTGATCTGCTCCGCCGCGTCAAGCAAGAGCGTATCGCGCGAGACGATGACCACACGCGTCTGGTTAAGCCGGTGTTCGGCCATCCCCTCCCCCAGGGCGAGGATCAGCGCAATATCCGCAGCATTGGGGCGACAGGGGACGGAGAGATTCTCGATCGGCAGGTCAGGGATCTGTTCCCGCAGGGCGTTGATCCAGGATTCGTTACGGTTCGCCTTGTTGTTACCCGCCACGATAACAAGGGCGATGTGACCCCCGATATCCTGTTGCAAGACTTCGACAAGCGCGGCAGCGCTATGAGCGGATTGATTGTCCGCGTCGATATAGAGCGCAAACGCGATCCGATCACGCTGTGACGAACGGCCATCTGGGTTGTGCGTGTAGGCATCAGCGCTCAAGGCATCGTTCATCGCAGTTCCCCGGCAAAGCCATTTCCAGAAAATACGCTTTGCACTCCACTGTGGCCTCGGTTATCCGTTGATCAATGTTCGTCAGGCGCGGACGCACGGCCGGGCGCATCACGCCTTAACCCGGTTAACGGTGCAGTCCTCAATGAGTGTTGCTACCATCCGCATCACAAGCCGTTACTCGACCACAAGTGGCTTAGCCGCCCTCATTGAATCGGGTTAACATCGGTGCCATTCCTGCTGATAACCCGGCTGATTCTCCTTCCCGTAACAGTAACCCCGCTGCCCGAGCAAAAAAGCGATGTAGTCGCGCGCACCGCATGCCTGCCAAGTTGCAGCCTCTTCGCCCGAACCACCACGGCAGGCATCGTTGTAGTAGCTTTCATCTTGAAAAAGCCGAATCGTCTCCGGGTCTTGGGCCACGACAGCCCCGGCCATTCCAAAGCCAAAAATATATAACAAGGCCCCGATGTGATTACGCGAGGCGAGCTTTGCAGTTCTAGGATTTACATTTTGCAACATCGTTTTTTAAATCCTTCCAGAAAAAATATATCTACACACATGGTTCAGCGATTCTTCAAAAGAACAATTCGACCCCGGCCCCTTTTGTCTAAAGCTCGTAGTCGATCAACAGCGCCAAGTCTATTGAAGCGCGAAGTTGTCCCGGCTGAAAAGTCTCCCTTGAGAGTCAATTTGAGCCTGGACCCTTTTCTTATTCTTCTATTCATAACTGGGCTTGTTCACACTGTTCTAGCCGTTCCTTCAAGAATATATTCAACAGCGTTTCCTCGCTCACGCCGCGCTCGTATGCAAGTACCCGTATTCTCGAGTACAAATCTAGATCCACGGCGAAATAATGGCGTTGCGAGGCGATGGCGACGTCCATTTCAACCGCGTTATCAGCACCGTGCTCGCTGGCATCATGTGCGTCCCAAAACGCGCCGATGTCCTGATAGCTTGCGCACTGCGATACGGAAGATTGGTTACCCATATTTCTGTGTCTCCTTGGCTGTCATATCGCGCGCCGAAACAATGATCGCGCGGCGATCTTGGGTGTAGACGAAGAAAACGCTCAGCAAGCGACCACTGTCAGTGCGCCCAAATGCCGCATACACGTCCTCGCCGGGGACATAGCCAGCTTCCTTCAAGCGAAAGCGCGGCCGATTCTCCAGCACTTCGATCACTTCAGACTCTTCGACACTGTGCTTCCAACGCAGTTTTTCGACAATGTCCTCGAGCCAGACAAGTTGTTCGATGCGTAACGGCATGGCGTGCCCTACATATCTTGCATGTCGAACATAATCCGCTTGAGCTTCATCTCGGTCATCTTGACCTCGGAGTGCGGATCTTCGAGCGTGTGATCGTCGTTGACCCCGATGTGATCGAACCTGTTCTTCGCAGGCCCCTGGTCCCCACCATTCTCGGCGCGGTTTACCTCTACCCGTTCTCGACTAAGCGAATTTCGTCTTCGGTCAGGCCGTAAAGCTGATAGGTGAGCTGGTTCATTTCTGTTTCGGCGCTGGCGATTTCTTTATCCAACTGTTGAATTTCAGTGTCGATTTTCGTGATCTGCTCGTGGATGGCTGGGTTATCGGTCTTGCGGAGCTTGAGTAAGGAGGCGATCAGTCTCTGGGCGGTGAATTTTGCGGTTACGTTGGTGCGACGGGCTTTTTGCCGCCATTGGGCGGCGATGAAGGCGGCATCCGCTTCGTCGAGAAAAATGCCTTTGATGACGGCCACGCCGTCGGCAAGGAATTGAAGTTCGCCGAATTCCTCTGCTGCGTCGAGGGTGGCGCCGGGCCGGAGCAGCGCGTCGATGGTTTCCAGGCGGGCGGCCAGTTTCTTTTCGCGTTCGGCATTGGCCCAGGCGGTTCGTTCCTTGGCTGTCAGGTCCTCCGGGGCTTCTTTCTTCAGCTTGGCCGTCGGTTTCACGTCGGACCAGAACCAGCTTTCGCCCCGTTTGTCGTCGGCGCACTGGTCGCTGTCCAGGCGCTTGTCGATCATCAATAACAGATCGCGACGGCGGGTGTGGAGGGTTTGCAGATTCTTGGCCTTTTCGGCGACTTGGGATTTTTGGTCGGGCGTGGCGCTGGGGATCGGTAGCGGGGCGATGAATTGTTTGTTGGCCGAACGGTAATCGTGCTGGAACGGCTTTGAGATTCGGCGCCAAACAAAGTTTGCGACAGGCGCATTAAGAATGCCACAAAGAAAAAAGAGATCGGATTGATCTACAACAATAATTCCATTGACATCAACATTGTCAAGATAAAATCCACCTAGGTTATCTGTGGCAGTGAATAAATTCAATACAAGCCTAGGGACCATCAATTTCGGTAACTCTTGCTTATCTAAATTTTTTGGATAATTGTAAGCCCACCAGGAATCATCCTTATCCATTTTCCCCTTTTCGCGATTCCTCAAGTCGTTTTCACGTTTTTTTAGGTAGTTCCATGCCTTTGGGAAGCTTGATTCCATTTCCATTTGAGAAAAAAGATGTGGTTTCCCATCTCGAATGTCGTAAGGATGCAGAAGAAAAGTGGTTGTTATTGGCGCTTGGTATCTTTTGGCCTCCGGCCCTGACACCAACGGATGCATAATAGCGTCCTCGATTTCGACCTCGAACGGGGCCTTTTTCCCTTTCGGTTTATGAAGGTAACGACCAGGGCCGACTTTTTCTAAATGATAGATGTAATCCGCACTGGTCTGAATGCCGACCGTAATTCCTTTGGCAATTTCATCTAATCGCTGGCAATGGTTGTCCAGTTTTTGATAAAGCGTGCGCTCGAGGTTAGGCATCAGCACCCAACTGTCTTCCGGCGGTAAATTCTCCAAAGAAATTGCATCACTGATTTCCCGCCATTCCACCCCGGCAATATCCTCCTTTCCGCTCGGCGCGAAAACACATCGCAACGAATCCCGCTCCTGCCCGGAAAAGAACTGCAAAGCCGTGTAGGTAATGGCTTCATCGAAAACCTGAAAACTCTTGAAATCGACCCAGCGATCAAGTCGCCGGGTGCGCTTTAACTTTTGGCGCAGTCCCTTGCCGTATTCGTTCACCATCCAGACATTCGGCGCGATATACCCCATTTTCCCGCTGGCGTTCAAAAGCTCCACGCCCTTCTCGATGAACGGGAGGTACATGTCGAAATTCCCGGTCTGGGTGCTCTCGTATAGTGGCTTGCCGTCTTCGCGTCGCGCCTCCAGCAGGTATTTAGCCACGTCTTCCTGAATGCGGCGGAAGTGCTGGAGCTTCACATAGGGTGGGTTTCCAATCACGCAGTCGAAGCCTGGTTCGTCTCCTTCGAAAATTTCCGGAAAGGCCGTCTCCCAGTCGAAGGTATTCACCCGCTCCCGTTCGTCTTCCCCGAACAAATCCTGGTCGATGCCCAACTGGCGGTAAAAATCCGATCCGATCAGGCTGTTGCCGCAGCGTATGTTCTGGTCGAGCGAGGTCAGCGGTCGATCCGGCAACGCGGTATGGAGCCACAGGGCGAGCCGGGTAATTTCGACTGATTCAGCATTGATGTCCACGCCATACAGGTTTTTGGAGAGAATTTCCCGCATGGCTTCGTGGGAGTCGAACAGCTGCTTCTGGCGGGTGGTGCGCTCCAGCTCCCGGACGATCCACTGCTTTTGCTCATAGAGGTACTTGAAGGCTTGAATCAGAAAGGCGCCGGACCCACAGGACGGATCGACCACTGTCAGCGCATTCAGTCGGTCCTCGTACTGCCGAAGCACGTCGATGTATTCGCCCACGGCTTTCACCGCGTCGGTCTTATTGCCTTTTCCGTGGTAGCGCCGGATGCGCTCTTCGTCGATGTCCGCGAAGCGGTCGAAGCCGAGCGTGGCGCGAATTTCCGCCAGCCGCGCCCCGACCGTTTCCTCCACGATGTAGTGGGTCACCCATTCCGGGGTGTAATAGACGCCATCGCGCTTGCGCCGGGTCAGCTCCGTGAGGGACTCCCGCCCTTCGGCTTTGGCCTCCATGTATTCGAGCTCGGTGATGCTCTGCTCAAAAATCCGGCCCATGGCGGTTAGGGTCAGGGTTTTCTCGTCGCCTTCGTCCGTTGGCCCGAAGTTGTATTTGGCGGAAAAAAACAGCAGCGTGCGCGGAAACCGCAGCGCCCGCTCGGTGCTTTGCCCTTGGTTCTTCTCGCAGAAGATGCTGTTGGGCAAGCGCAGCGCGTCCATTTCGGCGTCGGCCTCGAACAAGCCGCCGTTGAATCGGTTGATCCGCTCCTCCCCAAAGGGGGTCCCGTCGCGCATGGCGGCGAACAAGCGCTTTACCGCGTCCCAAGCGTCCTGGCCGTCCGGGCTATAGAACTTGCTTTGGGAGATCTCGATCAATAAGTCCCGGAGCACGTTGGTGGGGAAGTTCAGTTCGGCTCCCATGTCCTCGCAGTAAAGGATGAATAGGCACCGATCCAAAAACCGCTGGGTGTGGCGCACCAGGCGGCGCCGTCGGCCTTCGGTTTCGTATTGGGGATTCAACTCCCGAAGCGCTCGGTACACTTCCTCTCGGTATGCTTGGTATTCGAGGTAAAACTCGTTTTCGAGCCCTTGCTCGAAGATGAACTGGTCGTCGAGCAGCTTTTCCAGCGGCGATTTCGCCACTTCGGCCAAGAGCCATGCGCGAGCGAACATGCGCGCGAAGACAAATCGCTCGAAAGCGGCCGCGCACCCTTCATCGAGCAGGGACAGGCCGGGGTCGCCGTCCGCTGGGCGAAGCACAAAACGCTGGAACTGCGCCTTGTTGCCGTATCGGTAAAGCCGGAACTCGTTCATGTCCGTCACCAGGCCCCAAGTCGGCAAGATGGCGGATGCACGGCCCGCGCGTGCCTCGCGTAGATAGTCCATGCACTGATCGACGGGCGAGCGTTGGTTGGTGCGCCCAAGCTGCGGCTTGTCGAGCCCGGAACGGTCGTCCTTGAATTCGCCGAGGACTTGGGGAATGTCGTCCATGTCCGGGCGACCGAAATAACCCATGGCGATGTCGGCCTTACCGGTTCCACCGCCAGACCCCGCGCCTTGCACCGCGAATTCTGGCATCAGCGTGTATCCCTGGCCTTTGTCTCCTTCGCCGCTTGCGGAATAGCCCCAGGTTTGCTTGAAAAACAGGTCGATAAAGGTACTGCCCGCCGCCGTTTCCTTCTGCCAGTCCTTATCGGCCCAGTTCTTCAGTCGGTCCAACAGCGACGGGGCGGCGTCGGACTTCTGGAAAGCCTCGAAATCCTTGGCCCAGATGGCCCGGAGATAGGCGGTATTGAAGAGGGGCTGGTGGCTTTCATTCATTGTTTGATGTCCTTTTGCCTCGTCCGAGTGTTGCTCGGTGCCGCAGGCGACTGAAAGGATCAGTCAGCGATTTTGCCGGGTGGGCGAAGGCGCTGGTGAGTTTACAACTCCATCGGCGGTTTGTTCGATCAACGACAAGTCACGCAGCGCCGCCACATCCGCGCTCAGGCAGGCGCGATCACCCTGCAATGCGGTCGCCAAGCGCTCGATCAACGCCTCGCCAAGCGCCGATGTCACGGATGTCGGCTCGCTTTTCACTCTGTGTTGCTCCGGGCAAACTGATTATAGGAGAGTCATCATTCTCCATCACAACAATCCGCAAGGGCAAGCAACTGATCAATGGCCGCGCGCAAGTCTTGATCGTCGATCAATGCCTCGACAAGAGTCACAAAGCGCATGGGAACCAGACCCAGTCCGCGCTCGATCCACAGAGTTGCCAAGAGCGGTCGCAACACATAGAGGTATTTCTTCAAACCGTGCAGCGTCGCATTGTCCTTGGCCAACAGCGGAAGGGCTTTGCGCAGTTCCCAGCCGTTGATGTCCAGATCGTCCGTGATGGGGTATTCAATCACCTCGCGACCGGCATGGACGCGCAAATACCAAGGCAGCGGATGGACGCAAAGAAACCGCACGTCGAAGTCGCTGTCCGGCGAGGCAAAGCCCCAGGCGCGGCTACCGGATTCGCAGGCAAGGAGGATATGAACCTGATGATCCTGTTCGATGGCTGTCAGCCGGTTTTCGATCTCGGCACGGCGATGATCAACTGCGGAAGCGGATGGAGGTTCGGGAATGTGCATATCAGTCTGGCGATTGTGAGCTTCATCTTCCTCAGGCTCGGCCTGGACCCATTTATTTCATTTCTTTGATCGTTCGTGACTGTAACGAGTTGATCCAGCCCTGCTTGTGCTGCGCGCTCGGCGATCGCGCGGGTAAAAGGCTCTGAAATATCCACGGCATAGACTCGCCCCGTCGGCCCCACCGACTGCGCGAACAACAGACTGAACAAGCCGCTGCCCGCACCGACATCCGCCACCGCCTGACCGGGCTTGAGCGCCAGCGCCGCGAGGATTAATGGATGTTCTCCTGCTATTTCCGTAAGCTTCATGGGCTACAGACCTGAGCTGGCCTGACCAGACCAAGCCGGCCAACACAACCGCTGTTTCACTCTAATGACTTCCCCGGGGCGCCTATGCCACTTCATACCGGCAGACTCCTGCTGACACCAGAAGACCCCTTGAAAGCACCACCGGCGGAACCTCTGCGTAGCGCCCTGATGCAGGCCGCTTTCCTCGGCACCCCGCTCTCATTGGCAGGCTGCGCGCCAGACACCGCCGCCTTCGCCCTGGGAGACCGATTCTTCGACTTTGTCGGCTTTACCGGATGCGCGGTTCAGCTCGATGGCCTGCCAGATACTGCCGGCACCATCAGCGTTGGGGGCTGCCACCTCCGCCTCAATCCGGCCAGTGCGCAGCCCCGCTTTCTGCACGGACGCAATACCCGCCCGCCGCGCTGCCCGGCCTGCGGCAAGAGCTTGCACCAGTGGTCGAAACAGATGGCATCCTGGTCTTGGCCCGAGCACAGCGCACTCGCCTGCCCGGCCTGCTCAAAGGTCAGCGATGCCTGGCACTGGGATTGGCGCGGCCGAGCAGGCTTTGCCCGTCTGACCCTCGGCATCGAGGAAGTGTTCCCCGGCGAGGCCACACCTCTGCCAGGACTCTTCGCATTACTCGAGCAAGCGAGCGACGGACTCTCCTGGCACTGGTTTGTCGTGCAGGACTAAATCACACCTGGGCCAGGCAGTGGCTCCACCACAGGCTCGCAAGGCTCAATCCCTGAGGGCAGGCGAATATCCATGCTGATCGGCAGATGATCAGAGAGCGCATAGTCCACAACTTGCGCGTTCAGGATCTCAATATTGGCAGAGACCAGGATGTGGTCGAGGTTGTGCATCGGCCGCCAACTGGGGAAGGTTTTGCGCTCGCAGTCCAGACCATGCCAGCCGGCACGATCAACCAGGGCGCGCAGAGCACCCGAGCCGCAACCGCTGTTGAAATCCCCCATGAGCACCGCACAGGAGTATTGGCCGGTTAGCTCGCGCAAAAACTCGAGCTGGCGCCGCCGCGCCCGCGCGCCCAGCGCCAAATGCACCACGCAGACCGCGAGCAATCCACCGCCGCTGGTCTGGAACTCGCTGAGCAGCACGCCGCGCCCAGGCAGGCCAGGGAGCTTGTGATCCCGGATCATCTTGGGCCGCAGACGGCTCAGCACGCCGTTGCTGTGCTGAGCCAGGGTGCCAAGATCGCGATTGATCTGGCGATACCAGTGCGGATAGCCGGAGATCCGGGCAAGATATTCCGTCTGGTCAACAAAGGCGCTGCGCAGACTGCCGGCGTCCACTTCTTGCAATCCGACCACGTCATAACCGCCGAGCATCTCGCTAATGCGCGAGAGATTGGTCATGCGCGCCCGATGCGGCAGCAGATGCTTCCAGCTATTGGCGAAATAATCCCGGTAGCGCACCGATGCGATGCCAGCCTGGATGTTGTAGCTCAGCAGTCGCAGGCGATCCATGGCAGCGCACTCGAGATAGAACCGCGTGAGGCACCCTGATCACGCGCAAAGCCACTGCCGGCGCGGGGCCGACAGTGGGGATAAGGGACAGCGGATAGAGGGCAGGAGACGAAAGGCTGCCGGCTCTACTGGTGCAGACCAGAGATGTATTGCGCGACCGCAGCGATTTCCTCATCCGTCATGCGAGCGGCAACACCGCGCATCATGCCATTGGGGTCGTTCGCGCGCTCCATCTTGCGGAACAGCTTGAGCGTCTGGTCAATGTACTCCGGATACTGACCGGCAAGACGCGGAAACTTTGACAGATTGGTTCCCATGCCCGAGGGGCCGTGGCAGCCTGAACAAGCGGGCACGCCGCTTTTGGGATTTCCGGCACGGTAGATTTTCTCGCCCAGCTCGACCTGATCGGCAGCGGCAACGCCTCCGGACTGCGGCAGGCTCGAGTAGTAAGCCGCAACATTGCGCATGTCCTCGTCGGTCAATGGCATGGCCATCGGCGACATTTGCACATTGTAGCGATCATTATTCTTGAAGTTATTGAGCTGCTTGTAAATATAGTTGGGATGCTGACCGGCAAGCTTGGGCCAGATTGGCTGAGCCGCCATGCCATTACCATCCAAACCGTGGCAGGCATGACAAATCTGGCCTGCCTTCTCTTTACCCTTTTCGGCGTTGCCGGTGATGATGCCAGCGGAGGTGCCCGCTTGCAAAGAGGTCGCGGCCAGACCCGCAACCAGGACGCCTGTCATCAGGACTCGCTTCATAATGCCTACCATTTGATTGATTCTGGTTTTGCCGTGCCGAATGATGCGCATGTCAAGCGCTCACATCTGCCAGCACGACCGGAAAAACCCGGCATGTATAGCAGAATCTGACGCCTCGGGCAATCCGAAGCGCTCAAACCCCACCATCGCAGCCCATTGCCCAGCGTGCGCAAAACGCCGAGCCAATGGTGGCGAAACCTAGCCGGAACTCACCAAGGACTAACAACACTTGGGCGCCATCGCGCGTGCAGTATCGCGGAATATCTCACAAGGGCGCGTCGCGAAAGCTCAATCCTCAGGCAAAGCCTGGTCCGCGCGATGACCGTGCATGCCCATCTGCCCCATGATGCTGCGGGTCTCGGCAGTCAGAGCCAGCGTGGCTCCGTTGTCGAACGACAAGCGCAGATCGACCGGATCTCCCGCAGCCAGTGGCTGTGTCAGACCAATGAGCATCAGGTGCAGACCACCGGGCTGTAAAATCACCTCGCCCTTTGCCGGCAAGTCAATGCGCTCGACGCGGCGCATTTTCATCATACCGTCTTCCTGCACATGGGTATGCAACTCCACCACGCTCGCCACCGAACTGGAGGCATCAACCAACGCCAGTGCCTCTGCGGTTGGGTTGATGATCCGCATGAAGGCCGCACTGTTGGGCTGCCCCGGTGGCACGGCGCGCGCATAGGCATCCTGCACCAGCGGCATCGGCGCCGCTGCAACAGCCGCATCAGCGGCAAAGGCCATTGGCGCAGCAGCAGCGGCGAGCAGCCACAGCGCCCCGATCAGCACTGGCGAAAAGGCATATCTCGTACTCGGGCAATGAAAACAATCAGTGATTTTTGACATGGGTGTTATCCAACAAGGTGGGTTCAAGGCCAGTGTCCGCTAGGTAGCGACGCAGGGTGGCAACCAGTTCCGCAGATGGAGTCGCATGCCCAAGGGTTTCGCGCAGACTGCCCCGGGCGTCAATCAGGTAGGTTGAGGCTGAGTGGTCGATCAAGTAGCCCATGGCAGAGCCTGGGTCTTCGCTGCGGCGGTAGACTGCGCCATAGCGCCCGGTGAGGGCGCGCAATTGGGCATCGCTGCCAGTCAATCCGACGATGTCTGGATGGAAGTATTCAACATACTGCTTGAGACGCGCCGGATCATCGCGCTGCGGATCAACGCTGACAAAAAGCACCTGCACGCGCGCGCGCTCCGCGGGTGTCAGCTCGCGCAGCGCCATGGCGATCAAGGCAAGATTGGTCGGGCAGACATCCGGACAGGCGGTATAGCCAAAGTAAAGCAAGACCAGATTGCCGCGAAAATCGGCAAGGCTCACCGCCCCGGTGGCGGATTGCAGAACAAAATCGCCCCCAGGTGGCGAATCAGTCCCTGCATCGAGCAGAGCATGCGCGGGGGCTTGCGGCTGCCAGCCAAACCACAGCCAAGCGAGCAAGATTGCCAGGCCCAGCGCGGCAACCGGCAGCAACCAGGCGGACAGACGCAAGCGCTCAGGCATTGAGCCCAAGGGAGACGGTCATGCGATGCTTCACGGCGAGCTGGATGTAGTGTTCGGCTGCGTAGTCGAGGTATTCGAGCTCCAGATCGGTCAGTAGGCGCTCGCGCCGCGCCGGAGCGCCCACATAGAGGTAACCGCCCTCAAGGATCTTGCCCGGCGGCACCAGGGCGCCGGCCGCGAGCATGCAGCGCGGCTTGAGTACCGAGCGATCAAGCAACCGGGCACCGATGCCGACCAAGCAATGATCCTGCACCTCGCAGCCATGCAGGACCGCCTGATGACCCACGGTGACATAGTCGTGCACAATGGTGGGGGCGCCGCCGGGCAGAAAGCGACTGTCGTGGGAGACATGCAGAATACAGCCGTCCTGTATATTGCTGCCGGCGCCAATTTCGATGCGATGGATGTCCCCGCGCACGACACTCTGCGGCCAGATGGAGGCCTGAGGGCCGACGCTCACATGGCCAATCACCACGGCGGTTTCGTCGATCCAGGCGTCATTCGCGACCTGTGGTTCCAGCCCCTGATAACTGCGGACATTATTCATGACTACTCCTGCTGTTTGGCCCTGTGCATCGCCTCGGATATGCTAGCACGATGCTCCACCGACTTGGCGACAGCGCTCACCGAGGTGACCAACTCAATGAACACCGCATCGCATTATCCCGAACCGACATCCAGAGCAACAAAAACCATGCGCGCGACATGCGCCCCAAGCCCAGCCAGGCTGCTCACGCTTGGCCTGCTGACTCTAGCACTCGCAGGCCCAACTAGCGCGCAAGAGAATCTCTTTGTCAATGACGCCGAACCAGACGCGCCCAAGAGCATCCGCGATGGCGAGAAATGGCGCGAGCAGCAGGTCCGCTTGCCGCCTTGGCCGCGCGAGCAAGACCTGATCCCGGTTCGCCTCGACAGCGCGAGCGAGCCGTTTGAATATTTTATCGATGCCCGCAGCCTGAGCACAGGCGCGGATAAGGTGGTGCGTTACACCCTGGTGGCCGAGTCCTCCTCGGGCACCCGCAACCTGTCGTTCGAGGGCATCCGTTGCACCCCGCACGGGGAGTATCGCATCTACGCCTATGGCCAAAACTTAAGCTTTCAGCCAAGCGGACTAGGGGAGGATTGGCGGCCGGTTGATCGCACCGGCGCCGACCCCATCCACGAAGAACTCTGGCGCTATTATTTGTGCGTGCCGCGCAAATTCGAACCACGACCGCACAAATCGCAAGTGCGAGCGCTCAAAAACGGCCGCGTCGGCGAATACGACAACAGCGGCTTCATGATGGAATAAGACACACCCAATGACCAACCCCCTTCTGACCGACCAGTCCCTGCCCGAGTTCTCAGCCATCCGCCCCGAGCACATCGAACCGGCGCTGGATGCCCGCCTCAGCGAATGCCGCGCGCTGATTGAAGCCCTCACCAGCAATCCAGACAGCGCCACCTGGGAGACCTTCATTGAGCCCATCGAGACCGCCGATGACCGGCTCAACCGCACCTGGTCGCCAGTCAGCCATCTCAACGCGGTGATGAACTCCGAGGCGCTGCGGGAGGCCTACAACGCCGGCCTGCCCAAGCTGAGCGACTATGGCACTGAAGTTGGACAAAACCCGGCACTGCTTCAGGGCTATCAGGCCGTCGCCCGGCAACCGGGGCTCGATGCCGCCCAGCGCAAGATGCTTGAGCACAGCATCCGCGACTTTCACCTCTCTGGCGTCGACCTGCCGCCAGCGCAAAAGGCCCGCTTTCGCGAAATCAACCAGCGCCTGACACGCCTGACCAGCCAGTACGAGGAAAACCTGCTCGACGCCACCAACGCCTGGTTCAAACATATCGAGCAGCAAGACCTGCTTGCCGGGCTGCCCGAGTCCGCCCTGGCTCTGGCACATCAGCAGGCGCGCGAGCGCGACCTCGACGGCTGGGTGCTGACGCTCGACATCCCCTCCTACCTCCCGGTCATCATGTACGCCAAGGACGACACTCTACGTCGCGAGCTGTATGAAGCCTATTGCACGCGTGCGTCGGACCAAGGCCCCCATGCCGGGCGCTGGGACAATGGCCCGCTGATGGAAGAAATCCTCGCGCTACGCCACGAGCGGGCACAGTTGCTCAGCTTCGCCAACTATGCCGAGCTATCCCTGGCGCCCAAAATGGCGCGCTCCACAGACGAGGTCATGGCGTTTCTCAACGACCTGGCCGCGCATTCGCTCAACCACGCCCGCACCGAACTTGACGAGGTGCGCACCTTCGCCGCAACCGAGTTTGGGCACCAAAGCCTTGAGCCCTGGGATGTTGCTTACTTCTCCGAGCAACTCAGACAACACAAATACGCCATCAGTCAGGAGGAGCTGCGGCCTTACTTCCCCATCTCCCGGGTGCTGCCGGGCCTGTTCGAGATCGCGCGGCGGCTGTTCGACATCCGCATCAGCGAGGCCGAGGCGCCCGGGCTCTGGCATCCGGACGTGCATTTTTATCAGCTGCACGACAGCACCGGCGAGTTACGCGCCCAGTTTTACCTGGACCCCTACGCGCGGCAGAAAAAGCGCGGTGGCGCCTGGATGGATGTTTACGCCAACCGTTACTTCAGCGCTGGCCAGCAGCAGATTCCGGTCGCCTATCTCGTGTGTAATTTCTCCCCGCCAGTCGAGGGGAAGCCAGCACTGCTGACCCATCAGGAGGTACTGACCTTATTCCACGAGTTCGGTCACGGGCTGCACCACATGCTCACGCGCATCGATCACCCGGCCATCGCCGGCATTAACAATGTGCCCTGGGATGCGGTCGAGTTGCCCAGTCAGTTCATGGAAAACTGGTGCTGGGAGCGAGAATCCCTCGACCTGATCTCGGGCCATGTCGAGACTGGCGAGCCGCTGCCGGATGCGCTTTTCGAGCGCATGCGCGCCGCGCGCAATTTCCAATCGGCAATGCTCATGGTGCGTCAGCTTGAATTCGCGCTGTTCGACTTCCGCCTGCACAGCGAGTTCGACCCAGACGCCGGCGCGCGCATCTATGAGATTCTCGATCAAGTGCGCGATCAGGTCGCGGTGATCAAGCCGCCGAGCTTCAACCGCTTCGCCCACGGCTTTTCGCACATTTTTGCCGGCGGCTACGCGGCCGGCTACTACAGCTACAAGTGGGCCGAGGTGCTCTCCGCCGATGCCTTCTCGCTGTTCGAGGAGCGCGGCATCTTTGATACCGCCACCGGCCAAGCCTTCCGCGAGCGCATTCTTGAGCAAGGCGGCGCAGCCGAGGCCATGGAGCTGTTCATCGCCTTCCGTGGCCGCGAGCCCACCACCGAGGCCCTGCTGCGCCACAGCGGCATCAGCTCCGCGCAAGCGCAATCTGCAACCTGACCCTTACCGGCAAGATGATTCACCCTGCCCATCACCCATCCGCTCGCCGCCATGGCCAGCTCGCAGCAACCAGCGACCGATCAGATAGCTCAGACTGGCCACCGAGGTGCACAACAGCATGCCCCACAGCGTATCAACCAGCACCAGCGTCAGCGGCCAGTCCGGCAAGGTGGCCATGTTGGTCAGCTCATAGGTACTGTAAGTAAAAAACCCAAAGGCGGGCGCCACCGTTGCGGCATGCACAAGAGACTGCCGCTTAAGCCCCGGCAGCACAGCAAATATCAGAATACCGGCGATATAGATGCAGTAAAACGCCAGCGCCGCCAACCAGTTGACCTGCCCCGCGAGCAAGTGCCCAATCTGCTCCTGGTAAAAGTCCACCGCAAGCCAGCCCAGCCAGAACATGTCGAGGGCAAAAAACACAGGGACTGTGAGCAAGTAGAGTTTGATGTAATACCGAACAGTCATGCCTTTCCTCCACCCTTGGTTTGGTCCAGGGAGTATTGTTCATCGCTGTTACAAATAAGCTTTCCGTGTTGGGTCGGGCAGCAGTCACTGGCACGCCGCCTTCACCAAGGCGGAAACTTCTTGGTTATGATGCCGGTTTTTCAGTGAAATTTGGCAGAGGAAAATATGATCGACATTCAAATCACCGGATTTTTCGGTTTACTGCTGCTGATTCTGGATATCTACGCCATCATCAAAACGGTGCAGAGCAGCGCCGGCACTCTGGGTAAGGTGTTGTGGATAGTGCTGATCCTGCTGTTGCCGCTACTCGGCTTCATTTTGTGGCTACTGTTCGGCCCAAAACGCTAAGCGCATCTTGGTTTGCGCCGCAAAGGCGATCATGCAGGATGTCGACAAGCAACGAGTGACCGCCCATGAGCGGCGACAGACAGATAGAAAAACCCTGGTGGCGCTGCTCGATGTCGCGGCAAATGGCGACCACGTCCCCATCGGGACCGGCATGGCGGCCGGCGGCGAGGAACTGCATGGCCACGGCAACGCTCGCCTGCGGATGCGCGCTGGCATAAGCGTCGAGTGCATCGGCGAGCAGCGGGCCGTTAAAGTCGTACTCGCTGCCGGAGCGGCGCTCCATGGCCGCCTCGGTCAAGCCGGCCCAGTCGCTGATGCGCTCGCCAAGCGGCCCGGCCAGCCAGTTGCGCACCGCCGTGACCTCTGGGGCGGGTGAGCCGTGGTCGACCAGAAACACCTGCTGCGGTGGTCGCTCGGCCCAACGGCGACACCAGGTCAGGTTGTCTTCAAGAATACTGACCAGACGCGGTTCGCCCTGCGGCAGCGGGCAGAGCGGATCCGCCGTGCTTAGAGTGAAAGCGCCGAACTCCGCGCTTAAAGCCGTGATAGTGTCCGGAATGAAGCGGCTCAGGGCGCGGCTTTGACCGAAGAACAGCGGCACGACGAGAAAATCCCGATGGCCGACCTCAAGCTGGGCGCGCAGGTGGGGCACTAGAGTAATTGCCGGGTGCCCATGGAGCGCAGCAGGCGGGACGCTGTCGGAGTGCAGAAGAGACACCGGCATGACCCTTTGTCCGCAACGCTCCTGCAGGCGCGCTGCAAGCGCGCGCAAAGAGATGGTGGCATGGGGGCGTTTGGAACCATTGTCGACGAGCAAAATCTGGGTCATAAGACTGGCGACCAAGTTGTAGTGCCTGCTGTTAAACCGAAACCCTTGAGATTTCGGCTCGTTTGCGGTTGGTATGGAGTTAGAAGGCAGATGGGGGCACCCAAAGGCAGGGCAACATTGGAGTGGCTTTGGCCGCGATTGGTCATGGCCATTTCTCGCACCGGTCGCGGCTGAAGCTGCTCTGGCCAGCCACTTGGGAATCGGGTTGCTTGCACTAACTTATTGGGTTTTGGAGCCTGGGAGTGGCTTGGATGCGATTATTACTTGCTTTTATCTCGGGCGTGTTGCTTGTTCATGCGCCTGTGCTGGTACTGGGCCAGGGGCCGGGCGGCCTGCCCGGGGTCATTGTGACTGAGGTGCGAGAAGGGCCACTGGCTGATCGCATTGAGGCGCTGGGCACTCTCAAAGCGCGTGAGTCTGTGGTCATCACGGCCAATGTGACCGATGCGATCTCAGCCATTCATTTCGACGACGGCGATCGGGTCAAAGCCGGGGATCTGCTGGTCGAAATGGTCAGCATCGAGGAGCACGCGCAACTTGAGGAAGTCACCGCGCGCATGGGCGAGGCGCAGAGCCAATATGACCGCGTCAAGTCGCTGGAGGCCAGCGGCTCGGCCTCGACCTCGCTGCTCGATGAGCGCAGGCGAGATCTGTTCACCGCACGCGCCTCCCTGGCAGCCATTGAATCGCGTCTGAGCGACCGGCTGATCAAGGCACCTTTCGACGGCGTGGTCGGCTTGCGCAACATCAGCCTGGGCGCCTTGGTGCAGCCGGGAGATGTGATTACCACCTTAGACGATGATTCGCGCCTGAAGCTCGACTTCGCCGTGCCCAGTCTTTTTCTCGGTTCCCTGGCACCTGGCGTGCAGGTGGAAGCGCGCACCCGCGCCATTCCGGATCAAGTATTCGAGGGCACCGTCAGCAGCATCGACAGCCGGGTCGATCCGGTCACCCGCTCGGTGCAGGTGCGTGCGCTCTTCGATAACAATCAGCGACTGCTGCGCCCGGGCCAGCTGATGACGGTGGATCTGCTGCGCAATCCGCGTCAGGCGCTAATGGTGCCCGAATCCGCCCTGTTGCATCGCGGCGAGGAGCATTTCGTCTTTGTGGTCACGGGTGAGGCTCCCATGGTCGACAAGCGCCAGGTCGAGATTGGCACGCGCAAGCCGGGGCAGGCGGAAATTCTCTCTGGCCTGAACGCAGGTGATCGGGTGGTCACCCATGGCCTGCAGAAGATCAAGCCTGGCGCACCGGTCAAGATCATCGCCGTGGATGACGGCAGCCGATCACTGAAGGAGATGCTCGCCGCCGGCAAACAGACTGGTCCGCAACAGGGCGCCCAGGACGGAGCCACGACGCCATGAAGCTGTCGGATCTCTCCATCCGCCGGCCGGTGCTGGCGACTGTGATGTCGCTGCTGCTGGTCGCCTTCGGCCTGGTGTCCTTCGACCGCCTGCCGCTGCGCGAGTATCCGGACATCGACCCGCCGGTGGTGTCTGTCGATACCGTCTATCCCGGCGCCTCGGCCAATGTGGTCGAGACCCGCATCACGCAGCTGATTGAGGACCGCGTCGCCGGGGTCGAGGGCATCGAAAGCATTGCTTCCAGCTCCGAGGATGGGCGCTCGCGTATCACCATTGAGTTTGCCATTGGCCGTGACATCGACGGGGCGGCCAACGATATTCGCGACCGGGTCTCCGGAGTGCTCGATCAGCTCCCGGTGGAGGCCGAGCCGCCAGACATTCAGAAGGTCGACAGCAACGACGATGTGATCATGTGGCTGAATCTGGTCAGTGATCGCATGACAGTGCCCGAGCTGACCGACTACGCTCGGCGCTATATGGTCGACCGTTTCTCGGTGCTGGATGGCGTCGCGCGCGTACGGGTCGGCGGGCAACAGACCTATGCCATGCGCGTGTGGATCGACCGTAATGCGCTGGCCGCGCGCGAGCTGACGGTGGCGGATGTCGAGGCTGCGCTGCGGGCGGAGAATGTCGAACTCCCCGCCGGCAGTGTCGAATCGGTCGACCGCCAGTTTAGCGTGCGCACCGAGCGCAATTTCCGCACCCCGGAGGAATTCGCCCGCTTAGTCATAGACCGCGGCGAGGACGGCTACCTGGTACGCTTGGGCGATGTGGCCCGCGTTGAGCTGGGCACTGAAGAAAACCGCACCGTCTTTCGCGGCAATGGCGTGCCCATGGTGGGGCTTGGCATTATCAAACAATCCACCGCCAATACGGTGGCGGTGGCGGACCGCGCAAAGGCCGAGCGCGACCGGCTCAATCCCACGCTGCCCGAGGGGATGGAGCTGAAGCAGAGCTATGACACCTCGGTCTTCATCAAGGATGCCATTAAAGAGGTGTACAAAACGCTCGCCATCGCCATTGCGCTGGTGGTGCTGGTCATTTTCCTCTTCCTTGGTAGCGCACGCGCCATGCTGGTGCCAGCAGTCACAGTACCCGTGTCCCTGATCGCCACCTTCAGCGTGCTGCTGGTGCTGGGCTTCTCGGTCAATATTCTCACCCTGCTTGCGCTAGTGCTGGCCATCGGCCTGGTGGTGGACGATGCCATCGTGGTACTCGAGAACATTCACCGGCGCATGGAAGACTTGGGCGAAAGCCGCCTGGTCGCGGCCTTTCTTGGCACCCGCCAGGTCGGCTTTGCGGTCATCGCCACCACCGTGGTGCTGCTCGCGGTCTTCTTGCCCATTGTCTTCCTGCGCGGTGATATCGGGCGGCTGTTCTCTGAGTTTGCGCTGACCATGTCTGCTGCCGTGGTCTTCTCCACCTTTGTAGCGCTGTCGCTCTCGCCCATGCTGGCGTCGCTGATTCTGCCGCAACGCCATGGGCAAGGGCCTGATTCCAAAAGCGGCGCCGCGCGCCTGAGCGGGGGGGTGGACTGGCTGTTTGAGCGGGTGCGGGTTGGCTATGCGCGGCTGCTCGGGTTTTTTCTGCGCCAGAAATGGATTATCGCTCTGCTCTTCCTGGTCACTATTGGGCTAGCCTGGTGGCTGCTGACACATATTCCGCAAGAATATTCCCCGAAAGAAGATCGCGGGGCCTTCTTTGTGCTGGTCAATGGACCCGAGGGCGCCACCTTCAGCTACATGGAAGAGTACATGGACGAGATCGAGCGCCGGCTTCTTCCCTATGCCGAATCCGGCGAGGCGATCCGGGTGCTGATGCGCGCGCCACGCGGCCATGGCGGTGGCGAGGCCTTTAACAACGGCATTGTGATCCTGGTAATGAACAGCTTCGACAAACGCCGCTCTAGCTGGGTCATCATCGATGAGGTGCGCGCCAAGCTGGCCGATCTGCCCGGGGTGCGCGCCTTTCCGGTGATGCGCAGCGGCTTTGGCAGTCGCATCCAGAAACCGGTGCAGTTCGTGATTGGCGGCGGCACCTATGAGGAGCTGGCCGAGTGGCGCGACATCCTGGTCGAGAAAATCGCGGAGAACAACCCCGGCCTGGTCGGAATTGACTGGGACTACAAGGAAACCAAGCCGCAACTGCGCGTCGAGATCGACTACGACCGCGCCGCCGATCTCGGCATTCGTATCGATACCATCGGGCGCACGCTCGAGACAATGCTCGGCTCGCGTCGGGTGACCACCTATCTCGATGCCGGCGAGGAATACGACCTGATTCTTGAGGGCGAGCGCGATGCCCAGCGCACGCCGGGCAGTTTGGAAAATCTCTATGTGCGATCAGCCCGCAGTGGCGAGCTGGTGCCTTTGTCGAATCTGGTGCAGGTAACTGAATCGGCCGATTCTAACGAACTCAACCGCTACAACCGGGTGCGCGCCATCACCATTGAGGCCAACCTGGCCGATAATCTGTCCTTAGGCGACGCGCTGAGCTATCTCGACGGCTTGGTCGCCGAAAATCTTCCCGAACAGGTGGTGGTGGACTACAAGGGCCAGTCGGCAGATTTTCGTGAATCCGGCGGTGGTATTTTGTTTGTGTTTTTGCTTGGCGTGGCAGTGGTCTATCTGGTGCTGGCGGCCCAGTTCGAGAGCTGGGTGCATCCGCTGGTAATCATGCTCACAGTGCCTCTGGCCATGGCCGGGGCGCTGTTTGGGCTGTGGATCACCGGGCAGACGCTGAATATCTACAGCCAGATCGGGCTCATTATGCTGGTGGGCTTGTCGGCAAAGAATGGCATTCTGATTGTCGAGTTTGCCAACCAGTTGCGCGACCAGGGCATGGCCTTTCGCGAAGCACTGAGCGAAGCCGCCGCTGTGCGCCTGCGTCCAATTGTGATGACTGGCATCACCACGGCAGCAGGGTCGGTTCCATTGCTGCTAAGCACCGGTGCGGGGGCCGAGACGCGCGCGGTGATCGGCACCGTGATTCTGTTCGGCGTGGTGGCGGCGACGCTGTTCACGCTCTTTGTGGTGCCCGTGGCCTATGATCTTCTCGCGCGCGGCACCGGCTCCCCAGGCGAGCGCGAACGCCAGCTAGAGCGGGAGCTGCATTCATCGTCTACGCTGGCACCGCACAATGAGCCTTAACGGAGCAACAGCTCCTCCAGGTCTTGCAGCGGCATCGGGCGGGCGAGAAAAAAGCCTTGGACGGCGGGGCAGCCGTGCTGGCGGAGGAAGTCGAGCTGGGCTTGGGTTTCAACCCCCTCAGCCACGACCGACAGGCCGTGGGTCTGGGCCAAACGAAGAATAGAGAGCACCATGGCAGCTTCCTGTTCGCAGCCAGGCAGATCGGCGACGAAGGACCGGTCGATCTTGAGGGTGTCGATAGGTAGGCGGCGCAGATAACTCAGAGCCGAGTAGCCAGTGCCAAAATCGTCGAGGGCGATGGCGAAGCCGGCAGCGCGCAAGGACTCGAGCAGTGCCAGCGCCTTGGCGTCGTCCTGGATCAGCACGGATTCGGTGATTTCGAGTTCAAGCAAGTGCACCGGCAGCTGGTACTGGCCGACCAACTCAAGCACCCGAGAGATGAGTTTAGGCCGCAACTGGCGCGCCGAGAGGTTGACCGCCAGACGCAGGGGCGGGATGCCCCGTTCAAGCCAAGCATGCAGGGTAGCGCACGCGGTTTCCAGCACCCAGTCGCCGATTTCGTGGATCAGGCCGGTTTCTTCGGCCACTGGAATAAATTTGGCCGGAGAAACCATGCCATGTTCGTGGTGCTGCCAGCGCAGCAGCACCTCGGCCGCCTGCATCTTGCCGCTGGCAAGCTCGAACTGCGGCTGAAAGTACAGCAGCAACTCACCGCGGTGTAGAGCCTCGCGCAGGTCCTCTTCAAGGTGATGGCGTTCGCGCGCGCGCTGGTTCATATCGGCCGCGAAAAACAAGTATCCATGTTCACTGTCAGGCATCTGGCGCAGTCGGCGCATGGCGATGCCAGCATGGCGCAACAAGCTGTCGGAATCCTTGCCATCTTCTGGGAACACAGCCACGCCAATGCTGGCTGTGATGCTCAGCGTTTCCTGCGACTGCTCGGAATGGGCAAGGATAAAGGGCTCTTGCAACACCCGCAGCAACTTGTCCGCGACAATGCTGGCATGTTCGCGCTGAGCAATATCGAACAGCGCGATGACGAATTCATCCGGCCCACAGCGGGCGACCACGTCCTCGGCACGCAGGGCAGTGCGGATACGCCCGGCGATCTGCACCAGCAGCTCATCGCCCGCCGACACGCCAAGGCCGTCGTTGATGCGTTTGAAACGATCAATATCCACCAGCATCAGGGCGCCATAGGTGCTCATTCGCTTGGCTTCCTCAAGCGCCTGCGTCAGCAGAATACGCAGCATTGAGCGGTTGGGCAGGCCGGTTAGGCCATCGAAATTGGCCAGCTGGTAGATTTTCTCCTTGTCCTCCTGGCGCTCGGAGACATCCATCAGCAGCGCGATGAAGTGCGTGAGTTTCCCCTCCATGTTGCGCACCGCGCTGAACGACAGCCAGCAGGGGAAAATATTCTCGCCATTGCGACTACAGCGAATCTCACCAAACCAATGATCTTCACGCCCGGCCTGATTGCGCAGGGTGTGCCAAAAGTCGGCGTCGTAGCGTCGGCAGTAGATAAAATCGTGCTCGCGACCGACGAGTTCGTCGGCTGAGCGGCCGAACAGGCGCGCAAAGGCGCGGTTGACCGACACAATGCGCCCATTGGCATTGGTCACCATGATGGCTTCTTCGCTGTACTCGAAAATGGCGGACTGAAGCCTGAGTTTTTCTTCCGCATTGATGCGTTCGGTCGCGTCGATCAGGTAGCCGACCAGACCTTCGGGCTCGCCGGCTTCATCAACCAGCAGCGACAGGTAAATGCTGGCCCAGAAAATGGACCCGTCACGACGTTTGCGCCGCACCAGCATTTCGCGGCTGTTGCCGCTGTCGCCGGCCTCGGCCAGCAGGCTGTCTTCCTCATCGGCATCGGCATAGAGAAAAAGCACATGTCGACCAAGGGCTTTTTCCTTTGGGTAGCCAAACATCTGTTCTGCACCGCGGTTCCAGCTGCGGATGTAGCCATCGAGGTCCATGCCAATGACGGAGTTATTGATTGCATCGAGCATGCGCCGATGCTGACTCAATGCCTGGCAGCAGGGTTGCTCGGCAGCGCCAACGCGGCTGAGCGCGTCGGCAAGCAGGGCCAGCAGGGGGGCAAGGAGCGCGGCGCTAGCCGGGGATGGGGACTTAGCAAGCGCCAGGATCAGCTCGCTGCCCGGCGCCACTCGCCACTGCCACAGCAACTGCTGCTCGCGCGCGCTGGCAACCCAAACAGGTGGTTGCTGTGCAGGCCAGGCATCGCTGCCGCTCAGCGCAAGCCAGAAGTCATCTGGTGCCAGCGCCGCAGTGAGTTGTTGCTTGAACCAAGACAGCAGAGCGTCAGCGTCGCCAGCGGGTACCGCTAGAGATTCGACCATGGATTCTCATCCTTGCGGCGCGTGCCCCGAATTCAAACCGGTGTAATCGGGAGCGGCGCGCGATGGAAGACAAGCCTGAATTGGCGTTTGGCGGTTTTCAATCGCCGGCAGGCGAGGAAAATGATTCCACCCAGAATAAGGTTTCGAGCTGTAACTGCATCAGTGTAAGCACATTAAAAGAAAAATTGTGTGACAGATTGCAAAGCCGATCCATGTCCCGCAATTCGATCGCCTGAGCGAGTGCCAGCAGATCCCCCAAGGGACCCTGTTGCTTGACCAGGGCAGCAAGAATGTCCTCGGCCAATGCCAGCGGCTCGAGCAGAGTTGCCAAGCTTTCGTCGAGCAGCACGTCGATCAGCGAGAACACGCCAGTCATGAAGGCGCGGTCGCTGAGCTCCGCACTCCAGTTTAGGTATTGGCCAATGCGCTCCATCAGCCGCCCGCGAAAGGCCGAATGCCACAGCAGAATGTTGACCTCACCCTTGCTGGTCTGGCGGGTGAACATCAGCAGCTGTAGCCAGCGTTGGAGTTGGCGGCGGCCAAGCAGCGTAATGGCATGGCGAAAGTTGGTTGCGGGCGTCCGCAGATTAAGCGCCGGAGAGTTGACCAGATTGAGCAGATCGAATGCTAGCCGCGGCTGGCTCTTGAACAGCGACTCGAGCTCGTCGGTATCAGCATCGCTGGTGACCAGGCCGAGCAGGCGGGTCAGGGCGATTTGATCGGCCTTGGGTTGTTTTCCCCCGGGACGCTGGTTGCCCGTCAGGAGAAAGCCTTCCCAGCCGAGATCAGCCAAGGGCTGGCATTCTTGCCAGCCGGCAAGCCCATCGGCCAGCGCGGGCGTGGCACCCACCGGGCCGGCTGCATCGGTAACCACAAGCCAGTTGCATCCGCTGACCCCGGCTAACTCCTTGTGCGTGCCGCGTACGCCACAGAGCAGCCCCTCAGGCGGGGGTTTGGTAGGAGCCGGCACTGCCGCCGGGCGCACCAGGATTTGCTCGCACGGCGGAGCAAGAGGCAGGTCCAGCGGCAGATAAGGGCGCAGATGGCCGGTATGATCGTGCAGAAAAAGCCATTCTGGCGGTTTTTCGCGCAGATGGTCGCGCAGCAGTTCGGCAATGGTGCCGGCCTGATCGCTGCTGCTGGCAATCTCCACCCACATACCATTGCGGCGGCGGCGGTGGTCGAAGACTGGGGCGATCAGCGCCCCGGTCCCCTGGACCACACGCGGATCGAGTGCCCCGCCCTCGGTGCTGGTGGTCATGATGTTTGACTCCGTTGCTAAAGACCAAAACTCTGGGGACCAAAATTCTGGGGGCCAAAATTGTGGGGAGCAATCTTGTGGGAAGCGCGATGATGGGGAGCAATTACCAAGCTAGTGTAGCAAAGCGAGCACTATCACGCCGCGAGGCTGTTCGCATTTTGCATCACAGTTGGGCCGCGTTTGCGGTCAGATTCCGAGATGGAATTTGGATGCGCGTTAAGCTGCGCTTTGTTCTGCTTGGGGTTCTGCTTGGGGTTCTGCTTGGGGTTCTGCTTGGGGCTCGGTCGCTCGTTCGGCCATGACCCTGGAGATCGCTTGGGCGAGATCGTGAATGTCGACCGGTTTAGTCACATAGGCATCGAAACCAACCGCGATTCCACGCTGGATATCGTCCTTGGTGGCATTCGCCGTGACCGCAACGACCGGAATGTCCGCAGTTCGCGTATCGGTGCGCAGGCCGTTCAAAACCTGGTAACCATTCATGCCGACCATGTGGATATCGAGCAGGATCAGATCGGGCTGCTCGCGCTGCGCCAGTTCCAGCCCCTGTTGACCATTGCTGGCGCTGATGGTGCGCAGTTGCGGGTAGCGCGCCAGCATGCGATCCATCAACCTGAGGTTGGCGGCGTTGTCTTCGATTTGTAACAGGCAACGCACGCTTGGCGGGAGATCAGGCCAGGCTATGTGGTCCTCGAGCGCATGTTCTTCCGCATCGGCAACAAGGCCAATACAAGCAGGCGGGAGTTCCATCCAGAAGCAACTGCCCTCCCCGAGCTGACTGGTCGCGCCGATGGTACCGCCCATGGCCTCAATCAGACGGCGGCAGACGGCGAGTCCAATCCCTGTGCCTTCGCGGTCAGTGTCGCGCGCCAGCCGCGAAAAGGGGGTGAACAGTCCAGCAATGTCCTCGTTGTCGATGCCAAGCCCGGTATCTGTCACCTCAATGCGAATGCGACCCGCCTCTGTCCCTGCCGCCGTCACCCTGACCAGGCCACCGGCGCTGTTGTACTTGACCGCGTTGGACAACAGATTGATCAGCACTTGCTTCAGGCGCACCCGGTCGGCGAGGACGGTCATGTCCTCGAGTGGACCACACTCCAGGCGAATCTGATGCTCACGCGATTGGGTTTCAATCATCGGCAGGCATTCACCGACCAGGTCGTTTAAAGCAATCGGGACAAGGCTCAGCTCAACGCTCCCGGATTCGACCCGCGCGAGATCCAGCACCTCGTTGATCAGGTGCAGCAGGTGTCTGCCGGCTTTAAGAATTTCATCGACACTTTCAGCCTGATCGGCGTTGAGCTGGTCATCCTGTTCGAGCAGTTGCGCGAAGCCAAGCACGGCATTCATCGGGGTGCGCAACTCGTGGCTCATCAGAGACAGGAATTCAGACTTGGCACGGCTCGCCCGCTCGGCTTCATCCTTGGCCTGACGCAGGTCTTGTTCGATCTGTCGTCTCTTGGTGACGTCGAGATGATTAATGACCGCGCGCGGATGTTCCTCGCTGGAGCCGCGCAGCGGGGTGACGCGCACCAAATGAACCTCTTCGCGGTTGCCCTGTTGGACCGCCACCTCGGTCTCGGCGGAGGAGGTAGAGGCATCGAGCACCGAACGCACAGCCTCTGCTAGACGTGCCATGTCGCAGCGACCAGCCTCGGCCAGGGCGTCACAAAAAGCAAGATAATTGCCGCCCGAGGCCAGACTCTTGGGGCGGTCGGGATGGCGGTAGGGATGGCGCTGCCAGGAGCGGTTGACGGAAATGATCGCGCCGTTTTCGTCCACCACGCAGATACGCGCATCGAGCGAGTCGATAATGGACTGAATCTGTTCGCGCGCGCGCTTTTCGATGAATTCGGCATGCTTTAGTGGAGTGATATCCTGAATCACACCCAGCATCCGCACCGGCGTGCCCTTGTCGTCGCAAATCAGGTTGGCGCGCGCGAGCATCCAGCGCTCGCTGCCATTCGGACGATGAATGCGGAACTCCTCGTCAAGAATGTCATTACCGCTGACGCAGTTTTCGATTGAGTTGGCTAAGCGCGCCCGGTCCAGCGGATGGGCAGCGGCCAGGAACTCCTGGAAGCCAAACTTCATCCGCGAGCTGGTGGAGCCCATGAGCTCTGCCACACGGTCCGACCAGTACACTTGGTCGTTTTGGAGATTCCAGTCCCACAGGCCAATGTTGGCGAAAGCCTGGCTGCGATTGAGACGTTCCTCACTGATGGCCGATGCGCGCAGGGTCTCCCGGATATGGCTCACATCAAGCGCGATGGCCGTCAGCGTCATGTCCTCTCCCTGGGGGGAAAGGGCGCTGTACAGCGTGATTGGAACCTGCTCACCGGTGTGGTTGATCAAGGGCAGATCAAGGTCGAACCCCTGGCCAGTATCGAAGGCGGTGGCAATCGCCTGTTGAAGTTCATCGCGAGGACGCCCGCTGAAAAAATCAAACAGCGTCATGTGCCGGATGTCATCGACAGCGTAGCCGCTGGCAAGACACAGCTGTTGGTTGTAGACCAGGAACTGGCCGAAGCGATCAATACTAAACAGGATCGCCGGCAGATAATCAAAGGCGGAACGCAGCTGATCGCGCTCGCGGCGCAGCTGGGTGTCGGCTTGAGATTGCGGAGCCTGTCGAGCTTGGTCGGCCACGGATTTTTGCAACTTTTGCAGATCGTGCATGGATTCGGAAATTTTGCGGCTGTCTAGATGATGCGTGTTTGGCCGGGCAGGACGCAACAATGCTTCAGCTGGACGGCGGTCTTAATCTGGCTCGCTCGGTCAGATGTTTGACGATAACGATCTTTCGGAGAGTTGACAATGCCGGATCACAATCAGCGCTGGTCTTTTGCGCCGAAGGCCTGCCCGAAAATTTATAGTTGTGGCCAATTCCTTGCGCGCAACCCTGCGCGTCTTCCCTGCGCATGTGCCTGACTGGAAGATTGCTCAAAATGGGCAAGGTCTTCAGTCGCTCAACAACGCTCGCTACGCTGATTAACGCAGGCACCAAGTCTTCGCGCTCCCCCTCTATCATCATAATGTTAAATATTAAATAGTAGTCGTAGTAACGCCTGTGCGTAACCGGAAAAAAGACAAAAATTGTATAATCTTCAGTCGATTGAGACCAGACGAGATGGTGGGCCAAGCGGCACTTGGGCTGTGGGTAAAATGTCGATAGTTATTTATCCACGGCTCTGCCGGACTTATCCACAGTCATGGCGGTAGGGTTCTCAACAGGTTTTTACAATCCTGATCGATCAGGGCCTCTGCGGCACGCGTTCCGCGATTTTCTTTGACGCATGAATCACTGTGCTGCTCCATCGCTGGGCTCTCTGTCAGGCCGACGTCAGCAAGACACTAGAGCGACAGGGGGGAACTTCCTGGACAGATTCTTCTCGAAAAACCCGAGATCTCCCTATTGTCAATCAAGTTGAGCGGATGCTAGACTTAAATCCTGATAATTTTACTGGGGTATTGCCATCATGAGCCACGCCATCGCTTCACGTCACTCGTTATCGACCGGAACCATCGACGCCTACATCAGTAGCTCGTACCAGATTCCGGTGCTAACCCTTGAGGAAGAGCGCAGTCTGGCCGAACGGCTGCGCGACCATGGAGACATGGAAGCCGCGCGACGCCTGGTACTGTCGCACCTGCGCTTTGTCATTCGCATTGCCCGAGGCTACCTGGGCTACGGTCTGCCACTGCCCGATCTGATCCAGGAGGGTACGGTCGGTCTGATGAAGGCCGTGCGGCGCTTCGAGCCGGATGTGGGCGTGCGCCTTGTGTCCTTCGCGGTGCACTGGATTCGCGCCGAAATCCATGAGTACATCCTGCGTAACTGGCGCATCGTCAAGGTTGCCACCACCAAGGCCCAGCGTAAGCTGTTTTTCAACCTGCGCAGCTCCAAAAAGCGCCTCGGGTGGTTTACCAAGCAGGAGGTGGACCAAGTAGCTGCCGATCTCGGCGTCAAACCCGAGACAGTGCTCGAGATGGAGTCCCGGCTGTCGAGTCATGACGCCGCCTTTGACGGCTACGAGGATGACGATGACGACTCGCCGTCGGCGCCCTCCACCTATCTGCCCGACATCCGCATGGAACCTGCCTCTCTACTCGAGCGCGAGGACGCTGAGAGTTATGAGCGCAAACGTCTCATGGCTGCGGTCGCCAGTCTCGATGAGCGCAGCAAGACGATTCTCAAAGAGCGCTGGCTGTCGGAGAAGAAACAAACCCTGCATGATCTAGCACAGCAATTTGGCGTCTCCGCCGAGCGCATCCGCCAGATCGAAAAAAATGCGATGAAAAAACTGCGGGTGCAGCTCGAACTCTAACGCGATCTTATCGACGCCAACCATCTGATTGGGCGACAATGGGGCATTGCGGGTTTTTTTCTCGGAGTGTCTCTATGTCGCTTGCTATTCGCCGATTGGGCTTAAAATTTATCGGGCTGGACCGCTCGCGCGCTGGGCGCGGGTGGCTTCCGGTCATCAGCAGCTGGTTTGGCGCTTGCGCATTGCTCGGGTCGTCATCGGTGGTACTTGCGGACATTCCCGCAGCGCCCGTGATGACGCTTTATCAGTTCAACGGGGCACTGCGTATTCCTTATTACCAAATCGGCGCCTCAGGTCCTGGAGCCGTTGCCGGGTATCTCACCCAGGGCAGCTCGGTCATCCCCTGTCTGGTGGTGCGCAACGGCAAGGCTCTGACTGATGCCAGTGGAACACCCTATGTTGGGTTCAAGATCGTGGTCGATTCGGCCAAGGCCGGGCCTGATGCGACTGCCAAATTCGAGCAGGCACTGGCGCGGCAGGCGTCGCTGCGAGTTGAGAATCACCATTGCGGAGCAGATGTTCGCCATGTGATGAACGTGCGTAAGCTCTATGCGCTAACGAAGGCGCCCTTTTTCGATCCTCCGCGCAGCGGTGCCAGGGCATCTGCGAGTCAAACCAAGAGCAATGGGGAGTCCGACCTCGAGGCTCTGGTCCGTGAGTTTCATAATTCCCAAGAGTGCGCTGGTGTCAATAATAGCCTGCTTGGCCGTCGCGAACGACTAGCCCGCGCCTGGGACGATTTCATCGCCCACAAAAGCAGTAGCGCAGACAAGCAGGCACTCACCCGCGCAAAACATCTCGACTACAGCATGCGCACCGCCATTTACGAGGGCCACCTCGACCGCGGCTGTAACGCCTACGGCGCCTGCGAGCGCGATGTCGTGGTCCTGTCGATTCGCAATCGTGCGATCGGGCAATGCCTCAAGGGCCAAGGCTGTCGATTTCCTGGCGATTTTCAGGGCGTCGCTTCCGATCCCTCGCAGTACAACATTTGGGATGCATTTCTCACCCAGATTTCCGGACTGACCGCCTGCTATTTACGCGATGATCTTGCCAACCGCGACTACTACCAGCGCATTCAGAGCATGCACCACCAGACAGTCGGCGATGCCGAGCGCATCCTTTACGGCGGCGATCAACAGCTCACCCAAGTCTTTCCCGATACGCCAGCGGGAGATCTCACCGAGCTACGCCATTATTACCATCCACCGGCCATGCAAAAATGCTTCCCACAAAAAGACCGCATTGAATACATGAGCGGCGCAGTCGCGGAAAACAACGGCCAATTCGCACTGATTGCCAACACCAGAATTGAAGTCGGCAAGCGGGTCGGCGGCGGTTACACCTTCAAGGAGTTTCGCTTTGACCACACGCCAGATGGCGATCAGTTGCACATTCTCGATAACTATCCCGGCTTTATCGTCGACGCCCGCAAAGTAAGTTTGAAATCCGGCCACAGCTGCACAGCCTACGGCGTATCGCCATCGTGCAGCTTTAGCAATATCAAGCGCTATCGGACAATCCCCAGCTGGCTTAGCGCAGGCAAACCACTGGCACTCAACTGCCGCATTCAGGATCGCGGGGAGAGCTGCAAGGCACCGCCAAGCGACAAACGCGTTCGTGTCGGCGGCGCCTGTGACACCGAAATGATGCCAGTCACGCGGGTCCCTTAGGCTGACGCAAGCCCGGATTGATCCCAAAGTCCGACATCACCGCCTTGATCCTTGCTGGTGGGCGTGGCCGCCGCGTCCATGGCCAGGACAAGGGACTGATGCACTACCAGGGCCGCGCACTAATCGCCTGGGTGCTCGAACGTCTCGCACCCCAGGTGGGATTGGTTCTCATCAGTGCCAATCGCCACCTGGACCAATACCAGGCTTATGGTTGGCCCGTGATTACAGACACCCTTGCCGACTATCAAGGGCCCCTTGCCGGTCTCTGCCAAGGCCTTGAATACGCAAACACCCGCTGGATGATGACAGTGCCGTGCGACGGCCCGCTCCTCCCACTGGATTTGGCACAGAGACTTGCCGGCGCACTTGAGCCTGAACGCGCATCGGTCGCGCTCGCCCATGATGGCAAACAAGCACAGTTCGCCCATGCCCTTATGGCACGCTCCCTGCTGGGAGATTTACGCAGCTACCTGGCCTCCGGAGAGCGTTCCCTAGGTGGCTGGCTGCGCCGCCATCGCCCGATCATGGCGGATTTCTCCGACATCCCGCTGGCCTTTAGCAACCTCAACCATTTAAAGGACTTCTGCGCACCGGCTGCTGTGGCTGAAGCAGCAGATGGATTCTCTGTCGGTAGTCATAAGCCCTAGCACTACTTACCGATGCAGAAGGTGGAAAAAATCTCTCCAAGCAAATCCTCGGAACTAAATTCCCCGGTTAATTCGCCCAGAGTCCGCTGAGCTTGGCGCAAATCCTCGGCCAAAATCTCGGAACCTTGTCCACTTGCAAGACTGCGTTGCGCCTGTCTCAGGTGCCCCTGCGTTTGTTGCAGGGCGACCAAATGCCGTCGCCGGGCAAGAAAAGCGCCTTCAACTCCAGACTGGAATCCCGCACACTCCTTTAAATGGGTCTTCAGATCATCCAACCCCTCGCCACTCTTTGCACAGATGCGAAGTTCCGATGAAGGCGCCAAAGCCCCCTTGAGTGCAAAACAACCGGGCGTCTCGCCAATCAGGTCAATTTTATTTCTGACCACCGTCACTGGCGAACTACCGGCCAACTCCTGCAAATCCCCAGAGGTTGGTCGCTCCCCATCGGCAGCATCGTAAAGCCAGAGGACCAGATCGGAGGATGCGATTTGCTCCCGAGCACGGCGTATGCCTTCCTGTTCCACTAGATCCGTGCTATCGCGAATTCCTGCCGTGTCAACCAGATGCAGTGGCATGCCATCAAGATTCACCTCACTGCGTATCAGATCCCGCGTTGTTCCCGGTGTGGTGGTAACAATGGCCGTATCCCGTCCGACAAGCTGATTTAGCAGGCTCGATTTACCCGCATTAGGCGGGCCGGCAATGACCACTCTGAGTCCATCGCGAATACGCTCGCCCTGGTGACAGAGCCCAAGAAGCTGATCGATATCCTGGCACAGTTGTTCAATGCCTTGAACCATTGCAGGGGCGGTTGTTGCTGGCTTGTCTCCCGCCACGGCATGGAGCTCGCTCGGGTCGATATCCTCATCGGAAAAATCGAGTTCAGCCTCGATCAAAACCCGTTGCCTGGTCAGCCGCGACTGCAACCCGGCGACCTGCTCGCCGAGCGCCCCCTCCAATGTCTGCCTCGCCAGGCGCGCCTGGCGTTGGTTGGTGCTGGCAATGAGGTCGGCCACCGCCTCAGCCTGGGTCAAATCGAGCTTGGCGTTAAGAAAAGCGCGTTCAGTGAATTCCCCTGGCCTGGCGAGCCGGGCGCCTAGCTCTATTACGCGCGCGAGCAGGAGATCGAGTACCACGGGAGCGCCATGCGCTTGGAGTTCCAGCACCGCCTCTCCGGTATAGGAGGCAGGCGGTCGAAAAAATACCGCTATCCCTTGATCGATAGTCTCCCCGCCTGCATCACGAAAGCTTGCCAGCATGGCCTGGCGCGGCGGCAGGGTTTTGCCAATCAGTGCTTCGGCGATCGATTCCACCCGCGCACCGGATACGCGCACAACGCCGATACCACCACGGCCCGTTGCAGTGGCAACAGCCGCAATGGTATCAGGCTCGCTGGCATGCATCGAATCAGAACAGCCGCAGAGCAGCCTCGATGCCGGTATTGAATCGGCCCATCAGGCGCCCTTGCGGTGTTCCTGCTGTTCGATTTTTCGCGTGATGTACCACTGCTGTGCGATTGACAACAGGTTATTCACCGTCCAATACAGCACCAAACCAGACGGGAAGAAGGAAAAGAACACAGTGAAGACCACTGGCAGGGACATCATGATCTTTTCCTGCATTGGGTCTGGTGGCGGCGGATTGAGCTTCTGCTGCACGAACATGGAAACACCCATGATCAACGGCAGAATATAGTAGGGGTCAGGCGAGGTCAGGTTGTCTAACCATAAAATAAAGGGCGCGTGGCGCAGCTCCACACTCTCAAGCAGAACCCAGTAGAGTGCAATAAAAACTGGAATCTGAACCAAAATAGGCAGGCAACCACCAAGTGGGTTGATTTTTTCTTTCTTGTACAACTCCATCATGGCCTGGTTTAGGCGTTCCTTGTCATCACCATAGCGATCCTTCAACGCCTTCATGCGCGGGGTGAGCTTGCGCATGTGGGCCATGGATTTATAGCTGGTTTCAGAGAGTTTGTAGAAAGCCAGCTTGATCAGGATAGTGAGGATAATGATGGACCAGCCCCAATTGCCAACTAACCTGTCAATCTGCGATAACAGCCAATGGATAGGCTCAGCCAGAATGGTCAACCAACCATAGTCGACAGCGAGCTGCAATCCCGGAGCAATCTTTTCCAGGCGGTCCGCCAGCTTGGGTCCGACAAAGAGTTCATCACTATAGGTATGACGCTCGCCGTCACCGAGCGCGATGGGACTTGAGTACTGACCAATAAGATAGCGCGGATCGGCGCTGTCTTTTTCAAGCACCAAGGTGTAAAAGGTCTGAGGCAAGCTCTCCGGCGGAATCCATGCCGCCATAAAATAATGTTGGATCATGGCAACCCAGCCACCGGTAATTTCCACATCCAGCGGCTGTTTCATCATCTCCTTGAAGTCTTCCTTTTTGTACTTGACTTCAGGCCCGTAATAAACTCCGCCAGTATAGGTGGCGACGAACTTCGGCTTATTAGGATCATTCAACTCGGTGCGCTTGAGGAGTTGATAGGCACGCAGGGTCACCGGCTCGCCGGTGCCATTGACAATCTCTTGGGTGACCTCAACCAAATATTTTCCCCGTGTGAAATGATAGGTTTTGGTCACCTCAATGCCATTGGGACCCTCCCAGCGGAAGATCGCCTCTAGCTTATTTTCGTTAGAGTTGAGTTGGTAACTGCTGGCTTGCGGGGTATAAATCGCCTCTGGCGTTGGGAACTCAGACTCAGGCTTCCCAGAAATACCAGATTGCACAATAAACATATTGGGCGGCTGGGCCTTGAGAAGTTGAAATTTCTCCTCGGGGTTCTCGGCGGTAACGGAATAATCAAGCAGCCACAGATTTTCGAGCGTGCCACCGCGTGGGGATATGTCCGCCCACAACACGTCGGTTTCCACCCTGACTGGTGTCAGGCGCGACGTCTTCGCATCGCTCGGAGACTGATCCGCAAAATCTGGCGCCGAAGGCAAGGCCGCCGCACTCTCCGGCAACGGAGGACTGACCACATCCGTACTGGGGGTCGAAGCTTGTTGTGCCGCACTAGTGGCGGTCGCTGCGCTCGGCACCGGGCTGCCATAGTCCTCAACCCAGGCAGAGTAGATCATGAAAAGCACGCCACCCAGCGCGAGAATCAATATCAAGCGGATGTTATCCATTAGGGATATCTCGTTTTTTTTCGGGAACTGGGTCAAATCCGCTGGAGCCCCAGGGCTGACAGCGCAGGATGCGCCAGAGGGCAAAACCAAGGCCCAAAACCGGACCATGGAGTGCCAGCGCCTGGCGCGCGTACTCCGAGCAAGTCGGGTGATAGCGGCAATGTGAGCCAATCACCGGGCTGAGAAAAAGTTGGTAGGCGCGTATCAATGCGCGCATTAGACTCACAAGCGTGCGAGACGCGAGTCCTGGCAAAGTCTGTCCCAATGGTGCGCGAGAGACCGAAAGAGCACCGGGTTTTGGTTGCGAGCCGTCGGTGGCCTGGCGATTACCACAAAATCGATGCTGCTGTCTGTCCATTGGTGCCGTGCCAGGCGAAATGATTCGCGAATGATGCGCTTAATTCGGTTTCTGTCCACTGCTCGCGGTGCTGCTTTGCGCGAAATAGCCAGGCCTAATCGGCACGGCGAAAACTCCGCCTGATCGGGCGACGCGGTATTCGCTCCAATCACTGTGAAAAGTGCGTCACTGGTGCGAATACCATTGCCAAAAACGCGACCGAATTGGGCGGATTTTAGTAGCCGATGGCCTCTGGTAAATCTCTGCGAACGGTCGTCCAGCTGCATGGAGATGCCAACACTTAAAGCGCAAAACGAGGTGCCAGGTGCAGTTCCAGCTCGGAGCCAAAGGCTGGGGGCGGCGTTGCCTGTACCATGAGCGCTGGGTCCACAAGCCCAAAGCGGACAGTATCAGCGAGGAATCAGATGCAGTCGGCCTTTGGCGCGCCGCGCCTTAAGAACCTTGCGGCCATTTCGAGTGGCGCGCCTAGCGCGAAACCCGTGGGTGCGCGCCCGTTTGAGGCGACTTGGGTTAAAAGTCTGTTTCATACTGGGAAACTCCGAGACGATGGAAGCAGGATACGATCACGGGTAGACGCTTACTTTGGGCTTTTGCGTCGCAAAAAAAGCGCTCGAAAAAGACCGGGAAGCATAGTCTGGATGGGGCCTAACGTCAAGAGCCAAAGCCAAGCCGAAATTTTGCCTGGGCTGTGGATAAGTGACGGCTCAGGGGCTAGACTGTTGAGCTTACAGCCCGCAATAGCCTGGTCGGTAAGGCAGAGTGAGCGCCTTGACCGCGACCACTGTTGCACGTTTGAGAAGCGTAAAAAGTGTCGCGCGAAACTGCCTGTCCGCAGCCCCCTGGGGTCAAAATTCTCTGCCGCAGAAGGTTCTCACCGTTGATATCCGCGCCTGAATCCATCGGAGCATAACA